>NZ_FJUR01000002.1:547500-1172580 GCF_900067135.1 Rhizobium sp. 9140 | reverse complement strand
GCACCGATCGATCCCGACAATCCTGATGCCAGCCTGCTTCTCGACACGGTCGATATCACGCGCCTCGGCTTTACCACGCTGTCATCGGTCACGGCCTCGACGGACCAGCTGGCGCGCCAGCGACAGGCGATTGCTGCAGAACTCATCGGCACGGCACAAGGACTGCTCGGCGAGGGCGAACGCTTCGATGCGGGCAGCGCGATCAGCCTCTTCGGATCGTCCAGCGCGGCGGCAGGCTTCAAGGGCCGCTGGGAAGCCGGAAGCGGCATCACCGTTCTCGGCGGCGCAGCGATCGTCAATCCCGACGACGACGACGTCTCGGTCGATACGCTGGCGTTGCTTGCGGGCGCGGTCCGTTACACGACGCCGCAGGCAACCTGGCGCGCCTTCGGCGAAGTCGGCCTCTGGGGCTCGCCGAACGTCACGACGGATCTGTCGCGCAGCTATCTCAACGTCGACAATATTGTTTCCGCTGGCGGTACGACCGATGGCTCGCTTTTCAGCTCCTACGGACGGATCGGTGCGGTATTCGCACCCGACCAAGCAAACGAGATCGTACTTTCGGCACGCTTCACCAAGGCATGGCTCGATCTCGACGGCTACAGCGAGACGGCAACGGACAGAAACCTCTTCGCGGCCACCGTCCACGGGGGAACGTCGAGCGAGAACATCGTCAGCGCCGAACTTGCCTGGAGCCACCAGACCGAAGGCCGGCTGGACTATACGCTCTCTGGTGCCGTCGGCCGCATCTTCGCCGACGACAAGGCCGTTCGTGCCTCCGTCGATTGGGTCGGCGATGTCTCGGGCCGCGCCCGCGACCAGACGTTCGCCTCCGCAGGCGGCCGCATCGGCGTTCGGCTGGACGACGTCTGGCGCCTGGACACCTCGGTCGCTGCCACCTTCCGCCAGTACGACGATCCCGAATGGAACGTCGGCGCGCAACTGAAGGCTGCGTTCTAGTCGGAACCTGCCCGGCGTTCATGGTCGCCGCGCGATCCGCCCGACAACGGTATGTGCCTGCTGCTTGCGGCCTTCAATTTTTGCGCGAAAGAGTTTGTCGCGGTTTCCGAGCGTTCAATTCCCGCCTTCAGGCACCAAAAGGGACGCTCTCTCGGGTTGAGCGCTTCCATTCGAAGAAAGCAACCAGTCGAACCCCTACTTCTTCTATCGTATTATTTACGCATTCTTATACTATTTTCGTCATTTAGAATACTCGATGCCAGCGGCAGGCTCAGTTCTCCCTTTGGCTGGTGTTGTTCTCCCGTGCGTTGCTCAGTCGTCTGTCTCACACCGTCCTCGGCAAGACATAAAATCAGCGAGCCCATGATGTCCTTCTTCAACAACCTCCAGATTCTTACAAAGATCGCCGCAACCCTCGGCATGCTGATCCTGATCAGCATGGGGGTCAGCTACTCCAGCTATGCGTCCCTCTCCAAGCTTGAGCAGACGGCGGCAATGACGGACCACACGTATAAGGTCATCAACGCCCTGAACGGCATCACCGCGAGCATGGTCGATCAGGAGACCGGCATACGCGGATATCTCGTGTCGGCCGATGAGGCATTCCTGGCGCCACAGAAGGCCGGTTGCTGCCTATGACGCGGCTCTAAAAAACGTCCGAACCTTGACATCGGACAACCCTGCGCAACGGAAGCGCCTGGACACGCTGGAAGCCTTCGTCGCAGACTGGCATGAGAAAGTCTCCAAGCCGGAACTTGCCCTCATGGCGAACGCCGCAACACGCGACCAGGCCCGGGCCATCGTCACGAGTGGCGTTGGCAAAGCCGCGATGGATGGCATCCGTGCAACCGTTAGCGAGATGATCAAGGTCGAAACCGGTCTGCTGGAGGTTCGCGCCGAGGCGGCCGCGGCTGCAGCCGCGTCCGGCCGCTTCAACAATATCGCCGGCGGTGCTGGCACGCTGCTGGTCTCCGTTCTCGCTTTGATCGTTCTGAACGTCGGTCTCGTTCGACCCGTGCGCGGCATGAACGATGCCATGCGCTATCTTGCGGCGGGACGAACCGACATCACGATTCCGGGCAGCGGACGCGCCGACGAAGTCGGCGAGATGTCCGGCGCCGTCGAGGTTTTCCGTCAGGCGGCCATCGTCAACCGTCAGCTGGAGCAGGACGCCGAAGCCGTCCGACGGCAGGCCGAAGCCGACCGCATTCGCCTGACGGCAGAAGCCGAGGCCGCTGCCCAGCAGCGTCTGAACGGCCACGTCGGGCCTCGCCAGCGGCCTGAAGCGCTTGGCTGCAGGCGACCTCACCTTCCAACTGAACGAGCCGTTTTCGCCCGATTTCGAGGCCCTGCGCCACGACCTTAACAATGCCGTGAGCCAGCTGGGTGAGACGCTTCGTTCCGTGGCGCAGGCTGCCGGTTCGATCGATGGCGGCTCGCAGGAGATCAGCCGCGGTGCCGACGACCTGTCCAAGCGCACGGAACAACAGGCCGCGTCGCTCGAAGAGACCGCAGCCGCCCTCGACCAGATCACGGCCAACGTCTCAAATTCCTCCAAGCGGGCCGACGAAGCACGCGCGGTCGCCGTGCAGGCCAATTCCAGCGCCAGCCAATCGGGCAAGGTGGTCGCCCAGGCGGTCGAAGCCATGGGCAAGATCGAAGCGTCCTCGAACGAAGTCTCCAACATCATCGGCGTCATCGATGAGATTGCCTTCCAGACCAACCTGTTGGCGCTCAACGCCGGTGTCGAGGCGGCGCGTGCCGGCGATGCGGGCAAGGGCTTTGCCGTTGTTGCCCAGGAGGTGCGGGAATTGGCGCAGCGCTCCGCCAAAGCGGCAAAGGAAATCAAGGAGCTCATTCGCAATTCATCCGTCGAAGTCCAGAACGGCGTTCAGCTGGTCAGCGAAACCGGCCTGGCCCTGCAGACGATCGAAGGCTACATCATCACGATCAATCAGCACATGGACTCGATCGCCACGTCCGCCCGGGAGCAGTCCGTCGGACTGAGCGAAGTCAACATCGCCGTCAACCAGATGGACCAGGTGACGCAGCAGAACGCTGCCATGGTCGAGGAAACCAGTGCCGCCGGCGTCACCCTGGCAAGTGAAAGCAGCAATCTCCGCCACCTCATCGGGCAGTTTGTTCTCGGTAACACCGGCGCACAATCGTCGGCACTGCGTCACGCGGCGGCGACCATGAAGGCGGCAAACACGCCGCGCTACGCCAACGCACAGCCGGCTGCGCGTCCCCGCAAGGCTGCCGGGGCATCGGCCGGAAACACAGCAGTCAACGATGGATGGAGGGAATTCTGATGCTACATGCGGCGAACTCGGCAATGCTGGAAATCATAGCCTTCCGGCTCCACGATCAGGAGTTCTGCGTCCGGACCGTCACCATCCGCGAGATTCGCGGATGGGCACCCGTGACGCCCATTCCCCAGGCTCCCTCGGAAGTCCTGGGTGTCATGAACCTTCGTGGCACGGTCATTCCCGTGATCAACCTCGCGCTCAAGCTCGGTATGTCCGGTGCCGAACCGACCGAGCGCAGTGCCATCGTCGTTACGGAAGTGCACGGCATGGTGATGGGGCTTCTCGTGGACCAGGTCTCGGATATCCTCATGGTCTCCGCGGACCTGCTTCAGCCGGTTCCCGACATCACGTCGTCCGGTGCGACGGCCTTCTCCGATGGCATCATCGTCCAGCCAAGCGGCATGATCTGCTTCCTGAACCTCGATCGTATGTTCAACAGAAGTGAAGCGGAATTGTTGCTCGCAGCGTAAGCGGCTTCACCAAAATATCGACCGACCATCTCACGGCCGGTCGATATCTTTTGGTTTCAGCCAACACAGTTCGATGATGGCCAGGCACCCGGCTGAAACACGGCTCCAACTGTCGAAAGTCTGCAACACCCGCAGCGTAAAGCCGAACTTCCGGAACGCTGTTGCCCGGTGGCCTAGCTGTGCCTTTTTTTTTAGTGTTATCAGCATCTTGGTATAGTCGGCCATTCTAAAGTCCGTCTCGGCTATTCGAAAACTGACTACCATCGCGTAAATCACTGAATTCATTGCAGCCTCGGAATCCCTCGCTTGCCATTCCAGATCGCCTCGAAAACGCCGGCAGCTGAAAGTTCCGTTATCGATGCCCGCAATCTCGTCAAGCGGTTCGACGGGATGACGGCGGTCGACAGGATGTCGCTGCGGCTGGCGCGCGGCGAGATGGTTGGGCTGATCGGGCCGAACGGGGCTGGCAAGACGACACTCTTCAACCTCATTGCGGGCACGCTGAAACCGACATCGGGCGAGATCCGGATCGGCGGGCGCGACGCATCGCAGGATCGGCCGGAACAGCGGATCGGCCTCGGTATCGGGCGGACGTTCCAGATCCCGAGACCTTTCCTCGAAATGACCGTGCTCGAAAACGTGCTCGCGGGCGCGCAGCGCCAGGACGGGGAGCGGCTGCTCGCCAATTTTCTGCGCGTCGCCCATGTGCGACGACAGGAGAAGGCGGCGGTCGAGAAGGCACGCGCGCTTCTCGCCTTCGTCACCCTGTCGGATCTCGAACACCAGCCGGCACGGGTTCTCTCCGGCGGACAGCGCAAGCTCTTGGAACTGGCGCGCATCCTGATGGCGGATCCGACCGCTATCCTGCTCGACGAGCCCGCGGCCGGCGTCAACCCGGCCCTGCTGGAGACCATCATCGAGCGCGTGCGGCGGCTGAACGCGGAGGGCACGTCCATCCTCCTGATCGAGCACAATATGGACATGGTCTCCCGTCTCTGCTCGCGGGTCGTCGCCATGGCGCTGGGCAGGCCGCTTGCCGAGGGTAGCCCGGCAGAGGTCGCGCGCGATCCCGCTGTCATCGAGGCCTATCTCGGAGCCATGGCATGAGCGCCGTCTCGGCTCCGCCGATGGGTCCGGCACTCGATATTCACGCGCTCGTCGCTGGATACGCGCCGCATCCTTGCAGATCGTCGCAATCGGCGTCGGCCTTTGCGCCATCCTTCTTCTTCGGCCCCGCGGCATTCTGGGCGAGCGCAGCGCGCTCGGCCGCCGCGAAAAACGCGGGCGCAGGCCCGGGAGACGTCCTGATGACCGAGCGCCCTGACCGCATTCGCCTCACACCCGATCTGGAGATCAGCCGCCTCGTCTGCGGCCTCTGGCAGGTCGCCGACATCGAAAAGAACGGCACGACGATCGATCCGGACATGGGTGCAGACGCCTTGCAGGCCTATGCTCGAAACGGTTTCGACACGTTCGATATGGCCGATCACTATGGTTCGGCCGAGGTGATCACCGGCCGTCTCCTGTCGCGTTACCCGAATGCACCGCGACCGGTCGCCTTCACGAAGTGGTGTCCCGAGCCCGGCCCGATGACGCGCGATATCGTGCGGCGCGGCGTCGAGGAACGTCTGACCCGGCTCGGGGTCGAGCGGATCGACCTTTTGCAGTTTCATTGGTGGACCTTCCAGCACCCCGCCTGGCTGGATGCCCTCAACGAGATGCAGCGGCTGAAGCAAGAAGGCCTCATCGGCGCGCTGGGCCTGACGAATTTCGACGCGGGGCATCTGGCGCTGGCGCTGTCCGACGGCATCGAGATCACGACCAATCAGGTCTCGTTCTCGCTGGTCGACCGCCGTGCCGCAGGCGCCTTGTCGGATCTCTGCCAGAAGCGCGGCGTCAAGCTGTTGGCCTATGGCTCGCTCTGCGGGGGCTTTCTCTCCGAAAAATGGCTGGGTGCGCCGGAACCGGAAACGATACCCGACTGGAGCCGCTCGAAATACAAGCGCTTCATCGACACGGCCGGCGGCTGGGCCGCGTTTCAGGGCATCCTCGAAGCCGCATCGCGGATCGCCCGGCGACATCATGTCTCTCTGTCGAACGTCGCCAGCCGCTGGGTTCTAGAACATCCAGCCGTTGCCGCCACGATCATCGGCGCGCGGCTTGGAGAAAACGAGCATCGCGGCGACAATCTGAACGTTTTCGGCTTCTCGCTCGACGCGCAGGACCATGCGGATCTTAACGAGGCTTTCGCCGCCACCCAGCCCATCCCCGGCGATTGCGGCGATGAATATCGCAAGCCGCCGTTCCTTACCGCCTCCGGCGATCTCAGCCATCATCTGAGTGCCATTCCCTCGATCTACACCGCCGAGCCGGTTCCGGGCCGGCCGGGACGCAGCCGTGTCTCCTCCGGCAGCATCTGGGAGCCGATCGCCGGCTACAGCCGCGCCGTCCGCGTGGGCAACCGCATCCACGTCTCCGGCACGACGGCCACGCATGCAGCCGACCGCTGCGTCGCGCCGGGGGATGCGGGAGCGCAGGCAACCTACATCCTCGACAAGATCGCCGCATCGATCGCCGCGCTCGGCGGATCGATGGAAGATGTGGTGCGGACCCGCGTCTATCTGCGCGACGCCAGCCAATGGGAGCCGGTTTCCCGCGCCCACGGCCGCGTCTTCGGCACCGTCCTGCCCGCCAACACGATGATGGAGGCGGGCAATCTGATCGGCGATTACGCGGTCGAGATTGAGGCGGAAGCCATCTGCGACGGAGCCGCAGGCGGTAGCATCAGTCTGTAGCCTCAGGCGCGCTTTCGACCGGGCAGCTTCGGCAGCAGGACAGTGAGCAGGCCAAGCAGCGGCAGGTAGGAGCAGAGCCGGTAGACGAACTCGATGCCGTAGCGATCGGCAAACAGGCCGAGGACGGCTGCGCCGATGCCTCCGAACCCGAAGGCGAAGCCGAAGAACATGCCGGCGATCAGCCCTACACGGCCCGGCACCAGTTCTTGCGCGAAGACCACGATGGCGGAAAACGCGGAGGAGAAGATGAAGCCGATGACGATGACAAGCGCCGAGGTCCAGAAGAGATTGGCGTAAGGCAGCATCAGCGCGAAGGGGATGACGCCGAGGATCGAGAACCAGATGACGACGCGGGCGCCAAACCGGTCGCCGATCGGTCCGCCGAAGAACACGCCGGCCGCGGACGCTCCGAGAAACAGGAACAACATGACCTGCGCATCCTGCACGCCGACGCCGAACTTCTCGATGGCAAAGAATGTGAAGTAGCTTGAAAGACTGGCGAGATAGGCGTTCTTCGTTGCCGTCAGCACGGTGAGGACGGCCAGGGTCCACAGCACCTGATTGCGCGGCAGCGGCAGGGCGCGGTCGAGCGTTGGACGGCCAGCCGTCGCGCGGCGATGGCGTAGATACCATGTGCTGACGAAGGATAGCACGATGAAGCCGACGACGGCGATGATCGAGAACCAGCCAAGCGTCTCCTGCCCGCGCGGGATGACGACGAACGCCGCGAGCAGCGGCCCAATGGCCGTGCCGGCATTGCCGCCGACCTGAAAGAAAGATTGCGCAAGACCGTGCCGCCCACCCGAGGCGAGGCGAGCCACGCGCGAGGCTTCCGGGTGGAAGACGGCGGAACCAACGCCGATGAGGCAGGCACCGATGACCAGCACCTCGAAACTATGGGCGAAGGCCAGCGTAAACAGCCCAGCGCAGGTGGCAAGCATCGCCGCCGGCAGGGAGAACGGCATCGGCCAACGGTCCGTCACCACGCCCACCAACGGCTGCAACAGCGATGCCGTCACCTGAAACGCGAAGGTCAGAAGGCCGATCTGGACGAAATCGAGCGCATAGTTCGCCTTGATCAGCGGGTAGAGGGAGGTCAGCAGCGACTGCATGATATCGTTGAGCATGTGGCAGAAGCTGGCTGCCGCTATGATCGAAAAGGCCATGGTGTCTGCCCGGACCCCACTTGGTGTGGTTACGCTCGCCATGATGGGTCTCCTCCCGGTTTGGGCCGTCCGTTTCGGCGCATAACGCGCCGTTCGCTTTTCCTACAGACCTTGACGCTGGCCTACCTTTGCGCTCTGGTCCACTTCTTTCGTGAGTGGGCCAAATGCGGTTTGTGGATTTTCCGACGATCGGTGAGAGCGGCGGTGCAAAATTAGACCACGGTAGCGGCGGGATTGTCCCGCTTCGGGCGGCGTAAAAGTCGGCCACCTATTTCTCTTCTGCAATGAGCGCAGGAGGGCCTGGGGATCTATACCGTGGAATTATATCTGAAGGTTCGACTGGCTTGCTCGGAAGGCATGAGCCGGCGTCAGGCTGCAAAGCATTTCAACATATCGCGCGACAGCGTTTCCAAGATGCTGTCCTATTCGACGCCACCTGGCTATCAGCGACAATCACCGATCCGGCGGCCCAAGCTGGATGCGTTTGTCTCGACGATCGATCACTGGCTGGACGAAGACAGACAAGTGCCGCGCAAGCAGCGCCATACGGCCAAGCGGGTGTTTGACCGGCTTCGAGACGAATGCGGGTTCACTGGCGGCTATACGATCATCAAGGATTACATGCGCGAGCGGGATCAGCGCCGCCAGGAAGTGTTCGTGCCGCTGTCGCATCCGCCCGGCCATGCGCAGGCCGATTTCGGTGAGGCGATGGTGGTCATCGGCGGTGTCGAGCAGAAGGCGCATTTCTTCGTGCTCGACCTTCCGCACAGCGACGGCTGCTACGTGCGGGCCTATCCGGCGGCAGTGGCCGAGGCCTGGGTCGATGGCCATGTCCATGCGTTCGCTTTCTTCGGCGCCGTGCCGCAATCGATCGTCTACGACAACGACCGTTGCCTGGTGGCGAAGATTTTGCCTGACGGCACCCGCAAGCGCGCGACGTTGTTCAGCGGCTTCCTGTCCCACTACCTTATCCGGGATCGCTATGGCCGTCCCGGCAAGGGCAACGACAAGGGGAACGTCGAGGGTCTCGTCGGCTATGCCCGGCGCAACTTCATGGTACCGATCCCGCAGTTTGCGACATGGGAGGCGTTCAACACCTTTCTGGAGGAGCAGTGCCGGAAGCGCCAGCGCGACAGGCTGCGCGGCGAGAGCGAGACGATCGGCGAGCGCTTGCGGCGCGATCTGGCTGCCATGCGCGCCTTGCCAGCCTCGCCATTTGATGCCTGCGACCAGGCAAGTGCCAAGGTGACGGCGCAGTCGCTGGTGCGCTACAAGACCAACGACTATTCCGTCCCGGTCGCCTATGGCCATCAGGATGTGTGGGTGCGCGGCTATGTCAACGAAGTGGTCATTGGTGGCCGTGGCGAGATCATCGCCCGCCATCCTCGGTGCTGGGAACGGGAAGACGTCGTCTTCGATCCTGTCCATTACCTGCCGCTGATCGAGCAGAAGATCAATTCGCTGGATCAGGCAGCGCCCCTCCAGGGCTGGGACTTGCCGCAAGAGTTCGCTACGCTGCGCCGGTTGATGGAAGGCCGCATGGCCAAACACGGCCGGCGTGAGTACGTGCAGGTCCTCCGCCTGCTGGAGAGCTTCGAACTCGCCGATCTGCATGCGGCGGTGAAGCAGGCGATCCAGCTTGGCGCCATTGGCTTTGACGCCGTCAAGCATCTGATCCTGTGCCGGGTGGAACGCCGGCCGCCCAGACTGGACCTGTCCATCTACCCGTATTTGCCGAGGGCGACGGTCGAGACGACATCGGCGAAGGCGTATATGCGTCTCCTGTCGTCGGATGCGGGAGAAGTCGCATGAACACCCAAGCACCCGAGATCCTTCTCACCCATTATCTCAAAACCCTGAAGCTGCCGAGTTTCCAGCGCGAGTACCAGAAGCTGGCCCGGCTGTGCGCCACCGAAGGCGTCGATCATGTCGGATACCTCACCCGGCTTGCCGAGCGGGAGATGATCGAACGGGACCGTCGCAAGGTCGAGCGTCGCATCAAGGCGGCCAGGTTCCCGGTCGTCAAAAGCCTCGACAGTTTCGACTTCGCCGCCATCCCAAAGCTGAACAGGATGCAGGTGCTGGAACTGGCGCGCTGCGAATGGATCGAGCGCAGGGAGAACGTTATCGCTCTCGGCCCCAGCGGCACGGGCAAGACCCATGTGGCGCTCGGCCTCGGCCTGGCCGCCTGCCAGAAGGGCCTGTCCGTTGGGTTCACGACAGCGGCCGCACTGGTCAGCGAGATGATGGAGGCGCGCGACGAGCGGCGTCTCATCCGGTTCCAGAAGCAGATGGCCGCCTACCAGCTGTTGATCATCGATGAACTGGGCTTCGTGCCGCTGTCAAAGACCGGCGCGGAATTGCTGTTCGAGCTGATCTCGCAACGATACGAGCGAGGCGCGACCCTGATCACCAGCAACCTTCCTTTTGACGAATGGACGGAAACCTTGGGGTCCGAGCGCCTGACCGGCGCTTTGCTCGACCGCATCACCCATCACGTCAGCATCCTCGAGATGAACGGCGACAGCTATCGTCTCGCCCAAAGCCGCGCCCGAAAGGCCGGCTGACGCCCTTCGAAAATCGCAACGCGCGCATGAGACCCCCGCTCGGGCCTAAGCCCTCCCGGCGGTCTCATGCGCGCGCCACAAGTGGCCGACTTTTGCGCCGCCGCGTGGCAGGATTTTACTCCGCCGTTGACAGCGGTGCCTTCAACGGCATTTCCAGCGTCGTCGGCGGTGTTGGCCGTACGGCTGCCACAGCTGCAACAACTGCGGCACCGGCTCTTTCCGACGTCACCAATCCGATGGCCGGCATCGAGCAGCAGATCCGCAATACGACGGGCAATGACCCGCAGGCTCTGCAGAACGCGGCTGTCTCCGCCATTCAGGCTGTCGTCACCGGCGACGAAGCCAGCGCCGAAGAGGCCCGCACCCGTGCTGCCGAAGCTCTGGCCCGCGCTCAGAACATCCCGGTCGATCAGGCTCGCACTCAGGTTCAGCAGTATGAGCAGACCTATCGCCAGAATATGGAAGCTGCCAAGCAGCAGGCCATTGACGCCGCTCAGACTGCTACGGCTGCTGTATCGACAGGCGCCATCCTCGGCTTCATTGCTCTGGTCCTCGGCGCCGTTGCAGCCTGGTTCGGCGGCGTTGCCGGCACGAAGCGCGATCTGGACGATGTCCGCGCCGTCTAAATCCGGCTAACGATATCCGAACCTCGACGCCGCCAGTCGCAAGACTGGCGGCTTTTTCGTATTCGCTAAGCGCCAAGTTCGACGGGAAAGCGCGAGACGAGCGTGCAAACGAGACCGACTGGGACATAGTCGAGCGTGACCTGGCCCTTGAAATCCGCAGCGAGAACCCGGGTTATCAGCCGGGAGCCAAATCCCGACCGCGTCGGCGGCACGACAGGTGGACCGTTCTTCTCTTCCCACCGCAACGCAAAGGCCTGAGCTTCGGAACCATTCGCATTTTGATCCCAGCTGATCACAATCTTCCCGCTCGGCAACGAGAGCGCGCCGTATTTCGCGGCATTTGTGGCCAGTTCATGTATGGCGAGGGCGAGCGAGAGCGTCTGTTTCGGGGACAGCGGAAGGTCGGGACCGGAAATATCGAACTGCGCGGCACCGGTCCGATGCGGCGCCAGTGCCGTTTCGATGACCTCACGGATGCTGCCCTTCTCCTGCGCTTCCCCCATCAGCAGGTCGTGCGCGTGAGCCAGTGTGTGCAGGCGGGCGTTGAACGTGTCGCGCTGCTCCAGAACCGCTTCGCCCTCCAGCGTCTGCGACGCGATGGCGCTGACCATGGCCAGGGTGTTCTTGATCCGGTGCTGAAGTTCGCCATTCAACAGGGCATATTGGCTTTCGGCATCCTTGATGGCCGTGATATCGCGGACGGTGCCGACGAGCCGCTTTGCATCCTTGCCGTCTACAAACCGTGCTCTGGCGTGAATCCAGCGCTCCGGCCTGTTCTCGCCGGACAGCACCCGGTATTCGACATCGAGATGCCCTTCCCCGAGAGGATTCATAGCCTGCTCGACGGATCGGCTCAGTGCTTGTCGGTCGTCGGGATGTACACGGCTGACAAAAGTCTCGAAGGATGGCTGCTGGTCGGCCGGCCGGCCCAGCAGAAACGACGCCCTCGCATCCTCTGTCGTCGAAACGATACGTCCGTTGACGAGAACGGCCTCCCAAACACCCATTTCCGCTGAATCGAGCGCCAGTTGCAGCTGGAGTTCTCTTCGTCGCAGCGCAATCTCAGCACGCTTCAGGTCGGTGACATCATGCCCTTCGATGAAAAGGCCGGTTACCTGGCCTTGAAGATCGCGAATGGGCTGAATGACGAAGTTGAGGAAGATATCCTCCTCACCTCCCCCCTCAACGCGCATCAAACGGATCAACTCGCCCCGACCCGTCATGGCCTCACCTGTGGCGTAGACACGATCGAGAAGCGTGATGACCTCTTGGCTCTCCAGTTCGGGCAGAACAGACTGAAAGGGACGACCAACCATCGCGCGCGGACCAATGAGGCGCGAAAACGCGCCGTTGACGATCTTGACGACGTGATGCGGCCCTTCCAGCGTACAAAGGAAACTCGGAGCACTCTCGAAAAGGCGGCGCATGCTGTCAGCCTCTCGTAAGGCCGCATTCTGAAGATTGACGGTGAGCTGTCTTGCCTCTTCCCGGGCGAGCTTCGTTTCCGTGATATCTCTGGAGATCGACAAAAGGTGGGTGGGTTTCCCCCCGGCGCCGGGAACCGGCAGGACCTGCACATCCCAATAGCGTGGATTGCCTTTGACGGTGACCGCCGATCCCGAAAACCGCGCGGCAACACCCTCCCTTGCTGACGCTATGGCGGCCTTCGCAATATCATTCCCCTCCCCGGTCCAGAAATCCGGCCAAGGGCAGCCCTTGATCCCGCTGAAATCGTCCACCTCCATGATCTGTTTCCCGCCATCGCTCATAAACTGGAGATTTCCGTCCAGATCGAAGATCTTGATGCAGTCTCCGGAGCCTGAGAACACAGCGGCAAGGAGATCTGCATTCCCAACGAGTACCGGGTCCGCGGCCGCGAGTTCACCATTCATGCGGAAGACGGCAGAAGATACAGTCGCAGGGCTCATCGATATCATGTCCATTATGTGGGAAGCTCGGAGAGCGAGGCGTTCAGGTCAACGCCATGTCGTTCTATGTTAGCTATTGCGAAATGGATACAGGGTAACGGCAGGATTCTCGCTTCTAAGAATCGAGTAGAACGGGACGTCGATTCTCACGTCGAAACATGAGGCAAAGAGGTTATGGGCAACGCAACCGTGCGCTCACCGCGCAATAGCGGCAGCACGAGAGCAGCGCCTGGACAGAGCATAGCACGAGACGTCAATCCGATCGTGCCCCTGCACGTGGCATAGCTTCAGCAGTCGCCGTGTCTCCCGGACAGAGCCGGGAATGGGTCAGCTTACCGTTGGCAGGCTGATGAGTGAATCATCAGCTCATTTTTCCGATTGTTCCAGTGTTATGTAGCGGGACCGCTGGACGGCCCACTCATCATTCTGTTCGAGGAGCAGCGCACCGACGAGACGAACGATGGCGCCGTCGTTTGGAAAGATGCCGACCACCTCGGTGCGCCGCTTGATCTCGCCGTTGAGGCGTTTGATTGGGTTGGTTGAATGAAGCTTTGTCCAGTGTGCCTTGGGAGGGTCATGTAGGCGAGCACGTCCTGCTCGACGCTGCTCATGACGGTGGCGAGCTTCGGCACCTTCGGCCTGATTTGGTCGGCAACATTACGCCATTGGGTGCTTGCCGCCTCTGGCGTGTCTTGACCGAGGGCCGCGGTGATGAAGGCGGAGACGACACGCCGTCCGCTCTTTCCGGCAATCAGGCATGGGATCTAGCTATTGAGCCGCTTCAGTCTCGATCGCCAAGCTTGCTCCGCTTCCGGATTCTTGCAGATCAACGGTACTTCGCCACGAAGGATGCAGCGAATGTTTTCTATCAGGGCAGGCGCTATTGCGGCGACCCCTTCGCCCGTGTGGCCGACGCTGTGCGGCGTCAGGATCACGTTGTCCAGCTTCCGTAGCGGGCTATCGATTGGCAGCGGCTCGGTCGAAAAGGCGTCGAGCGCCGCCCCTGCTATGCGCCTGTGTCGTAAGGCTACGAGCAGTGCTTCCTCGTCGATGATCGCGCCTCGAGCCGTGTTCACGAGGACTGCGTCGCGTTTCATTAGAGCAAATTCAGCGGCGCCGATCATATGGCGCGTCTCTTCTGTGAGACTGGCGAGCACGCTCACCACGTCGCTTTCGCGTAGGAGCGTCGGTAAGTCCGTCTTGGTGACTCCGGGAGGAAGGCTGCCTTGGGATGTTCTTGGGGAACTGGTGACGATGCGCGCGCCAAAGGGTTGGAGTCGTGCGGTGACCTCCTGAGCAATACGCCCAAAACTGAACCGCCCCGGCTTTGCCGGAGACCCCAACTCGTGAGAAGTAGGGTCTATGACAAGCAAAACGACGAACAAATTTTCTCCTGAAGTCCGCGCCCGCGCCGTTCGGATGGTAACGGAACATGAAGCTGAATACTCATCGCGCTGGGCGGCGGTATCATCGATAGCGGCCAAGATCGGCTGCTTGGCGCATACCCTCCATGAATGGGTGAAGAAGGCCGAGGTCGACAGCGGCAAGCGTGCAGGTTTGCCGAGTGACGTGGCGGAGAAGATGAAGGCACTGGAGCGGGAGAACCGCGAGCTTCGTCATGCGAACGAGATTTTACGCAAAGCCTCGGCGTATTTTGCCCAGGCCCCTTTCAGCGAATGCAAGCATTCGCTTGTCGGGCAAGGGGAGCTCGACCGCCCACTGAAGCGATGATTTCCTTCATCGACGAACACCGCTCGGTGCTCGGGGTCGAGCCGATCTGCAGGCTGCTGCCGATTGCCCCGTCCACCTATTATGAAGTCGTCGCCAAGCGCACGGACGTGGGTCGCCTATCAGCCCGCGAACGGAATGATATTGCCATGAAAGTCGAGATACGCCGGGTGTTCAACGAGAACTTCCAAGTCTATGGCGTGCGCAAAGTCTGGCGGCAGTTGCAGCGAGAAGGTTACGACATCGCCTGCTGCACCGTCGCTCGGCTTATGAGAATGATGGGGCTTCAAGGCGTCATTCGCGGCAAGCCAGTCAAAACCACCGTGTCGGACAAGTCCGCTCCATGCCCGCTCGACCGGGTGAACCGACAGTTCTTCGCTCCAGCGCCGAACATGCTGTGGTTATCAGATTTCACCTATGGTGCGCCTCGCCCCAATCGGGGAGGCATATGACTGGAATGCAAAGAGAAAGGAGGATGTGAAGACTTGCCTGCTCCCTGCTGCGAGGGGGCATGAGCCCAAGCGGCGGTGACCTGCCGTCAACTGGCAGGGTGACGTAGCCCGCAGGTAAAGGGGATTGAGGCGAAGCCGTTACGCCAAGATGGTTCCCGAGGCTGAAGTATTGGAAGGTTGAGGAACACGAACCGGTTAACCCGCATCTGAGGGCTGAAAGGTCGCCTTCGCCTACACGGCTTAACAGGCGAAATGCTGATGAAGCTGCCGGACACGTAAGTCGGCGGCATCCGAATACGGTCGTAGATGTATGTCGCCCGTATGGGGTCATGGGGAGAATGCAGCCAGACCATGACATCGGCATCGACTTGCGGAACGCAAGGGAAAAGACTGCGACCGGCAACCTCACCAATACGCTGACGTCCATCATATGAACGAGGGAAGGCATGATGGAATGACAACGAAGTATTGCGTCGCAAGGGAGTTGACCCTGATGTCCATCATGTTGGCGGAGTTCCCGTAGTAGTCCGGGATGGGGAAAGCCCATCACATGGCGAAGGGGAACAGTTCAAACTGCTTGAAGTGCAAACTATCTGACCAAGCGAGGTGAAGACCTTTGATAATCAGCGAAATGCAGCACAAGCTCGCAACATGGGCCGAGAGCGAGCCAAACCGACGGTTTGATCGTCTTCTTCGGTTGATTGCCAATCGGGAATGGCTTGCCGAGGCCGCTCGGATGGTTCTGGCGTCAAGCGGCGCACGAACGCCGGGTATCGACGGAATGGACAAGCAAAAACTGCAGGTCAAACTGGATCAGCATCTGGACGACCTGCGGGCAAGCCTGCTGGAGGAGACTTATTGCCCCCAGCCGGTCAAGCGCATCTATATCCCGAAACCCAACGGCAAGCTAAGACCACTGGGTATTCCGACCCTGACGGATCGCATTGTCCAACGCGCCATGCTGATGGCCATGGAGCCAATCTGGGAGAGCGATTTCCATCGTTTATCCTATGGCTTCCGGCCGGAACGGAGCGTGCATCATGCCGTCCGCACCGTGAGGATACAGCTTCAGGATGGTGCCGACACGACGAGGGGCCGCTGGATCATCGAAGGTGATCTGGCCAGCTACTTCGACACGGTCCATCACCGGCTGCTTCTGAAATGCGTGCGGCGAAGGGTGCTGGACGGACGGTTCGTTGATCTTCTCTATCGGTTCCTAAAGGCAGGCCACATCGACCGTGGCCTGTTTACGGCCTCAAGCGAGGGTGTCCCGCAAGGCGGCGTTCTGTCACCGCTCCTGTCCAACATCATGCTCCACGAGTTTGATGCCTGGTTGGAGGCGAAATATTTGAGCGACAAGGCTCGCAAGGACCGATGGGCATGGAACTTCGGCATCAAGCAGGGCCGCCCCATCACGGTTCGCGAGAACCGGCAATGGAAACCGGCCGTTGCCTATTGCCGATACGCTGACGACTTCGTCGTGATCGTAAAAGGAACCAGGGCTCAGGCAGAGGAAATCCGCGAGGAATGCCGGGCGTTTCTGGAAGGTGAGTTGAAGTTGGCGCTGAACATGGAAAAGACCCATGTGACACACGTCAATGACGGCTTCGTCTTCCTGGGACACCGGATCATTCGCAAGCGAGGGGCACACGGACGGATGTCCGTCGTCACGACGATACCCAAGGAAAAGGCCAAGGGGTTTGTTCGCAGACTTACCGAAACCCTTTCCGGCAATCATAGTGTCAGCACGGTCGACATGATCTCCAGCCTGAACCGCCAATTGGTGGGATGGGCGGCGTTCTACAAGTTCACCGACTTCACGGCGTACGTCTTCCGGCGCATCGACCATGTTGTGTTCTGGAAAATGGCGCATTGGCTGGGACACAAGTACCGATCCCGCATCAAACCCTTGATGCGGAAATGGGTCAGGGTCCCGGAACCGGGCAAGGCGAAAACCTGGCTCATGTTTGGTCGAAATGAACGCGGTAAACCCGTCGGAAAAGCGCTACACCGGCTTATCTCAAGCCCCAAGGCGCAATTCCGGTGGCGCAATCCGGAGGAAAACCCATACATCTTCCGGATCGAGAACCGCAGTACCGTCACGTCTCACTACCATGACGTTGCTATGGCCATGGGCCAAGCTTGAACGGAGAGCCGTATGCGCTGAAAGGTGCACGTACGGTTCGGGGAGGAGAAGCGCATCTGCGCCTCTTACTCCACTCGCGACCTGGCAAGGCTTCGTTTACGTGGCCTTTGTCATTGATGCCTTCGCCCGCCGTATCGTCGGTTGGCGGGCAAGCCGAACGGCCCATGCGGGCTTTGTGCTCGATGCCCTCGACCAGGCGCTTCATGATCGGCGGCCTGTCAAACGCGGCGGGCTGGTTCATCATTCCGACCGCGGCTCGCAATATGTGTCTATTCGCTATTCCGAACGGCTGGCGGAGGCGGGCATCGAGCCGTCTGTCAGAAGCGTTGGCGACAGTTACGACAATGCTCTCGCCGAAACGATCAACGGTCTTTACAAGGCCGAGGTCATCCATCGCCGGGGACCGTGGCGAAGCTTTGAAGCCGTGGAGTTCGCCACGCTCGAATGGGTCGACTGGTTCAACAACCGCCGCCTTCTGGAGCCCATCGGAAACATTCCGCCTGCCGAGGCTGAAGAACGATACTATGCCATGCTGGACGCACCAGCCATGGCCGCGTAACTTAAACCAAACGGTCTCCGGTCTAGCCGGGGCGGTTCAGACTGGCACACCGAAACCCTTCACGACACCGTTTGGCGAGGCAGCAAGCGCACCAAACATCAAGCCGAGGTGCTCAATCTTCTGGGAGGCCGCTTCTTCACCCCAGACGCCGTTCCGTTGGAACCCAATCGCTGTCAGCGTCGAAGTCTTGAAGCGGATGAGATCAGCCATTTCCATGGCAAGTCTCGGCGGTGCGTCGACAATGCCGGAGAGCAGATCAGGTTCATCAAGTTCTGCGGCAACGTTTTGATTGGTGCCGGCCGCCGATGGCAATGACCGAGAGGAAAGAAAACTGCTGCCATAGGTGACGCCGGGAAATCGGATGGCATATCGCTGCTTGCTGGCCGCCGCCTGATGGCGGCGATATTCCGTAGAGCCGGAAATGATCACCCGGCGCACCCAATCGAGGATCTCCTCGCGCTTGGTAAAGGGCAGGCTGTTGAAGTCTTCGGGCAGGTGCAGTGAAATCCGTCGACGCTCAGCTGGGCTGATGTCACCGAGATCGTGACCATACAGCGAGCGTGCCTGATGCGGCAGTTTCTCTTTGAAATATCCCTCTGAAAGTCGATAGCGTCGCTCGATGCGGCGGAGGATGTTGAAACTGGCAACAGATCGGCGCACGCGCTCTCCGTGGATCCAGGATAGCAACGTCTTGTTGTCGAAGGTCTCATTCAGATGAACAACGGCGCGGTAGAGCTGGCAATAGGTGTCGCCGAACCGACGCATATGGTAGACCAATGCGTCCTGAAAGCTCGCCGGATCTTCTGTCGCTTCAAATAGTGCTTCTGGGAAAGGGCTTATCGGTTTTGGTGCTGGGCCGGGCGATGTTGACGCAGACCGGACAAAGGTGCCAGCGATCGCCGCGCGTTGTGGCTATCGGGCGGAGCGTGCGGAAGCTGCCTTCTTGGCGGGCGTCATTTTACCCGTGCTAACTGTCGGCTTTGGTGGTCGTCGTTCTTCGGTAGCTGGTGATGCGCCGAGCCAGCGGATGATTGCATCCAAGCCTGGCCGGACCTGCTTTTTGAGTTCTGCCGTTAACTCGGCTTCGATCCCACAGGCCTGACCGATCATCTTCCAGTCGATATGGCCATTCAGAAGCGGGGGCGATTTGCGGTAGATGATCAAACTGGCAAGATAGGGCCGTATATTTTCGAACACTCGCCTGGATGCGACTGGAGCGATACGAAGCTCGCAGAATTGCGAAATTTTTCGCTGAAAATGTCGTGATGAAAGGTCGTGTTTGGTCATGCTTATTCGTTTTCGCTCGGCACCAGTGCCGAGGGCGAGCGGAAATAGGGGGCGCCCATTAACAAAATATGTTTAGGGCAAGAGGTTAGCTGTCGATCGCTGCTTCTTGAATGGAGAGATGCAGATTGTGGTGCTGAGCGATAGATGGGTTTGCAATAGCTCATTTCCAGCAATAGTTATGAGCTATAGAGAGGGATTCTATAACTCATGAAATGGAACTGGCAAAACACTGACTGGCCAAACTTCAGATACGACACCGCAAGCCTGATATCGTTGGAGCAGAAATTCTTGCAGTCCGCCGGCGAGGTTATCGGTGCTGTTCGACATTTCAACGATGACGACAGCAACCAACTTCGCATTGAGTTGCTGAGCGACGAAGCGGTCAAGACCTCAGAGATTGAGGGGGAATTTCTGGACCGCGTGAGTGTCCAGTCATCACTCCGCCGGCAGTTCGGGCTAAACACTGATGATAGACAGATCCGCCCCCAAGAGCGGGGGATCGCCGAGATGATGGCGGATGTTTATCGAAGTTGGCATAGGCCGCTGTGTCATGAGGGACTGTTCCACTGGCATTCAATGCTGATGGCCGGAAACCGATATATTGAAACGGTTGGTGCTTACCGCACGCATGAAGACGCCATGCAGATTGTATCGGGTCGATTGGACAAACCCACTATCCACTTCGAGGCTCCCCCATCTCGCCAGGTTGCCGCTGAGATGGAGACCTTCAGCACATGGTTCAATCAATCCGGGCCAGATGGTCAAACGTCGCTTCAAGCTTTGACGCGCGCCGCAGTAGGACACCTTTATTTTGAAAGCATACATCCATTTGAGGATGGCAACGGCCGAATTGGACGCGCGCTCGCCGAGAAATCCCTAGCGCAAAACATAGGGCAGCCAAGCCTCATTTCACTCGCCTTGACAATCGAGAAGCGCCGGAAGGCTTATTATTCAGAGCTTGAGCGGCACCAGCGCACGCTTGATATCACCGACTGGGTCATTTTCTTTTCAGAAACTATCCTGGATGCTCAACAGGCGACGCTTGAGCGCGTAGATTTCTTCATCCAGAAAGCAAAGTTCTATGATCGTTTTCGGGACAAACTGAACGAGCGGCAAGAAAAGGTAGTCGCGCGCATCTTCAAGGAAGGCACGGCTGGCTTCAAGGGAGGTCTAAGTGCCGAAAACTATATCTCGATCACAGATACATCCCGCGCTACAGCAACACGCGACCTTCAGCAACTCGTGGAGATCGGTGCACTGACGCGTACGGGTGAACGTCGACATACTCGGTACTCACTGTCATTGCAGAAATAATTCGCTACCACTCCAATGAACACCACCAAAGTCATTATCTAGGCGAACGGCTGTTCGAGTCCTTTCAGATATAGCGCGTCAATCAGGATGAGATGCTTGCGACAATCTGGATGAGATTCTTAGGTCGCGGTCGGGATGAAGTTATCATGCTGATTGCCGCTGGCAAGATCTTCGTCGTTTTCTGATTGCCGCTCCGCGACAGGCAAGGCTGAGGTCCTGATTGGCGCGAACGAGGCTGGTCGGCCGCGTTGCCGTTTCTCCTCAAGCGCCGCTCTGCGCCGGTAACTTTCGACATTCATCTCGAAGATCGTGGCGTGATGTACGAGCCGGTCGACCGCTGCGAGTGTCATCGCGGGATCGGGAAAGACCCGGTTCCATTCTCCAAAAGGTTGGTTTGCCGTGATCAGGATCGATCTATGCTCGTATCGTGCCGAGATCAGTTCGAAGAGCACGCTTGTTTCCGCCTGGTCCTTGGTGACGTAGGCGAGATCATCGAGGATGAGCAAGTCGTACTTGTTGAGTTTGTCGATGGCGGATTCGAGCTGCAGTTCCCGGCGGGCGACCTGGAGCTTCTGCACAAGATCGGTTGTCCGGGTGAACAGGACCCGCCATCCGTTCTCGATCAGCGCAAAGCCGATAGCGGCGGCGAGATGGCTTTTTCCTCCGCCGGGGGGACCGAACATGAGGATGTTAGCTCCTTTGGCGAGCCAAGTGTCGCCGGCGGTCATTGCCATAACCTGCGCCTTCGAGATCATGGGTACAGCGTCAAAGGCGAAGCTGTCCAAGGTCTTTCCGGGCGGCAGGTGCGCCTCGGCGAGATGCCTTTCAATTCGGCGATTGGCACGCTCTGCCAGCTCGTGCTCGGCAATCGCCGACAGGAAACGAGCGGCTGGCCATCCCTCCCGGTCCGCCTGCTCGGCAAATTGCGGCCACAGCGTTTTGATGGTCGGTAGCCGAAGTTCGTTGAGCATGATGGCGAGCCGTGCTTCATCAATGACGTGGGCGTTCTTCATGCGGCTTCTCCCGTCCCGATCAGGGCCTCATAACCGTTGAGCGATGCGAGCTGCACATGAACGGTCGGTAGCTTCGCTGGGTCCGGACCAAAGAGTGTTCGCATGGCGACCAGATCCGGTAGGTCACCGGCGTCGAGTGTCCTGGCCAATTCTTCGGCAAGTTCGCGCTCGCAACCGCGGTCATGGGCCAGCGCCAGGAGTTCGACGGTGATCTTGCAAGCCTGCTTGTCGGGAAGATGCTCGATGAGGGCTTCGAAGGCCTTGCGATATTCCTGACGCGGGAAGAGCTTGTCGCGATAAACGAGGCCGCGGAGCGCCATCGGCTTCTTGCGCAGGGAATGGATGACGTGGTGGTAGTTGACGACCTGATCGTGTCGCCCGTCGGGGTGGCCGCGTCCTCGGCGCAATGTCATCAGATGCGTACCGCCGACAAAGACATCCAGCCGATCGTCGAACAGGCGAACTCGTAACCTGTGGCCGATCAGGCGGGATGGCACGGTGTAGAAGACCTTGCGCAAGGTGAAGCCGCCCGTCCGGGACACCGTGACGACAATCTCCTCGAAGTCGGTGGTCCGGCGCTCGGGCAGCGCCTGCAGATGGGATCGTTCTGCATCGATGCGCTTGCCATGGGCAGCATTGCGACGGCTGACGATCTCGTCGACAAAGGCGCGGTAAGAACTGAGATCGTCGAATTCCTTGGTCCCCCGCATCAGCAGGGCATCATGAACGGCGTTCTTGAGATGCCCGTGGGAGCTTTCAATCGAACCATTCTCATGCGCGACGCCCCTGTTATTGCGCGTCGGGGTCATACGATAATGGGAGCAAAGCTGGTCGTAACGGTGCGTGAGATCAACCTTGGCATCGGCGTCGAGGTTGCGGAAGGCCGCCGATAGGCTGTCGCTTCGATGATAGAGCGGCGTGCCACCCACGGACCACAGGGCATTTTGAAGTCCTTCGGCCAAAGCCACAAAGCTCTCCCCGCCGAGAATGACATGGGCATGTTCGAAGCCGGACCAGACAAGCCGGAAGTGATAGAAAAGGTGATCAAGCGGCTGGCCGGCGATCGTCACATCAAGGCCGCTGGCGTCGGTAAAATCCGACAGGCCCAGCCGGCCTGGCTCGTGCGTCTGGCGGAAGATGACCTCCTGCGCTTCGCCATGAACAGCACGCCACGACCGGATGCGTCGCTCAAGCGTGCGGCGGATACCTTCAGAAAGGTCTGGATGTCGGCGCAGCATCTCGTTGTAGACAGCGACGGCACGGATGCCGGGCGCGGCCTTCAGGAGTGGGACGACTTCTGCCTCGAATATCGGCTCCAAAGGATCAGGGCGCCGGCGTTTACGCGGCGCTTTGCCCTGAGATGGAAGTTGCGTCTCTTTGTCGAGGCGGTATGCCGTGGCCCGGCTGATCGACGCTTTTGACGCGGCGACCTCTACGGAATGCGTTTGTCGGTACTTCATGAAGAGTCTCATCTGATGATCGGTTACATGGCGACCCGGCACAAACTGGTTCTCCAATCCAGAAAACCGCAAATGTACCGGACCGACCGCGATCATGAGACGCCCAAAATTTACGCCACGCCGGGGTATGACTACGATCGGGCTACGCCCTCCCTCCGTCACACCCCGGCGCGAGTCTCATCCTGATTGACGCTGAATCTCACCTAGATTGTCGCTATGCATTCAGAGTCGGTCCGGAAACTTTTTCAGTTTGCACATAGCCTTCGCAGCATCAGGCGGATGGATGCGAGTTTGAGGAAGGCGAGCGCATTTGTCGATAGGTTCTCGAGGTCTTTGGCCAGTCTCCGGCATCGCCCAAGCCACGCAAAGGTTCGCTCCACGACCCAACGGCGTGGCAATATCTCGAAGCCTTTTGCAGCATCGGATCGCTTGACGATTTCAGTGTTCAGACCTGGTCTGGCCTTCTTCTGTGCCTTGGCAAAGATCGGTCCCTGATAGCCGCCGTCGGCGAATAGCTTTGTCAAAAACGGATAGCGCCCGAATAATGTCCGCAGAACCAGAGCCCCGCCATCGCGGTCTTGAATGTCTGCCGGGTGGACCAGGGCGTTTAGCAGCAGACCTACCGTGTCGACAAGAATATGGCGCTTCTTGCCTTTGATCTTTTTCCCCGCATCATACCCGCACGGGTCGATGCAAGCCCCCCTTTTTCGGCGCCTTTGACGCTCTGGCTATCGATCACCGCAGCCGTAGGACTTGCTTCGCGGCCCATTGCTTCCCGGCATTTCACATAGAGCTCAGCATGGAGGCGGCCGAGCGTTCCGTCCCAGTTCCACAGGTCGAAATAGCCAAACAGCGTACTTCGGGGCGGCAAGTCTTTTGGTACCGCCCGCCACTGGCAACCTGTCGACAGGACATACATGAGGCCGTTCACCACCTCGCGCAAAACCACCGTGCGCTTGCCGCCGCCCCGCTTACCAGCCGGGATCAACGGCTCGACAAGAGCCCATTCTTCATCCGTCAGATCACTCGGATATCGTAATTTGCTGCGATCATATCGTCCGCGGTTTTCGATCGTCCACATCGAAGCCTCCTCTCGCGTTTCGAAAGGCCAAGGGAATCACAACGACGCCTGTGACGCAAACCCGCAAATGCAAATTTCGATAAATAATTCTAACGTTTCATAAAGTGCTCGGACCGACACTCAAGGCGAGGTTTCACGCTACGCATCTGAGGTCCCGTATGAACGGTAACCGATTCCATCATCGCGTACTGGTTTCCGACCGCGCCGTCGATGCCGAGAATTGTTTGATGCAGGTCTGAGTGCCCTATGATGCGCCAAGGCTTCGGATCGTTGACAAATGTTTGTCCTCCTGCCCAGCGGACGACGGCCAGCGGTTCGATCTAATTTGAAGATGTGCTGAACCGCAACTCTAAAACGACCATAATTTAGGAAAATTGTTCTAAACAAAATCTATAGACAATAGCCAGTTTCTCGCATTGACCGTTCCTGATGATATTTTGTAGGCCAACACCTACGTGCATCCGGAGCGGATCGATGATCAGGCAGATACGGTTTAACGCCTTTGACATGAATTGCGTAGGGCACCAGTCGCCGGGTCTCTGGAAACATCCACGGGATCGGTCCTGGAAGTACAAGGACCTCGATTACTGGCAGGATCTTGCGAGAACCCTGGAACGCGGCATCTTCGACGGGATCTTCATCGCGGATGTCATCGGCTATTACGATGTCTACAAGGGCTCGAACTACCATGCGATCGAGCAGGCGGCGCAGATCCCCGTCAACGATCCGATCCAGCTTGCCGCTCCGATCGCCCTTGCGACCGAGCATCTCGGCATCGGCATCACCGCTTCGACCTCCTTCGAGCATCCCTACACATTCGCACGTCGGCTGGCGACGGCCGACCACCATACGAAGGGACGGATCGGTTGGAACATCGTGACGTCCTATCTCGAAAGCGGCGCGAAGAATGTCGGCCAAGGCGGCCTGCGCAGCCATGAAAACCGCTACGAGGTCGCCGCCGAATATGTCGAGGTGCTCTACAAGCTGTTCGAGGGGAGCTGGGAGGAGGGCTCCGTGCAGCGCGATCCCGTCCGCGGGATCTTTACCGATCCGACCAAGGTTCACGAGATCGGCCACAAGGGCACGTTCTTCGACGTGCCGGGCTACCATCTGTCCGAGCCCTCGCCACAGCGCACGCCGGTTCTCTATCAGGCCGGGGCCTCCGGTCCGGGTAAGGCTTTTGCCGCAGCACATGCCGAATGCGTCTTCGTCGGCGCCCCCAGCAAGGCGCTGCTGAAGGCCTATGTCTCCGAAATCCGGCAAAAGGCGGCGGCCAGCGGCCGCGATCCGAAGAAGGTGCTGATCTACAATCTGACGACGCTCATCATCGACGAGACGGACGAAAAGGCCCAGAAGCGGTTCGAGGAATATCAGAGCTATACATCCTATGACGGCTCCCTCGTCTTAATGTCGGGATGGAGCGGCATCGATTTCGGGCAGTACGCATCGACGGACGCACTCAAGAAGGTCGAGACCAACGCCATCGTCTCGATGGTCGAGCACTTTGCCGGCAAGGATAAGACCTGGACGGTGGAAGAGCTTGCCAAATGGGGCGGTATCGGCGGCGTCGGTCCGGTTTTCGTCGGCTCGCCCGGCACGATCGCCGATATCCTTCAGGATTGGGCGGAGGAAACGGATGTCGACGGGTTCAATCTTGCCTATGCCGTGACACCGGAAAGCTTCGAGGCGGCGGTCGATCTGCTCGTGCCGGAACTGCAGAAGCGCGGCGTCTATCCCACGGCCTACAAGCCCGGCACCCTGCGAGAGAAACTTTTCGGCGACGGACCCTACCTACCGAAGAACCACCCTGCCGATGCCTATCGCGACATCGAAGCCGTCAAGCGCCGGGATGCCGAACGCGCATCGGCCTCTGCGCTGCGGTCGGTCGTCGCCTGATGAGCGATCTCCTCCAGCTTCGCGACGTTTCGCTGTCCTTCAAGGGCGTGAAGGCGGTGAATGCCTTGAGCTTCAGCGTCGCCACCGGCGAGATCTGCGCCCTGATCGGCCCCAACGGGGCGGGCAAGAGCTCGCTCCTGAACGTCATCAACGGCGTCTACCGAGCCGATACCGGCGATATCGTTTTTAACGGCGCACGCTTCGGGGCGATCCAACCGCAGAAGGCGGCCTTGCTGGGTATCGGGCGAACCTTCCAGCACAATGCGCTCTTCCACCGCCTGAACGTGTGGGAAAACGTGCTGGCCGGCCTCTCGCGGCAGGGCGCCGCGACGTTTCTTGAAAACATCTTCCGCTTCGGCCGGGATGGGGCGGAGCGACGCCGGTTCACTGACCGGGCAGACGAAATCATCGCCTTTCTGCATCTCGACCGACACGCCAACACGGTCGTCTCGACGCTCTCCTATGGCACGCAGAAGCGCGTCGACCTCGCCCGCGCGCTGGTGGCTGCCCCGAAACTCCTGCTGCTGGACGAGCCAATGGCCGGCATGAACCAGGAGGAAAAGCAGGAAATGAGCCGCGTCATCGCCCAGGTCAACCGGTCCTTCGGAACGACCATCGTGCTCATCGAACACGACGTCGGCATCGTGCTGAACCTCGCCTCGCATGTCGTCGTCCTCGATTACGGCCGCAAGGTCGCGGACGGTACACCGGACGAGGTGCGCAACAATCCCGATGTCATCGCCGCCTATCTCGGCACCGTTCATTAGAGATTTCCCATGTCCTTTTTTCTGGAAACCCTGATCACCGGCCTCTTCGCCGGGCTGATGTATGCGCTCGTCGCCATTGGGTTCGTGCTGATCTACAAGGCGTCGGGCGTCTTCAACTTTGCCCAGGGCGCAATGGTCTTTCTGGCGGCGCTCGCCTTCGTC
This sequence comes from Rhizobium sp. 9140, assembly GCF_900067135.1. NCBI lineage: Bacteria > Pseudomonadati > Pseudomonadota > Alphaproteobacteria > Hyphomicrobiales > Rhizobiaceae > Rhizobium > Rhizobium sp. 9140. Next base: position 1,145,894 of record NZ_FJUR01000002.1, on the reverse strand, counting down.
ACCCTCGTGGAGCACGGATTTCCGTTCTGGATCGCGTTCCTCGCGACGGCGGCGCTGATGGTCGTGGTGGCGATCCTGGTCGAGGCTCTCGTGCTCCGACCCCTGCGCAACCGGGATTCGCTAACCCTCTTCATGGCCACGCTGGGTCTCAGTTTCGTCATCGACGGCACAGCACAGTTCTTTCTCGGCACCGACGTGCACATGCTCGATCTCGGCATCGACGATATCGCCGAGGACTATGCCGGCATCCTGATCAGCCATTTCGACATTGTTGCCTCCCTGATCGTCGTCACCCTGGTCGCGGTCCTTGCCATTGTCTTCAGCAAGACCCGGATGGGCGTCTCGCTCAGGGCCGTGGCGGACGACACGCTCGCTGCCCAATCCATCGGCATCCGTCTCCCGGTGATCTGGCGCATCGTCTGGAGCGTCGCGGGCCTCGTCGCTCTGGTCGCCGGCCTTCTCTGGGGCGCGCGCCAGGGTGTGCAGTTTTCGCTCTCGCTGATCACGCTCAAGGCTCTCCCGGTGTTGATCATCGGCGGCTTCTCCTCGATCCCCGGTGCGATTGCCGGCGGGCTGATCGTCGGCGCAAGCGAGGCGCTCGCCGATATCTATCTCGGGCCGTTGGTCAACGGCAGCGTCTCCACCTGGTTTGCATACATCCTCGCCGTCGCCTTCCTCCTCATTCGGCCCGCCGGCCTGTTCGGCGACCGTGACATCGAAAGGGTCTGACCGTGACCGTGCTTCAGGATCGAACGTTGCCGTCCGGCCTCCGCTCGCGCCTCGACGCGCCCCTGCTGCCGATCGTCGCCGGGCTGCTCGTCACGTTCGCCGTCATCCCGGCCGTCGCGGAAGACTATTGGCTCAGCTCCATCATCATTCCGACACTGGTCATGGGGCTTGCCGGCATCGGGCTCAACCTGCTGCAGGGCTATGCCGGTCTCGTGTCCCTGGGCTCGGCGGCCTTCATGCTGATCGGCGCGTTCTCGGCCTATAATCTTATTTTGCGCGTACCCGGGCTGCCGCTACCCCTCGTGCTTTTGATCTCCGGGCTGATCGCGGCGTCGGCCGGCGTCGTCTTCGGGCTGCCGTCGCTGCGGATCAGGGGCTTCTACCTCGGCGCCTCGACGCTCGGCGCGCAGTTCTTCTTCGAGTGGCTGTTCAGCAATTTCACCTGGTTTTCCAACGACAGCCAGTCGCTGACCATCTCCGCGCCGCGGCTGGAAATCCTCGGCTACAGCCTGCAGTCGCCGCTTGGCCGGTACTTTCTCGCCGCCAGCGTCACGGTCCTGCTCATCGGCCTTGCCTTCCTCATCGTCCGCAGCCGGCTCGGGCGTGAATGGATGGCCATCCGGGATATGGAAACGGCAGCTTCCGTTCTCGGCATCCGGGTCGCCCGCCGCAAGCTGCAGGCTTACGCGATCAGTTCGTTCTTCCTCGGTATCACGGGTGTTCTCTGGGCCTTTGCCTATCTCGGCACGTCGGATGCGCACACCTTCAACCTCGACAAGTCCTTCCAGGTTCTCTTCATCGTGCTCATCGGCGGCGTGGCGACGATCTTCGGCAATTTCCTCGGAGCCGCGTTCATCGTGCTGACACCGATCCTGCTCGACCGCGTCGTGCTGGCGGTCGATCTCTCCTTCCTCGGCGATCAGGGCGCGCTGACCAACCTTCAGCGCATCATCTTTGGCGCCATCATCATCCTGCTCCTGATCAAGGAGCCGGATGGCCTCTCCGAGCTGCTGCGGCGTGCGCGACAGGCCATCCGGAACAGATACGCCGGATAACGACCCGAGCAGCGACGAGGCCTGCTCCATCCTCCCGAATTTCTCCCAACGCTTCATCAACGAACCCAAAGGACCGCCATGTCTCTTCTATCGAAAACTCTTGCACTCGCCACCAGTGCCCTCATCGCCGCTTCCACGCTCACGAGCGTCGCAAAGGCGGACGATGCGACGGGCCAGCAGCTCTTCCCGCTCTTCTCCTATCGCACCGGCCCCTACGCGCCTTCGGGCATTCCGCAATGGGCTGGGTATCGCGATTATTTCAACTACATCAACGAAAAGGGCGGCGTGAACGGCGTCAAGATCTTCGTCCAAGAGTGCGAGACGGCCTATACGCTCGAGCGCGCCTTCGAATGCTACGAGCGCTACAAGAACGGTTATGCCGGAGCACCGGTCGCCGTTCTTTTCACCACGTCCAGCGGCTTCGACGCCGCCATTTCCGACAAGGCGCGGCTCGACAAGCTGCCGATCATCTCGGTTGCCGGCGGACGGGGCGATGCGGTGGACGGGAGCGTCTTTCCCTACCAGTTTCCGCTTCTCTTCGATTACTGGACGGAAGCCTCCATCGTCGTCGAGCATATCGCCAATCAGGTCGGTGGCTATGACAAGCTCAAAGGTCTGAAGATCGCCACGCTCTATCACGACTCCGGCTATGGTCGCGAAACGATCCAGCCGATGGCCATCCTCTCGAAAAAATACGGGTCCGAGAATATCCAGATAGCGGTTCCGCATCCCGGCGAGCAGCAGCAGGCGCAGTGGCAGCAGATCAAGCGGGCCGGCGTGGACTGGGTGTTCTTCCGCGCCTGGGGCGTGATGTCGCCGGTTGGACTGAAGACCGCGGCGCGTGTCGGCTTCCCAGCGGATCGCATCATCGGTGACATCTGGACGGGATCCGAAGAGGATGCGCGGCCTGCAGGTGCCGCCGCCAAGAACTATCTCGCCGTGTCGGTTTTCCCGTCGGGCACGGATTTCGAGATCACCAAGGAACTGAAAAAGAACGTCATCGATGCCGGCAAGGGCGAACTGAAGGACGTCTCGAAATTCGGCTCGGTTTACTACAATGCCGGTCTCGTCCAGGCGATCATCTACACCGAGATCCTGCGCACCGGCCAGAAGAAGTTCGGAAACCGTCCCCTGACCAAGGAAGAGGGCCAGTGGGCCGCCGAGCATCTCGACATCACCGCTGAACGCATTGCCGAGCTTGGCGCGACAGGCCTGCTCAGCCCCCTAAAGATCACGCCGCAGGACCATGAAGGCGATCCGGCCGCCAAGATCGTGCAGTGGGACGGGCAGAAGTGGAACGCGGTGACCGACTGGCTGAAGGGCGATCGCCCCTTGTTCCGTGACGCGATCTACGCGCGCGCAGCCGCCTACGCCAAGGAAAAGGGCATCGAGCCGCGTCAGGCGCAGAACTGATCCCATACACGGACGGGCCAACATACGGAAACGATCATATGACCCTTCAGGACACCGGCTTTCTCGAGATCAGGAACATCGAGGCCCTCTACGGTTCTGCAATCCTCGCCGTTCGTGACGTCTCCCTGACCGTCGGGGAGGGCAAGATCGTCGCCCTCCTCGGCGCAAACGGCGCGGGGAAAACCACGACATTGAAAGCCGTCTCCAACTTGCTCGGGCCGGAACGCGGCCATGTCAGCAAGGGCACGATCCTCTGGCGCGGCACCCCGGTCGGCGCGCTCTCGGCCTCCAGGCTGGTGGCGCAGGGGGTCGTGCAGGTTCTCGAGGGCCGGCATTGCTTTGCACAGCTGACCGTCGAGGAGAACATTCTCTCCGGCGGCTACGTCCGCAAGCCCGGTCGGGCCGAACTCGCACGCAGCCTCGAGCAGGTCTATGCGTGGTTTCCGCGGCTGAAGGAGAAGCGCAAGGTCAAAGCCGGACTGACGTCCGGCGGCGAGCAGCAGATGGTGGCGATCGGCCGGGCTCTGATGACTAGGCCGCGCCTCGTCCTTCTCGATGAACCCTCCATGGGGCTGGCCCCGATCATCGTGCAAGAAATCTTCGAGATCATCCGGACGCTCAACACGGAGGCTGGCGTCAGCTTTCTCCTCGCCGAACAGAGCGCCAACCTGGCGCTTCGCTACGCCGACCACGCCTATATTCTGGAAAACGGTCGTGTGGCCCTGTCGGGAACGGCCGAAGAGCTGCGCCGCCGCGAGGACGTTCACGACTTCTATCTCGGAGGCGCCCCGGCCTCCAGAACGAACTGACCCTTTCAAGGAATACATCGATGTCACAGATTGATCTGGCCTGGGGTGCAGGCCCGAGCCCGCGTTACGAAGAGATTGCCGCCCGGTTCCGCCCGCTGTTTTCCGAGATCGCCAAGGGCGCGATCGCACGGGAGCTTTCGCGCACCCTGCCGGTCGATGAGATCCGGATGCTGAAGCAAGCGGGCTTCGGCGCGCTCCGCCTGCCGGAGGCCGAAGGCGGCTTCGGCGCCTCGATACCGGAACTCGCCAACCTCCTGATCGAGCTTTCGGAAGCGGACTCCAACATTACGCAGGCCCTGCGCGGTCATTTCGGCTTTGTCGAGGATGTCGTCGGCAAGCCACAGGGCGACAGCCGCAAGCGCTGGGTACAGCGCATCGCGGCCGGCGAGATCGCCGGTAATGCCTGGACGGAGATCGGCGACGCCAAGCAGGATGCCTTCTCGACGCGCGTGTCGAGGAAGGACGACGGACTGGTCATCAACGGCACGAAATACTACACCACCGGCTCGCTGTTTGCCGACTGGATCGACGTCGGCGCCACCGGCGTGGAGGGGGAGGGCGTCGTGCTTCAGGTGCGCCGGGACGACCCCGGAGTCAATGTCGTCGATGACTGGGACGGTTTTGGGCAGACACTGACCGCCAGCGGCACGACGACCTTTACGGATGTTGCCGTGGATCCCAAGGACATTGTGGCCGATCAGGAGAAATTCCGATACGGCGCCGCGTTCTACCAGATCGTGCACCTGGCGACGCTTGCCGGTATCGGCCGGGCCATCGCAAGCGAGACGGCGGCGGCCGTTGGCGCACGCAAGCGTCATTACTCGAACGCGGCCGGCCCGAGTTCCCGCGAGGACCCGCAGGTGCTGCAAGTGGTCGGCCGTACCCGCAGCCACGCCTATTGCACCAGCGCCATCGTGCTGCAGGTCGCGGCCGCGATCGAACGTGCATACCAGGCCCACTTCGCCGGTGATGCAGACGCCGAGGAACGCGCCAACGCCATTGCGGAACTGGAAACGTCGCAGGCCCTCAACGTCGTCACCAATCTCGTTCTCGAGGCATCGACGCTCCTCTTCGACACGCTCGGTGCCTCCGCGATCAAGAAGCCGGCCGGTCTCGACCGCCACTGGCGCAACGCCCGCACCCTGTCCTCGCACAACCCCCGCATCTACAAGGACCGCATTATCGGCGACTATGCCGTCAACGGCACGCCGCCGCCTTACCAGTGGCGGATTGGGAAGGCGCCCAGCTAAAGACTAAACAGACGTCGGTTCAAATCCTTTCAAGGCGGGGAAGCTTGAGAAGCTTGTGAACCGCCCCGGCTAGACCGGAGACCGTTTGGTTTAAGTTACGCGGCCATGGCTGGTGCGTCCAGCATGGCATAGTATCGTTCTTCAGCCTCGGCAGGCGGAATGTTTCCGATGGGCTCCAGAAGGCGGCGGTTGTTGAACCAGTCGACCCATTCGAGCGTGGCGAACTCCACGGCTTCAAAGCTTCGCCACGGTCCCCGGCGATGGATGACCTCGGCCTTGTAAAGACCGTTGATCGTTTCGGCGAGAGCATTGTCGTAACTGTCGCCAACGCTTCTGACAGACGGCTCGATGCCCGCCTCCGCCAGCCGTTCGGAATAGCGAATAGACACATATTGCGAGCCGCGGTCGGAATGATGAACCAGCCCGCCGCGTTTGACAGGCCGCCGATCATGAAGCGCCTGGTCGAGGGCATCGAGCACAAAGCCCGCATGGGCCGTTCGGCTTGCCCGCCAACCGACGATACGGCGGGCGAAGGCATCAATGACAAAGGCCACGTAAACGAAGCCTTGCCAGGTCGCGACATAGGTGAAATCTGATAACCACAGCATGTTCGGCGCTGGAGCGAAGAACTGTCGGTTCACCCGGTCGAGCGGGCATGGAGCGGACTTGTCCGACACGGTGGTTTTGACTGGCTTGCCGCGAATGACGCCTTGAAGCCCCATCATTCTCATAAGCCGAGCGACGGTGCAGCAGGCGATGTCGTAACCTTCTCGCTGCAACTGCCGCCAGACTTTGCGCACGCCATAGACTTGGAAGTTCTCGTTGAACACCCGGCGTATCTCGACTTTCATGGCAATATCATTCCGTTCGCGGGCTGATAGGCGACCCACGTCCGTGCGCTTGGCGACGACTTCATAATAGGTGGACGGGGCAATCGGCAGCAGCCTGCAGATCGGCTCGACCCCGAGCACCGAGCGGTGTTCGTCGATGAAGGAAATCATCGCTTCAGTGGGCGGTCGAGCTCCCCTTGCCCGACAAGCGAATGCTTGCATTCGCTGAAAGGGGCCTGGGCAAAATACGCCGAGGCTTTGCGTAAAATCTCGTTCGCATGACGAAGCTCGCGGTTCTCCCGCTCCAGTGCCTTCATCTTCTCCGCCACGTCACTCGGCAAACCTGCACGCTTGCCGCTGTCGACCTCGGCCTTCTTCACCCATTCATGGAGGGTATGCGCCAAGCAGCCGATCTTGGCCGCTATCGATGATACCGCCGCCCAGCGCGATGAGTATTCAGCTTCATGTTCCGTTACCATCCGAACGGCGCGGGCGCGGACTTCAGGAGAAAATTTGTTCGTCGTTTTGCTTGTCATAGACCCTACTTCTCACGAGTTGGGGTCTCCGGCAAAGCCGGGGCGGTTCACAGGGCCGCCAATCGGGCGTCATGTGGCTACCGACCGTCTTTGTCACACTTGCGATGGGCCCTGTTAGCTGCGCGCGAATTCCAGAAGCGGAGCGACGTCATGATTGTCCGCCGCTCGTAGTGCGGCGACGTAGCGTCCTCGCAATTCGCCAACATTGGCCAGACTGCCGCCGCCCCAGGTAAAAGGATCACCGCCAAGCCGCTCGATCAGCAGGTCGGCTGCGAGACGTGCCTGCCGTCCATTTCCGTTCGGAAACGGGTGGATGGCGACGAGGCGATGATGGAATCTGATTGCTATCTCATCCGGTGGAAAGGTCTTGTGTTCAATCCAGTAACGGATGTCGCTCAATAAGCTCGCGAGCTCCATTCCAATACGATAAGCCTGAACGCCGATGTTGCGCTCCGTCGCCCGGAACGTGCCGGCCCATTGCCAGACGTCACCGAAACTTCGCTTATGTAGTGTCCGCATGAAGTCTTCGCTGAGCATCCGTTCGAGTGGCAAGCGCCGCCGGCCCCGCGCCCAAACCGCACCCTCGACGATGTTTTCCTCTTCCGCTTCGTTGAGGTCGCGGCGGTGAGTGATCCAGGTCTGGAGCAAACCCTCTCGTTCCTGCGGCTCAAGAGACGTCGCGTCTTCAGGTTCCTGGAAAAGATCTGTCATACTTCATTCCAGAGATCGCGCTCAGAGAGCCTGTCGCGGATGTATGCCTGGATGCGAGATTCGAAATTCGCATTTTCAGTGCCCTGGGCTTCCAAACGCATAGTGTGCGCGACGCGCTGGAGTTCGCGTGTTGCGATCTTGCGCGCCCGCGCCTCGACAACGGCTTCAAGCGAGCTGTTTGGAACGAGGGCATAGACGAGCGTGCAATCCAATGCCTCGGCGGCGCGACGCAGGGTATTGAGTTGGATTGTCCCGGCTGCTTCCGACTTTTCGATTGATTCAACTGTTTGCGGCCGGACTCCAATGCGCGCGCCCAGCTGCGTACCCGTCATGCCGAGGGCATCGCGTAGCGCTCGTACCCATCCCTTCGGCGGAGCCCTAAACCGATCAATTGGTTGGAGCGCCTGAAGTCTTTCGTCAAGCCGTCCCCGTGCTCTTTTGCGAGTGTCACTTTTCATATCTCAGCCTACAAACTGATATTTTGTTTATTTTATCAGCTTAGGGGCTGATAATCAAGCGCGTTATATCAGACTGTAAGCTGCATACGGTTCTTGTGATAGCAGCCTGTAGTCTGATTTCTATCCATTGGTATCAGTCCTTAGCCTGATCCGTGATCTGGAGAAAGCCGGGTGTGGGGCGCTCCACGACTTTAGCTCCAGCGCGCATTTCGTTTTGTTCCGGCTGAACAGCCGAGGGCGTGTGGCGGAAAGAAGCAGGGCGGAGCTGCAGCTGTGGCTCTCGGCATCATGGAGGCCGGAGCGCTGAAATCGGACCTTGTCGAAGCTTGTGAAAATCTCCGCATGGGCACCGCGCTGTTCGCCAAAGTCTGGCGGATTGTCATGAATTGGTATGGCGACCCGACGGCGAAGGAGGTGCTGCCACAGGTATTCAATGATGCGATCATCGCCTGGCAGACAGGATACTTCGAGGGAACGGCGGTGTTTCGGATCGAGGATCCGGGGAAGGCGAAAACCGCTCAGCCGGAACAGGTCTATCGCGAGGAAGTAGACACTGGTCAAGACCCTTCTGAGAAGCAGCTCTATCGTGACGCGCAGGCAGTTTCTGAGGCATCGGATGCCAACAAAGCCGGAATCTGTGTTCCGGCGTGCAAAATTGACCCCATTAGCGGGGTAATCGGCGTCCAATTTTGACCCCCTTCGGATTTATCTGACCATCCGTCTTTTGACGGCGGATGGAGAGGGAGTTGAAGCGAGTGGATACGATTGCGCGCGTCCGGCGGGCCTTTCATGTTCAAGGTTGGTCGATGAAGAAGATCGCCCGTGAACTGCATGTTTCCCGCAACACGGTCCGCAAGATATTGCGCAGCGACGAGACCGACTTCTCCTACGAGCGCGAGCGGCAGCCTTTGCCGAAGACGGGCGTTTGGAAGGCGGAGATCGAGCGGTTTCTTTGTAAGCAGAGGTGGCTCGGGAAATCTGCACAGCGTGGATAAGTGGAATTTCTGCCTGACTTCGGCTTAGATGCCGGGAACAGGAGATACCATGACGAGACGATCGCGCCGGAACCACAGCCCGGCTTTCAAGGCGAAGGTGGCGCTCGCCGCCATCCGAGGCGAGCAGACGCTGGTGGAATTATCCCAGCAGTTCGACGTGCATGCCAACCAGATCAAACAGTGGAAAGACCAGCTCCTTGAGGGAGCGACAGGCGTTTTCGGCGATGAATCGAAGACGGAACCGGCGGGTCCAACCGTCGATGTCAAAACACTGCACGCCAAAATCGGGGAGTTGACGCTGGAGAACGATTTTTTAGCCGGAGCGCTCGGCAAGGCGGGATTGCTGGGCGGAAAAAAATGATCGACCGCCAGCATGAGCTACCCGTCGTGCGCCAGGCGAAGCTTCTCGGCTTCAGCCGGGGCAGTGTCTATTATTCGCCGCGTCCGGTGTCTGACGGCGATCTGGCTCTGATGCGCCGGCGGACGAATGCTGCGCATTCGCTCGGGGATTGACGAGTTGCATCTCGACTACCCATTTGCCGGAAGTCGGATGTTGCAAGGGCTCTTGAAGGGAGAAGGGCTGGAGACTGGGCGGCTGCACGTCGCCACGCTGATGAAGAAGATGGGCATCGAGGCGATCTATCGCCGCCCAAACACCTCAAAACCAGCGCCTGGGCACAAAATCTATCCCTACCTCCTGCGCAAGCTGGCGGTCACCCGGCCTAACCAGGTCTGGGCGATGGACCTGACCTACAGTGCGCCTCGCCCCAATCGGGGAGGCATATGACTGGAATGCAAAGAGAAAGGAGGATGTGAAGACTTGCCTGCTCCCTGCTGCGAGGGGGCATGAGCCCAAGCGGCGGTGACCTGCCGTCAACTGGCAGGGTGACGTAGCCCGCAGGTAAAGGGGATTGAGGCGAAGCCGTTACGCCAAGATGGTTCCCGAGGCTGAAGTATTGGAAGGTTGAGGAACACGAACCGGTTAACCCGCATCTGAGGGCTGAAAGGTCGCCTTCGCCTACACGGCTTAACAGGCGAAATGCTGATGAAGCTGCCGGACACGTAAGTCGGCGGCATCCGAATACGGTCGTAGATGTATGTCGCCCGTATGGGGTCATGGGGAGAATGCAGCCAGACCATGACATCGGCATCGACTTGCGGAACGCAAGGGAAAAGACTGCGACCGGCAACCTCACCAATACGCTGACGTCCATCATATGAACGAGGGAAGGCATGATGGAATGACAACGAAGTATTGCGTCGCAAGGGAGTTGACCCTGATGTCCATCATGTTGGCGGAGTTCCCGTAGTAGTCCGGGATGGGGAAAGCCCATCACATGGCGAAGGGGAACAGTTCAAACTGCTTGAAGTGCAAACTATCTGACCAAGCGAGGTGAAGACCTTTGATAATCAGCGAAATGCAGCACAAGCTCGCAACATGGGCCGAGAGCGAGCCAAACCGACGGTTTGATCGTCTTCTTCGGTTGATTGCCAATCGGGAATGGCTTGCCGAGGCCGCTCGGATGGTTCTGGCGTCAAGCGGCGCACGAACGCCGGGTATCGACGGAATGGACAAGCAAAAACTGCAGGTCAAACTGGATCAGCATCTGGACGACCTGCGGGCAAGCCTGCTGGAGGAGACTTATTGCCCCCAGCCGGTCAAGCGCATCTATATCCCGAAACCCAACGGCAAGCTAAGACCACTGGGTATTCCGACCCTGACGGATCGCATTGTCCAACGCGCCATGCTGATGGCCATGGAGCCAATCTGGGAGAGCGATTTCCATCGTTTATCCTATGGCTTCCGGCCGGAACGGAGCGTGCATCATGCCGTCCGCACCGTGAGGATACAGCTTCAGGATGGTGCCGACACGACGAGGGGCCGCTGGATCATCGAAGGTGATCTGGCCAGCTACTTCGACACGGTCCATCACCGGCTGCTTCTGAAATGCGTGCGGCGAAGGGTGCTGGACGGACGGTTCGTTGATCTTCTCTATCGGTTCCTAAAGGCAGGCCACATCGACCGTGGCCTGTTTACGGCCTCAAGCGAGGGTGTCCCGCAAGGCGGCGTTCTGTCACCGCTCCTGTCCAACATCATGCTCCACGAGTTTGATGCCTGGTTGGAGGCGAAATATTTGAGCGACAAGGCTCGCAAGGACCGATGGGCATGGAACTTCGGCATCAAGCAGGGCCGCCCCATCACGGTTCGCGAGAACCGGCAATGGAAACCGGCCGTTGCCTATTGCCGATACGCTGACGACTTCGTCGTGATCGTAAAAGGAACCAGGGCTCAGGCAGAGGAAATCCGCGAGGAATGCCGGGCGTTTCTGGAAGGTGAGTTGAAGTTGGCGCTGAACATGGAAAAGACCCATGTGACACACGTCAATGACGGCTTCGTCTTTCTGGGACACCGGATCATTCGCAAGCGAGGGGCACACGGACGGATGTCCGTCGTCACGACGATACCCAAGGAAAAGGCCAAGGGGTTTGTTCGCAGACTTACCGAAACCCTTTCCGGCAATCATAGTGTCAGCACGGTCGACATGATCTCCAGCCTGAACCGCCAATTGGTGGGATGGGCGGCGTTCTACAAGTTCACCGACTTCACGGCGTACGTCTTCCGGCGCATCGACCATGTTGTGTTCTGGAAAATGGCGCATTGGCTGGGACACAAGTACCGATCCCGCATCAAACCCTTGATGCGGAAATGGGTCAGGGTCCCGGAACCGGGCAAGGCGAAAACCTGGCTCATGTTTGGTCGAAATGAACGCGGTAAACCCGTCGGAAAAGCGCTACACCGGCTTATCTCAAGCCCCAAGGCGCAATTCCGGTGGCGCAATCCGGAGGAAAACCCATACATCTTCCGGATCGAGAACCGCAGTACCGTCACGTCTCACTACCATGACGTTGCTATGGCCATGGGCCAAGCTTGAACGGAGAGCCGTATGCGCTGAAAGGTGCACGTACGGTTCGGGGAGGAGAAGCGCATCTGCGCTTCTTACTCCACTCTGGACCGCAGAAGGCTGGCTGTATGTCGCCGCTGTTATTGACCTGTTCTCACGCCGTGTCGTCGGCTGGTCGATGAATGCCAACATGACGGCCCAGCTCGTCACAGATGCGCTGATCATGGCGATCTGGCGTCGACGAAAACCAGATGCGCTCCTGCATCATTCCGATCAGGGAAGCCAATATACAAGCGAGCAGTTCCAGCGCCTCATGGGCGATCATGGCATCACCTGCTCGATGAGCCGCTCTGGAAATGTCTGGGACAACGCAGCGATGGAGAGCTTCTTCTCGTCACTGAAAACGGAGAGAACAGCTCGCAAGGTCTACAGGAGCAGGAACGACGCCAGAGCAGATGTGTTCGATTACATCGAGCGCTTCTACAATCCGAAGCGCCGCCACTCGACACTGGGCTATCTCAGCCCAAATGATTTGGAAACCAAGGTCGGATTAGCTTAACCTCGTGTCCGAAAAATCGGCCGCAGGCCAGATCGGCATTCCGGATCGGGTTTGATCCTCGTCTCAGTCATCCTTCTCGCTTGCATCTGAAAGGTGACGCTCCTGAAGGGATCAGACCCCGATCATCGATATCTGCTGCCAAACCTGGAACGTCTTTGCAAACGACCCGCGGCCGTCAAATCGATAACCACTCGAACCTGCCCTAGGCCCAAAGCTCCGGTCCGTTGGTATCACACCACCGCACACACCGTTTTTGTCTCGAGATAATTCTCCAGCCCCGGCGCGCCGTTCTCATAGCCCCAGCCGGATTGCTTGTGGCCGCCCTTGGGCAGTTCTGGGGAGAAATAGGAGTGGCAGTTGATCCAGACCGTGCCGGCGCGAATGGCGGCCGACAGGCGGTGGGCGGTACTGAGGTCGGCGGTCCAGACGCTGGCGGCAAGGCCATAGGGGGTGTCGTTGGCGAAGGCGAGCGCCTCACCTGCCTCATCGAACGGTGTAACGGCGACAACGGGACCAAAAATTTCCTCGCGCATCAGGGCCATATCCGGACGCACGCCGGTGACGACGGTCGGCGCATAGAAGGTCTGCTGCTCGCCGTCCTGCACCCCGCCTGCGACGATCTCCGCTCCGTCGGACACACCGCCGCGAACATAGCGCGCGACCCGGTCGGCCTGCTTCCGGTTGACCAGCGGCCCGAGGTCGGTCTCGGGGTCGAGGCCGTGGCCAAGACGCAGCCTGCCTGCCTCCCGCGCCAGCCCTTGGACCAACCGGTCGTAGACCGCGCGGTGGGCATAGACGCGCGAGCCGGCGACACAGACCTGCCCGGCATTGGCGAAGATGCCGCGGGCGATGCCGGGAACGGCGAGGTCCATGTCGGCGTCAGCCAAGACGATGGCCGGCGATTTGCCGCCCAGTTCCAGCGTGAGCTTTTTCAGATTGCCGCGCGCGGCCCCCACGATCAGCTTGCCGACTTCGGTCGAGCCGGTGAAGGCCACCTTGTCGACGTCCGGATGGGCGGCGAGCGCTGCGCCCGCGACCTCCCCGGAACCGGTGACAATGTTGACGACGCCGGACGGCAGTCCGGCCTCGATCATCAGTTCGCCGAGGCGAAGAGCCGTGAGCGAGGTTTCCTCAGCCGGCTTCAGAACCACGGTGCAACCGGCGGCAAGGGCTGGCGCGAGCTTCATCGCCGCCATCAGCAGCGGCGAATTCCACGGCGTGATGGCGGCTATCACGCCGATCGGCTCGCGTGTCGTATAGGCGAAGATCTTCTTGCCCGGCGGCTGGTAGGCAACCGAGGTGGGAATGGTGGTGCCGAGGATTTTCGTGGCAAAGCCCGCGAAATAGCGGAACTGTTCGGCCGAGGCCGGGATTTCACCGAAACGGCCGGTCTTCAGCGATTTGCCTTGGTCGAGCGTTTCAAGCTCCGACAGCGCATCCGCATTCGCCTCGATCAGATCGGCGATGCGCCAGAGCAGTTTTGCGCGTGCCGACGGCGTCATGCCGCGCCAGGCGTCGCTTTCGAAGGCGGCTCTCGCGGCCGAGACGGCCGCGTCCACATCCGATGCATTCGCTTCGCTCAGTTCCGCCAGAGGCTCGCCGGTTGCAGGATCATAGGTCGGAAACGTCGCGCCGCTGGAGGCCTCAACCCAGGTACCGCCGATCAGCAGGCGTTTGCGGGGTGTCGACAGAAAGGCCTTGGCGCCCTCGCTTTCGGGTTTGAACGGGCGAAGAATAAGGGTCATGGGGGATCTCCGGTCTCGCTTGCTGCGCCGGGACGCAGGCGGTTGGCGGCGGAAAGCGCGCCGCGCAGGATGGAATGATAGCCGGTGCAGCGACAGAGATTGCCCTCCAGCGCCGACAGAATCTCCGGCTCTCCCGCCTGTCGGTGGCTGAGGAACAGCGCAGTCAGCGCCATCAGGAAACCGGGCGCGCAATAGCCGCACTGGAAAGCGTTCTCCTCGATGAGCGCCGCCTTGACGATCCGGGCGGTCTCGAAGGCGTCGAGCCCTTCCGGCGAGACGATGTCGGCCCCCTCTAGCTGCCAGGCCATGACGAGACAGGCATTGACGGCCTGACCGTTCATCATCACCGTGCAGGCGCCGCAGCGCCCGATGCCGCAGGCGACCTTGGTGGCCGTCTGAAGGTACTGATCGCGCAGGATCTCCGAGAGCCGCGTCTCGGCCGGCGTGGCGATGGACCGCATCTCGCCGTTGAGGCGGAAGGCGAAGGTGCTCATACGCGTGCTCCGATCGCGTCCAGAAGGCCTTCCGGACAGAAGGGGACCGTCAGCGGCGTCTTGCCGGCGGTCTTGCCCGCGACCTGGCCGATGGCCTTTCCGACGGCGTTTGCGATGGCCGGGGTGATCGCACCGATCCCGAGTTCGCCGGCACCGCGCGGGCCGAGGCCGTCGCCGTCATCCAGGCCTTCCAGCGCGAAGACCGACATGCTGCGCGCCGTATCGCGGATGCCGGGCAGCATATAACTGTCGAGATTGGCGGTCACGTGAGAGCCGTCCAGCATCCGCGCGTCCTCGACCAGGGTGAAGCCCAGCCCCTGGATCGCCCCGCCCTCCATCTGCCCGAGATAGGCTGCGACGTCGAGAACCGGGCCTGCGGCCGTGTGCTGGTGGATATCGAGGACGCGGACCGCGCCCGTGATCCGGCTCACCGCCACGCGCACGATGCAGGCGCCGAAGGCGAAGATGTAACGGGCGTTGCCGGCCGTGTACTCCGTCTTTGGAAAGTCGAAGGCGACCGTGACGGACGGCCGTGCGTCGGGGACGAGCGCCTCGGCCAGGTCGCGGAAGCGCATCAGCAGCCGGCCACTGTTGCTGTGCCGGTCGGCGATGCCACCGGGTGCCAGTTTCAGGCCATCGGCGCGCCGGTCGAGCAGGCGGGCGGCGGCATCCGTCAGCCGGGTGGAAAACGCCGGACCCGCCAACCGCGCCGCCCGCCAGACGACATAGCCGCCGCGCGAGGCGCTGGTCGAGCCGGAATCGGGGGCAAGCGCCGTGTCGCCGGTGACGGGCAGGATATCGTCGCGGCTGCAGCCGAGCTCGGCGGACACGGCCGCCTGAACGGAGGTAAGCAGCCCCTGCCCCATCTCGTCCAGCCCGTAGGCCGCCTCGATCAGCCCGTCGGCGCGCAAGCGCAGGCGCCCGCCGGCCGGATCGGGCACCAGCGAGCCGAGCCCATTGCCCTGATAGTTCAGCGCCATGCCCGTGCCGATTACCTCCTCGCCATCTCCGGGTCCGGGATCGTCCCAAAGCGGGCTGGCGGCGGCGGCCTCCAGCATATCTGCGAGGCGCTCCGACGGGGCAACCGTCTGGCCGAGAAAACCGGGTGAGCCTTGGGCGCGCAGGTTCCGCCGGCGGATCTCTACTGGCGTCAGGCTGCAGAGCTCCGCCAGCGCATCCATCTGGCATTCGATCGCATAGGTCATCTGGTTGGCGCCGAAGCCGCGAAAGGCGCCGCAGACACCGTTATTGGTATAGGCAAGCCGCCCGCGTGTCGAAACATGCGGGATCACATAGGGACCGGCCACATGCTCAAGCGCGGTTTCCAGCACGCCGGGACCGAGCGAGGCGTAGGCGCCGGCATCGGCCAGCAGATCCACCTCCTGCGCGATCAGGCGCCCGGAGGCGTCGCAGGCGGTGCGCATGCGGATGATCATCGGATGACGCTTGATGCCGGATATTACCGACTCGGCCCGCGAAAGCTGGAGGCGCACCGGCTTGCCGGATTTGATCGCCAGCAAGGCCAGCGCCGGCTGCACCGTCAGCTCGTCCTTACCGCCGAAAGCGCCGCCGGTCGGGCTGGTGACGACGCGGATCGTTTCCTCCGGACGCCCGAGAATGCGCGCTAGCTGCAGCCGGTCGCGCGCGCCGTGCTGGCCGCCAACGAAGACGGCGAGCGATCCGTCCGGCTCGACACGCGCAAAGCCGCCTTCCGTTTCCATGAAACCATGCATCTGGCGCGAGGTCTCGTAGCGCCGCTCGACGACATGCGCCGCCGCCCCGAACCCGGCCACGACGTCGCCGCGCGAAAAATGCAGGATCCGCTGCAGGTTGCCGCCCGCATGGATCGCCGGGGCTGCGTCCGACAGCGCCTCTTCGGGGTCGGTCACGATGGGCAAGTCTTCGTAGTCCACCCGGATCAGCGCGAGCGCCGCCTCCGCCGTCGCCGCATCGACGGCCGCGACGGCGGCCACGGGATCGCCGACATAGCGCACCCTGTCGAAGCAGAAGGCAGGCTGGTCCTGTACCACGATGCCGAACGCATTCTCGCCGCGAATGTCGTGGTGCGTGACGACCGCCGCGACGCCGGGCAGCGCCTCGGCCGCGCTGGTATCGATCGACAGGATGCGCGCATGCGGGCGACCGGCCCTGAGAATCCGCCCGACCAGCATGCCTGGCTCCCGCCGGTCCGTGAGGTATGACAGGGTCCCAGACACCTTGGGTTCCATATCGGGCCGGACGTGCCAGCGGTGCGCCTGATCCTTTCGGGTCAGGCGGATTTCCGTTGACGTGCGCGGCGTCCCCAGTCCTGCCAATCTCTCGGGCACCAGACCCTCGTCCGGGCGGGACCGTCCGGCATCCCGCAAGCCCTGCACCAGCGCATTGGCCGCAACCATCCGCCTGTACCGCCCCGACCGGAACGCATCGTCCGGCGCATCGATCGCGGCGATCAGCGCGGAGCGCAGCGCCGGCCAGTCGATCCCGGCGGCATCCTGTCCTGTGAGCCGCCGCTCGATCTCATACAGCCTGCGCGGCACGACGATGCCGCCGCCGACCGCGAGGCGCGCCGCGACGACGGTGCCGTCATGGCAATCGAAACGTCCCGCGATACCGATGACGCTGGGCGTGAAGGCAGCGCGCAGGCCGATCTTGCGCTGCGTCCAGTGGCTCTGTGGATCCGGCACCGGCAGATGTACTGCCTCCAGCACCTCGGCCGGATCGGCCGGGCGGCGAAGCCAGCCGGACAGGGGCTCGCGCAAGCGCCCGTCTCTGCCCGTTACCTCAAGCGTCGCGTCCAGCGCCAGTAGCGCCGGCAGGAGGCAGCCGGTGCGGGCGACAATGTTGCCGCCGACCGTGGCAAGGTTGCGCACCGCAGGCCCGGCCACCGTGCGGGCGGCGGCTTGCAGCATCGGCAGGTGATGCGCCACGCGCTCGCTGGAGCAAAGAAGGCCGAGCGGCGACAACGCCCCGATCCGCAGGCCTGCCGCATCCCCCGTGATCCCCTTGAGGCCGGGAATGCGGCCGAGGTCGATCAGCCGTGCCGGTTTGGGCAGGCCGCGCGCCCACTCCAGTTGCAGCGCCGTGCCGCCGGCAACGAGACGCGCGTCGCCATGAAGCAGGTCGAGCGCGTCCTGAACGCTGGCCGGGTGCAGGACCTCGAGGGGACGGGAGTGCGGGCGATCGGCCATCGTCACCCTGCCCCGGCAACGGTGCCGAAGCGCAGGCCCTTTTCCTTCAGCCAGCGGCGATAAGCGATGGAGGAGGAATCGGCGCGGGTCGGAATTTCCCGCCGGGGCTCCATCGGCAGGAGCAGCGGGCGCTGGTTCTCTACGATGATGCGGTCCTGCAGGAAAATCACCTGCTCGAAATGCAGAAGCGAGGTCTGGGTGGAAGCGGTATCCACCAGATACATGACCGGCTGTGCCCGGCAGAGATCCTCCTCGATCGGCTGGATAAACAACGCGATGGCGTCGAGCCGGTCGGGGGCCGTGGGACAGACGCGGTAGAGCATGACCACGAAGGGCATCGGCACCCGGTAGGTTAGCTGCACGAAGCCACCCTCGCTCTCGGTGGCGGCGATGCGCGGCTGGAAGAAGGTGCAGTTGGTCGCCCACACCTCGTCCACGTCGCGGCGGATCTCGCTGAGGTAGCTCGGCACCTCCGTGTTCGGCTCGGCGCCCAGAATATCGGCATGGACGAAGGGGAAATGCGCCATGTCGAGAAAGTTCTCCACCACCCGCAAGCCGGAGGCACGCATTGTCACCCAGCCGCAGGGCACGAACCGGCGATCGGTCTCCAGCGCCTCCGAAATATCGAAAATGTCCCGACGCGGCGTGCCGAGCGTCGTCCACACGCAACCGTATTTCTCCCGCACCGGCAGCGGCGGGCCGGCAGGCGCCTCGCGGACGGTGACGCCATCGGCGCCGCGCGACACAATGATGTCCTGCCCGAGCAGACGGGTGAAAACGGGCGCGGTCCCCATGTCGGCCGCTGTTTCGACCGCATACCATTCATCGAGCGCTGCACTGTCGGTCGTCTTTGCCACCTGTCTCGCTCCATTGCCCTTTGCCGGTGTTCGGAATGCTCCGCAACCGGCGGCCGGTCCCGTCATTGCCCCGCTTTCGTCCACTGCGCCGTGCCTTCGCTGTTCTCCGCGAGCCAGGCTGCACGGCGGGCGAAATGGGGTGGAGCGAGGCGGTGGATGTCGGCGATGATGTGGTCGAGGTCGGCGGTTTTCAGCACACCGTCCTCAGCCAGGATCCTGCCGTCCACCATGGTCAGGCGGACATCGCCGCCGCGCACGGCGTGGACCAGATTGTGCTGCAGGTTGAAATAGGGACCGTCGGAAAAGACCGGCGTCATGCGCGGCGTGTCGGTGCGCACGGCGATCAGGTCGGCGCGCTTGCCGGCTTCCAGCGATCCGATCTCGTGGTCAAGCCCAATGGCCCGCGCGCCAGTGATCGTCGCCATGCGCAGCACGTCCCAGCTGTCCATCGCGGCGGCGTCGAGGTCTTTCAGCTTGCCGAGGAGGGAGGTCACCTTCATCTCCTCGAACATATCGAAATTGTTGTTCTCCTTCTCGCCGTCCGTGCCGATGCCGACCGGCACGCCCGCGGCGAGCATATCGGCCACCAGCGCGATGCCGCTTGCCAGCTTCATATTGCTCACCGGATTGTGGGCGACGGAGACGGCATGGTTCGAGATCAGGTCGATTTCGGACGCATCGAGCCAGACGCCGTGGGCGATCATGGTGCGCGGCGCCTCGAAGAAGCCGAGCTCCTTCAGGGCGAACATCGGGCGCTTGCCATAACGCCTGTCGAATTCCGCAAGCTCGATCTGTGCCTCGCTGCAATGGGTGTGGAAACCGGTATCGTAGCGTTTCGCAAGGTCGATGGCGCGCTGCTGGCCGGCTTCGTCCGCATAGAACAGATGCTCCAGCCCGACCCAGACATTGACGCGGCCGCCGGCCTTGCGGTGCCATGTCTGAAGCATAGCCTCATTCATATCGAGCGTGTCGAAATAGTCGTAATCCGGGTGTTCGCCGACATAGGGAACCGCCACCAGCCGGTTACCGACGATCTCCGCCGCACGCGCACTTCCCTCCATGAAGCGCCACATGTCGACCACTGTCGTCGTGCCGCCGAGCACGGATTCCGCGTAGCAGAGAAAGGAAGCCGCCTCGGCTTCCTCCGGGCGCAGCATGCGGTGCATGGGGTTGATGTGCAGGGTCAGCCAGTCCCAGACCGGCAGATGTTCGGCGGTCCCGCGGAGAAATCCGGAATGGGCGTGCGCATTGACGAGGCCGGGCATCAGCAGGCAGTTCGTCATCCTCTTGACCGGCACCTGGGCGTTGACGGCTGTCAACGTATCCACCGGCCCTACGGCCAGGATGCGGCCGTCCTCGATCAACACGGCGCCACCCGCAATCACTCTGTTTGCGGCGTCCATGGTCAGGAGCGTGTCGCCGGCGATGATCTGCTTGTCCGTTGCCATTCTCTGTCCCGTTCCGGTTGAGGGTCTGTCAGTCATGGGTCTCACGCCGCTCGCAGCAGAAAGTCGGCCGCGCGTTCGCCGATCATCGTGACCGGTGCATGGGTGTTGCAGGTGGGAATGATCGGGATCACCGAGGCATCCGCGATGGTCAGGCCCTCGACGCCCCGCACCCGCAGGCGGCCGTCCGTCACCGCCATCTCGCCCGCGCCCATGGCGCAGGTGCCGCAGACGTGGAAGAAGGTCGAGCAGGCATTGCGGATATAAGCGACGATCTCGCGGCGAGAGAGCCTTGGGATCGGCGCGAGATGGCCACCGAACCAGTCGGCATAGGCGCGGGTCTGCACGAGGTCCAACACGGTTTCCACCGAGATGACCAGCGCATCGAGATCGGCCTGTTCAGCCAGGTAATTCGGCTGGATCTCCATCCGAGCGCCGGGCTCGGCACCGAGCAACCGCAGATGACCGATGCTTTTGGAACGCATCAGGCCGCAGCCGATGGAGAAGACCTCGCCGGAGAGGTCGTGAAGCTCACGAATGCGCGCCTCCGCACCGTTGCCCTGGATCGGAAAGGCATGAAGGTCCGCCTGCGGCAGGGCGGCCGACGATTTCCAGTTGATCATGGTCCCGCCGCCATTGCCGACGACCGGCCCCAGCGGTTGCCTCGCCCGGAACACGCAGGACTGGACCAGCGGATGATCCTGCAAATTGCGCCCGACGCCGGGCAGCGCGGCGAGGACATCCACGCCGAGCCGGGAGAGCTCCGCCGGATCGCCGATGCCCGATTGCATGAGGAGGCGCGGCGTGTCGATGGCGCCGAGTGCGAGTACGACCTGCTTGGTGGCGCGCGTCTCGCACAGGCGCCCTTCGACCAGATGATGAACGCCGACGCAGCGGCCGTGCGCGAAGCCGAGACGGACCGCGAGCGACCCGGTCAGCACCGTCAGGCGCGGGTGCGCAAGGATCGGCCGGAGATAGCCCGTCGCCGAACTCCAGCGCTTGCCGCCCGAAATATTGAAATTGGCGATCGCCGCCCCTTCGTTATCAGGCCCGTTCGGATCGTCGATGACCGGAATGCCGAGCTCCGCCGCGCCGCCCAGCATAGCGCCGGCGACCGGATGAACGGGCGCGCCGCGCTCGATGCGCAGGGGGCCTCCAGCGCCTCGCAGCGCTGTCTCGCCGTCCTCCCAGTCCTC
This sequence comes from Rhizobium sp. 9140, assembly GCF_900067135.1. Taxonomy (NCBI): domain Bacteria; kingdom Pseudomonadati; phylum Pseudomonadota; class Alphaproteobacteria; order Hyphomicrobiales; family Rhizobiaceae; genus Rhizobium; species Rhizobium sp. 9140. Next base: position 1,124,721 of record NZ_FJUR01000002.1, on the reverse strand, counting down.
CGCGCGCTTGAAGAAGGGCAGCACCTCGGCAAAGGACCAACCCTCGCATCCGGCCTCTTCCCACGCGTCGTAGTCCATCGGATGGCCGCGATACCACATCATGGCATTGATCGCCGACGAGCCACCCAGCACCTTGCCGCGCGGAATGCCGATCGTCCGCCCGTTCACCCGGTCCGTCGGCGCGTAATCGTAACCCCAGTCGTAGGTGCCACGCCCCAGCGGCGCCCAGGCGGCGGGATCGTCCAGCGCCGCGACATCGAAACCGGCCTGCCCGGCCTCGATCAGGAGCACGGTCGCATCCGACCCCTCGACCAGCCGGCGCGCCACGGCACAGCCGCCCGAACCCGAGCCGACGACGATATAGTCGTAAGCGGGAGCAAGCGTGCGGACGAGCATGATGGTCGGGTGCGCCATGGTCTAGTTGTGCTCGCTCGGCCCCATGATGACCACGCTTTCGCTGGCCTCCACATGGCGCACGAAGATATACTTGTCCTCACGCCCGTCGCTATGCTTGCGCCGGATGTCCGGCTGCACGCTGCCGGCCACCTTGGCGACGACCAGATAGGGCACGTCGGAAGACAGGCCGGCCTGGCAATGGGCGTCGAATTCTTCCACCGTTCGGGCGGTAAACGCATTGTCCACGCCGCAGCCGCGCGCGATGGCGGCGATGTCGACGCGGCCGAAGGCCGTGTGAGTCGGAGGGCCGCCGATCGACTGGTAGCACTCGTTGTCCCAGACGACGACGAACAGGTTCTTCGGCTGCTCGTTGCCGAGGGTCGCCAGAATGCCGAGGTTGAACATCATGCCACCATCGGTATCGAGCGAGACCACCCGCCGGTGCGGCAGGCCGGCGGCGAGCCCGAAGGCCTGCGGCGTGACGCAGCCGAGCTGCTGCTGGAACAGGCTCGCCGTGCGCATGTGCGGGGCGGCATTGTACCACTCGTCGACGCTGCCGCCGAGCGACAGGATTACCAATTCGTCCTTCAGCCGGGCGGCAAGCGCCGTCATGCAGTCGAAACGCTTCATCGCACGATCTCCCCGCCAAGCGCGATCGCCGAATGGTAGTAACCGGCATAGGACCAATGATAGGCATCGACGATCGCCCGCTCGATGGCGTCTTCCTCGCGCACCACGCGGAAGGGAATGCGCAGCGCGTCAAGCACCGGCTCCATGGTGATGCCGTGGGGGATCGCCCACCAGTTGTTCTCGCCCAACTCGCCGCGATAGCTCATGAGCATGACGACCGGAATGCCGGCTCCCAGACCCATGCGGGCGAGCGGTTCGACGGCGGCGCGCAGGCCGGAATTTTCCATCACCAGCGCGGCGCGCTTGCCCGACAGGAATACGCCGCCGCAGATGGCCGCGCCCTCGCCCTCGTTGGTGACGCGGATGGTGCGGATGTCGGGGTCGGCGTCAAGCGCCGGGTAGAGTTCCTTGAACAGCGAGTCCGGCAGATAGCAGACGATGCTGACGCCCGCCTTCTTCAACCCACGGATCACCGCATCGACGGCCGATTGCTTCATGATGCATCCTTTCGAGAGGAGTAGGGTGGCAAGAACGCGGTGTTCCGAATAGTCCTTGATTTCGTTACGAAGCGGTGCGCTCAACGCAACATCTCACCCAGCTTCCCCGGTGGCGTCGCGCAGGCGGTCGAGATGTCCTCCGAGCACGCGGCCGAGCGCAGAGGAGGCCGGCGACATTTCCTTTTCGGTGCGCGAAAGCAGCATGAGCTTGCGCAGCGACAGCTTCGGATCGCGCAGCGGCACGAAGCCCAGGGTGCTCTCGGCAATATCCTGCTCGATGCCGACGCGGGTCTGGAGCACGAGCCCGAGATCGCGCTTGGCAAGGTCCGTCATCAGCGCAATGGAATTGGTGCGGGCGCGCTGGTTCAACTCGGCAAAGGTGCGCCCGAAGGCCTCCTCCACCCAGGCGCCGAGCGTCAGGCTCGCATCCGACAGGATCACACGCTCGCCGGCGAGGTCGGACATGCGCAGGTCGGCCTTTCCGGCCAGCCGGTGGTTGGGCCGGGTGACCACGCCGAGCGGCAGCGACACCATGCCGATACGGCGCACATTGCGCGGCACCCGGATATCGAAGACGAGGCCGAGATCGCATTCGCCTTCGGCCACGGCATTGGCCACCTGCTGAGAACTCATCACCCGCACATCGACGGCGATGCCGGGATGCGATCGCCAGAAGGCCTCGAGCGCCTCCGGCATCAGCCCGCGCGACACGCTTTCGATAATCGCCACCGACACCGTACCCCGATGCAGGCCATGCAGTTCGTTGATCTCGTTGCAGGCGCGGTCGAGCTCGGAAAAGCTCTGGCGGGCGTGGTAGAGCATCAACTCGCCGGCGCTCGTCAACTTCAGCCGCTGGCGCACCCGCTCGAACAGCGGCAGGCCGAGTTCCTCTTCCAGCTGCTTGATGATGCGGCTGACCGAGGAGGGCGCGACATTGAGCATCTGGGCGGCTTGCCGCATCGAGCCCAGCCGTGCCACCAGCTGGAAATAATGGATACGGATGGCGACGAGGCCGAGCCGGTAGGGGTCCATTAGACCGGCTCGAACAGAGGCTGCAGCGCCATCTGCGGCACCAGTACATTGCCCTTGTCGGTGATGCGGATTTCCGGAATGACCGACAAGGGAATGAGGTTGAAACCCATATAGGGAATGGTGCAGCCGGCCTTTTCCCATTCTATTTTCAGACGTTTCACCTCTTCCGCCACCGCATGGACACGCTTATCGGAGAGAAGCCCCGCGACCGGCAGTTCCACCATGGCGGTCACCACCCCGTCCATGACGACGCAGACCCCGCCCTGCACAGCCGCAATCGCGTCCAGCGCCACCTGCATGTCGGCCTCGCTGGCACCGGCGACGATGATGTTGTGGCTGTCATGGCCGACCGAGGAGGCGACCGCACCACGCTTGAGGCTGAAATTGCTGAGCAGGCCATGACCGACATTCCCGTCCGATTTGCCGTGCCGCTCCACCACGGTGACGAAGCAGAGGCCATGGCGGTCGAAATGGGACTGCCAGTCGTTGGCGGGTTCGAGTTCGACGGGGACATGGCCGAGCATGATGCCGGGCAGTTCCGTGCGGATCGTGTGGGCGATCACCGTCTCGGTCGGCAGATCGGGCGTGAGCTTCAGGCCCTTGGGCAGTTTCACGGTGCTATAGGCGGCGTCCGGATAGCGGTAGGGGCGCGACAGGGTCTCCTCCAGCACGGGGGTGATCGACCGCTGGTCGACCACCAGTTCGCCGCCATACCAGGTGCTGATCGGGGCGAGATCGTCGCTCAGAAGCACGAGGTCGGCGCGGCGCCCGCCGCCCATGCCGCCGATCTCGCCGTCCATGCCGAAGCGGGTGGCGCCATGCAGCGAGCCCATCGACCAGGCCTGTTCGGGCGTCATGCCGGCCTTCACCGCTTCGCGCACCACCCAGTCGAGCCCGAAGTACAGGAGGTCGTCGGCATCACGGTCGTCGGTGCAGACGGCGACGCGTTTGTGGGACGCGCCAAGCTCGGTGATAGCGCGGATCGCATGCGGCAGGGAGTGCCAGGCGGTGGTCGGCGGGCCGCCGCGCAGGAACAGCCATAACCCGGCCTCCAGCAAGTCGTCGGCGATCTCCCGGTCGATGGCTTCGTGGGTGTCGGTGACACCGGAGGCGGCATAGGCGGCGACGAATTCGCGGCCATAGACATGGCCGGAGACCGGCCGGCCGCGCGAGAGCGCCGCCGCCAGGATGGCATGGGCGCGCTCGTCGCCCATGGCGACGGGCACGAAATCCATCTTCTCGCCGAGGGCCACAGCTTCCGGCCATGCATCGAACAGCGCGGCGATCTTGCCCGGCGTCAGGTCGCCGCCGGCGGTTTCAAGCTCGGGCGAAGTGGCGGGAACCGTGCTCGGAACGGTGAGGAAGATCGACAAGGGCGCATGGCGCGCATCCTCCAGCATCGCCTCCACACCCGCCACGTCCATGACATTACCGATCTCGTGGCTGTCGCAGAAGATCGTCGTCGTGCCGTTGAGAAGCGCCGCCTCGGCATAGGCGCAGGCCGTGACCATGCTGGATTCGATATGGATATGCGGATCGACCAGCCCCGGCGCGAGAATGCCGCCCCGCGCATCGTAACGCCTCGCCGCGCCTTTGTGACTTCCCGCGGGTTTGATGGCGGCGATGCGTCCACCCGAGATCCAGATCTCCCGCTCGGGCAGGATCCGCTCGGAATACGTGGAGAGCACCCGCGCATCCCCGATGACGAGATCGGGATCGCGGCGCCCGGACGCGACATCGGCAAGTCTGCGCGTCATTGTGGAGAGTGGCTGGACAGAAAAGCGGGTGAGAGGCTGCATGGCGATCTCCGGGAACGGGTTGAGATGAGCGTGACGGGTTGGTCTGTCTGTCTTTTCTCCCGCAGAACCGGCCGATCCTCACGATCGTCCAGCCCTAATGATAATCCGGGATGCCCGGCATCGTGATGAAGCCGTCGAGCGCGCGGACGCGGCGTATCCAGCGGCGCAAGGCGGGGAACGCGTCATGATCGATGCCGTAGTCGCGGCTGAGGGCAAAAGAGGGAAAGAGGGCGATGTCGGCAAGGGTGGCCCCATCGCCACAGAACCAGTCCTGCCCGTCGAAATGCCGCATCGTCATGTGGTCGTCCATGGTACGGAATGCCGCGCGTGCACGTCGACGCAAGGCGTCCGCATCGCCGGGAGTTGCGAACATCGCGTTCAGCCGCGCCTGGAACGCCGGTGCGAGCGCGGTTTCGGAAAAGCCGAGCCAAGTAACGACGGCGCCGAATTCGGCCGGCGCCTCCGGCAGAAAGCGGCTCGCCGGGTCGTAGGCCTTGGCAAGATACATCAGGATCGCTGCCGTGCCGTGCAGAACAAGCCCGTCGTGTTTGAGAACCGGCAGCGTGCCCTGCGGATTGAGCGCCAGCATGGTCGGCTTCACATGCTCCTGCCCGGGAAACATATCGACTGCGACCGGATCGACGTCGCGCCGGAGCAACGACAGCAGCAGGCGGACGCGATAGCTCGCCTCGTCCAGTTCGTAATGGTAGAGCGTCGGCTGCGCCATCAGGCCACCTCGCTCGTGGTTTCCAGCCGGAAGCGCAACGCTTCCGCCCAGCGCGCATGATGCTTCTGCCGCGCGACCGGATGGGGCTCCGCGCCGAGGAGGACGACATGGGCGCATGTGCGTTCAGAAATGACCGCCTGCACAGCCACCAACAGCGTGTCTCCATCCACTGTGATTACCGCCGCGGGACCTTCGAGCCCCAATACCGCCAAGACAGCGGACGCTGCACAGTCGATCGAGATGCTACGCACCGGGGCGAAGCCTTTATCCGCCCCAAAATCCGGCAGAAGCGCATCCGCAGAGGCGGTCGCCCAGACGATGCCGTATGTTTCCGCGACCCGGTAGAGCGGTACCTTGATGGTCTGCGGCACGTCGAGCTTCGGATGGGCCGGGATATAGCGACACTGTCCGGCCGCGTCGTACTGCCAGCCGTGGTAAAGACAGGCGATGTGGTCGCCGCGCACGAAGCCGAACGACAGGCGCATGCCGCGATGCGGGCAGCGATCCTCCCAGACATGCGCCGTGCCGCCGGTGTCGCGCCAGACGACGATCTCGCTGCCGAAGACGACGGTGCCCGCCGAGGTTCCCGCCTCGATCGACGACGACAGGGCGACCGGCACCCACCCCTCTTCCAGTTTCATGTGCCGCTCCCGTTCATGCGCTCAACTCCGTTCGACATCGAGGACGATGCAATCTTCAGGCCCGAGGCTGCAGGCCATTTCGAAGGCATCGACGAGGTCGTCCTGACCCCGGACGCGGAAGGTGGCCGCATCCGCATCGCAGGCGCCGACATCGATCTCGATATCCAGCCGCCGGGCGCGGTGCAGCGCGAATTCGGTGAAACTTCCGCACACCATCCGCCCGCGAAACGTAAACCGCGCCGCAGTGCTCACCTCCGACATCGGCGTCCCATCCCTTGCAAAACCAATCCTCGAAGCCCCAAATTTCACCAGACTGCATAAAAAGATTGCACGTCTTTCTTTTGGGCATTCTAGGCATTTTTCGCCGCAGTATTCAAGTCGCCCGCACCGATCCGGTGTTGCCTTTTACACATCGGCCTTGCTGTGAAAAACTCGTTGATACCGAACAACCCTGCCTCTTGAGGCTGGGTTTCCCAACGCCGAAAGGCTTTGCGGCACGACAGGACTGGGGAAACTTGCGTCAGGTCCGTGCCTTCTCCTCGAATTTCCTATGTTGGCCGGCGCATTGCAGATGCGGGATCCGCAGGGAAGCGCCAACTGGCACGCGAGTTGCTTCAGAACAAGGCTGGGCGCGACGTCGCTCAAGAGAACGACCTGAAGGGGATGCCATGATCGACCTGCGTACACTTTCCCGCCGCGGCTTCTTGAATATGAGCGCGGTCGGAGCAGCCTCGCTGATGCTGCCGGCCGGCTTTGCCCGCCAGGCGTTAGCGGCGACCGCGCTTCCGGCTATTGCCGAAGAAGACGCCGTGATCGGCTTCGGTCATGTCGGTCCCATTTCCGACGAGGGCTGGACCTGGTCGCACCATCAGGGTCTGCTGGCCGTCAAGGAAGCCTATCCGAAGCTCAAGAAGATCCTCGAAGTCGAGAACATTCCCTATTCCGCCGATGCGACGCGCACCTATCGGCAGTTCGTCTCGGAAGGCGCCAACCTGATCTTCGACACGTCGTCGAACGGCGACTTCCTGCACGAGGTCGTCAAACGCGCCACGGACGTGGCGTTCCTGGAATGCAACGGCCACATCACCATGGACAATCTGGGCTGGTACTACCTTGCCCACTGGTATCCAACCTATGTGCTGGGCGTGGCCGCCGGCCACCTGTCGAAGACGGGCAAGCTCGGCTACGTCGCATCCTTCCCGGTGGCGTCCGTCTACGCCTCCACAAACGCCTTCCTGATGGGTGCGCGCACCGTCAATCCTCAGGCGACACTCCAGACCATCGTCATCAATTCCTGGTTCGATCCGCAGGCCGCGACCCAAGCCGGCACGGCGCTGATCGACAATGGTTGCGACTTCCTGTTCGGCATCATGGACGAGGCCGGCTACCTGCAGGTCGCCGAAAAGCGCGGCGTCTGGGCTGCGATGTGGAACACCGACATCCGCCGCTACGGCCCCAATTCCTACGTCTCCTCTGTCATCATCGACTTCAAGAAGTTCTATGTCGATCAGGTCGGCAAGCGCCTGGCCGGCACTTGGACGCCGAGCGAGACGCTGCTGGCCATGGGTGCCGGCGTCGACCGCGACACGTGGGGCGAGAAGGTGCCTACCGATGTCGGCAAGGCCGCCGACGCCGTGCGCGACAAGATCATCGGGGGCTGGTCGCCGTTCGAGGGCGAGATCAAGGATGCCACCGGCACGGTCCGCGTCGCTGCCGGGCAGAAGATGACCGAACTGGAACTGTACAATTGGGACTGGTCCGTCGAGGGCGTTTCGGGGCTGACCTCTTAAAGATCCGCACCATGTGAAGACGATCCCGCCCCATGCTTCTCGACAAGCGGTCCGGAAGGGGCGGGTCCTATAACCGGCCTCGCCCGCCTTGCCGAAGCCAAAGCGCTCCCGCGTCCACCATCACAGCCCACAAGGTTCCCGGCCCTGTCGACATCCCCTCACGCACCTCGTTTCCAACCCGCTCCCGGCACGCCGCCTCTCGTGCAGTTGAGGGGGATCGCCAAGTATTTTCCGGGCGTCGTCGCCAACGAGAATGTCCATCTGGAGGTCATGCCAGGCGAGATCCACGCACTGCTCGGCGAGAACGGCGCCGGCAAGTCGACGCTGATGAACATCCTCACCGGCATCTACCAGCCGGATGCCGGCGAGATCATCATCGACGGCTATGCGAAGCAGTTTTCGACGCCGATGCAGGCGATCGCGGCCGGCATCGGCATGGTCCACCAGCATTTCAAGCTGGTTCAGGCCTTCACGGTGGCCGAAAACATCCATCTCGGCTGGTCGGACACGCCGCGCCGGGCCTCCGCCCATGTCCTGGAAGCGCGCACGCAGGCGCTCGCTGCCCGGTTCAACCTGGCGACCCGCCCCGGCGCACGGGTAAGTGACCTTTCGACCGGCGAGCAGCAGCGCGTGGAAATCCTGCGGGTGCTGGCCCGCGATGCCCGTGTGCTGATCCTCGACGAACCGACGGCGGTACTGACGCCGGCCGAAGCACGCGAACTTTTCAAGGCGCTGCGGGTGTTCGCCGCGGCCGGCAATGCCGTGATCTTCATCAGCCACAAGCTGGACGAGGTTCTGGAGATCTCGGACCGCGTCTCGATCCTGCGCGGCGGCCGCAAGATCGCCACCGAAAACACGGCCGACTGCACGCCCCGCCTGCTGGCGCGGCGCATGGTCGGGCGCGATATCGTCCTTGCCGACATGCGCCAGCGGGCGCCGGGCGCCCGCCCGGTGTCGGCAACTCCGGTGGTGAGCCTCGAAAACGTGTCCGCCATCGGCGACGGCGGCCATCTGGCGCTGAGCGACATTTCGCTTGAGATCCGCGCCGGCGAGATCGTGGGCATCGCGGGTGTTGCCGGCAACGGGCAGCGCGAGCTGAGCCAGGTGCTGACCGGGATCCGTCCTGCCAGCGCCGGGCGCATCCTGATCGAGGGCCGCGAGGTTGCGGCGAGCGATCCCGCAGCCTTTGCCGAAGGCGGGATCGGCCACATTCCCGAAGACAGACTGCACAGCGGCCTTGCGCCCGCGCTCAGCATCACCGTCAACGCCGTGATGCGGGAATACAGGCGACCGCCGGTATCGCAGGGCGGCACCTATCGACCGGCCGCGGCCATGGTGCTCGCCCGCGAGATTGCGGCTGCCGCCGAGGTCGCCATTCCGGATTTCGGCATGCCCGTGCGAAACCTTTCAGGCGGAAACCAGCAGCGGCTCGTAGCGCGGCGCGAGATCCGCATCGCCAGCAAGGTGCTCGTCGCAGCCTATCCGAGCCGCGGCCTCGACGTCGGCGCGATCAACACCATGCTGCGTTACATCGTCGAGCTGCGCGATGCCGGCGCCGGCATCGTCCTCATTTCCGAAGAGTTGGAAGAGCTGCTCAACCTGTCGGACCGCATTGCCGTTCTCTACGAGGGAAAGATCATGGGCATCCTCGACAACGACAGGACCGATATCGACGAGATCGGCCTGATGATGGGCGGCCGCATGCGCATCCCCGGAGCTGCCTGACATGGCCACCTTCCGCTTCCAGCGCATCCCCTCCGCCTCGTCCGGCGTCGCCTTTGCGGCGCGTGCTGCCGCCATCCTGCTGGCCCTCGCCGTCGCAGGTCTCATCCTGGCGGCGACCGGGGCCGATCCGCTCGACCTCGGCTGGCAAGTGATCTCCGCGAGCTTCAGTTCTAGTTTCGGCCTGGAGGATCTGGCGCTGCTCGTCACGCCGCTGATCCTGACCGGCCTGTCGGTCGCCGTCGCCCAACAGATCGGCGCCTGGAATATCGGCGCCGAAGGCCAGTTCTATGCCGGCGCCTTCGGGGCGGCGGTGGTCGGCCTGTTCGTGCCCGGCCCGCCGGCTTTCACCCTTCCCGCCATGTTCGCGGCGGGGCTGCTGGGCGGCGCGCTGTGGATCCTGATCCCGACGCTGGCCCGCGCCTATGCCAATGTCAACGAACTGATCACCACGCTGCTCCTCAACTTCGTCGCCATCCTCCTCGTCTTCTACGTCTCCACCAGCGTCTGGCGCGACCGCACCGCCAATTCCGCGACGCCGCGCATGTCCGCTGAAATCCCCGAATTCTGGGGCTCGGTTCACTGGGGCCTGCCCATCGCGGTTCTGGTCGCCGTCGCGGTCGGCCTGTGTCTCGCCTTTTCGCGCTGGGGCTACGAGGTGCGCCTCGTCGGCTCCAACCCGTCGGCGGCAAAATATGCGGGGATCCCGGTGCGCCGACACTTGATCGTCGTCATGCTGCTGTCGGGCGCGATCGCCGGCCTTGCCGGCATGCTGGAGGTGGCGGGAACGGTTCACCGGTTGCAGGGCGGCATTTCCAACAATTACGGCTATCTCGGCATCATGGTCGCCGTGCTCGCACGCTCCTCCGCCATCGGCGTCGTCTTTTCCGCCGCGCTGATGGCCTTCATCCTCAACTCCGGCATCATCCTGCAGACCCAGGGGCTGACGACCTCGGCGGTGCTGGCGATCACCGGGCTCATCCTGTTTCTCACCGCCATCGGTGACGAACTCGCCCATTACCGCATCACGCGCGACACGGCGTGAAGGAGCAGACGATGGATCTTCTCACCGGCCTCTTCACCACGGCATTCCTCGCAGGCGGCGTTCTGGCGCTGGCAGCTCTCGGCGAGGTGCTGGCCGAGCGGGTCGGCGTCGTCAATCTGGGTGTCGAGGGTCTGATGGCGATGGGCGCGCTGACCGCGATCGCCACTGTCGCCGCCGTGCCTTCACCCAGCATCGGCTTTATGGCAGCGCTGGCCGTCGGCGCGCTGTTCGGCATGGTGTTTGCCTTTGCGACCGTTATCCTGCGCGCGAACCAGGTGCTATGCGGGCTCGCCCTGACGTTGATGGGCAGCGGTCTCGCCTCCACTATCGGCCGCGCCTATTCCGGCATGCCGGCCCGCGCCGTCTTTCCGGGCGTCGAGGTGCCGATCTTCAGCACCCTCCCCGTTCTCGGCAAGGCGTTCTTCTCGCAGAACATCCTCGTCTACCTGATCTACATCATCCTGCCGGTCGGGCTGTCCATCCTGATGTTCCGGACCCGCCACGGGCTGAACCTGCGCGCCGTCGGCGAGAACCCGGCAGCGGCCGATGCGGCGGGCATTCCCGTGACGCTGATCCGCTTTGCCTATGTCACCGCCGGCTCGGCGCTTGCGGCGGGCGCCGGAGCTTATCTGACCCTGACCTTCGTACCCTCCTGGTCGGACGGCGTGGTGGCCGGTCGCGGCTGGATCGCCGTGGCGCTGGTGATCTTTGCGGGTTACCGGCCGATCCCGGCCGTGCTGTCGGGCCTCCTGTTCGGCTTCATCACCGCGCTCGGCTTCGTCGGGCAGGCGCGGGGCTGGCCGGTGGCGCCTGCCTTCCTCTCCATGCTGCCCTATCTCGGCACCGTGGCCTTCATCATCGTGCCGGTGCTCGCCTTTCAGCGTATGCGCCGCATCATGGCCGCCCCCGCCGCCCTCGGCCTGCCCTATTATCGCGATGTCCGGTGACTGGAGACTGGAGACTGGAGACTGCCGATGTCCACGCCACCCGTGAAAGACATCGTCCATGTCGCGACCTTTAGCGGCGCTGTTCGCACGCCGGCCGTTCAGGCTATAGTGTCCGAGTATCGACAGACGAACGGCCGGGCATCAGACCGTGATGAACCGGATCCACGACCAATAGGAGGCGTCGCATGAACACCTGTTCGGACAAGGCCGCGCTCGATCAATGGTATCCGCTGGCGACCGAGGCGGACCTGCCCTGCGGCACGACCACGAGCCGGCTTCTCGGCACGGACCTCGCGGTCACGCGCACAGGCGATGGCACCATCACCGTCATGGCGGAGGGCCGCAACGATCCGCTGCCGACAATCCGCCGCTTCGGCCTGCTCTGGGCGACGCCCGGCACCCCGGCCGGCGGACTGTTCTCGCTGCCCGAGGCCGACGAGGCGGACCGGCGCGTGGTCAATTGCGGCACCGTGGCGGTGCACGCCTCCGGCTTGCGCATCGTGGAGAATTTCCTCGATATGGCGCATTTTCCCTTCGTCCACACGGATATTCTCGGCGCCGAACCGCACACGGAGGTGCTGCATTACAATGCCGAGATCCGGCGCGACGTGGACGAGGTCTGGGCGACCAACTGCCAGTTCTTTCAGCCGCAGGCAGCGCTGTCTGCCACATCCGGCATCATGACCGACTATATCTACCGGGTCATGACTCCGTTTGCGACGCTGCTTTACAAGACCTGCCCGAATGCCGCCAACCGCTGGGACGTGATCTGCCTGTTCGTCCAGCCGCTCGATCCCGATCGCTGCATCGCCCATCCGGTGATGTTCCTGATCGACGACGTCTCGACCACCGCGGAGCTTGTGCAGTTCCAGCAACTGATCTTCCTGCAGGACCGGATCATCCTCGAGAACCAGCGTCCTCTCCTTTTGCCGATGGAGCCCCGCGCGGAGATCCCGACGCGCGCCGACGCCTCGTCCATCGCCTATCGCCGCTGGCTGAAGGAGAAGGGCATCACCTACGGTACGACGACGATGGCGGCGTGACCGCGCCGCAGACCGGACAGCATCTGCGCCCAGTCACGCTGCTTGCCTCCGGACACCGTGAACATCGGACACCACGGGCAGCCACCGCTATCCGACGTCACGGCCGGTGACTTCGGTTCCGAGATCGCCCTGCTCGAGAGGGGTGTGCCGTGACGGAGATAATGTCATGGGATCTGGCTTGCGTATTGCGCGCTCTGTCGCGGCTGCAGACACTCGAAGCAGCATTTTCCCCATGGCTATCACGATTTCAGCTTGGCACCGGACCGGTGGTTTCTCCCAGGAGAAGCCCTTCTCACGAAAGACCGTCGAAATGCGCAAGAATGTCCGCTTCGGAGACGACGTCGGCGTATTTTGCGTTCATGTCGAAGAGGTTGGCCTCGTGGGGTGCGGGGTGGCGGTCGCCGCAGGCATCGCGGACCACGGTCGTGATGAACCCGTGCGACATGGCATCGACGCAGGATGCACGCACGCAGCCGCTGGTTGTCAGTCCCGTGAGCACCACGTTATCGACGCCCATGGACGTCAGAAGCGGCGCGAGCGAGGTGCCGAAGAAGGCGCTTGGATACTGCTTGGTGACGATGAATTCGTCGCTTTCGGGCATGAGCCCGTTCGGCCAGCGGCCGAGCGGGTTTCCGGCGGTGAAGCAGGCCAGCGGCTTGGCTTTCTGGAAAAACCGGCCGCCATCGGCACCGCTCGGATGAAGAACGACACCGGTCAGAATGACGGGAATGCCTTTCGACCGGGCGCGTTCGCGAATGCGTAGCGCGCTTGCCAATGCAGCATCGACCCCGGCATAGAGCGGGCTGTCCGGTTCGAAATAGGCCTGGACGAAATCGACCAGGACCAAGGCCGGCTTGCGTCCGAAGCCGATCCTGTTGTCATAGGCTTTCCGGTAGTTATCGAGCAGATCGTCGGCGGACATCTTGGTTGCTCCGTGCGTTACCATCCCTTCGTCAAAGGGCATTATACGAACACTTCCAGTCGAGGAGGCAACGCCCCGTGATGGTCGGTCGCCGCCTGAAAAGCGACGCCGGCGCGCAGGCAGAGACCGTCATCCAACGGCCGCCCGACGAGCTGGATACCCGTGGGAAGGCCGTGTTTCCCAACACCGGAGGGCAGCATCAGCGCCGGAAAGCCGGTGAGATCGAACAGCATCGTGTTGCGGGAGATAATCTCCTGAAAAGGAATGGGCCGGCCATCGACATCCACCGACATCGTGTCGAGCCGCCCCGCCTCGCCGCCCAGACCCGGCGTGATCATAAGGTCCACGCCGGCCATCGCCGCCAAAACCGTCTCCTGCGCTTCAAGCCGCATCTGCAGCGCGCGTCCGTAGTCCGAAGCGCGAATCTCCATACCCTGCCGCAGCCGGTGCACGAGGCCCGCATCGAACAGCGCGGTGTGATCGATCCGCTCCTCGTGGTAGGTCGCAAGCTCCGACAGCAGGATCGTCCACCCGGCTTTGTGCAAGGGCTCGACGTCGATCTGCGGCATCGGCACCAGTTGGCAGCCGAGCGTCTCGAAGACGGTCAGCGCCGCCCGCCAGTTGAAAAGAACATCGGACGACACCTGATCCGTGAACCAGCCACAGGGAACGCCGATCCGCAGGCCGGCGACATCGGCCGCGCCATGACGGAGGCCTTCGCACTCTGCGTTCAGACCGGCGTCGAACAGGGCGGTCATGACGGGAAAGCTCGCGGCGATGTCCGCAGCGCTTCTCGCCATGGGGCCGACATGATCGAGCGTCCAGGAGAGTGGCGCGACGCCTGCGCGCGACACGCGCTCGCGGCTCGGTTTCAGGCCCGTCGTGCCGCACCAGCAGGAGGGAACGCGGATCGAGCCACCCGTATCTGTGCCAAGTGCCAGCGGCAGGAGCCGCGCGGCAAGGGCGGCACCGGAGCCGGTCGAGGATCCGCCTGTCCAGCGGGTCGCGTCCCAGGGGTTGGCAACTGGGCCATAGCGCGGATTGAAAGGAGAGCCGGTGGCAAATTCGGTCGTTGCCGTCATGACGAAGGGGATGGCGCCGGCGGCGCGAAGTGCTGCGACCACCGGGGCATCGTCCCGGGCAATCCTGTCGCCGGTGAACATCGAGCCGGACGTAACAAGGGTCCCCGCGACGTCGATGATATCCTTGATGCCGAACGGGATGCCTTCGAGCAGTCGCGCGGTTCCCGTCTGCCAGCGCCGGGTGCTCACCGCTGCGGCCTCGTCCGCTCCCGGCACGCGGGCGAGGATCGCGTCCCGCCCGGATGCATCCTCGTTGATCGCGATCCGGAGGGCGGACAGGACGTCGGACGGGGTTATCGTGCCCGCGGCATAGGCGTGCAGGAGGTCCCCGACGCCTGCATGACGGACGGAAATCAAATCTCGCACGGCACAGCCTTCGAGAGACCGCTCGGTTTCGTCCGGCAGGATGGAGCGATCCTGTCCCGACAGCGGCGCGACAGCAGGCACTGTCCGAAAGGGCGCGTCGGCACGCGTCGGATCCCGCATACCTGCGGGATCGAGCGTCGCCGGCGGTGGTATCTGTTGGTGCGCGGCCATGCCGCTCATTCGGCAGCGATGGCCGCTGCGATGGCCGTGGCGCCCGCGCGGGTCTGCATCAGGGGCTGGATACGCTCGCCGAACTGGTCGAGACCGACGAGGAAATCGTCGAAGGTCAACATGATGCCCTTGGTGCCGGGCACATCGCCGGCTTCGTCGAGCATCTGCGCCACGCTGGCATAGGAGCCGACGAGGGTGCCCATGTTGAAGTTGACGGCGCCTTCGGGAAGATTGATGTGCTTTGCCGTCGAGTTCGGGTCCGCCGTCTGGTCGCGTCCGCCTTGGTCCGCCATCCAGGCAAGGGCGTCCACATCGGCACCGGCGCGATATTTCTCCCACTTCGCCTTGGCGAGCTCGTCCGTTTCATCGGCGATCACCATGAACAGCACGTAGGCGCCTACGTCGCGGCCGGTCTTTGCCGCCGCTTCGACCAGTGTCGTGTTGTTGGGCGCATAGGCTTTCGGCGTGTTGATCCCCGCACCCATGACGAAGTTGTAATCGGCATATTCAGCGGCAAATGCCATGCCGCGCGGGCTCTGGCCTGCCGCGACGATCTCGATCTTGCCCTGCGGCGACGGCTTCATCCGGCAGTCGTTCATGGTGAAATGCTTGCCGGAGAAGGTGCATTCGCCGGTCTCCCAGAGGTCCTTCATGATGTGGACGTATTCGCTGGCGTAGTCGTAGCGATAGCCGAAATAGGCATCGCCCGGCCACATGCCCATCTGGTCGTATTCGGCCATCTGCCAGCCGGAGACGATGTTGATGCCGAAGCGGCCCGGCGCGACGCTGTCGATGGTGCTCGCCATGCGGGCGACGAGCGCGGGCGGCAAGGTGAGAACGGCCGTCGAGGCGAAGAGCTTGATCTTGCTGGTGACCGCGGCAAGGCTGGCCATGAGCGTGAAGGATTCGAGGTTGTAGTCCCAGAACTCGGCCTTGCCGCCGAAGCCGCGCAGCTTGATCATCGACAGGGCGAAATCGAGCCCATAGGCCTCCGCCTTCTGCACCACCTGCTTGTTGAGCTCGAAGCTCGGCATGTATTGCGGCGATTCCGTCGAAATCAGCCAGCCATTGTTTCCAATTGGAATGAAGACGCCAATGTCCATGGAGATACTCCTTTGCAGGATCGAGAGAGGCAGAAGACGCACAGTATGTACGAACTAATGCAAAATTCATGAGACCTGTCCAGCGTAAAATTGCTGTATATTTATGCGTGAATATTATTTAGGCAATTGCATTCCACTTCTGCCGCGGCGCTGGTCAATACCGTCGCTTTCGCGCGCGGTGAGGCGGCCACTGGAGAGAATGGCGAAAGTTTACTCATGGAATGCAGGGTGCCGGACGCACCTGGGCAGCGGCAACCGTGCGTGCGCTGTGACCGATCAGCTTCCGGCGCGTAGCGTCGTCGAATAGGTAAACCGGTCGGCAGGCAGAATCTGGAAGGCGTACTCGATCAGGCGGCGGCCAGCACTGAAATAGCGGCGCGTCACCTGAAGGGCGAGATCGCCGGCCTTGCTGTCGATCTGCGCCGCGATCTCAGCCGTCAGGATAAGCGGCTTGATGTCCTGCTGTATTTCCTGGATCTTCTCGCCGGTATAATCTTCGATCAGATGGAAGATCGCGGACTTTGCGACGGCGAGGTCGCGCACGGCAGGCGCCAGACGCGCATCTATATAGACCTCGTTCCACGAATACGGCTTTTGCCGGGTCGCCGGGTAGCGTACCCCGCTCATATGCAGGAACTTGCGGCCGGGCCGGCAACCGAGCTCCACAGCCAGCCGTCCCTGCGCCGATATTTCTTCCTTATGGGTGATGACGAATTCCGTCTGGCTGGCGATCTCGAACAGTTCGGACCGCGAATGCGCGATGAAGCGCTTCCCGTCGAAGTTGGACCCCGCCTCGACGCGCGTACCGACACCCTTGCGGGCCGATAGCTGTCCGCTCGCGCGCAATGTGCCGATGGCCTGCCGGACGGTCTGGCGGCTTACGCCAAGGGCAGCAGCCAACTCATTTTCCGTCGGCAGGAGCGAGCCGACCGGAAATTCGCCCCGCCGGATGCGCGCTTCGAGATGGTGCGCAACCTGCATGTAGAGCGGCGCCGTGACGAGTTCGGGCCTCCAGTCTTCGGCATCGACCACAACCCCCGTCGGTTCGCCCTCACCCAGTGTCGCCATCGGCGCTTTGCCCATCCGTCTCGCTCGCCTCCCACTCAGCGTCTTCTTCACCCGTTTTCACCATGGGAGGCAAACGAAATCCAGCATAGCGAAAAAGGCAACGTCCGCGTTGCCGAGGCAGGGGAAATCAATTAGTACGCACATATACAAATTCCATGTGTCACCATTCTCGTTGAAAGTCCCTCCATGTCCGACATGCTGGCAGAAGCGGCCGCGCCGCAGCGCGCCTCGTCCCTCCTTCAAACGCTCACCGTCGCCACTCTCGTGCAGATCGTCGCCACGGCCAGCGTGCTTGCCTTGACCGCAATCGCGCCGGTCGTTGCGCTGGATCTCGGCATCGGCGCGCATTGGATCGGCTACCAGATCAGCCTCATCTACGCCTCCGGCATGATTTCGTCCGCCGTCGCCGGCACGCTGGTCCAGCGCTTCGGGCCGGTGCGGATCGAACAGGCAGCGCTTGGCTGCTTCATCTTCGGCTGCATCGGCATCGCCACCGCCATGATCGGGCTGATCGTGATCGGCTCGCTGTTGATCGGCATCGGCTACGGGCTCAACAATCCCGCAGCGTCCGAAATGCTGAGCCGCGTCACCCCGCCTGCACGCCGCAACATCGTCTTCTCGCTGAAGCAGAGCGGCGTCCCACTTGGCGGCATTCTGGCCAGCTTCCTCTTCCCCTATCTCTCGGCCAGGCTCGGCTGGCATGCAGCGCTCCTGGTCGGCGCAGCACTTCCGTTTCTCGTCTCCCTGCTGATGATGGCGACGCATGCGGCGGAACCCGTCGCATCCCGCAAGCCCACCTCGTTTCGCAGCGGTTTCCTGGACGAGCAGACGATCATCTGGAGAAACCCGAAATTGCGCGCGCTGAGCGCGCTTGGCTTTGCCTACTCCGCCATGCAGCTGTCGGTATCCGCCTTTGCCGTGGTCACGCTCGTTCACGATGCCGGATGGTCCGTGCTCGCCGCCGGCTCGGTGGCGGCCGCCATGCAGTTTGCCGGTGCGTTCGGCCGCATCTTCTGGGGCGTCGTAGCCGACCGGATCGGCGGCGGCTTTCTCACCCTGGCGCTGCTCGGGCTTCTGGGCGGGCTTGGATATGCCGGCCTTTTCTGGCTGCAGGACATGCCGACCATCGCCCAGATCGCGCTGTTCGTCGCCATGGGTGGCGTGACCATCGGGTGGAACGGCGTGCTTCTGGCCGAAGTCGCGCGCAACGCGCCGGATGCCCGGGTCGGCGCGATTACCGGCGGCGTCCTCGTCTATACCTTTATCGGCGTCATCGTAGGTCCATCAAGCTTTGCCATGCTCTACGCCCTCATCGGCCACTACGGCGCCAGCTTCCTTGCGTTTTCGCTGTTCGGCTTCGGAGGCATGCTGGTCGCCTGGCAGGCCCACCGCGCATGCAACTGATAAAATAGGCATGAAATGTACAGACAAACCGACCTTCGCTATGGTGCAAAGGCCCGTTTCCGGCGTTGCATGTCTATACCGTCCGACCCGCCTCCTGACCAAGGAAAGAGCGCCCTGCCTATCAATACATTATAATTGCACAGTTTATATGCAGGAAACTTTTTTAGGCAAATACGGTTGACGGTCGATCGAATAAGTACGTACATTATCCCCACGACTTTCGTTCAGGCAGACCATGGGGCTCGCGCTGAAGAGCCGGAAAAGGGGATATATGCAGAAGCTTCTCACCGGCGCCTTTCTGGCCGCTTGCACCTATGGAATGAGCGCTCCGGCCATGGCAGATCCGATGGCGGATGCAAAGGCAATCATCGCCGAGCATGAGAAGATGCCTGCCTTCGAAGCGCCGGGCGAAGCCTTCGATGCGAAGGCTTGCATGAAGGACAAGAGGGTCTTGTCGATCCCGATTTCGATGACCATTCCGTTCAATGTCGAACTGCAGAAAGCGATGGCCTCGGCGGCGGCCGAGGTCGGCTTCACCTACACGACCTGGGACAACCAGCTGAAGGTCGATCAGTGGATCCAGGGCGTTTCGCAGGCGATCAGCCAGAAATACGATGCGCTCGACATTGCCGGCGGCCTCAATCCCGAAGTGCTCGGCCCGCAACTCTCCGAAGCCCGCTCGTCCGGCCTCAAGATCAGCACCACGCATCTCTACGACGTCACGCAGGAGCAATTCGCCGGCGTGGACTATTCCGCCAAGGTCGATTTTTCCGGCGCCGGCAAGCTGCTGGCAGCTTGGGCCTATGTGAAGACTGTGGGCAAGCCGAACGTGCTGATCGTCGGCTCGTCCGATGTCCTGCCCTCCATTCCCTTCGTCAAGGCGATCCAGAGCGAGCTTAAGGCGCTCTGCCCGGACTGCACGCAGAAGCATCTCGATGTGCCTGTGTCCGAATGGGCGACGAAGATCCAGCCCGGCGTGCAATCGGCACTGATCTCCGATCCCGGCATCAATTTCGTCCTGCCGATCTACGACTCCATGTCACAGTTCGTCTTCCCCGCCCTGCGCATCACCGGGTCGGAGGGCGCTGTCAAGATCGCGAGCTTCAACGGCACGCCCTTCGTGCTCGACATGCTGCGCGAGGGCCAGGTGGACATGGACATCGGCGAAAGCCTCGGCTGGGCCGGCTACGCCGCCATCGACAACATCATGCGCATGATCTGCGGGCTGCCCACCGCCACCAAGCTCAACGTGCCCCTGCTCGTCTTCGACGAGAAAAACGTGAAGACCGCCGGCATCCCCGCCAATTTCAACGACGGCTATGGCGATGCCTATCTCGGCGGTTTCCGAAAGCTGTGGAAGCTGAACTGAGAAAGCCCGCCCGGACCGCAAACCTCAGGACGTCGCCCATGCCTGCACCCGACATGCCCGCACCTGACGCAACGACGGGTAAAGACGTCCTTCGCATGTCGGACATCCGCATGCGCTTCGGCAGCCATTACGCGCTCGACGGCGTGACGCTGTCGATCCGCCGCGGCGAGGTATTCGGCCTCCTCGGACAGAATGGCTCCGGCAAGTCGACGCTAATCAAGGTGCTTGCCGGTTTCCACCAGCCGGAGGCCGGCAGCGAAATCGTGTTGTGGGGCGAGACGATGCCGCTGCCGCTCGATCCGATGGCCATCAAGAAGCGCGGCGTCGCCTTCGTCCACCAGCATCTCAGCCTCGTGCCGTCGCTGACTGTGGTGGAGAATATGCGGGTGACGGCGCTTGGCCAGAAGACGCCCTGGCGCGTTTCCTGGACGAAGGAAGCCGCCCGCGTCGGCGCGCTCTTTGCCGAGTTCGGCCTTACCATCGATCCGTTCGCGACTGTCGCCAGCTTGCCGCCGGTGGAACGGGCTTTCGTCGCGATCGTGCGGGCCTTCGATGACCTTCGCGCCTCCGATGCCGGCTATGGCGGTGAAGGCATTCTCGTGCTCGATGAACCCACACCCTTCCTGCCGGCACAGGATGTCGAACGCCTCTTCGCCCTGATCCGCTCGATCGTGCGGACCGGGGCCTCCGTCGTCATCGTCACCCATGATATCGATGAGGTCCGGGATATCACCGATCGCGTCGCCATCCTGCGCGACGGCAAGCTGGTCGCCATCCTCGACACGCAGACGACCGGCCGGCAGGCCATCCTCGACACGATCGTCGGATTGCGGGTCGATGCCTTCGAGAAGACCCGAAAGACGAGCGTCGGTGCCCCGGCCGTCATCGTACGCGACCTGACAGACGGCCGTCGCCCCGGCTTCGATGTGGACATCCGCCCGGGCGAGACCTTGGGTATCACGGGCCTGATCGGCTCGGGCTTCGCCGCCGTTCCCTACATGCTCTATGGCGCCCGTCGTGGCGCGGGCCGAATCCGGATCGGCGGCCAGGAGATCGATCTCGCGCGCATGACGCCGCAACGCGCCCAGTCCCTCGGCATCGCCTTCCTGCCCGGCGACAGGCTGGGGGCCGCCGGCATCGGATCGCTGCCCATCACCGACAACATCACCCTGCCGGTGCTGGCCGATCACCTCTCGGCGCTCGGTCTCGACAGGGGCGGCATGCGCCGGCAGGCGGCCACGCTCTCGCGCGATTACGACGTGCGGCCGGCACGGCCCGATCTCAATCTCGGCTCGCTGTCGGGCGGCAACCAGCAGAAGGTTCTGCTGGCCAAATGGCTGCAGACGAAGCCGACGCTGCTGATGCTGGACGAACCCACGCAGGGCGTGGACTTCGGCGCCCGCCAGCAGATCTTCGAGGCGCTGCACCGCGCGAGCGAACAGGGCACGGCCGTTCTCTGCGCCTCCACCGACAACGAGCAGCTCGAGCAGATCTGCGACCGCATCATCGTCTTTGCCCGTGGGCGGCCGGTCGCAGAGCTTACCGGCGCAGACATCACCCGGAAATCCATCGCCGAAGCCTGCTTCCATGGCGAGACAACCGCAGCGGAGGCCGCGCAATGACGACCATCGACCTCTCCACGCCTGAGACGTCCACCAAAGCCGGCCCTGCGAAGCCGCCGCGCCGCCCGCTCGACTGGAAGACCGAGACCGAGCGTTTCGCGCTGCTCGGCGCCTGGATGCTGCTCATCGCCATCTTCGGCATTCTGATGCCGGATTCCTTTCTTAGCTGGCGCAATTTCTCCACGATGTTCGGCTCGCAGGCGGTCCTCGTCGTCCTCACGCTGGCGCTGCTGGTTCCGCTCACCTCCGGCGATTTCGATCTCTCCGGTTGTGTCAACGGCGGAGTAAAATCCTGCCACGCGGCGGCGCAAAAGTCGGCCACTTGTGGCGCGCGCATGAGACCGCCGGGAGGGCTTAGGCCCGAGCGGGGGTCTCATGCGCGCGTTGCGATTTTCGAAGGGCGTCAGCCGGCCTTTCGGGCGCGGCTTTGGGCGAGACGATAGCTGTCGCCGTTCATCTCGAGGATGCTGACGTGATGGGTGATGCGGTCGAGCAAAGCGCCGGTCAGGCGCTCGGACCCCAAGGTTTCCGTCCATTCGTCAAAAGGAAGGTTGCTGGTGATCAGGGTCGCGCCTCGCTCGTATCGTTGCGAGATCAGCTCGAACAGCAATTCCGCGCCGGTCTTTGACAGCGGCACGAAGCCCAGTTCATCGATGATCAACAGCTGGTAGGCGGCCATCTGCTTCTGGAACCGGATGAGACGCCGCTCGTCGCGCGCCTCCATCATCTCGCTGACCAGTGCGGCCGCTGTCGTGAACCCAACGGACAGGCCCTTCTGGCAGGCGGCCAGGCCGAGGCCGAGCGCCACATGGGTCTTGCCCGTGCCGCTGGGGCCGAGAGCGATAACGTTCTCCCTGCGCTCGATCCATTCGCAGCGCGCCAGTTCCAGCACCTGCATCCTGTTCAGCTTTGGGATGGCGGCGAAGTCGAAACTGTCGAGGCTTTTGACGACCGGGAACCTGGCCGCCTTGATGCGACGCTCGACCTTGCGACGGTCCCGTTCGATCATCTCCCGCTCGGCAAGCCGGGTGAGGTATCCGACATGATCGACGCCTTCGGTGGCGCACAGCCGGGCCAGCTTCTGGTACTCGCGCTGGAAACTCGGCAGCTTCAGGGTTTTGAGATAATGGGTGAGAAGGATCTCGGGTGCTTGGGTGTTCATGCGACTTCTCCCGCATCCGACGACAGGAGACGCATATACGCCTTCGCCGATGTCGTCTCGACCGTCGCCCTCGGCAAATACGGGTAGATGGACAGGTCCAGTCTGGGCGGCCGGCGTTCCACCCGGCACAGGATCAGATGCTTGACGGCGTCAAAGCCAATGGCGCCAAGCTGGATCGCCTGCTTCACCGCCGCATGCAGATCGGCGAGTTCGAAGCTCTCCAGCAGGCGGAGGACCTGCACGTACTCACGCCGGCCGTGTTTGGCCATGCGGCCTTCCATCAACCGGCGCAGCGTAGCGAACTCTTGCGGCAAGTCCCAGCCCTGGAGGGGCGCTGCCTGATCCAGCGAATTGATCTTCTGCTCGATCAGCGGCAGGTAATGGACAGGATCGAAGACGACGTCTTCCCGTTCCCAGCACCGAGGATGGCGGGCGATGATCTCGCCACGGCCACCAATGACCACTTCGTTGACATAGCCGCGCACCCACACATCCTGATGGCCATAGGCGACCGGGACGGAATAGTCGTTGGTCTTGTAGCGCACCAGCGACTGCGCCGTCACCTTGGCACTTGCCTGGTCGCAGGCATCAAATGGCGAGGCTGGCAAGGCGCGCATGGCAGCCAGATCGCGCCGCAAGCGCTCGCCGATCGTCTCGCTCTCGCCGCGCAGCCTGTCGCGCTGGCGCTTCCGGCACTGCTCCTCCAGAAAGGTGTTGAACGCCTCCCATGTCGCAAACTGCGGGATCGGTACCATGAAGTTGCGCCGGGCATAGCCGACGAGACCCTCGACGTTCCCCTTGTCGTTGCCCTTGCCGGGACGGCCATAGCGATCCCGGATAAGGTAGTGGGACAGGAAGCCGCTGAACAACGTCGCGCGCTTGCGGGTGCCGTCAGGCAAAATCTTCGCCACCAGGCAACGGTCGTTGTCGTAGACGATCGATTGCGGCACGGCGCCGAAGAAAGCGAACGCATGGACATGGCCATCGACCCAGGCCTCGGCCACTGCCGCCGGATAGGCCCGCACGTAGCAGCCGTCGCTGTGCGGAAGGTCGAGCACGAAGAAATGCGCCTTCTGCTCGACACCGCCGATGACCACCATCGCCTCACCGAAATCGGCCTGCGCATGGCCGGGCGGATGCGACAGCGGCACGAACACTTCCTGGCGGCGCTGATCCCGCTCGCGCATGTAATCCTTGATGATCGTATAGCCGCCAGTGAACCCGCATTCGTCTCGAAGCCGGTCAAACACCCGCTTGGCCGTATGGCGCTGCTTGCGCGGCACTTGTCTGTCTTCGTCCAGCCAGTGATCGATCGTCGAGACAAACGCATCCAGCTTGGGCCGCCGGATCGGTGATTGTCGCTGATAGCCAGGTGGCGTCGAATAGGACAGCATCTTGGAAACGCTGTCGCGCGATATGTTGAAATGCTTTGCAGCCTGACGCCGGCTCATGCCTTCCGAGCAAGCCAGTCGAACCTTCAGATATAATTCCACGGTATAGATCCCCAGGCCCTCCTGCGCTCATTGCAGAAGAGAAATAGGTGGCCGACTTTTACGCCGCCCGAAGCGGGACAATCCCGCCGCTACCGTGGTCTAATTTTGCACCGCCGCTCTCAGCAAGAATTCTCGAACCCGCTTCGATGAGGAGCACATGCAGATGTTCATGCGCGATCACGGTGACAAGGTTATCAGTGTCACCCAGTTCCCGAGCACAGGCGAGCCCTCCGAAACCTCCTCCCACGATCACAATCTTGGTGTCACAGCGATCCCTGCTGCATGTTTGCCGCAAGCTCCGAAACGCAACCGCTCCCGGGCTTTGCTGGCCCGGAAAGGGGCAATGCGCAGCGGCATTGCCCCTTTCCGTTGATCTTAGCCAATCTGTTCGCTCTGCGCGCCACTGTCCGGTCGCGCCGGCCCCAACACCGGCTCTTCGCCGAGCGGCCGATTCTGGAAAACAGTGAACTGGCCTTTTCCGTCGAGAGAGGGACCTTCGTTCCAGCGTGCCGGCGCTGGCGCCGACCCATCGGCTGCGGTGGCGAAGAAATCGTAATTATGCCGCTCGTCTTCCTTCTCCTGCGGAAAACTGTTCGGAATCGGCAAAACACCCTCGTGTCCGCCAAGCTCCTCGATGACGGCAAGCCACTGTTGCTGGTGCATCGTGTCCCGAGCAATCATGAAATGAAGCATGTCCTTCATGCCGTCATCATGGGCGGCATTGTACAGTCGGGTAGCAAGGACACGGCCGGTGCTTTCAGCAGCGACATTGCAGTACATGTCGGCAGCAAGGTTGCCGCTGGCATAGATATGCGACATGTCGAAAGGCACGCCGTCGGAATTGGCCGGATAGGCTGACAGGCCCGTCGACAAGATGTGACGATGCAGCATTCCTTCGACGACATGACGCGGGTTTTCTCCGCCCATCACGGCACCGACGATTCCGTCAGCGGCTCCGGCTTCTGCCAGACTTGCCGGCGCCGTTTCAAGATTGAGAGCAACCGCTGTCGCCAGCATCTCGATATGCCCGATCTCTTCCGTTGCCGTATGAAGAAGCATATCGCGATACTTCGTCGTGGGACCGCGCGCGCCCCAGGCCTGGAAGAAGTATTGCATGCACACCCTGATTTCCCCTTCAACGCCGCCGATTGCTTGCTGCAGCATGCGAGCGAAGATGGGATCGGGCGACGTGACCTTCACGGGATATTGCAGGCGCTTGTCAAAACTAAACATGGTTTCTCCTCTGTTCCTGGATTGAAACGTTGATACCGGTTGCACAAGGCCGCCGAACAGGATCGCGACGCGAAAGTTCCCGCCTGCTTCGCAGCGGTTGCCAGTTCGGAACCAATCGACCGCCAGCCGGTTAGCAGCCCGTCAAAAAAAGGAGAGCAGCATGGCAGAAAGCGAGACCCGCGAAATTTTCGTTACCGGTCTGAGAAACGCACATGCGATGGAAAATCAGGCACTGTCGATTTTGAAGCCGCAGCTGAAGCGGATCGAAAACTATCCCGACGTCGCTGCGAAGCTGGAGCAGCACATCCGGGAAACAGAAGGCCAGATCGTTCGTCTTGAGGAGGTTCTGACAGGCCTGAACGAGGATCACTCGACGCTCAAGGATATGGCGCTTTCTTTCACCGGCGCGATGGCGGCGATGGGCCATACGGTAGCGGGCGATGAAATCCTGAAGAACGCCTTCGCCAACTACGCTTTCGAAAACTTCGAGATCGCCGCCTATTCATCGCTGATCACAGTGGCCGAGGCTGGTGGTTTCAATGCCGCCCTGCGCGGACTGCAGGCAAATCTTGCCGAAGAACAAGCGATGGCGCAGTGGCTCGACGCCAACCTCGCAGCCGTCACGACACGGTTCCTAAGCCTGCGCGAAGCAGGCGCGACGGCAAAGGTCTAAAAGGGCAGGAACGCCGTTTATCGAAGAACCAGCAGGAGGATAAAGATGAAAACAACGTCACATGATACCGGCGCACCCGGCACAACCGATCAAGCTCCGCGATGGGAAGGCCCGGACGAAACACGGCCACGCGGCTATCTTCCGGCGAAAGACAATCCTCATCGCGACAGAGACGCTGTCGGAGAGAATAACGCGGATCCGTCGCAACAACGTGACCGACGCCGGCAAAACAAAAGGCAAATGAACTAGGGATTAAGCATACGGACAGACGCCTCAGCATTTCGGGACTGCGGGCCGCTTTGCTTGCCTACAAATAAAAATGGCGGCACTGACGCCGCAGCGAAAAGCTATTGACCGGTGCATTCAATCAAAGGCTCCACCATCGGTCGCATCGGCGTCCGCCCGGTCCCCCTTTTGTTGATTATGGGATGGCCCGCCCTTCCGAGAACATCGAGTATGATGTCTCTTTTGAAGAGAAAGGAGCCGAGCCATGCAGATTTCCATATTGGGTGTCGACATTGGGAAGAACAGCTTCAGTGTCGTTGGTGTTGACGGCCAGGGTGCCGTGATTTTGCGTCGAACAATGCGGCGACAGACATTGATTGATTTTGTCGAGAAGCTGCCACGCTGCGTCATCGCGATGGAAGCATGCTGCGGCGCACATCATCTTGGTCGGCTCTTTGCCGCTGCTGGTCATGAAGTGCGGCTTATGTCGCCGGAATATGTCAGGCCTTACGTAAAAGCACAGAAGAATGATGATCGAGATGCAGAGGGAATTGCCGAGGCGGCGTCTCGCCCGACGATGCGGTTCGTGGACCTGAAGAGCCAAGAGCAACTTGATATCCAGACGCTGCATCGGGTTCGATCACGCCTGGTTGCTGAGCGCACGACCTTGATCAATCAGCTCCGCGCAATTCTTCTGGAACGAGGTGTGGTGTTCCCTGCCGGGCGCGTGAAGTTCGAAAGTGCTCTTGATGACCTTATTGCCGGAGGCAACGACGTATTGTCGCCGCGCATCCGAAGCCTGATCCTGGAATTGCGAGACGAATGGCGAAGGCTCGACCAGAAGATTGAGACGTTGAACACGGAGTTCGTAGCGCTCGCCAAGCAGAACAGCGCAATGCGTCGTCTGACTTCAATACCTGGGATCGGTGTCTTGAATGCGACCGCGCTCGTTGCAGCGATCGGAGATGCCAGCAGCTTCCAGCACGCCCGAGATCTTGGAGCATGGTTGGGACTTGTGCCTCGTCAGTTCACGACCGGTGGCAAGGCGCGGCTGCTTGGCATAACCAAGCGCGGCAATACATATCTGCGAACCCTGCTCGTTCATGGTGCTCGAGCGGCGATGCACACGCTCAGTCAGAGCGACACGCCGATCGGCCAATGGCTCAGAGCGATGTTGTCCAGAGGCGTGGCGCGTAATGTGGTCATCGTGGCCTTGGCGAACAAACTGGCGCGTATCGCGTGGGCGGTGTTGCGCAAAGGTCTGCCATACGAGCGGTCCTATGGCGTCGCGGTAAATTAGGTAATTGGCTGCTCTGATGCGCAGCCTACGATGTTTGCGAGTGGAATGGAGATGGCCTGACAGTTGATCGGCGTTCAGATAGCCCAGCAGTGGAAATGGTTCTTGGAAACCGTGTTGATTATCGTGGCGCTGAACGTGCGGATATCCATCTTGGCCACGGTATGACCGTGAGACCGAATACGTTGAAGCAGACTGGTCAGGTATCAAAAAATCACTTGCAAGCAGGGCGGGCCATACGTTTCCACTGAGAGCTGACCGGCATTTTGAATAGCCGCTAGATTTGTAGACGCCTTCGCCCCTAAATTTGAGGCAGGAGGCCTATATGGGTAAAGGCAATGTCACAAAAGAGGTAAGCGCGAATTTCTCCGCACCTTCTGTAATTGAGTGAGCTTTGGCATGAGGTGTCCACTTAAAAAAGGTGGACACCAAGTATGGGTGAAGGTCAAAAACTTGCTGTGCGGCTGGTTGGTCGGAATGGAAGACGGCGCTTCGATCAAGGTTCGAAAGATCGCCTTGTTGCGGCCTGCCTTGAACCCGGCGCATCAGTATCGAAACTGGCGCGAGAACACGGGGTCAACGCGAACCTCGTTTGGAAATGGATCAGGAAACATACCCCGGCACATCCATTATCGCCGTCTTCGACATCTGCGTTTATTCCAGTTCAGATTGCCGCCCCGAGCAGCGAGTTCGACATTGAGATGCCTGCCACGGATCGCGAAGAGCGATTGCCGACGACGGAGAGGAGCGACCCGCTGACCTCTCCAGCGAAGGTGAGTGTATCATTGCCGAATGGTGTGAGATTGACGCTGGAGTGCCGCGATCTCAACGCATTGACGGCAATCATCGGAGCTCTGGGTCATGTTTAAGCTTGGCGCTGATCTTCAAGTCTATCTGCATCGCGAACCGATCGACTTCCGGGCCGGCATCAACAGCCTTGCGGTCCTGGTCCAGGAGACGATGGCGCTGGACCCGTTTGCTCCTGCAGTGTTTGCCTTCTGCAACCGCCGGCGTGACCGGGTGAAGCTGCTATTCTTCGATCGCTCGGGCTTCGTGCTCATCCTGAAGCGGTTGACCGAAGACAAGTTCCGATGGCCGCGCCGAGAGGTGACGGTGGTCACACTGACGACCGAGCAACTGCACTGGATCCTCGACGGGATCGATATCGATGCGATGATCCGCCATCCCGTGCGGCAGTATCAGATCGCCGGCTAAAGGTGGCGAATTGAGCTATTGACGCGGCAGCACGGCTCAGATTCAAAACTGGGATGACCCGAACCGGCGAACTGAGCGTTGCAGAGCTGATGGCGCATTTGGCGGCCAACGCCGCCGAAATTGCTGCGCTCAAAGCCGAGAAGGAGGCCCTCTCGCAGCGGGTCGTCAAGCTTGAAGAAGAACTGGCGCTTGCAAGGCTCCATCGTTTTGCCCCCCGCAGCGAAAAGCACATTGATCGCATCTTCAACGAGGCCGAAGAGGCCGCGGACGAGGATGATCCTGATTATGGCGACGCGGCCGCCGATCTCCCGGATACAGGCTTGCCGGTGGTCCAAAGCACAACGGGAAAGAAGCGTGGCAGAAGGCCTCTACCGGAAGATTTGCCACGCGAGCGTGTCGAATATGACCTTGCCGACGATCAGAAAGCTTGCCCTTGCTGCGACAGTCAAATGCATCGCATGGGCGAGGCCGTCACCGAGCAGCTCCATATCGAGGTCAAGGCAAAAGTCCTGCAGAACGTGCGGTTCAAGTATGCCTGCCGCCATTGCGACCGCACCGGGATCAATACGCCTGTCGTGATCGCTCCGATGCCGACGCAGCCCCTGCCGGGCAGCATCGCCACCGCCTCGACACTGGCTTTCGCGCTCGTCCACAAATACGTCGATGGCACGCCGCTCTACCGCGTGGCTCAGACATTCGAGCGTGCCGGCGTTCCGATCAGCCGAGGCGCTCTCGCTCACTGGGTGATCGGCTCGAGCGAGAAGCATCTTCACCGCATCTATGATGCGCTGAGATTGCGGCTCAGGTCGCAGCCTCTCATTCACGGTGATGAGACGACCGTTCAGGTCCTCAAGGAAAAGAATAAGGAAGCCACCAGCACATCGTATATGTGGGCTTATCGCAGCGGCGAGGACAGTGACGAGCCGATCGTGCTTCTCGACTACCAGCCCGGCCGCGGTCAGATTCACCCACAAACCTTCCTTGGCAAATACCGCGGCATACTCATGACGGATGGCTACACAGCCTGGCGCACCTTCGATGATGCCACCCATGTCGGATGCATGGCTCATTCCCGGCGGCGCTTTGTCGAGGCACTCAAAACCAGAAAGAATGGAGGCGGACCGCCGGAACAGGCACTCCGGTTCTTCGAGCAGCTCTACCGGATCGAAAAACAGGCGCGAGACAAAAAGCCCGACGCCGATGAAACGCAGGCCGATTGCATTCGCCGTTTCCGGCAACAGCACAGCTTGCCGGTCCTGAACGCTCTAAAGGCATGGCTTGACAACATCGCGCCGAAGATTATGCCTGATACAAAGCTCGGCGATGCAGTGTCCTACACCCTCAACCAATGGGATTATCTGACGCGCTATATCACCGACGGCAGGATGCCGATCGATAACAACATTCTGGAGCGTGACATCAGGGTCTTTGCGACAGGAAGAAAATCGTGGCTGTTCAGCGACACCGCTGACGGAGCCAAGGCCAGCGCAGTGGTCTACAGTTTGATGCTGACTTGCCGCGCATGTGGCGTCGACCCACTCACCTGGCTGCGCTATGTGCTCACTGAGTTGCCGCAGCGGGACGAAGCGGCCGAAATCGACGACCTGCTGCCGTTCAACTACGCCACGACCACTGCGGCGTAATAGAGCTGGATATCAAAATCGGTGTGACGGCGGTTCAGCGCTGCCGCAGCCGTCAAGGTGCATCGAAAATTGCGCTTACCAAAAGAGTTCAAACGTGACGCGGTGCGTCAGATCACTGAGCGGGGCTATCCGGTAGCGGAGGTCTCGCAGCGGCTGGGGGGTCAGCCCACATTCGCCCTACGAGTGGAAGAGGAAGTTCGGCACATCGAACGTCAATGCCAGCGATGAGGCCGAGGAGATCAGACGGCTGAAGAAGAAACTGGCTCGGGTCACCTTAAGCGTTTTGCATCTATCCGGCCTCATATCCTGCGGCCTTGAAGAAGTTCCGGCATTTCGCGATGGTAAAGAGATCGCAGATGTCGCCGAGGGCTTTGGCTATGGCATCGAAACTTCGGGCAGCCCGTTTGCGCAGCAGGGTTTTGAGTTTTGAGAAGGCCATTTCAATAGGGTTGAGGTCTGGGGAATAAGCCGGCAGGAACAGCAACCACGCGCGGCGAGCCTTGACCAGTCTTCCGCTCTCGAACTTTTGTGGAGGCGACATTGTCGAGGATCACCACGTCGCCGGGCGACAAGGTCGGGGCGAGCTGGGTTTCGATCCAGGCCTCAAAGATGCGACCGTTCATCGGGGCATCGACGATCCAGGGCGCTGTAAGGCCGTGATAGCACAGGCCGGCGATGAAGGTCTGGGTCTTCCACGAGCCGAACGGCGCATGAGTTCGATATCTTTGGCCCCTTGCAGACCATCCCGTTCGCTTTGTCAGCTTCGTGTTGGCCAAGTTTCGTCAATAGAAATGAGCCGGGCCAATGATGTGTTGAAGAACCGCTTGCGCCGGTTGATCCATAGGTCACGCGCTTGGGCGATCTCCGGGCGGAGTTGTTCGGCGGCCTTGAGACTTTTTTTTATGACTGAGCCCGAGCCGATGCAGCAGGCGGCAGATCGTTGAGCGATCGACCAAGACGCCGCGCCCAAGCAACTCAACGCCCAATTCATCCAGCGTCACATCGCCATTCTCGGCCACCCGCGCATGGATCCAGTCCGTATGACCCATAAGCTTGCCGCCGCCCAAATGTCCCTGCCGAGCCGGCTTCAGCGCGCCGGAGGCCCGCTTCAGGATCACCATGTTGTTCACACATCTCGGCGAAACTCGGAAATGTCGGGCGGCTTCCCGATGACTGTTGCCTTCCTCGACAAACGCAACAACACGCGCACGCAATACAATCGGATGCGGCTTGCCCATGGCAATTCTCCCTTCCACAGGCAAATGGAATCACACATCAGCCATTTGGGAAATCTGAATCAGGAAAGTCGCAACCTGCTTGTCTTATGACTTTTCGCTGAAACCAGTGATTCTGGTTTCATCACCGGCGGCTCGACCCCGCCGGTGATGAAAGGGGATGGATCGCGCACATGCAGACCGTTCGACGGGTCGAGCTAAAGTTTGATCGCCCCTTTCTTTTCCATGTGGCCTGAACGGATACCGGGGTTTCAAAGACCCGGATGACAAGCATAGGACAGGAGAAAATGAGCCAGACCGTAGCATGTTTCGCCGGTATCGACATCTCCAAAGAGACGCTCGATCTAGCCTTTTCGAATGACAAAAGTGTCGTTCATGTTGCAAACACCAAGACCGGATGCGCAAGCTGGCGGCGCTTCTGGTTGAGCAGGAACCGCAGCGAGCCGTCTTCGAGGCGACGGGGCCCTATCATCGGGAGTTGGAGACGGCTCTGGCTTCGGCCGGCCTCCTCTATGCCAAGGCCAATCCGCGCAAGGTGCGCCGCTTTGCCGATGTCGTCGGCATCCATGCCAAGACCGACAGGGTGGACGCAAAGCTGCTCGCCCGTTTCGCCGCCATGGTGGAGATCGCGCCGACGACGCAGAAAAGCGCATCGCTTCAGGCTCTTGGCGAACTGATGAACGCCCGCAAAAGCCTCGTTGCCGATCGCACCGCCATCAAGAACCGATCCCACGTTCAGACTGCAAAGCTGCTCATTCGCCAGAACGAGGCACGCCTGAAGCTGATCGAAAGCCAGATCAAGGCGATCGATCAGGAGGCCATGAAGCTGATTGGCGCGGATGCCGCCTTCACCGCACGCTTCAAAATCCTCGTTTCCATTCCGGGTATTTCCAGCCTCACCGCCTGCGTCATGCTGACCGAGATGCCGGAAATCGGCACGCTGGACCAAAGGCAGGTCGCCTTCCTTGCAGGGCTCGCTCCGCATGCAAGAGAATCGGGGAAATGGAAGGGCAAGCGCTTCATCTGCGGCGGACGCGGGACTCTGCGCCAGGCCCTCTACATGCCAGCGCTCGTTGCATCCCGGTTCAATGCCGACTTCAAGGAAAAATACCAAGCCCTTATTGCAGTCAGAAAACCACCAAAACTCGCCCTCACCGTCATCATGCGAAAACTCATCATCCTTGCAAACGCATTCATCAGGGATGCGAGGGTTTGGAACGAAAAATACGCTTGATCAAAACGGATACTTTAGGGATACAGGCTTTCCTTGCCGGGGGATGTCACCTGATTTTTCGGCGCTGCGTCAGAAGCGCCTGTGCAGCAGTCGCAACGATCGTCGCCTCCTTGGCGAGGCGTGCCTCACGGAGCCGCAGCGTTTTTGCTTCGCGTGTCTGCACGATGGAATCGAGCTCTTCGACGGCTTTTGAATGACCGAAGAACGGTGCCTGCGTCAGGCCAAACGCGATCTCCGCCTGCTGCCTCGATTTGGAGTATGTTTCCGACATGGATGATCCTGTAGTTGATAGGTCGGCCAAAGAAAAAGGCCAGGCTTTGTGCCCGGCCTTTCGGATAAATCGGTTTCGTCAGTGCCAGTACATCCGTGGTCAAGGACGGAACCGTTTATGATCAAGCGGCCTGGAGATTGCAGGCCGACATCTTGCCCGACTTGTTGTCGCGCTCGAGTTCGTAGCCGATCTTCTGGCCTTCAACGATTTCGCGCATTCCGGCGCGCTCGACAGCCGAGATGTGAACGAAGGCATCTTCGCCGCCGTTGTCAGGCTGAATGAAGCCGAAGCCCTTGGTGGAATTGAACCATTTAACTGTGCCTGTGGTCATGATGAACCCTTTCAAAGCAATGTTGATCGACCACGTCGCCCAGGCGACGCGGATAGTGACAGCGATGTTTTTGAAATGAAGGTTCGTTCGAAGCGCGGTGCCAATCGCGCGATAACCAAAGCTCAGCAAGCAAAATATCGATAAACCATTCATAGAGGCTTCCGAGATGGAAGTCAACTTCCGGTTTTCTCGTTCGAACGTATGATACTGTTTACCGTCCTTTTGGTCGCCGACGTTGGACTGATGTCATGGTCTTCCTGATCTTTTCCGTCGTCGATGAGATCCTAAGGGCTCTCTGGTTCGTCTTCGAGATATCCTCGGCCGCCGATCAGCCCTTGCGTCAACAATCGAAGCCGATCGGGTCGATGCGCGCTACTCAAGGAGCACGCGTCATCTTCACCCGTCTGATAAGACGACCCCTGTTATTGCGGCAGGTCCTTAAGAATGAGCAGCCGGTTCCCCGGCGCGAGAGCGATAATTTTCTCCTGTTCGAGAGCCAGCAAGACCGTCAGAATGTCTTCCTGGGAGTAGCCGGCGGCGTTTAAGGGCATCCCCATATCTATCAGGTTGATCGTCACCTCGGGCTTGGCCTTCAATGCGCGCAGTCGCTCCAGCGTCGCGGCTTCGATGTCTTCAAATCTGCTCATCGCACCACTATAACGGTTCTGCACTGTGTTTCGGCGTGAAATATTTCCCGCCGATGGAGAATTCAGCGCAATGGGTTTTACGCCGAACACGTTGGGACAACCCGCCGTCTCCATGCTTCGGGCGACGCATTGCGAATGGCACGCGGCATGGAGACGCTTGCTTCATTGATGATCCGGTTCCATCAGCGGGACGCGCAACGAGAGCAGCCCGCCTGCCGGTATCACCGCGGTCATATCTCGGTGACGTGAACGTCCGTCATCAGACGCCGGGTGGTTTCCAGATCCTGGCCGAGCGGCCGATCGTCTGCGTAGAGAGGGATGATGCGGCGCAGGTGGCGGTGGAGGCGGTCGGTACCGGGAGCGCGGCTGTGCGGCGTGATGTCCCCGCTCTCCAGCGTGGCTGCGATGAGGTCGTGGGCCTGAACGGCGGCGGCGTATTCGATGGCGAGGATCTGTTCGGCATTATCGAGGATGGCGAGGAGCTTGTTTGCGGCAGCGGTCGGGTGCGCCAGAAAGTCCTCCTGATTGCCGGAGGTGAGACCGCCGTCGAGGCTCGCGGGTGTGGCGAGGCGGCGGCTCTCAGTGGCAAGGGCTGCGGCCGTATATTGCGCGATCATGAAGCCGGAACCGGCGCCAGGGTCGGTGGCGAGGAAGGGCGGCAGGCTGCTGACGAGCGGGTTGACGAGGCGGTCGATCCGGCGCTCGGAGATGGCGGACAGCTGCGCCAGCGCAACCGCGAGGCTATCGAGCGCCTGTGAGAGCGCGGGCGCCACGGCGTGGGCCTGCGAGAACACGAGGGGCGCGTCCGGCGTGCCGGCAACGGCCGGGTTGTCCGTGACCGAAGCGAGTTCCCGATCGACGACGGCGGCGGTGACGTCGAACACATCACGGGCCGCACCATGGACATGAGGCACGGCGCGCAGGCTGAGCGCATCCTGTGTGCGCTTTCCCTTGGCAGCCTCGATCAACCCGCTTCCGGCCAGGAGCCGACGAAGGGTTTCACCCACGGCGACGAGACCCGGCGACGGGCGGAGTGCCAGCACCTTTTCGTCAAAGGCGGTCATCTGCGCGCCCAGTGCTTCCAGCGTCAGGGCGGCGATGGCATCGGCCCAGTCGAGAAGGCCTGCCGCGCGGGACAGCGTCAGGGCGCCGAGCCCTGTCGAGCAGGCCGTGCCGTTGACGAGGCTGAGCCCCTCCTTGGCTTCCAGCACCAAGGGTGCGAGGCCAAGTGCGGCCAGCGCTGCGACACCGCTCATGCAAATGCCGTTCACCTGCGCCCTGCCCTCGCCGATGAGGACGAGGGCGATATGGGCATTGTGCGTGAGATAGCCAGCCGAGCCGCGGGCGGGAATGTCGGGAATGCAGTTCTTTTCGAGAAACGTGCAGAGCGTTGCCACGACGTCCCTGCGGACGCCGGAATGCCCATGCGCCATGTTGGCGACCTGCGCCGCCATGATGGCGCGTACGGATTTCGCATCGAGCAGCGGGCCGACGCCGCAGGCATGGCTGAGAACGATATTGCGCGACAAACGGCTCTGCGATGGGCGATCGACCACCGTATCGGCCAGCGCGCCGACACCGGTGGTAATGCCATAGGCGCGCACACCGCTTTCCACCAGCGCGCCGACGATGCGATGCGCCGTCTCGATCCGTGCAATGGCATCTTTTGACAGGATCAGCGGCGCGCCGTCCGCGACACGCGCGACCGCTCGCCAGTCGAGCCGCGTTTCCAGCACCACGTCGTCCAGGCACACCGCGTCCATGGTCAGCCCCCGAAATTTCCGATGAACTGGCGGAAAGCCGGCGAGGCACCGTCGGCAAAAACGGTGTCGGGTGCGCCGTCGCAATCGATCTCGCCGGATTTCATGAAGATCACCCGGTTCGACACGGTGCGGGCAAAGCTCATCTCGTGCGTGACGACCAGCATGGTCATGCCTTCCTCGGCGAGTGCGCGCATGACACGCAAGACCTCACCGACCAGTTCCGGGTCGAGTGCGGAGGTCGGCTCGTCGAACAGCATCACCTTGGGCTTCATGGCCAGCGACCGGGCAATCGCCGCGCGCTGCTGCTGCCCGCCGGACAAGTGCGCCGGATAGGCGTGGCGCTTGCCGGCGATGCCGACCTTTTCGAGAAGCGCTTCGGCCTCGGCGACGCATTCGGCTCGGGGCCGTTTCAGCACGTGTACCGGTCCCTCGATGATGTTCTCCAGAATGGTCATATGGGACCAGAGATTGAACGACTGGAACACCATGCCGAGTTCGGAGCGCATGCGATCGACCTGCCGTCTGTCTGCCGGCACCGTGCGTCCACCACGCTGCGTCATGCCGATCGTTTCGCCATCGACCACGATCTCGCCGGAATCGGCGATCTCCAGCATGTTGATGCAGCGCAGGAAGGTGGACTTGCCCGATCCGCTGGCACCAAGCAGCGAAATCACGTCGCCGTCATGCGCGTCGAGCGACATGCCGCGCAGCACCTGGTGGGTGCCGAAGCTCTTGGTGATATTGCGGACGGAAAGGCGGGGGGCGCCGGATAAATGGGGAGCACTGGCCATGAGCGTTCCGATCGGGCTGGAAGGGTCTGTTGTCATTGCTGGGCAGCCGGAAAGAGAGGTGCTGCGCGACGGTGCGGGCTAAGGCGGTATTCGAGAAATGCCATGAGCTGCAGGATGAGGAAATTGAGAATGAGGTAGATGGCCGCCGCACAGAGGAAGACCTCCATGGTGCGGTAGGTCTGCGCGATCAGCCGCTGGGCGACGCCCGTCACCTCCCAAACCGTGACGAGGCTGGCAAGCGCCGTCGATTTCACCATCATCATGACCTCAGTCGAATAGGCGGGCAAGGCATTGCGAAAGGCGATCGGCGCGAGAATGCGGCGCGTCAGCAGAAAGCCGGACATGCCGACCGCGCGTGCCGCCTCGATTTCGCGCGCGGGGATCGAGCGCAGGCCGAACCGGAAGATCTCGGCCGTATAGCCCGCAGTGCAGAGCGACAGGGACAGGACGGCGCAGACGAACGGCTCGCGCAGGGCCGGCCAGAGAAAGCTGTAGCGGATGAAGCCGAACTGCCCGAGGCCGTAGAAGACGAGGAACATCTGGATGAGCAGCGGCGAGCCGCGAAAGATGAAGATGTAGCCCTTGGCAAAGCCGCGCGCGATCGGATTGCCGCCAACGCGCATCCACACGACGAGGAGCGCCAGCAGGCCGCCGAAGATGACCGAGAGCGAGAACAGTGCCAGCGTCATCGGCAGAGCCGCCACCAGCGTCAGCATCGTCGAGGCCATGAAGTCGAGGTCCATGCGTGTCTCCCTCAGGCCTGGCCGATGCCGGCGGGCATGCTACGATTGGCGCGGCGTTCCGCCCCGTTGAACACCCGGTCGGAGATGCTGGTGAGAACGAGGTAGAGGCAGCCGCCGACGATGAAGAACAGAAAGTGCTGTCGCGTAGAGCCGGCCGCGATCTGGCTGGTGCGCATGAGGTCGGCGAGCCCGGTCACGGAGACGAGCGCCGAATCCTTCAGGCTTAGCTGCCAGACATTGCCGATACCCGGAATGGCGAAGCGCAATACCTGGGGCGCGATGATGCGGCGGAAGCGCAAGGACCGGTGCATGCCGATTGCCTGCGCTGCTTCCAGCTCGCCCTTCGGGATGGCAAGGAAGGCGCCGCGATAAACCTCGGCCTGATAAGCGCCCGAGATGATGCCGACGGCCAGCGAACCCGCCACGAAGGAGGGCATACCGAGGAATCCTTGATAGCCGAAGGCAGAGCCGGCAGCGGTTACGAGACTGGAGCCGCCGAAATAGACGAGATAGATGATGAGCAGCTCCGGTACGCCGCGAAACACGGTGGTGTAGGCGCTGCCGAAGGCGCGCGCGATGCGGCTGCCGGAGAGTTTTGCCCAGGCGATCAACGTGCCGAAGACCATGCCGATGAACAGCGCCGCCGCCGTCACGCAGAGCGTCATCAGCGTGGCGACCAGGAGAAGCCCGCCCCAGCCCGTAGGGCCGAAGCCGATGGTTTGCAGGATTGTCATGCCCGGAATGCCCTCTTTCCCGCTGCCGGACGCGCCTGTCATAGCGCATCAAGGTGTCGCTGCATCATCCGTCCTACGCCGCAGGACCGGCCCTGAAGGCCGACCTGCGGCGCGAGATGTCGCGTCAGGGCGTGACGTCGGTCTTGAACCACTTCATCGACAGCGTCTTGATGGTGCCGTCGTCGAGCGCTGCCTGAATGGCCTTGTTGAACATGTCGCGCAGGTCCGTATCGGCCTGGCGCAGGCCGAGACCCTCGCCGCTGCCGAAGATAGTGCCGCCGATTTCCGGGCCGGTAAAGCCGAGCGTGCCATTGGCTTTCTCGAAGGCGGAGATCAGGTAGACCGCATCGTCGAAGACGAGGTCGATGCGGCCGCTTTCGAGGTCGAGATCACGTTCGGCGCCGGTTTTGTACTCACGCACCGTGGCGACGCTGCCGAAGTTGTCATAGATGAACTTGGAATAGACCGTTGCAGCCTGAATGCCGATGGTCTTGCCAGCAAACACTTCCTTCAGCGCATCGATCTCTTTGGCGTTGGCGCCGGGATCGAGCTTGATGACAGTGCCGGTGCCGGCGGCGTTCGCCAGCGGGCTGTCTTTCGCGGTCGCGAAGGCCGCATGGGTATGGGCGTAGGGAATGGTGAAATCGATGATCTTCTTGCGCTCTTCGGTGATCGACAGCGCATCCATGATGACGTCGTACTTGCCGGCCGTCAGCGCTGGGATCATGCCGTCCCAGTCGGACGCGACCAGCGTGCACTCGACCTTCATATGGTCGCAAAGATACTTGGCGAGTTCAGGCTCGAACCCACCGAGCGTGCCGTCGGGATTGGTCAGGTTCCACGGCGCATAGGCACCTTCGAGCGTGATGGTGACGGTCTTCCAGTCCTTGGCAGCGGCGACCGGTGCGGTCAGCGCGACGGTGGACAGGGCTGCGAGCGCAACGGCGCCCACACTCAGAATTTTGGCGATGTTCATGGTCCGGTTCCTCTCGGAGTTTCATGCATTCCCTGAGCCGATCTGCGCCGGCTTACCGCGTCCCGGAATAGACCGGAAAACCACGTTGTATATGGTACCATATGCCTTTTGATGTGCTATGCAAGACGGAACGCTTCATTCGAAGCAAATTTTTCTGTGCCCAGGAATTAAGCAGATGAAACGCAAGGACGGCAAGCCCTCGGCTATAAGCTGGGACGGAACGGAGAGCGACGGGGCGCCGCTGTATGCCGGGGTCAAGCAAATGATCCTCGGCCGCATCCAGAGCGGCGAGTGGCCGCCCCGCCACCGTGTGCCATCGGAAAACGAACTGGTCTCCGAGCTCGGCGTCAGCAAGATGACCGCTAACCGGGCGCTGCGGGAGCTGGCGAGCGAGGGCGAACTCGTGCGCATCCAGGGCGTCGGCTCGTTCGTCGCCGAGCGCAAGGGGTATTCCGAGCTCTTCGAAGTGCGCAACATTGCCGACGAGATCAAGTCTCGCGGGCATCTTCACGCCTCCGACGTCATCGTTCTTGCCCGCGAGCATGCCTCCCCGGACGTCGCCGACGGGCTCGACCTTCCGATCGGCTCGCCTGTCTTCCACTCGCTCATCGTCCACAGCGAGAACGGCGTGCCTGTGCAGATCGAGGATCGCTTCGTCAATCCCGACATGGCTCCGGACTATCTGGAACAGGATTTCACGCTGGAAACACCGAATTCCTACCTCACGGCGACAGCTCCGCTCAGCGGCTCCGAGCATGTGGTGGAAGCGGCCATGCCGCAGCCCTGGGAGTGCAAGCTCCTCGTCATTCTGCCATCGGAGCCCTGCCTCACCATCCGCCGCCGCACCTGGTCCTTCCAGAAGACCGTCTCGCTCGCCCGCCTCGTCTACCCCGCCAGTCGCTATCGACTGGAATCGCGCAGCGGGAAGATCGGGATGGATAGTAAAGATGTATAGGGAAGTGATGGGGTGATAGAATGTGGAACCATTGTGCTCGTATGCGGATTACGCGGATAGCGAACAGCCAGTAGCGAGAAACATCACGGCACCGATGTCGTGGAAGGAGGCGGCATTTCCGATACGGCCCGAAGAAGGATTCGCGTTATCGATCTGGAGACCGGCGGGAATGGGCCGGACGACGTCTGCGAGATCGGTTGGCAGGATGTGGTGCTCGGGGACGATGGGAACTGGAACGTCAACGAGGACCGCGGTGCACGGCTGGTCAATCCCGGACGTCCCATGTCGCCGGATGCGATCGCCGTTCATCATATCCTCGATGCCCATGTGGCGCACGCACCCTTCTGGAAGGCGGCAGCACCCGGCGTGCTCCGGCCGGAGGGCCGCATCGATGCCTTGGCGGCACATCGTGCGTCGTTCGAGCAGCGCTATTGTACGCCGAGGCTGACAGGCGGCCTCCCCTGGATCTGCACGTGGAAATGCGCGTTGCGGATCTGGCCAGACCTTTCGCGCTTTTCGAACCAGATGCTCCGCTATCAGCGGATGCCGGAGGGGCTGGTGCACGAGATCGGCCTGCCGGCGCACCGCGCCATGCCGGATGCCTATGTCACAGCGCATCATTTGCGCGATATGCTGAACATCGTCCCGATCGAGCACCTGCTCGCTTGGAGTGCCCTTCCCGGCCTGCTCCCGCGCGTCCCGGCAGGCCCGGAACGAGGACGGAGTTGGGATCGGTTGAACGATGAGGTGCTGGGCGAGTTTGCCCGCAGCCGCGATGTGGACATCCGCTTTACCGCAAAGACCGAACTCGAGAGGCGCCGGCAAGACCGGGGGGAGCCAGTACCCGAGCCGGCCAACGAACCGGCACAGAAGACCCTGATTTGAGCAGTCGACCATCGGACCACATCTGAAACTTTTTCCTTGAAGACACCTTCCTTACGCACGCTCCGATCGCGTTCCTTTTCCCTTGCGGCGGAACGCGCCTGGGGGTTGCCCAAGGACGGTCTTGCAGGCGCGCGAGAAGTGGCTCGCGCTGGAGAAGCCGGTGGCAAAGGCGACGGCGGAGATGGAAAGCGGGCTCTGCTCCAGCAGGCGCCGCGCATGATCCAAGCGGATCAGGCGATAGGTTTCAAGGAAGCCGCGGCCGAGTTCCTGTGCGAACAAGCGATCGAGGTGGCGTGGGCTGACGCCGCAGAGTCGCGCGAGCGTTGCCCGGTCGAGCGGCTGCTCGATAGCGGCCTCCATCTTTTCGAGCACGGTCAGGAGTGCTGCATGATGCGTACCGAACCGCTCGGCGGCGGAGCCGCGCTGCGCCGCCGTCGGTTCGGCGACGGCCGTGTGCAGGTACCAGTCGCTGACGCGGCGGGCGAAGTCGGCGCCCATCCGCTCCGAGATCATCCGGTGCATCATATCGAGCGGCGCAACGCCGCCGCCGCAAGTGATGCGGTCGCCCGTGATGACGTAGCGCGCCTGCCGCGGCTGGAGATGCGGAAAGGTCTCGCGGAAGATTGCCGCATGCTCCCAATGAAGCGTAAAATCCCGGTTTTCCAGAAGCCCGGCCGCGGCGAGGATATAGGCGCCGCTGGAGATGCCGCCGATCCGGATGCCTTGTCGGGCGAACCGGCGCAGCGCGGCGTGTAGCCCGCCGGGGTCGCCCCAGTCGGCGACATCCCCCCCGGCGCAGACGAAGATCGTGTGGCAGCCGGCGCCGCGCTCGGCAAGATCCGCGCAGTCCACCTGCACGCCCGAGGAACTGCGCGCCGGCCTGCCACCCGGCGACAACGTCACAGGCTCGTAAAGCGGCAAACCCGCCAGCATGTTCGCCGCCCGCAGGGGCTCGGTCGCGGACGCATAAGACATCAGCGCAAAATTCGGCATCAACACGAAGCCCATGCGCTGCAGCGCGCGCGTATCGGAAAGCAACATGGCCCGATTCTACATCAATCCGTCCTATTCATGCAATCGACGGATCGCGGATTCGTTTATCCTGATGTCACGATTTCCCGGCACGACGGCACACCCATGCGCTACTCCGCCCTCTCCCTTCTCATGAACGGTCTTCGCGGCAACAGAGACTGGACGCCGGCATGGCGGCAGCCGGAGCCGAAGGCGCGTTACGACGTGATCATCGTCGGCGGGGGCGGTCACGGGCTGGCGACGGCCTATTACCTTGCAAAGATCTTCGGCATCACCAATGTCGCGGTGCTCGAAAAAGGTTACGTCGGCTCCGGCAATGTCGGCCGCAACACGACGATCATCCGCTCCAACTATCTGCTGCCCGGCAACAATCCGTTCTACGAGCTGTCCATGAAGCTCTGGGAAGGGCTGGAGCAGGATTTCAACTTCAACGCCATGGTGTCGCAGCGCGGCGTGCTCAACCTCTTTCATTCCGATGCCCAGCGCGATGCCTATACGCGGCGCGGCAATGCCATGTTGCTGCATGGCGTCGATGCGCAGCTGCTCGACCGGGCGGCGGTGCGGCAGATGCTGCCCTTTCTCGATTACGACAATGCGCGGTTTCCCATTCAGGGCGGCCTCTTGCAGAAGCGCGGCGGCACAGTGCGCCACGATGCGGTCGCTTGGGGTTATGCGCGCGGTGCCGACCAGCGTGGCGTCGATATCATCCAGAATTGCGAGGTCACCGGCATCCGCCGCGAGAACGGTCTCGTCACCGGCGTCGAGACCAGCCGGGGCTTCATCGGCTGCGGCAAGCTCGGGCTGGCAGCCGCCGGCAATTCCTCACGCGTTGCCGAAATGGCGGGCCTCAAGCTGCCGATCGAGAGCCACGTGTTGCAGGCCTTCGTGTCCGAAGGCCTCAAACCCTTCATCGACGGCGTCGTGACCTTCGGGGCCGGGCATTTCTACGTGTCGCAGTCCGACAAGGGCGGCCTCGTCTTCGGCGGCGATATCGACGGCTACAATTCCTATGCGCAGCGCGGAAACCTTGCGACCGTCGAGCATGTCGCGGAAGCCGGCAAGGCGATGATCCCCGCGCTCTCGCGCGTCCGGGTGCTGCGCTCCTGGGGCGGCATCATGGACATGTCGATGGACGGATCGCCGATCATCGACCGCACGCATCTCGAAAATCTCTACCTCAATGCCGGCTGGTGCTATGGCGGGTTCAAGGCGACGCCAGCCTCCGGCTTCTGCTTTGCCCATCTTCTGGCAAAGGGCGTCTCGCACGAGACCACGCGGCAGATGCGGCTCGACCGGTTCGAGCGCGGATACATGATCGACGAAAAAGGGCAGGGCGCGCAGCCGAACTTGCACTGATACTCATGAGGAAGCACCTGATATGGCCAGTCTCGTCCCCTGCCCGCATTGCGGCGCCCGACCGAAAGAAGAGTTCACCATTCGCGGTGAGGCGCTTGCGCGACCGGATGCAGATGCCGATCCTGGGGCGTGGATGGATTACGTCTACCTGCGCGACAACCCGCATGGCCGCTACGACGAACACTGGCACCACACGGCGGGCTGCCGCCGCTGGCTGGTGGTGACGCGCGATACCGCGACCCACGAGATCGCCGCAAGCCGCGATGCCGCACTCG
Organism: Rhizobium sp. 9140; assembly: GCF_900067135.1. Classification (NCBI taxonomy): domain Bacteria; kingdom Pseudomonadati; phylum Pseudomonadota; class Alphaproteobacteria; order Hyphomicrobiales; family Rhizobiaceae; genus Rhizobium; species Rhizobium sp. 9140. The sequence continues at coordinate 1,081,176 of NZ_FJUR01000002.1, read as the reverse complement.
GTGCAGCCGGAGAGGCACGACCATGACGCCCTATCGCCTTCCGGCCGGCGGGCTCATCGACCGGCGCGCACCGATCTCCTTCACCTTCGACGGAACGCCGCTGACGGGCTTTGCCGGCGACAGCCTTGCCTCCGCCCTGCTCGCCAATGGTCGCCTGCTCGTCGGCCGCAGCTTCAAATACCACCGGCCGCGCGGAATTCTCACGGCCGGTGCCGCCGAGCCGAATGCACTGATGACCATCGGACAGGGCGGTCGAACCGAAGCCAATAGCCGTGCCACGATGCAGGAACTTTATGCAGGGCTGGAGGCGCGCAGCCAGAGCCGCTGGCCGTCGCTTGCCTTCGATATCGGCGCGCTGAACGGCCTCCTCTCGCCGTTTCTCGGCGCAGGTTTCTACTACAAGACCTTCATGTGGCCGGCCCCCTTCTGGGAAAAGCTCTATGAGCCCTTCATCCGCAAGGCGGCGGGCCTCGGCACGGCGAGCCGTGCGGCAGACCCGGATAGCTACGAGAAATGCTGGGCGCATTGCGATCTCCTCGTCATAGGCTCCGGCCCGGCAGGTCTCGCGGCCGCGCTGACGGCTGGGCGTGCAGGCGCGCGGGTCATTCTTGTCGAAGAGCATGCGGCGGCCGGCGGCACGCTCCTGTCCGAGACGGCGCGGATCGCCGGAACGCCTGCGCCGGATTTCGTCGCGCAGACGATGGCCGAGCTGGAATCGCTTGCGAATGTAACGATCCTTCTGCGCACCACCGCATTCGGCTGGTACGACGGCAATGTCTTCGGAGCCCTCGAGCGTGTGCAGAAGCATGTGCGTGCGCCCGTTGCCGCGCGGCCTGTGGAGCGGCTGTGGCGCATCGTGGCGAAAAAAGCGCTGCTGGCGGCCGGCGCAGAGGAACGGCCGCTCGTCTTCGGCGGCAACGATCTTCCCGGCGTCATGACGGCCGGCGCCATGCGCACCTATCTCAACCGCTACGGCATTGCGCCCGGCCGGCAGGTCGCGATCTTCACCACCAACGACAGCGGCTATGCGCTGGCGGCCGATCTCGAAGCGCACGGCATCGTACCCGGGATCGTCGTCGACAGCAGGGCGGACGCCGCGTTTCCCTATAGGGGCAAAGCGCGCATCGTCACGGGCGCCGTTGTCTCGGATGCCGCGGGTGGGAAGGCGATTTCCTCCATCACGGTGCGTCGAAACGGCCAGACGGAGACCGTGAGGGCGGATGCGTTGGCCATGGCCGGCGGCTTCAGCCCGATCATCCATCTCGCCTGCCATCGCGGGGCCAAGCCACTGTGGTCGGATGCGCAATCGGCCTTTCTCGCGCCCGGCGATCTCGTCGGTCTGGACCTTGCCGGTGCCGTCGCCACGACCGCCGGCATCGCCGCCTGCCTCGAGGATGGCGCGCGCAAGGCCGTGGCGCTTCTGAATGCGATGTCCTTCGATGCGACCCCGGCACGTTTCGGTGCCGTCGAGGGCGATATCGTCTCGCCGCCTGCCCGGCCGCTCTGGACCGTACCCGGCGTCAAGGGCAAGGCCTTCGTCGATTTCCAGAACGACGTGCACCGTGGGGATCTCGACCTCGCCGTGCGGGAAGGCTACGGCCATGTGGAACTGGCCAAGCGTTACACGACCAACGGCATGGCGACCGATCAGGGCAAGCTCTCCAACGTCAACGCCATCGGCCTTCTCGCCGAAGCGCGCGGCCTGTCCCCGGCCGATGTCGGCACCACGACCTTCCGGCCGTTCTACACGCCGGTCTCCTTCGGCGCGCTGGCCGGCCCCTATCACGGTCACGATTTCCAGCCGGTGCGCCGCTCGCCGCTGCACGACTGGGCGCGCCGGCTCGGCGCCACCTTCGTTGAGACCGGTCTCTGGTATCGTTCGTCCTTCTTCCCGCGCGCCGGCGAAGCCACATGGCGCGAGAGTGTGGATCGCGAAGTGCTGAACGTGCGCGCCCATGCCGGGCTCTGCGACGTGTCGATGCTCGGCAAGATCGAGATCTGCGGGCGCGATGCCGCGGAATTCCTCAACCGGGTCTATTCGAACGCCTTCCTGAAACTGCCGGTGGGCAAGGCGCGCTACGGCCTGATGCTGCGCGAGGACGGCATGATCTACGACGACGGCACGACGAGCCGCCTGTCGGAAAACCATTACGTCATGACCACCACGACGGCATACGCGGCCGGCGTGATGAACCATCTCGAATTCTGCGCGCAGGTCCTGTGGCCGGATCTCGATCTGCGGCTCGCCTCCTCCACCGACCAGTGGGCGCAGATGGCGATCGCGGGGCCGAAGGCGCGGCGCATCCTGCAGGCGATCGTGGACGAGGATCTGTCCAACGAGGCCTTCCCGTTCCTTGCCGCCCGCGAGGTCTCGCTTTTCGGCGGCGCGCTGCACGGACGCCTCTTCCGCATCTCGTTTTCCGGCGAACTGGCTTATGAACTGGCCGTGCCAGCCGGCTACGGCGAGAGCGTCGCGGAGGCGCTGATGGAGGCGGGCGTGCCGCACGGCATCCAGCCCTATGGCGTGGAGGCGCTCGGCGTGCTGCGCATCGAGAAGGGGCATGTCACCCACAATGAAATCAACGGCACGGCGACGGCCGCCGATCTCGGCTTCGGCAAGATGGTCTCTGCCGGCAAGCCCGATTTCATCGGCAAGGCCATGGTCGGGCGTCCGGGCCTCGTGGATCCCGAGCGCGCCCAGCTCGTGGGCGTCCTGCCGCTCGACCCGAAGACATCCTTTCGCACCGGATCGCATATTCTCGCCTTCAACGCCAAAGCCACGCTCGAAAACGACCAGGGCTATGTCACATCGAGCGCCTATTCACCCCATGTCGGATCGACCATCGGTCTTGCGCTCGTCAAGCGTGGCGCAACGCGCCACGGCGAGACGGTGACGATCTGGAACGGTATCCGCAATGAATTCACGCCCGGCCGCCTGTGCGATCCGGTCTTCATCGATCCGGGACACGAGAAGCTTCATGTCTGATTTTCACATCACGCCCTACATCACGACATCGGCGGCACTCAAAGGCTGCACGCGCCTCGTCAGCCGAGCGATCCGGCTGGAAGCGCTACCGGAGGGGCATGTGATCCAGGTGCTGGGCAAGCCCGGCGATACCCTTTCCATGGCGCGGCTCAAGGCCATCTCGGATGGCGCGCCGCACGCCGTGCGCGCCGCCGGCCTCGGACAATGGTTCATCGTCGGCGACCGCGCAAAGACGCATGCCGAGCTTGCCGATCTCTTTGCGAGCCTTCAGCCGGAGGCCTTCGGCGTGGACCAGAGCGCCGGCCGGGTCCGTATCCTTGCCGCCGGCCCGATGGTCGAGCGGATGCTGGCCAAGGGTACGGCCGTCGATCTCTCGCTGTCGAACGTCCCCGTGGGACACGCCACGACGGCGCTCATCGGCCATATCGCCGCTCACATCACCCGCACGGGGAACGACACGTTCGAGATCATGGTTCTGCGCGGCTTTGCCCAGAGCCTGTGGGACGATCTCGCCCGTATGAGCGCGGAGTTTCTCGACAGCTGAAAGGTCTTCGGGCGTCGTCGGCGTCAGCCCATGCGCTCGGATGCGTAGCCGCCGGGGCTGGCGGGAAAGACGACGGTGCGGTTGCCATTAAGGAAGACGCGGTGGTGGATGTGCGCGTGGATGGCGCGCGACAGCACCTGTGCCTCCACATCCCGGCCGATGGACACATAGTCGGCCGCGCTCTGCGCATGCGTGATGCGGGCGACGTCCTGCTCGATGATCGGGCCTTCGTCGAGTTCGGCCGTCACATAATGCGCGGTCGCGCCGATCAGCTTCACGCCGCGGCCATAGGCCTGCTTGTAGGGGTTGGCACCCTTGAAGCTCGGCAGGAAGGAGTGGTGGATATTGATGATCCGGCCCGACATGCGCGCGCACATGGCATCCGACAGAACCTGCATGTAACGGGCGAGCACGACGAGGTCGGCACCGGACTGCTCGATGAGCGCGAGGATGCGGGCTTCCGCTTCCGGCTTGTTGGCCTTGGTCACGGGGATGTGGTGGAACGGAATGTCGTGATTGACCACCACCTTCTGGTAGTCGAAATGGTTGGAGACCACGGCGACGATCTCGATCGGCAGAGCGCCGATCTTCCAGCGGTAGAGAATGTCGTTGAGGCAGTGGCCGAAGCGCGAGACCATCAGCACGACCTTCATCGGCGCTGCCGGATCGTGGAACGGGTAGTCCATGGCGAAAGGCTGCGCGACGGCGGCAAAATCCGCCTCGATCGCGGCCAGCGACAGGCCATCCTCCGAGTGAAACCCGATGCGCATGAAGAAGCGACCGGTCTCCAGATCGTCGAACTGGGCGCTGTCGACGATGTTGCAGTGCTTGTCGGCGAGATAGGTCGAGATGGCGGCGACGATGCCGCGCCGCGAGGCGCAGGTGACGGTGAGAACGAACGGGTTCAAGACGCGTCCTTTCGCTTGATGTGCGACGATGACGTGGGAACCGGACCTGCGGGCCGTCGGGAGAGCGTCCGATGCCTAGACATCGAGCGTCGTCTCCCGTTCCCAGGCCGTGAAATGGCTGCAATAGCGCGTCCACTCATCATGTTTCAGCTTGAGATAGGCCGCGGAAAAATCCCTGCCCATCGCCGCCTGAAGCGCGTCGTCCTTCTCGTAGTCGCGCAGGGCGTCGAGCAGGTTCAGCGGCAGCCGCGGCGCGTTCGTCACCGTGTAGCCCTCGCGATACATGTCGATATCGTGGTGCGGGCCGGGATCGGCCTTCGAACGCATGCCCGACATGCCGGCCGCAAGGATGATCGCCTGCAGCAGGTAGGGATTGACCGCGCCGTCCGGCAGGCGGAGTTCGAAGCGGCCGGGGCCGGGAACGCGCACCATGTGCGTGCGGTTGTTGCCGGTCCAGGTCACCGTGTTCGGCGCCCAGGTGGCGCCCGAAACGGTGCGCGGCGCGTTGATGCGCTTGTAGGAATTGACGGTCGGGTTGGTGATGGCCGCAAGCGCCGAGGCATGTTTCATAATGCCGCCGAGGAAGGTCTTGCCGGTCGCGGAAAGCCCGAACGGCATATCCTTGTCGGCAAAGACATTGGTCTTGCCCGCGAGATCCCAGACCGAGATATGCGCGTGGCAGCCATTGCCGGTCAACCCCTTGAACGGCTTCGGCATGAAGGTGGCGCGCAGCCCGTGCTTCTCGGCAATGGATTTGACCATGAACTTGAAGAACGAGTGCTTGTCGGCGGTGGCCAGCACATCGTCATATTCCCAGTTCATCTCGAACTGGCCGTTCGCATCCTCATGATCGTTCTGGTAGGGCTTCCAGCCGAGCGCCAGCATCGCATCGCAGATCTCCGCGATCACGTCGAACCGGCGCATCACCGCCTGCTGGTCGTAGCAGGGCTTTTCCGCCGTGTCGTAAGCGTCCGAGATGACCGAGCCGTCGGCGGAAGTGAGGAAGAACTCGGGCTCGACGCCGGTCTTGACCCTGAGCCCCATCTCGGCGGCTTCCGCCACCAGCCGCTTCAACAGCACACGCGGTGCCTGCTCCAGCGGCTTGTCGTCCATCCGACAATCAGCCGCCACCCAGGCCACGTCCTTCTTCCACGGTAGCTGGATCACCGAGGATGCATCCGGCAGGGCAAAGAGATCGGGATGGGCCGGCGACAGGTCGAGCCAGGTCGCAAAGCCCGCAAAGCCGGCGCCGTCCGCCTGCATGTCGGCAATGGCCTGCGCCGGCACCAGCTTGGCGCGCTGCGCACCGAAAAGATCGGTGTAACTGATCATGAAATAGCGGATGCCGTGCTCGGCGGCATAGGTCGAGAGGTCCAGTGTCACGTCGTTCCCCTTATGGATTATCAGACACCTCGTGGAGACAGGCCGCATCCTCCCAAAGACGGCCGGTCGCGAACAGGCAATGGTCAAACGCCTCCTGTGCTCAGAAGCCTCCCTTGCCCGGATACCAGCTGGTGCCGGCAAGCGGGATCTGCGCCATGGCGGCGGCCTCCATCGTCAGCGCGCAGAGGTCTTCGGGCTCCAGATTGTGCAGGTGGTTCTTGCCGCAGGCGCGCGCGATGGTCTGCGCCTCCAGCGTCATGACCTTGAGGTAGTTGGCAAGCCGGCGCCCGGCCGCGACCGGGTCGAGACGGGCGGCGAGTTCGGGGTCCTGCGTGGTGATGCCGGCGGGGTCGCGGCCCTCGTGCCAGTCGTCATAGGCGCCGGCCGTCGTGCCGAGCTTTTGGTACTCGTCTTCCCATTTCGGGTCGTTGTCGCCGAGCGCCACCAACGCGGCGGTGCCGATGGCCACCGCATCGGCGCCGAGCGCCAGCGCCTTGGCCACATCCGCGCCGGAGCGGATGCCGCCCGACACGACCAGCTGCACGCTGCGATGAAGCCCGAGATCCTGCAATGCCTGGACGGCAGGGCGGATGCAGGCGAGGATCGGCATGCCGACATTCTCGATGAAGACGTCCTGCGTTGCCGCCGTGCCGCCCTGCATGCCGTCGAGCACCACCACATCGGCGCCGGCTTTCACGGCGAGCGCGGTGTCGTAATACGGCCTGGAGCCGCCGACCTTGACGTAGATCGGCTTTTCCCAGTCGGTGATCTCGCGCAGTTCGAGGATCTTGATCTCCAGATCGTCCGGGCCGGTCCAGTCGGGGTGGCGGCAGGCCGAGCGTTGATCGATGCCCTTGGGCAGGTTGCGCATCTGGGCGACGCGGTCGGAGATCTTCTGGCCGAGCAGCATGCCGCCGCCGCCGGGCTTGGCACCCTGCCCGATGACGATCTCGATCGCGTCGGCGCGGCGCAGATCCTTCGGGTTCATGCCGTAGCGCGACGGGAGATACTGGTAGACCAGCATCTCGCTATGTCCGCGCTCCTCGTCGGTCATGCCGCCGTCACCGGTCGTGGTCGAGGTGCCGGCCAGCGTCGCGCCGCGTCCGAGCGCTTCCTTGGCATTGCCGGAAAGGGCGCCGAACGACATGCCGGCGATGGTGATCGGCGTCTTCAGCCGGATGGGCTTCTTTGCGAAACGCGTGCCGAGCACGACGGAGGTGTCGCACTTCTCCCGGTAGCCTTCCAGCGGATAGCGAGAGATCGAGGCGCCGAGAAACAGCAGATCATCGAAATGCGGAAGCTTGCGCTTCGTGCCCGCCCCGCGAATGTCGTAGATGCCGGTGGCGGCCGCGCGGCGGATCTCGGCCAGCGTCGCATCGTCGAAGGTCGCCGACTTGCGCGGCGGAGTGTAAGGGTTGTGATAGCTCATGGATGATCCCTCGGGCCTTCAATACGCGTCGGCATTGTCGATGTTGAACGTGTAGAGCGTCCGCGCCGAACCGTAGCGCCTGAACTCCTCCGGCTTCGCATCGGTGGCGCCGGCACGGTCGAGCAGCCCGCGCAACGTCTCCAGATGCTCAGGCCGCATCGGCTTCTCGATGCAGTCGGTGCCGAGGCTCTTCACGGTACCCCGCACGAAGAGCTTTGCCTCGTAGAGGCTGTCGCCCAGCGCGTCGCCCGCATCGCCCAGCACGACGAGATGGCCGGACTGGCCCATGAAGGCCGACATGTGACCGATGCTGCCATGGACGACGATGTCGATGCCCTTCATGGAAATGCCGCAGCGCGAGGCCGCATTGCCCTTGATGACGAGAAGGCCACCCTGCCCGGTCGCGCCGGCATACTGGCTGGCATCGCCCTCGATGATGACGGTGCCGGACATCATGTTTTCGGCCACGCCCGGTCCCGCCGAACCGTGGACGGTGACCGCTCCCCCGTCGTTCATGCCGGCGCAGTAATAGCCGACGGACCCGCGCACCTCGACGGTGACGGGCGCATCGATCCCAACGGCAACCGCATGCGCACCGCGCGGATTGACGACGTCGAACGCCGTATCGTTGGCACCTTTCGAAAGGGCATGTAGAGCGCTGTTAAGTTCGCGCAGCGGCGTAGTGGACAGGTCGAAAACGGGCATCGTGTTCCTCTATGGCGGGGACGCCGGGCGGAAAACCGGTTCCCACTTTTCCTGGCGTCCCGGGGGGTCTCAGGCAGCCTTGTCGTGATCCCAGAAATAGACGGTAGCCGGCTCCGGCTCCCACACGCGGGCGGTCTCGATGCCCGGCAGGTTGACCAGCGCCCGGTATTCCGAGCCGAAGGCGACGTACTGGTCGGTCTCGGCCATCACGGCCGGCTTGCAGGCGATGGGGTCGCGCACGACGCCGAAGCCGGATTTCGTGCCGACGACGAAGGTGAAGAAGCCGTCGAGATCATCGAGCGCGCCGGTCAGTGCTTCGCCCAGATCCTTGCCCTTGGCCATTTCGGCGGTGAGATAGGCCGCCGCAACCTCCGAGTCGTTCTGCGTCTCGAAGGCCATGCCCTCGCGGATGAGCGTGCGGCGCAGATTGTTGTGGTTGGACAGCGAGCCGTTATGGACGAGGCACTGGTCGGCGCCCGTGGAAAATGGATGCGCGCCGAGCGTCGTTACCGCGGACTCCGTTGCCATGCGCGTATGGCCGATGCCGTGCGTTCCGCCCATCGCGCGGACATCGAAACGATCGACCACATCCCGAGGCAGGCCCGTTTCCTTGTAGATCTCGACGCTTTCGCCGGTTCCCATGATACGGATCTGCGGACGAGCTTGGCCAAGGAATGCACGGACATCGGCAATGCCAGCCGTCGTCTCGACGACCGCATGCGTATCCTTGAGCGTGACGCGGGCGGGAATGTTTGCAGCCCCGAGCGCTTCGGAAAGGCCCGCGAAATCGACGTCCGGCTGGTCCGACTGCACCGTCAGCTTCCAGGTGCCCGCCGAGGGTGCGTTATAGATCGCGATGCCGGCAGAGTCCGGGCCTCGATCCGTCATCGTGATCAGCATATCCGATAACAGACGGCCGAGTTCCGGCCGCAGCGTCTCGTCTTTCAGAAACAATCCCACAATGCCGCACATCGCCACCATCCTGTTCTTTGATGGTCAATGGCTAACATGCGTATTGACAGATATCAATCTCTAGGAAACTTTTTTTCTTTTAAGGCAATCACTGCCCGTCGCCGCCGGTGCGCTTTGTCGGGTAGGAGATGATCGAGAGGTAGCGTGCGGGCAGCGTCGTCAACACGCTCGGACCATGCGGCGCGTCGGCGTCGAAGAACAGGCTGTCGCCCGCTTCCATGTCGAAGGTCCGGTCGCCATGGCGATAGGTCACCGCGCCCTCCAGCATATAGAGAAATTCCATTCCCTCGTGCTGGAAGGTGGGAAACACATCCGACTCGGTCGTCAGCGTGATCAGATAGGGCTCCACCGTCACGCCGCTCGAATTGTTGTCGATATGGCCGAGCAGGCTGTACTGATGCCCGGCCCGCGTGCCGCGCCGCTCCATGTTGACGCCCTCGCCAGCCTTGACGAAGATCGCGTTGCGCGGCTCCTCGAAACCGCGGAAAAACGCGGTCAAGGGTACGCCGAGCGCCTTCGACAGCGATTGAAGCGTGGTCAATGAGGGAGAGATGTTGCCGTTCTCGATCTTCGACAGCATGCCGACCGACAGACCCGTCGCGCCTGCAAGATCCGATACGGTAATCCCGAGGCGCTTGCGATAGGCGCGCACCTCATGGCCGATCGCCATTTCGAGATTGTTCTCCTTGGGCTCACGAACCGCATGCGGGTCTTGGGCGAGGATGACAGGTTTGGCTGGTTCCGACACATCGTCTCCCGTTAGTTGAAGAGGGGGCCGGCCCGCAAGGCCGGTGCTGGAACAGGCTCTGCTGCGACAGGGGCTGTGGCCCCGAAGAGGGAACGGCTCACCATTATGACGCGCAGGCTGGCCTGCGGCAATCTCTATTCGGCTTGGAAAGGGGGCCAGGATGCGCCCCTGATCTGGGACCGTGTTCTGGAGGAAGGTGCAGCCATGGGCATCATCCCGTGCCGCTTCACTACGCTCGATATGCTGCGGGTGGAAAGCTACCTGCTGTTCTACCCCTTCGACAATTCGCAGAATTATCCCTTTGCCGACGAAGGTCGGGCGACACGCTCTGGGAGCTCGGCCTCGACTTCACCGTCAGCCCCGGCAAGACGGGCTTTCGCGGCGCAGAGGAATATGCACGCCTCAGGGACGCGAGCGCTTCCGGATCTTCGGCCAGTTTTGGACGGAACGGTGCCGGCCGACGAGGGCGGTATGGTCTACCAGGACAGCCGGCAGGTGGTGTTGCCACCTGCGGCATGGTCTCGCCGCTCACCGGAACATCAATGGCGATCGCCCGGCTCGCGGTGGATTGCACCGTGCCCGGCACGAAGTTCGTGGTGATGAATGCGAGCGGCGCAATTGCCGCCGCTGCCCACGCTCTGCCCTTCGATGATCCGAAGAAGCTGAAGCGCACCGCCAAGGGCTGAGCCACATATCCGCCGGCGCCCGCAGGCTTGCGGGCTGCCGGTTTCATGTCGTCAGGGAGATCGAAAATGAAGAAACGTGTTGCCATCATCGGTGCCGGTCCAAGCGGACTGGCCGTTCTCAAAGCCTTCGAGACGGCCAGACGCGCGGGCGTCGATGTGCCGGAGGTCGTCTGCTTCGAAATGCAGAGCAATTGGGGCTGCCTCTGGAACTATACCTGGCGCACCGGGCTCGACGAATTCTGTGAACCCGTCCACGGCTCCATGTACCGCTATCTCTGGTCGAACGGCCCGAATGAGTGCCTGGAGTTTGCCGATTACTCCTTCAAGGAGCATTTCGGCCGGGTCATCCCCTCCTATCCGCCGCGCGCCGTGCTGCATCACTACATCGCCGGCAGGGTCGAGAAGAGCGGCGTTCGCGCCTATATCCGGTTCCTGACGCCGGTGCGCAATGTCGTCTGGTCCGAGGGGACGCAGACCTTCTCGGTGACCGTCAAGGATCTTCAGAAGGACGAGCACTATACCGAAAAGTTCGATGACATTGTCGTCGCCAGCGGCCATTTCTCGGTGCCGAACATGCCGTCCTTCCCCGGCATCGAGGGCTTTCTCGGCCGGGTGATGCATGCGCACGATTTCCGCGCGGCCGATGAATTCGCCGGCAAGAACGTCCTGCTCTTCGGCTCTTCCTATTCGGCCGAGGACATCGGCACCCAGTGCCACAAATACGGCGCGGCGTCCGTCACCTTCAGCTACCGTACGAAACCGATGGGATTCGACTGGCCGGATACGTTCGAGGAGAAGCCGCTGATTGCTCGCTTCGTCGGCAAGACCGCCTATTTCATCGACGGCACGAGCAAGACGGTCGACGCCGTCGTACTGTGCACCGGCTACCAGCATTCTTTCCCCTTCCTGCCGGACGATCTACGCCTGAAGACTAACAACTGGCTCTACCCGCTCGGCCTCTATAAGGGCATCGTCTGGGAACAAAACCCGCAGCTCTTCTACATCGGCATGCAGGACGAGTATTATACCTTCAACATGCTCGACGCGCAGGCCTGGTTTGCCCGCGACGTTATCACCGGCCGGATCGCGCTGCGGGACGCAGTAACGCGGGATGCGCTCGACGACTCGCTCGAAGCCTTTCTCGGCGTGAAGGAAGCCGCGGAATAACGGACACCGGAGCCGGCAAAGACCGGGGCCATGGAGGACCATGACACGGATCTGGACAAGCGACGCGGCGCAATCCGGCACGCCCGTGCCGGCGCTCCGGCCGACATCCGCCATCGTGCGCGGCGGCGAGGCGCGCCTCTTCGCCCTGCGTCCGGGTGACGCTGCGCAACATCGAAGGCGCGCAGCCGATCGAGGTCCACGGATTCGGGCCGCCGGGAAGCCTGCAGGGCCTTGCCGCCAGCGCGTCGTCCAAGCCTTTCATGTCCTCGTCCTCCTACAGGATCCCGCCCCGCTGTCGCGCAGATCCTGGAGACGGAAAAGAAGGATCCGCAGTATCGGCGACACTCTTCGACGCGGAGACGCCCGCAGCCGCTGCCGTGACGCTGAAGCCCGAGCTGATAGTCTCTGCCTCGTGGCAGTGCCCGGCCAACCCATGGCGCCCGACGCGCAGGACACGCCGACCGACATTCTGGTCGATATCCTGCCGCTCGTGGAGCACAACGGCGAAGTTCCCCCGCCGCTGGCTCCCGAGGTCGTGACGGACCTGCGCATCCATGCAGCGACGGCCTCGGCTTTTCGGGTTAAGGCAGGGCAATATATCCAGATCATCGATGTCGACGGGCGCCAGTCCGTGGATTTCCTGGCCTTCGATGCGGCGATCTGGCGGAAGGCGCGGTATCGACCCCACCATCACGCGCACCCTCATGAGCTCCAGCTTCTCAGGCCCCGGCCTGACTTCCAAATATTTCGACGCGCGCATGCGGCCTCTGGTCGAGGTGGTGCAGGATACGGTCGGCCGGCACGATACGTTCCTGCTGGCCTGCACGGACAAAGACTATGAAGACATGGGCTACCCCGGCCATTCCAACTACATGGAAAACTTCAACCCGGTTCTCGCCCCCTATAGCATCGCCGAGCGTAAGGGCTGACCGGCGATCAACTTCTTCTACAATACCTTCGTCGATGCGCATGACCGGATCTCAATGGACGAGCCCAAGTCGCGGCCGGGCGATTACGTCCTCTTGCGGGCGCTGACCGATCTCGTCTGCGCCACGTCCTCCTGTGCCGACGATATCGACCCGGCAAATGGCTGGATGCCCACCGATATCCATGTCCGCGTCTATGACGCCGACTGCCCCCTCGCCCTGCCGAGAGCCTGTCACACAGCCGAGAACGGGCGCTGAAGTGCGTCCTCTTCAAACAGGCGCCCGCCGCCCGGTTGCAGCTGCTCGTACCCTTTCGATCTCCGGGCGACATGCTCCGCAGTAAGGTGGTGCCGGATGGCGCCGGAAAGCGCAATGAAACTCGTCTGCCAAGACCGAACAGGACGCTCGTGGACGATGCCCTCGTAGACGACCTCGCGCCGGTTCAGCCGATACTGCACATCCGGGTATAGATCGGAAAGGCGGCCGTCGACCAGATTCTGGCGCGGAAGGCCGATGGAGGCGGCGCCTTGCCGGTCGGCGAGCGTGGCAAGCCGCGTCAGACTTTCCCCAAGCTCCGGCGAAATGTCCTCGTCGGCGTCCAGCTGAAACATCCACGGGGCTCCGCAGAGGGCTTGCAGCGCATTTCGCTGGTTGGCGAAATGGCCGTCCAGCGGGTGTGAGAAGACGCTGACGAAGCCGTCGTCGCCTTCCTGTCGGGGCACGGATGGTTCTCCGGCGCGATCGATCAGAACGATGACCGCATCCGCCCAGGACCGGTAGAGCGCTGCCATCGCCAGCACGGCACTCGCCTCCCGCTCGCTGCACATGATACCGACTGAGACCGGTGTCGGCAGGAGCGTCGGCAAGGGTTTGAGATGGGCCTCCGCCGAGAACGTGCCATGCGGATAACAAAGTTCATGAGCCTGCATCGTATTTGCCGGCATGGCGGCGAGGGCGAACCGGGTTGCAATCGTGCGCATCGTATAGATGTCGCAACCGAATGGATCACCGGGATGACTCATCGTCGGCTTCCGGGCGCAGAGATCGCGAAAGAGCGTGTCGGATTGCGTGGGATCGAGCATGATGGCGGGTTCATCCAGCAATAGGCCGCAGTGGGAACAGACATATGAAAATGCACGGACGACATTGCCGCTCTGCAAGGTGCGCGACGTCGGCGCGATGCCACGCGCTCGGCAGAGCGGACAGCGGGCGGTTAAGACGTCTGGCATGCGGTGTTTCCTGTCTGATCCTGCGTCAGCGTTTCGCCAAGGGGTGCAGGACGAGCCTGCCGGCATTATGAGCGGCCTCGAACCACGAGCGTTCCGCGCTCCAGGCATGCCCGACCCAACCATCGAAGCCGAAACCGAAGATGTCGAACGATGAGGAGGCGAGGTCCGCGGCCTCCAGTGTCCTGAAACTATAGAGAAAGCCGGAACTGAGAGCAGAGGTGGACAGGCCGCCATGTGCCAGCAGCGCCGCGCGCGCCCTGCTCTCCGTCGCCGCATCGATCCACCCGATGTCCTTGCCGAGCGGGTCGAGACGCACGCAAAGGCCCTCGGCATGGCACCCGTCTTCCGGCTTTTCCGACGGTGGAAAGACGAGCGTGACGCGCTCGGCATCCCGCACGGCCTTTCGCTGCGCAAATGCAGGATCGGCAAGCCATTCCGCCGGCTGTCCGCCCCGGCTGACCAGCACGAGTTCGGAAGTCTTTGTGCCGCTCATAGACCCGAGCCCGGCCGTATTGTTAAACCTCACGACGCGATCATAGCCGTCGATATCCAGACTTCGACCATCGAACTCCGGCGCGTTGCCGATGATTGCCGTTCGCCTCATGACGCCTTCGCCGATCCGATGCCACGATCGCCGGCGATAGCCTGCTTGTAAATCTCAAGCGTCTGGCGGCCGAGCGTGGCACGCGTGAAGGTTCCCGCTGCCTCAAGCGCTTTCTCACGGAGGCGCATGCGAAGAGCGGCAGACGCCAGTATCTCGCGCAGGCATTCCGCAATGGCTCCGCCCTCCGTCGCCGAGGCAAGAACGCCAGAGCCGGTCTGACCGACAAATTCGCGCGCGCTCGGGTCTTCGGTTGATGCGAGAATGGGGCGGCCGAAGGCGATCGCCTCCTGATAGACGAGGCCGAAACTTTCGTATCGCGATGGCGCTGAAACGATATGGGCGGCTTCGTAAAGATCGAACAGCACCGCGTCGGGCTGTCGCCCGAGCGCATGGATGCGCCGGTGTGCGCTGGCTGGCAATGTCTCCGGCAGGTCGCTCTCGGGTACACCCATCAGGTCCACCTGAAAATCTGGCACTAGGCCCGCATCGGCGTCTCCGGCGACGCGGGCAATGGCATCCATGAATTCGTGAAAACCCTTCCGTGCTTCGGCCCTGCCGACGAAGAGAATGCGGAGCGGTTCCTCATGAGGCGGATACTCCGCCTCGCCTGCCCGCGTCAGCAGCGTTTGTGACAAGGACAGGCCGATGGTCGCGTGCGGGCGGCGTGCGTCCAGACGGTAAAGTTTGGCGATCCGCCGCCCGTGATCGGATGTGTTTGATATCAGCGCCGCACTGCCGTTCGCCTGCCGGCGCTCCAGCATATCCGCGACCCAGGCATCCAATTGGTCTCGGGGAGTAAGCCGGCTTTCCCGCGACCAGGAGGCAGGCGTCGAGTTGCGCGTAACCAGCGGGAGATCCCGGCGCCCGGCCAGCAGCACGGCCGGCGCATACCAGTTGGTCGCCTCTACCACGTCGAACGGCGTCGTGGCATGCGCGGTAAGCACCGCTTCGCGAAACCGCCAAGGTGCCGCGAGATGGCCGATGCCGGCATAGGTGCGTAGACGCCCAAGCTTCGAACGCTCCGGGACAGCGCAGCCGATGATCCGCACGCCGTCGCTCATGCTTGCATCGCTCCTGTCGCCGGAAAACACTGTGACGTCAGAGCCTTGCGCCAGAAGGCTCTCCGCGATCTCGCGGGCGGCGGTGGACAGTCCGCTTGGGGATGGTGGGTAATCCCAGGCGATCAGGGCCGTGCGCATCATCGCTGGAGCAGCCTTCGATAGATCCCCAGATAGTCCTGCGCCATGCGCCGGGCGGTGAAACGCTCTTCGAAGCGTTCACGGATCGCGCGCCGATCAAGCCGATCGATCTGCCCGATAGCCGCCACCGCCTCTTCTTCGCTCTCCACGATGAAGCCGGTCACGCCATGCTCCACGACCTCGGGAACGGAGCCCCGGTTCCAGGCGATGACAGGCGTGCCACACGCCATCGCCTCGATCATCACGAGCCCGAACGGCTCCGGCCAGTCGATGGGAAAGAGCAGCGCGCTTGCGCCACGCAGAAGGACATTCTTTGCCGTATCATCGACCGGGCCGATATACTCGGCCGTCGGTGAAAGGATGGGTCTGACATAGGTATCGAAGTAGAGCGGGTTGCCGACATCGACGGTTCCGGCCAGACGGATGGGCCGGCCTGCCGCCTGTGCCACCCGGATCGCGACATCCGGACGCTTCTGATCGGTCATGCGCCCGATGAAGGCGAGATATGGCTCTGGCGTGTCGTTCGGTCTAAAGCGCGCGGGATCGACGCCATGCAGCACGATGCCCGCGCGGTTCGATATCGGCAGCGCCTGTTCCTGCGCGCGTGAGATTGCCGCAACGGGCAGGTCCGGAAAGGCGGAGAAGAACAACTCACGGTCGAGTTCATCAACGCGCCAATGGATGGTGGTCAGGGACGTCTTGCGTTTTTCGCCCAGCGTGACGGCATGGAAGAACTCGCCGTGGAAATGCACGATATCGAAGGTGGACAGCGCGTGGCGCACCTCTTCCATCCGAACCGTTTCCAGCACGGACGGAATCGATGGCGGCATGGAACCATGTTTCTTTTCAAGGAATTGCAGGCTCGGCAGAGCGCCGATCCGAGGCACTGGGCAGGTGCTGTCGGAGGGTGCAAACAGCGTCACGGCGCAGCCGAGCGCTTGCAACTCGACAGAGAGGTCGTGGATCACCCGCTCCGTCCCGCCATGGTTGAGGGGCGGCACGGGAAAAATACCCGGTGCAACCTGTGCAACTTTTATAGGCTCACTCAGTTCACGGTCGCGGTTTGGCATTTATAGTCCTGACTGCACGGGAGATCATGTATGTTCGTTCTTCACGTCGCACTTCAAGGGTGCCTTCGCGGAAACAATGTCGAATATGGACTGACGACGGATACAGGCGGGCACATCCGCTACTTGCTGGATCTGGTCGAAGCCTGCAGAAGCACCGGCCAAGCCGAGCGCATCGTCATCGCCACGCGGGCCTTCGAAGGGTTCGGAGAAGATTACATCAAGCCGGTCGAGATCGTCGATGATACGACCAGTATCATCCGCTTTCCCACGGCCCATCCGGTTTACCTCGCAAAAGAAGATTTGCACACGGAACTCAAGACCTTTGCCGATGGCCTGATCGCGCACATCGTAGCGGGCGACACCCGGCCGGACATCCTTCACGCTCATTACGCTGATGCCGCGGTGGTGGCGACCCGAGTCGAGGAAGCGCTCGGCATTCCCTTCGTCTTCACGGGCCACTCGCTCGGTAAGGTCAAGCAGAAGGCCCTGCCCTCCTGCCTGTCTGACCGTGGGTTTGCCGAGCGGATCGCGGCGGAAGAACTGGCGCTGGCCAGAGCCTCCCTCGTCATCGCATCCTCCCGCGACGAGGCGGAGCTGCAATACAAGGCATACGATACCTATGATCCCGGCAAGATCCGCGTGCTGCCGCCGGGCAGCGACCTCAAGGCCTTTCGCGGCGCGGCATCCTCGGCCGTTGTCGAACGGGAGATGGCGCGGTTTCTGGTGGAGCCGGAAAAGCCGGTTATCCTCGCCATCGCGCGACCGGTCGCCAAAAAGAACCTTGCGGGCCTGATCGAGGCCTATGGCAAGTCGGAAGCCTTGCAGGCCGCGGCCAATCTCGTGATCGTCGCGGGCTCGCGCGATGATATCGATGCGCTTGAGGCGGATATGGCGGCAAACCTCCGCGAGCTCCTGCGCCTCATCGACCGCTACGATCTCTACGGCAAGGTCGCCTATCCCAAGAGCCATCGCGGCGAGGATATTCCGGCCTATTATGCCTACGCCCGGGATCGGCGCGGCGTCTTCGTCAACCCGGCCTTCAACGAGCCTTTCGGCTTGACGCTCCTGGAGGCCGCCGCCGTCGGCCTGCCGCTGGTCGCGACCGACAGCGGTGGCCCGAACGACATCATCGAGACCTGCAGCAATGGCCTGCTGGTCGATCCGCGCGACGCCAATGGCATTGCCGATGCCCTGTTGCAGATCTTTCGCAGTGCCGAGATGTGGGACCGTTTCTCCGCCTCCGGCGACAGGGCCGTGAAGACCTATGACTGGGAACGGCACGTCACCCGCTATCACGGGCTCGTGCGCGATCTCGTCCGACCGCCAAAAATGCACGTCCAGCGATCCATTCAGCTCCTGATCAGCGACATCGACAACACGCTTGTCGGCTCCGTTCCGCATCTTCACGCCTTTGGCAACTGGCGTCGCATGCAGGAGAACCTCGCCTTCGGCGTTGCGACAGGCCGCTCCTTTCACAGCGCCATGGCCGTTCTCGAACAGCAGGACGTGCCCCGTCCTGAGGTGATGATCACCTCCGTCGGGTCGGAGATCTATACCCTGTCGGAAAATGGCGTTTCCTATGAGCAGGACGAGGGCTGGCTGAAGGCGATTGCCGGCAACTGGCAGCGCTCGGCTGTCGAGCGGGTTCTGCGCGGCGTGTCCGGTTTGACGCCGCAGGCCCCGCTCGAGCAACGGGACTTCAAGCTCAGCTATTTCAGCGACGGCACCCATGCGACCGTCGAGCGCGTTCGATCAGCGCTTCAAAATGCAGGCTTGCTCGCCTCCGTCATCCACAGCCACAAGCGCTATCTGGATATCCTGCCGATCAAGGCGTCCAAGGGCACGGCGGTCGATCATGTTCGCCGCCGCTACGGCCTGGTGGAAAATGCCGTTTTCGTCGCGGGCGACAGCGGCAACGATATCGAAATGTTGCAGGCCATTCCGCAATCGATCATCGTCGCCAACTACTCCGACAATCTCGGCAAGCTTCCGGCGCTGAAGCATTCCTACATCGCTTCAAACACCCACGCCGCCGGCATTATCGAAGGGGTTCTCCACTTCCGCAACAAGGCCAAAGCTGCAGGTCGGCCGGCATGAGGGCAGAGGTCCCTACAAGCGTTCTGACGATCGTCCGCGGTCGGGCGAACCATCTGAGGGCGCTGATAACGGGCCTTTCGCAACAAAGTACGCCGCCGTGCGAACTCGTGATCGCGTGGATGCAAGCCGAAGCGGCCGACGCGTTACCGGCTCTGCCCTGCCCTGTGCGTCATGTTTTCGTCGGTGGTGACGACATTCCGCTGGCTGCTGCCCGCAACCGTGCGGCCGAAGCTGCGTCGGGCGGGCACCTCATCTTTCTCGATGTGGATTGCATCCCTTCGCCAACGACGGTCGCGTCCTACGCCCAGGCGCTCGCGCAGCGCGATGGCGTCATGCTCGGTGAAGTCCATTACTTGCCGGGCGGTCTGCCTGTCTTCACGGGGGATTTCGCGGCGCTCGAAGAACACGGCGTCGCCCACCCCTCCAAGCCGGCATTTCCCGATCTCGGTGTTATCGAAGAGCCGGATTCCGGACAGCTCTGGGGCTTATCTTTTGCATTGCGCAAGGCGACGTGGCTTTCCATCGGCGGTATGGACGAGCGCTTTTATGGCTATGGCGGCGAGGAGACGGACCTTGCACGCCGGGCCTCGCAGGCCGGCATACCGACCTACCGCGTCGGCGGTGCGCGCGCCTACCACCAGCATCACGCCGTCCATATTCCACCGCTCCAGCACTTCGACCATATCCTGCGCAACGCCCGCCTTTACCACGCCAAGCACGGCGTCTGGTGCATGGACTACTGGCTTGGGCAGTTTGCGGAGCGCGGGCTGATCGCGTGGACGAGAGAGGCGGATGACATTCGCCTGCTTCGCCGCCCGGACGTCCGCGAAACCGAGGCCGCACGACAGCCTGACCACGTTCTCTTTTCCTGACGGGACCAAAATCCATGAAAAAACCGATCGCTTTCTTCGTCCATCATCAGGGCCGTGGCCATGCCAATCGCACGATGGCGATGGCCGAGCATTTCAGCAAGGATCGCCCTGTTTCCGTGCTCACCGCAGGACCCCAGCATCTCGCCAAGGCAGATCCGCGCATTGAGGTCATCACCTTGCCGAACATGATCGGCGAAACCGTGCCGACGCCGCGTCTTTTCGCCGAGCCCACGCCGTCCGTCATGCATTGCGTACCGCTCGGTCTGCCCTCCATGCGCCGCACGATGCGCACCATCGTCGATCATCTCGATGATCGCGACGTCGGGCTGTTCGTGGTCGATGTCTCAGCCGAGATCGGCATGCTCGGCCGCATCGTCAGCACCCCGACGGTGCAGATCCGCATGCACGGCGACCGCAGCGATATCGGCCATATCGGCTCCTACGAGGCCTGCGTCGGTATGATCGCACCGTTCGATGCGCGCCTGGAGCAGAACGATTATCCGCAGGCTCTCCGTGCCAAAACCATCTACACCGGCGGGCTCTGCACGACGCGGGACGCGGTTATGACACGGCAGGCAGCGCGAGCAAAGCTCGGCCTTGCCGAGGACCGCAAGGTCATTCTGGTGCTGACAGGGGGCGGCGGTAGCGGAACGCCGCTCGCCCCTCTGACCATTGCCGCGCGCGCCGTGCCGGATGCTCTCTGGCTGGTCGCCGGACCCGTCCACCGCGAAGGCCATGAGACCGATTTCGCCAATCTCCAGGAACTTGGCTGGGTCGAGAACGTCACCGACCATATCGCCGCTGCCGACGTCGTCGTCGCCTCGGCCGGCGACAACACCGTTCACGAGATCGCCCGTGCAGGTTCCAAGTTCGTCGTTATGCCGGAGTGGCGCTATTTCGCCGAACAGCATCGCAAGGCCGAAGCGCTCGTCGCCCTCGGCGCCGCCGTCACCGCGCCCGCCTGGCCGGGCGATTATCGTGGCTGGCAGCAGCTTCTGGATGCGGCCGACGCGATCGACCCGGCCATCCTGCGCTCCCTGCATGATCCGGATGCCGCACGAAAGGCTGCAAACTGGCTGGAAACGTTGTGCGACGACCTTTGGCAGGGTGCCGTCGTCAATGAAGCACCGCAGTTGAAGGTGGTGTAACCCGTATGGTCACGCTCACGACCGTTCTGAAAAGCGGCAGGCGCTACGACACGTCCTGGGTCGAGCGTCTGAACGGCGGCGCGCGCCGGTCGATTCCCGGTCTCGACCGCGTGGTCTGCCTCTCGGATCTCGATCTCGACGTCGCGGGCGTCGATGTCGTGCCTCTACTTCACGGCTGGCCGGCATGGTGGTCGAAATTCGAGGCGTTCCGCACCGATCTCGCCGACGATCTTACGATCCTCTGCGATCTCGATACGGTCTTCACCGGAGATGCCGGGGCTCTCATTAACGACAGCACGGCCGCGATGGAGGACTATTTCCTGAAAGGTCGCCTATCTACCGCGCTTATGCGCTGGCAAGGTCGCGAATTCGATCATCTCTACGAGACGTTCAAGGGCGAACCGGAACGCTGGATGCAGCCCGGCTCCTGCGGCACGGTGCCCAATTCCGTCCACGGCGATCAGGTGGTGGTCGATCATTTGCTGCGCCGCGCCGGTCGCCTGCCGGCCTTCATCCAGAACCTTCACCCCGATCTGCTCAACTTCTACGATCCGACCCATGCGAACCAGGGTCCCATCATCGTCTTCATCGGCGAGTCCAAGCCGGATACCGCCATTCAGGCCGTTCAGGATGCGTGGTATGGGACGCGACAGATGCAGATCACCTGAGTTGACTGGCCCTTGTCGCAACAAGAAGGCCGCCAACCCGAGGGTGACAGCCTGTGTCATCATCCCGTGAGGCGATAAGCAATCAATGCGACGATGGGGTATCCCAGCAATCTCGCCGCATCCTAGTGGGAATACACTGCGGCTTTAGCGTCCCACGATTGCTCACTCGGCCGCGCAGCTTGCCGACATCAGGCAGCGCGCTTCAATCCCAGGAGAGCGATGCTCTCCCCGACATCATCAGCCCTTGTAGCCGTGCGTGTTGAGGATCCGGCGCGTCTCGTGCGAGCGCGTGAGGACGATAGCGTCCCAGATCTTCTGGCCGAATGCGATACGGTTGCGGGGGGCTTCAGTCTTCATGGTCTTTGTCCTGATAAATCCTGACCGCAATCTACGGCACCAAGCAGCCAACCGGTAGACGGGATTTCGCATGGCTGCCGTGCAGCTGTGCATGGCTGTCGAACCGAGGAGCGAACTGTTCCGCTGGCGCGCCCGATAGTCTAGGTTCGAACGTCAAACCCGGATCCCGCGATGCAGCTTCCCATCA
Organism: Rhizobium sp. 9140; assembly: GCF_900067135.1. NCBI lineage: Bacteria > Pseudomonadati > Pseudomonadota > Alphaproteobacteria > Hyphomicrobiales > Rhizobiaceae > Rhizobium > Rhizobium sp. 9140. The sequence goes on along the minus strand of NZ_FJUR01000002.1, from coordinate 1,059,291 downwards.
AAGCTATATTGGTCTTCCACGCCGCCGCGCGTGCCGGCAGCATCGCGCGGGCGGCCGAAGAGCTGAGCGTGACGCCCTCGGCCGTCAGCCAACAGATTCAGGTGCTCGAAGTCCAGCTCGGCGTGGCCCTCCTGACGAAGGCCGGCCGCGGTATTGCACTGACGGAGGCCGGCGAGCGCTATTTTTCGATGATATCGGGGCAGATGGAGAGCATAGAGCAGGCAACCGCAACTCTTCGCGGCTTCCGCTCGGTGACCACGCTGACGGTCCGCGCGACGCCGACGCTCTCCAACAAATGGCTCCTGCCGCGGCTGGGGCATTTTCTCGAACGTCATCCGGATCTCGAACTCCGCCTCGACGGCACGAACGAGCCGACGGACTTCAATCAGGAGCTGGTCGATATCGAGCTGCGTCATGGCGACGGGCGATGGCCGGGCCTTTATGTGGAGAGCATTGCCGAGGAGCAGTTCTATCCTGTGTGCTCGCCGGACTACGCCGCCGCAAACAGCCTCCGGCCGGAGGAGGTTCTGGGGCATCGATTGATCCACTCGGTGAAGTCGCAGGCGCAATGGAACAGCTGGTTTCCGCTGGCGGGCGTCACGCCGGAGGATCGCTGGCGGCGCGTTCTCTTCGACCGCAGTCATATGGCGATCGATGCCGCGGTTCGTGGCATGGGTATCGCGCTCGAAAGCACCCTGATGATGGATGAGGAACTGCAACGCGGCCGCCTCATCTGCCCCGTCATCGCACCGCCGGAAGTCCGCATCTGCACTCAGTGGATCGTCTGCCCGCGCGACCACCTCCGGCAGAAGAAGGTTCGCCTGTTCCTCGAATGGCTGCGCACCGAACGCGACCTCTGGCAGACTACCTACCCCTCAGGCGCGATGCCGCGCTGAGAGGGCCTTGTCCAACAACCAGACACGAGCCTTGTCCGTCAGGGCCTCCGGCGACAGGGCGATACTCAGTCGCAGGGCATCCTCGTCCGCCTGTGGCGTCTCCAGTGTTTCCAGCTGGCTTGCCAGCAGCGAAGCGGTTGCGAAGTGATCGCGACGGGCCTGCAAGCGCTGAAGAATCAGTGCGGCCGTTCCCTCCAAAGATATGAAGCGAGCGCTTCCGAGACGTGCGCGCAGAAGGTCGCGATAGGTCCGTTTCAGCGCCGAACAGGCGATGATCACGGGAAGGTCGTCGGGCGTTAGCGCCCGGTCGCAGACGGCGTCAAGCCAGGGCATCCGCTGTTCGTCGGTAAGCGGTATGCCCTGGCGCATCTGCGCGACGGCTTCGGGCACATGCAGCTCGTCGGCCTCGACGAAGCGGCAGCCGAGCCAAGCGGCGATCCGCCTGCCGATCTCGGACTTGCCCGTGCCCGCCGTCCCCATGACGATAACGAAGCCGGCGGGAGAGGACGATGCCGTCATCTCAGTACATGCCCAGCAGTCGGATGGGGCCGAGCGTGAGGATGGGGAAGAGGACGAGCGCGAAGATGGCGAGCGTCAGCACCGCCATCGGCGCCAGAGATCCTCTGATCACATCCTCGACCTTCATGTTGGCGACCTGCGCGGCGGCAAAGAGGCAGACGCCGACCGGGGGCGTGACGAGGCCGAGCGTGAGCGTCATCACGGTGACGATGAGAAAGTGGATCGGGTCGATGCCGATCGCCTGCACCGGTGGCATCAGCACGGGAATAAGGATGAACATGGCCGGAATGGCTTCCATGAAGATGCCGATGATCAGGAGGAAGACGAAGATGACCAGCATGCCGGACAGCGGACCCAGGTTCATGGCCTGTAAGAGCTCGGCAACCTTGTCCGGCAAACCGTCATAGGTGAAGACCCAGGCGGCGATCTGCGAGGTCGCGGCGATAAACAGGATGGTGCCGGAAATGCGTGCCGTGGAGATGAGAATTTCCGGGAGTTCGCGAACCGGCAGCGTGCGGTAGACGAGAACCCCGAGCACCCCGACATAGACGACGGCGATGGCTGCCGCTTCGGTCGGCGTAAAAAGGCCGCTGGCGATGCCGATGATGAGAATGAGCGGCGTCAACATGGGAAGGATGGCGCTGATGCCCGTGACCATGACCATGCGGAGATTGAACGGTGATGGCGGATTGTAGCCGTAATAGACCGAGTAGAAATGGTTGAACACCATGAAGGCCAGCGCGATGAACAGGCCGGGAACCAGTCCCGCGACCAGCAGCGTGCCGATCGAGACATTGGCAATCGAGCCGGCGATGACGACGAGGATCGAGGGCGGGATGATGGAGGACAGCGTCGCAGTGCAAAGCGTCATGCCGACTGCATAGCCCTTGGGAAAGCCGTGCCGTTCCATCGCCTTGATCTCGATGGCGCCCACCGAGGCGATATCGGCGACCGAGGAGCCGGAGACACCGGAAAAGATGACAGACGAGATGACGTTGACATGGCCAAGACCGCCCGGCAGCCAGCCAACCATGGCTTCGGCGAAGTCGAAGATGCGCTCGGCCACCCGGCCGCGCTCCATCACGGTTCCTACCAGAATGAACAGCGGTACGGCCACCAGCAGGAACGAGTTCATCGAGGAGAACATCGTCTGCGACAGAAGATCGAGCGGCATGGAGGTAAAAAGCGTGAGTGTCGCGACGCTGGCGAGCGCGAGCGCCACCGCGAGCGGAATGCCGAGCATGCTCAGGCCGAAGAAGGCGACAAGAAGAAAGACCGACATGGCATCAATATCCTGACGTGATGGACACGTCGGCATGGGCGATTTCGCCGGCCGGAAGTCCGAGTTCGGGAAGGGCGATGAGGTCGCGCCGATTTCGCAGCGAGTCAATAATGGCGAGGATGGCGATGACCGCTGACACCGGCATCACCATACCGATCAGCCACATGGGGATCGGCACCGTCGCGGCGGTCTCGTTCATCATGATCTGCTGGCGCATCAGCGTGAAGCCCGTCCAGCCCATGAGGCCGAAGAAGAAGACCGACGATCCGACATAGATCGGAACGGCCAGCTTCTGGAAGAAGCGCCGGCCCATCACGAGAAAGACGACGACGCGAGCGCTTTCCACCGTGCGGAAACCAGCCGCGAGCCCGAGGAACACCATCCAGATGAACAGGAAGCGCGTCGCCTCCTCCGTCCAGGGGAGCGGATGGCCCGCAAGGCGGCCGATGACCTGCAGCAGGACGACGATGAGAATGCCGGCACAGGCGATACCGGCCGCGACATCGGCCACAAGGCGAACGAATGTACCCAACAACGAACTAAGGGGAGCGCGCATGCGAAAGCCCTTCCGAATGGAGTGCGGTGCGACGAAAAAGGACCGGCACCATGCCATTGCGGCATGGTGCCGTCATGACCTCAGTTCGTGGTGACGAAGGCGCGCGTGCGGTCGAAGAAAGCTTTGTCCTTGACGAGCGCTGCGAACTTTTCCTCGAGGCCGGCGGCGACATCGACGAAGGCCTTGCGCTGCGTTTCCGTCAGTTCACTGACCTCCATCCCGTTGGCCTTGAGCGTCGCGATGGATTTCTCGATGTCGGCCGCATCGTTCGACGCCTTCCAGGTTTCGGTCTCCTTGGCGGCTTCGGACAGCGCCGTCTTGAAGGCATCGCTTAGGCCCTCGTAGCGGGCGGGATTCATGCCCAGTACCCAGGCATCAGCGATGTGATTGCTGATCGTCGCATAGGTCTGCACTTCGTAGAGCTTAGCGCTCACCGGCACGTTGATCGGGTTTTCCTGCCCGTCGACCACCTTCAGCTGCAGCGCGTTGTAGACCTCGGCGAAAGCCATCGGCGTCGGGGCTGCCCCCATCGCGCCGAAGAATTCGACCCAGAGCGGATTGTTCGGCACGCGCAGCTTCAGGCCCTTGAGGTCGGCCGGAGAGGTGATGGGAAGCTTCGAATTGGTGATCTGGCGCAGCGGCCGCGACCAAAGATCGACGCCCTTGATGCCGATCTTGCTGAGGTCGGCCTCCAGTTCCTGACCGTTCTCGCTGTCGAGATAGGCCCGCAGCTGGTCGATGTCGCGGAACTGGTAGGGAATGGCGATCGCCGTGAACTTCGGATTGAAGGTCGCGTAAAGCGAGGTCGAGTTCAACAGCATGTCGAGCGAGCCACCGGCCAGCTGCTTGACGCCCGCTGCGGGATCGCCGCCATAGAGCGTGCCGTTCGGGAAGACCTTGATCGTCAGCTCGCCATTGGTTTTGGTCGACACGATCTCGGCAAATTTTTTGGCGGCGAGCGTGATCTCGGACGTATCCGGATCGGGCGTCGACAAGGTTAAGGTCTCCGCATGCGCGATGGACGCGGTGAGCATTGTTGCGGCGGCCAGCAGGCTGCGGATCGTAAAGTGTCTCATTTCATTCCTCCCAGAAGTGACGTTGGATTTTGTCAGGCGGTACTTTCCCCGCCCGAATTCATGCGTTGCAGTTCGAGAATGACGGCGCTGTGATCGAGATCACCGTCGCCATGATCCACCATGGCCTGGAACAGACGATCAACCTCCTCGCTGATCGGCAGTCTGAGGCCGCGATGTCGGGCAAAGCCGAGCGCCGTCGATGTATCCTTCACCTGATACTTCGCCGGCCCGCCGGGCTCGAAATTGCGCTCCACCATGCGCAAACCGTGCTGTCGGAAGACGGTGGAATCCGCAAAGCCTCCGAGGAGAGCCTCGCGTACCTTTGCTGGATCGGCACCGCCGCGCTCGGCAAGGGTCAGCGCCTCCGCTACGGCACAGATGGTCGATGCGACGATCAGCTGATTGGCGAGTTTCGTCAGCGCGCCGCTGCCGGCAGGGCCCACATGGGTCACGCGACCGAGAGGGGCAAAAACCGGTGCGAGACGTTCGACCACCTCGGCCCGTCCGCCCGCCATGATCGCAAGCGTGCCGTCCTTGGCGCCCTTTTCGCCACCCGATACCGGGGCGTCGAGGCAGTCGATCTCGCGTTTTGCCGCAACCTCGCCCAGCGCGACCGCCGTCTCGACCGGAATGGAACTCATGACGAGGAGGACCGAACCCGGACGCATGGCGGCGATCACGCCGCCCTCACCACCAAGCACCGCTTCGCAGACCGGGCCGGAGCTCAGCATGCAGAGAACCACATCTGCGTGCCGGGCGGCATCCTGCGCGTTGGTGGCAATTTCGACGCCTTGTCCTATCAGGCCCTGCGCCTTGTCGGGCGTCCGGTTCCAGGCGGTGACCGCATAGCCTGCTTCCGCCAACCGCCCCGCCATGGGGCCGCCCATGATGCCGGTTCCGATGACGGCGATGTTGCTGATAGCGGCGTCCGTCGTTGTCATGTTCCTGTCCTTCCCCGTTCAGGGATCTTGCGGCGTCTGGGAACGGACCGGCCGCTCCCAGACGATAGGTGGTGGAAAGGCCTTGCGGAAGCGTTACAGATGCGTGTCGGGAGCGTTCGCGGACATTTCCAGCCCTCACTCGGCAGCGAGCTTTGAGGGACGGAAGCTCTGTTCCATCTCCTGGCGCAGGCGCACGACATCGAGGTCGTTGACGATCTCGACATCGTCGAAGGACACGATCTGGTCCTTCTTGATCGGGCGCTTCAGCTTGACGTTATGGGCAAGACCGATGGGAAGGGCCTTGAGGTCGAGGCTGCGGGCGGCGGGGATCGCATTGGCCCAGACGGCATAGCCGCCTTCGCCGTCCAGCATCTCGCCCGGCTGCATGTCCTTCTTCGCCGTCGCCACCGCGTCGCCACGGAATTCCTTGGAGCACCCCGTCGGCTCGTTGCGCAAGACGGCGGAGAGAACGCTGACCGACGTTTCCAGACCGATGATGTGGAAGGGGCGCCACATCGAGGCGTACCAGCCGGAAGGATCGGTCAGGAGGCCGTATTGCTTGAAGCAGGCACGCGCATATTCGTTGTGCGCCTTGAAGGTGACGAACACGCCGTAGCGGATGTTGTTGAAGACCTCGCGGCCGTCCGGTTCCTGGCTGGCGGCGATATCCACGAGGCCCGAGCGCGCCATGCGGCCACCATCGGATGTGGGGCGGAAGACGCGTGCCAGATCATGGAGGCCGGCCGGCGGGAAAGCGAGGCCGTCATCCGGGCAATCGAGACCGGTGCCGTTGGCGACCGCTGCCATTTCGATAGCCGCCTTGGTGCCGTCGGTGAAGGAATTGTAAAGCTTGGGATTGAGGTTGTCGGCCGCGACCTGTTCCTCGGTCCAGCCGAAGAGGCCCCAGACCGTGTCCGGCGTCGAGTAGCGATAGCGCGGCTCGAAGTTCATGCCCTTGCCGGCGGACGTGATCTCGAAGCCACTGGCGCGCGCCCAGTCGACCAGTTCGCAGATCAGCGCCGGCTGGTCGCCATAGGCCATGGAATAGATCAGCCCCTTGGCCCGCGCCTTCTCGGCAAGGATCGGCCCGACCATGACATCGGCTTCAACATTGACCATGACGACATGCTTGTTGTGTTCGATGGCGCCGAGCGCGTGGCGCGTTCCGGCGATCGGATGGCCGGTCGCCTCGATGATGCATTCGATCTCGCCGCATTCGTAGAGCGCCTTGACGTCGTCGGTGACGAAGGTCGTGCCGGCCTCGATCGCATCGCCGCAGCTGGTGGCCGCATAGCGCTCCTTGGCCCAGCCGACGCGCGCCATGGATTCCTTCGCCTTGCCGACATCCAGATCGACGACGCCGACGAGGTGCAGGCCCTGAATGCGCTGCGCCTGGGCCATGACCATCGACCCGAACTTGCCGGCGCCGATCAGCCCGACGCGCACCGGACGGCCCTTGTCGGCACGAAGTTGAAGCAGTGAGTAGAGATTCATGTCAATATCCTCGGCTGGTGACAACGCGGTTGAAGAGAGACCGGCCGGAGACAGGGTCGGCAACGGACATTCCGCTGCCGTTCGGGCATGGCTGCCCGCCCGTCAAAACGGCGTCGATTGCGTGTTCGTCTCCTCCCGAAGAGCGCGGTCCTCTGTCCGCACCCCTCTCAGCCGCCTCCCACAGCGGCTTCCGACACGACATTACGAGGGAAGAGAAATTAGCTCCATTTAGAATAATCGGAGGAATGATTAGAATATCTACATTGTCAGGGGCCGTAGATCGCCCTCGAGATCAGCACGCCCCCATTTTCGCACAACACAAAATGCATGAGCGCGGGGCTTCCACCCCGCGCTCATGCAAATAGCCAAATCTGTTCGTGATCGCCTGAAACTCAAGGGACGCGTTTGCGCGCGTGCCCTTCACGGCTGCCTTCAGGCGGCGAACTGGTTCATCGTGTTGTGCGAGCCGCCGGCCTTTAGGGCAGCGTCGCCTGCGAAATATTCCTTGTGGTCGTCGCCGAGGTCGGAGCCGGCCATGTTCTGGTGCTTGACGCAGGCGATGCCTTCGCGGATCTCCTTCCTCTGGACGCCCTTGACGTAGCCGAGCATGCCGGCGTCGCCGAAGTACTCCTTCGCCAGATTGTCCGTCGACAGGGCCGCCGTGTGGTAGGTCGGCAGCGTGATCAGGTGGTGGAAGATGCCGGCGCGCTTGGCAGCATCGCGCTGGAACGTCCGGATCCACGCATCCGCCTCCTCGCCGAGCGGCGTCGCGTCGTAATCGACGCTCATCAGACGGGCGCGGTCATAGGCCGATACGTCCTTGCCCTCCTTCGTCCAGGCGTCGAAGACCTGCTGGCGGAAGTTCAGCGTCCAGTTGAACGACGGCGAGTTGTTGTAGACCAGCTTGGCATTCGGAATGACCTCGCGAACGCGATCAACCATGCCGGCGATCTGCTCGATATGCGGCTTTTCCGTTTCGATCCACAACAGGTCTGCGCCGTTCTGGAGCGAGGTGATGCAATCGAGAACGCAACGGTCCGCGCCGGTGCCTTCCCGGAACTGGTAGAGGTTGGACGGCAGGCGCTTCGGGCGCATCAACTTGCCGCCACGGTTGATGATGACATCGCCATTGAGAGAGCTGATATCGGCAACTTCCTCGCAATCGAGGTAGGAATTGTAAAGGTCGCCGATATCGCCGGCTTCCGTGCTGACGGCGATCTGCTTGGTCAGGCCGGCGCCGAGCGAGTCGGTGCGGGCGACGATGATGCCGTTGTCGATGCCCAGTTCGAGGAACGCATAGCGGCAGGCGCGGATCTTCGCGATGAAGTCCTCGTGGGGAACCGTGACCTTGCCGTCCTGGTGGCCGCACTGCTTCTCGTCGGAAACCTGGTTCTCGATCTGAAGGGCGCAGGCGCCGGCCTCGATCATCTTCTTCGCCAGAAGATAGGTCGCCTCGGCATTGCCGAAACCGGCATCGATATCGGCGATGACGGGAACGACATGCGTCTGGTAGTTCTCGATGGCCTGCTGCAACTGGCGCTCCCGGGCGATGTCACCGGCCTCACGCGCCGCGTCGATATCGCGGAACAGCACGCCGAGCTCGCGGGCATCGGCCTGACGCAGGAAGGTGTAGAGTTCCTCGATCAGCGCGGGAACGCTGGTCTTCTCGTGCATGGACTGGTCGGGCAGCGGGCCGAACTCGGAGCGCAAAGCCGCGACCATCCAGCCGGACAGGTAGAGATAACGGCCCTTCGTCGTGCCGAAATGCTTCTTAATCGAGATCATCTTCTGCTGGGCGATAAAGCCGTGCCAGCAGCCGAGCGACTGGGTATAGTCGGCCGGATCGGCGTCATAGGCCGTCATGTCGCGGCGTATGATGTCGGCGGTGTAGCGCGCGATGTCGAGACCCGTCCTGAAGCGGTTCTGCAACCGCATGCGGCTGACGGCCTCGGGGGTGACGCCGCTCCAGCTCGTATTGGCCGCGATCAGGTCTTCGATCTTCCGGTAGTCTGTCTTGTAAGCCATCAGAACACTCCTCAGTTTTGATGAACCCTTGATAGGCCGGGTTTTGCAGGCGCGTCAGAGGCTTCGGTGTGCACTTGTCAAACCTTACAAATTTTGCTTGTAATGTTGTAAGGATGGAGAAGTGTCATGTCGGACAAGCAGGGTGTCTATGTCGGCGCGCGCCTCAGACGGCTGCGGCGCAATCTTGGCCTGACCCAGTCGGACATGGCCGCGGACCTTGAGATCTCGGCGTCCTACATCGCCCTGATGGAGCGCAATCACCGCCCGGTGACGGCGGAAGTCCTGCTGCGGCTGGCGCGGTCCTACAAGATCGATATGGCGGATCTCGCCGGTGACGGCGGGGCCGATCACGCGGCACGGCTGCAGACCGTGATGAAAGACCCGATCTTCGCCGATATCGACCTTTCCACCACCGAGATCTCGGAGGTGGCAAACGGCTTTCCGGGCTTCAGCGAAGCCTTGTTGCGGCTTTACACCGCCTATCGCGAGGAGCAGCTCGCCCTTGCCGAGCGCCTGCCCGATCAGGGCACGCAAAGGCTGGGGACGGTCGATCCGGTGGCCGCCACGCGCCGCTTCCTCGCCGCCCGGCGAAACAGCTTTCCCACGCTTGACACCGTGGCCGAGAGACTGGCCGCGACCGTCAGGGACAAGGGCGGCATCGCCCAGTACCTGCTGGAACGGCATGGCCTGCGCATCCGCCGCCTTCCTTCCTCCATCATGTCGGACTCGCTGCGTCGGCACGACCTGCATCACAAGCAAATCCTGCTAGATGAATCCCTGGACATGGCGAGCCAGCAGTTTCAACTCGCCCAGCAGCTCGCCTATCTCGAATTCGGCAAGGAGATTGCGGACGCCGTTCAGGAGGGGAATTTCCAGACGGAAACGAGCGCCCGGCTCGCACGCCGGTCGCTTGCCAGCTATGGCGCGGCCGCGCTGCTGATGCCCTACAGCGCCTTTGCCAAGGCTGTAGAAACGCGGCGATATGATCTGGCGGCGCTGTCGCGACAATTCACCACCAGTTTCGAGCAGACGGCGCACCGCCTGACGACGCTGCAAAAGCCGGGGCAGGAACGCGTGCCCTTCTTCTTCATCCGCCTGGACGCCGCGGGCAACGTTTCCAAGCGGCTCGACGGCGCGCATTTTCCCTTTTCAGCGTCGGGCGGCGGCTGTCCGCTCTGGAACGTCCATCAGGTCTTCCGCATGCCGGGCGAGATCGTCACGCAATGGCTGGAGTTTCCCGACGGGCAGCGTTTCTTCTCCATCGCCCGCACGGTCAGCGCCGGCGGCGGCGCCTATGGCGTCACGCGGGTCGATCGCGCCGTCGCGCTCGTCTGCGATGCGCAGCACGCCGACCGCCTGATCTATGTCCGCCCCGACAGCGACCGCACCCCGACCCTCGTCGGCATCGCTTGCCGTCTCTGCCAGCGCGCCACCTGCACCTCGCGCGCCGAACCCCCGATCGGCCGGCAGATCCTCATCGACGATTTCCGTCGGACGGCGGCACCGTTTGGTTTCGCGGATACGTGAGGAGAGGGCTGGAGCTTCCGTCCGGGTGCGCTGCTCTTTGCACCGGCCCTCGTAGAAAGCTTGCCCGACGGAATAGCACCCGTCACCGAACGGGCGGCTTAGCGATCCACATGAAATAGCAGACCGACATGGGAATGCTTCAGCGCCAGGAGGGGGTCATTGACGACACTTCTGAATGGCAGCCAGGTCGGCTTCACTCCGAGCTTCGCTTCGATCGTGTCTATCATCGTCATCGAAAGAACTTCAGCGAAGTTAGCGAAACCCAGATGGTTGTAACTCTTGATCTCAACGCCATTCACTGCGGACCTATAGAGATTGAAAACGAAGTTGTCGAAAGTGTGCCATGTCAGGCTCAGGAGAAAGCCTTCAAAATCCCCATGAACCTCAGCCATGTAATCAAAAAATGCAGTTACATCGGAAACGGGATAAAATGGCGGACTCGAAAACCACGTATAAACCTCGGACGTCCCGTCATTTTTCAATTTCCCCTGATCTTCCACAGCGAGCAAGCCGAGAGAGGCATAGCTGATTTTTCTGTAGATACTCTCTTCAGGTCCCAGTGTCGTTCCGATGACGATATTGGATCTATACGCCGATGCCGTATGGTCGAAAATATCCGAGAAACTCGCCGTATGACTGAACATCACATCGACATCGATCAGGATAGTCTCATCAATGTGGTTACGCGCCGCCCAATGGAGCGACACGAACTTCTTGAGGTTCACGATAGCGCCATTCGCGTTTTGACGCATTGCTTGAGCAGCTCTCTCGCTGCCGATTGCAAGTCTGCAATATTCGTCCACATCAATCAGCTCGACCCACTTTGCACGAACGACGCTCAGGAGGTTGGCCGATATGAGGCGAAGCTCGTTTGCGTCGGAGCAGGCGAGAACGATTCTCGGCTGATCTTCGCCAGACGCAAACGTATCGGAGGCGAGATAGCTGTTTATGAGAGATACGATCCAGTTCATTTTCGGAGAATGGACTGGAATGATAATGGCTCTACGCATGTCGTCTCCGCTTCGTCGCACGTGCTGTCTCAGATGGTTAACGGAAGGCTTGTGAATTGGCGAGCGGGGATTTGCCGATGACCTGAACCCACAAGGCTCTTGCGAGGATGGCACGTTTGCGAAAGCGGCGGCTCCTGACGCCGACTGTCATCGATCTTTCGTCAAACGGTTGTCCGCCTGTCATCTCGAGGCCGCATACGCGCCTCGGAACAGGAGCGCATCATGTCGTCGCACGCCATCGATCTTCGCAACATCAGAAAACGGTTCGGGCCGGACGAGGTCCTCAAGGGCATCGATCTTTCCATCCGACCCGGCGAATTTCTGTCGCTGGTCGGCATGTCGGGTTGCGGCAAGTCCACTCTGCTGAGAATCATTGCGGGCCTTGAAAGTCCGGATCAGGGGGCGGTCGCCATCGGCGGCGGCGAGGTGACGAATGTCGATCCAAGCGATCGCAACCTGGCCATGGTGTTCCAGTCCTACGCGCTCTATCCGCATATGAGCGTGCGGGAAAATATAGCCACGCCGCTGCGCATGCGCCGCCTACCCCTGTCGGCGCGGCTGCCAGTGGTCGGCGGCCTGTTCGGCACGTCGAAGATCCGGAACGCCATCACGGAGGATGTCGAACGTGCAGCGGGCATGCTGCAGATCGGCCACCTCATCGATCGCAAACCGTCGCAGCTTTCGGGCGGTCAGCGGCAGCGCGTGGCGCTCGCCCGCGCCCTCGTGCGCTCGCCCGCAGCCTTCCTCATGGACGAACCGCTGTCGAACCTCGATGCCAAGCTGCGCGCCCATATGCGCCAGGAACTCGTCTCGCTGCATCGCCGCCTCGGCGCCACCTTCGTCTACGTCACCCACGACCAGATCGAGGCGCTGACCATGTCGGATCGTATCGCGCTGATGTCGGAAGGACGCATCGAGCAGCTGGGAACGCCGGACGACCTCTATCGCCAGCCGGCGACACTGACCGTCGCGCGCTTCATCGGCTCGCCGTCGATCAACCTGCTGCCGGTCGATGTCGATACGGCCGGTGAGATTTCCGCCTTCGGGCAGGCGCTCGGCCTGCGCACCGCGGGCGAGACCGGCCCGGCCACGCTCGGCCTGCGGTCGGAAGACCTCTTTCTTGCCGGCGAAGGCCGTTCCTTGAACGAAGGCCGTTCTTCGAATGACGGTCTAACCGTCACGGTTCTGCGGAGCGAGACCCATGGCGCCGATCGCTACCTGACCTGCCAGCTTCTTGCCGATCCCACGGTGCTTCTCACCGTGCGCCAGAGCGCAACGGCAAAGCCGGGAGTCGTATCGGAGGGCAACGTCCATCTCGGCTTCCATGCAGAGCGTGCGCATCTCTTCGGCGCGGACGACCTGCGCCGGCCGCTCACCGTGCGCGAGCGGGTGCTGGCATGACGGCGGTTCCGACCGATATGTCGCTGCCGGTCCAACCCGGCGTCGCCTCGTCCAGCAGCGGCGAACGGCGCATGATGCGCAACGGCCTGATGTTTTCGGCCCCGGCCGTGTTCCTGCTTCTGGCGATCTATATCCTGCCCATGCTGCTGCTCGCCATCTTCTCCGTCACGGACTATCAGCTCGGCGCCCTGTCGATCCGTTTCGTCGGGGTGGAGAACTTCACCAAGGCGTTCCGCGATACGGTCTTCCTGCGCGCGCTGTCCAACACGGTGCTTTATGCTGCTCTCGTCATTCCCTTCGGCGTGTTCCTCGCGCTGGGCGTCGCGCTCCTCGTCCACGGCACGAAGCGCAGCCGGGCCTTCTGGGAGGTCGCCTATTTCCTGCCGGTCACGGCGACGCTGGTCGCCATGGCCACCGTCTGGCAGTTCCTGCTTCACCCGTCGCTCGGGCCTGTCAACGCCGCCATCACCTGGCTCGGCTTCGAGCCGGTCAGCTTTCTGTCGAACCCGTCGCTGCTCATCCCGACCATGGCGCTCATCGGCATCTGGCAGGTGCTCGGCTTCAACATGGTGCTCTTCCTGGCCGGCCTCACCGCCATTTCGAAGGACCTTTACGAAGCGGCACGGCTCGATGGTGCCAAGAGTTCGCTCGACCGTTTCCTCACCGTGACATGGCCGATGCTCGGGCCGACGACGATGTTCGTCATCGTGACCACCTCGATATCCGCCTTCAAGGTGTTCGAGACGGTGGCCGTGCTGACAAAGGGCCGGTCCGGTTCCGAGACGCTGCTGTTCGATCTCTATCTCGAAGGCTTCGAATATTCGAACACCGGCTATGCCGCGGCCCTCACCCTGATCTTTCTTGCCATCGTGCTCGTGCTGTCCATCGGGCAGACCCTGCATCTCGACCGGAAGGTGCATTATTGATGACCGCTCTGCGCAGGCTCGCCCCGCATGCCGTTCTGGCGCTCGGCGCCGGGTTCATGCTGCTGCCGTTCTACTGGATGGTGCTGACCTCCATCCGCTCGCCGGCCGAGATCTTCGACGTCTCTCTCTGGCCGATCCCCAGGACGTTCGACGCCGTCGAGAATTATGCCCGCGCCGCCGGTCAGGTGCCGATGGCCCGGTTCATGCTGAACGGCGTCATCGTCTGCCTCGGCATTCTCGTCGTGCAGGTGCTGACGGCCGTGCCGGCAGCCTATGCGCTGGCCAAGCTGCGCTTTCCCGGCCGCCGCCTGCTGATGTCGCTGGTCATCGCGGCCCTCTGCGTGCCTATCCAGGCGCTGGCGCTGCCGCTCTTCGTGGGGTTGGCCAAGGCCGAGTTGCTCAACAGCTATTTCGCGATGATGGCGCCGTTCTTCCTGTCGGTCTTCGCCATCTTCCTCTTCCACCAGTCCTTCCGCAGCTATCCGAACGAGATCATCGAGGCCGCACGGCTCGACGGCTTTTCGGAACTGGAGATCTGCTGGCGGCTCGTCCTGCGCGGCTCGCTGCCGTCGCTCGCCGCCTTCACGGTCTTCTCCCTCGTCGCGCACTGGAACGATCTCTACTGGCCGATGATCGTCGTGTCCGACACCAACCTCGCGCCGCCGCCGCTCGGCATGCTGTTCTTCTCCGATGTGGAGACCGGCGCCAACTACGGCGCGCTGATGGCTGGCGCCACGCTCATCACCGCCCCCATGCTGGTCTGCTTCCTCCTCGTCCGGCGGCATTTCATCGCGGGCATCACCATGACCGGCGTCAAGTGACGCCGCCCGAGCCACCCCTCCCGACCCAACCCAACCTCCCAAACCTCCCGCTACCGCACGTCCTATGGAGACTTCGATGACCCTGACCCGACGCACCGCCCTCCGCGGCCTCGTCTTCGGCCTTGCCATGGCCGGCCTCAGCCCGGCCGCTTCCGCCAGCGACGAGATCACGCTGAACGTCCTCTACAACCTGCCCGGCTTCACGAAATTCCATCAGCCGCTGGCCGATGCGTTCATGAAGAACAACCCGACGATCAAGATCAATTTCCTCGCGCCCGCCGCAGGCTACAATGAAGGCCAGCAGCAGGTGCTGCGCGCGGCCGTCACCGGCAATCTTCCCGACGTTTATTTCTCCGGCTACAATCTGACGGGCGAGCTGGTGCACACGCTGGCGCCGCGCAACCAGATCACGGATCTCGGTCCCTTCATCGAGGCCGAAGGCGGCGCGGCCTTCCTCGAGAAGAACTACAGCCCGAAGATGTCGGCGCTCGGCCAGGTCGACGGCAAGCAGTACGGCCTGCCGGTCAACGCCTCCTCGCCGATCATGTATGTGAATGCCGAGCTGGTGCGCAAAGCCGGTGGCGACCCGGACAACATGCCGAAGACCTTCGAGGAGGTCATTGCGCTGGCTGCCAAGATCCACGCGCTCGACCCGAAGATCGCCGGCATGGGCTACGACATCAATGGCTGGCCGGACGACTGGCTCTGGCAGTCGCTGATCTTCCAGCAGGGCGGACACTTGGTCGATCCCGCCACCAAGACCGTTGCCTTCGACAACGAGACCGGTCTCAATGCGCTGAAGCTCGCACGCCGCTTCGTCACCGACGGCGGCCAGACGCTGCTCGACTGGGACCAGTCGCGCCAGCAGTTCGGCGCGGGCCTCACCGGCTTCATCTTCTCGACGCCCGCCCATGTGCAGACGATCGAGGGGCTGGTCGGCGACCGCTTCGAGCTGAAGACCGCGACCTTCCCGCTCGACAATGCGGAAAAGGGCGGCGTGCCGACGGGCGGCAACTCCGCCGTCATCCTGACGCAGGACAAGGCCCGGCAGGATGCCGCCTGGAAGTACCTGAAGTGGATCACCGGCCCCGAGGCGCAGAACCTCATCGTGCGCATCACCGGCTATCTGCCGACCAACAAGCTCGCGACCGGCCCGGACTATCTCGCCCCCTATTATGCCGAGCATCCGAACGTCAAGACGGCCTCGCTGCAGGCCGAACGCTCGCTGCCCTGGGCCGGTTATCCGGGCGGGGACTCGGTGCGGATCTGGCGCACCCAGCGTGATGTCATCGGCACCGTCATGCGCGGCGAGATCACGCCGGAAGAGGGCCTGAAACAGATCGTCGCCCAGACCAACGGCCTGATGAACTGATCCGGCACGCTGCCATTCCGACACGCCGACGGCTGCGGAGCCTCGTCTCCGCAGCCGTTCTTCTTCCCGACAAGGCGCTTTTCCGATGAGAATCATCCAGTTGACCGACACGCATCTGCTGCCCCCGGGCGGGTCCATCCATGGCGTCGATCCCGAAGCCCATCTGCGCGCGGCCGTCGCCGATATTCTGGACAGACAGGCGGATGCCGATCTTCTCGTCGTCACCGGCGATCTCTGCAACGACGGCGATCCCGAGGCCTATGCGCTGCTGCGCGACATCCTTGAGCCCGTCGCCTGCGACATCCGCCTGCTGCTCGGCAATCACGATGCGCGCCCGGCCTTCGCCGCCGCCTTTCCGGAGCAACCGCGCGACGGGAACGGTTTCATCCAGTCGTTCATCGACACGCCGTTCGGCCGCCTGCTCTTTCTCGACAGTCACGGGGCCGGCATCATCGGCGGCATCTACGACGAAGCCCGGCTCGCCTGGCTGGATGACGCGCTTGCCAACGCCGGCGAAAAGCCGGTCACCGTCTTCGTCCATCATCCGCCGGTCCATTCAGGGATCGCGCATTTCGAGAACATCGAGATGCATGACGACGGCCGTCTGCTGCAACGGCTCGCGGCCCACCCCGCCGGCATCCGCCACATCGTCTTCGGGCATATCCACGTGCCGCTGTCCGGTACGAGCGCAACCGGCATCGCCTATAGTTCGGGCCAGGCGTGCTCCCACAAGTTCATCACCGATATCGACGCGCCCGATCCGTTCTGGACCGCCGGCAATCCCTGCTACCGCATCATTCATATCGACGATAACGGCTTCCGCGCCTATGCGGCCGAGGTCGGCGAAACGCGGACGGCACGCGCCGGTGCCTGCGAAGGGCCGTGACGTCGGTGCTTTCCTGAAGGGCGAGACCGGCAACAGACCGAACCCGGCTCGATATCTTCATCAAACTGTCATTCTACGCAAACCAAACGTTCAGTCTCCCCTGCGATGGTCGCGAAAGTTGTCGATCTGGAGACCGCCGGTGAGTGCCCTTCTCGAAACGTTTTCGCCCCTTCATCTTGGACGTGACCAGATCGTCACCCTTTCCAAGCTTGTCATCGAGACTGCCTTGCAGCCGATCGTCGAGGCGACGACGGGGACATGCTTCGGCTACGAGTCCCTGATGCGGGGTTTCGATCGTCTCGGTTTTACCTCGCCGCTGGCGCTTCTCGACCGCGCCCATGAGAATGGAGAGCTTCTGGCGCTGGAGCACATGGTCATCAGCCGGGCGCTCGCCGCCTTCGCCGCCCTGCCGGGCTTCCAGCAGCGCACCCTCTTCATCAATTTCGATACGCGGCTGATCGGCGCGCATGACGAGGCGATCCTCAACCGGCTCGATGGACATCTCAAGCGCGTCGGCATTCCGCCCTCCAGCGTCTGCTTCGAGCTGTCCGAGCGGCACGACAACGAGACGATCGCCGAGTTCGACACTTTGCTCGACCGGTTGCGGCAGCGCGGCTTCAAGCTGGCGATCGACGATTTCGGCGCCGGTTTTAGCGGCCTGAAGCTCCTGTCCCGCGCGGCCGTCGATTACGTCAAGATCGACCGGCATTTCGTGTCGCAGATCGAAAGCCTGCCACGAAACCGGCAGCTGGTGCGGCATATCGTGACGGTGGCGCATAAGCTCGGCGCGCGCGTCATCGCCGAGGGTGTGGAGACGGAAGCGGAGTTCCATGTTTGCCGCGATCTTGGCTGCGATCTGCTGCAGGGCTATTTCGTGGCGATGCCGACCGTCTGCCATGCGGATCTGAAAGCGAGCTATCCGCACCTTGCCCAGGCCGACGACACCAAGCGACGAACGGCGTCGGCCGACAGCGTGCTCATCCGTCGGCAGGTGGAACACCTGCCGACCGTGCAGGAAAGCGCAAATCTCGACACGATCTTCGAGTTGTTCCGGACCTCACCGCAGCAGGCCTTCTTTCCCGTCCTGAACGCGAACGACGAGCCGCGCGGCGTCATCCACGAATATCATCTCAAGGAGATGATCTACCACCCCTTCGGGCGCGACCTGCTGCAAAACAAAGTCTACCAGCGACGCATCGCCAGTTTTGTCACACCGGCACCAGTTGCCGACGTCAACATGCCGGCCCATGAAATGCTCGACATCTTCGCCGGGGCGAATGGCAGTGATTGCCTGATCCTGACGGAGAACATGCGCTATGCCGGCGTCCTGTCCTCCGCCTCCCTTCTGCGCATCATCAGCGAGAAGCAGCTGAAATTCGCACGCGACCAGAACCCCTTAAGCGGCCTGCCCGGCAACCGTGCCATCCGCGATCATGTGCACGAGGCCATGCTCGACGGCGACCGGACGCGCTTCTTCTGCTACTGCGATTTCGACAACTTCAAGCCGTTCAACGACAGTTACGGCTTTCACCGTGGCGACGCCGCCATAACCCTGTTCTCCGCACTTCTGCGCCGCCACTTTATCGGCGACGGCGATTTCGTCGGGCATGTCGGCGGTGATGATTTCTTCGTCGGCCTATCGGACCTGCCGCGGGCCGCGGTGGAGGACATGCTGACGCGGATGCTCTGCGCCTTCAAGACCGGGGTGGAGGAGCTTTATTCGGAGGACGATCGCAATCGGGGCTTCATCCGGGGCTACGGTCGCTCGGGCGTCGAGCAGGCCTATCCGCTCATGCGCTGCAGCGTCGGGGTGCTCACGCTGGAGAAGGGCACGATCCTGACCGACGTCAACGCCGTCACGACCCGTGTCGCAGAGTTGAAGAGCTGCGCCAAGGCGAGCCGCACGGGGCTGGTGATGGACGGCCTGGTCTCGAGTGCGGACCCTAAACCTCAGCCACGCACCGCGGCGAAAACCGTGCTTGCATCGCTGACGATCGAGACGTGATCATAGGCTGCCTTTCCGGCAGCGGTGGCGTCGGCGCGCAGGATGGCGGTGACGATCCGGTCGTGTTCCTCATAGGATTTCGAAAGCCGGCCTGAAAGGCGGAACTGCGCGTGGCGGAACGGGGCGAGCCTTGCGCGCGTCTGCGTCGCCAGTTCCAAGAGGTGATCGTTATGGGCGCCGCGATAGAGCCGGTTGTGGAATTCGGTGTTGTAGGTGGCATAGTCCTCAGGGACACCGGCGCTGACGAGCTGCATCGAAGCGCGGTGCTCGCGTTCGAGCGAATGGCGCTCATCCGCGTCCATCCGTGTTGCAGAAAGCCGGGCGCAGATACCTTCGAGTTCGGCCATCGCCTCGAACATCGCGTGAAGATGGGCCTCCTCGACATTCTTGACGATCGCACTGCGATTCGGCTCCCGGCCGACCAGCCCCATGGCGCCGAGTTCGCGCAGGGCCTCGCGCACCGGTGTCCGTGACACCTCGAAGCGGGCCGCCAGCGACAATTCGTCCAGCCGCTCGCCGGGCACCATGATGCCGCTGACGATCATGTCGGCGATCGCGCGCACCATCTGCTCGACGGTCGTTCCGGTGCGGGTGACGGTCTTCCGTTTTGCGTGAGTCACATTCGTCTCAATGTCAGTCTCATCACTGCATACAGATTACGGGCATCTCAGAGCATGTCAATCATCTGTTTAAGATGATGAAAAGATGGGGTTTAATAGATACTCTGTCAACGACATCGGCAGCTTTGGTGCATCTGGCAGCGCTTAAAACGAAGCAATGATGGAAAAACAGGCAATTTTAATTCAAATTGCATGCACTTTTATCATTCCAGTCTGAAATACATCATGGCACCCAGTCTTTCCAATACCTTAGGAAGTGGCACGGTCATTGCATACACTTTGATGTCCAACAGCCATTGGCCCAGCGCCGCACGGGGAACATGATGATGACCAACCGCCTTTCCATGAACCGCCGACAGTTTCTCCAAACCTCCGCCGTCGGCCTTGCGGCAAGCGCCGTGCCGGGCCTGATGGGGTCAACCGCTTTTGCGCAGGAGGCGCTGACCGTCGGCTTCATCTATGTCGGCCCCAAGGATGATTACGGCTACAATCAGGCGCATGCCGAAGGTGCCGCCGTTATCAAGGCCATGCCGGGCATCACGCTTGTCGAAGAGGAGAACGTACCCGAGACCGTCGATGTCCAGAAGACGATGGAATCGATGATCAATCTCGACGGCGCCTCGCTCATCTTCCCGACGTCCTTCGGCTATTTCGACCCCCATATGCTGGCCATGGCCGCCAAATATCCCGACACGCAGTTCCGCCACTGCGGCGGCCTGTGGCAGGAGGGTAAGCATCCAGCCAATACCGGGTCGTACTTCGGCTACATCCATCAGGGCCAGTATTTGAACGGCATCGCGGCCGGACACGCGTCGAAAAGCAAGAAGATCGGCTTCGTGGCGGCCAAGCCGATCCCGCAGGTGCTGCAAAACGTCAACGCCTTCCTGCTCGGCGCCCGCTCGGTCGATCCCGCGATCACCTGCCAGGTCATCTTCACCGGCGAATGGTCGCTCGCCATCAAGGAAGCGGAAGCCACCAATGCGCTGGTCGATCAGGGCGTCGATGTCATTACCTGCCATGTCGACAGCCCGAAGGTGGTGGTCGAGACGGCGGCCGGTCGCGGCGCCTTCGTTTGCGGCTACCATGCCAACCAGAGCCCGCTTGCGCCCGAGAAGTACCTGACCGGCGCCGAATGGGCGTGGGGCAAGGTCTACACCGATTTCATCACCAAGGCCCAGGCCGGCGAGAAGCTCGGAAACTTCGTGCGCGGCGGCCTGAAGGACGGTTTCGTCAAGATGAGCCCGCTCGGCCCCGGCGTGCCGGAGGCAGGCCGCAAGGCCTTCGAGGCGGCGCATGCCGAAGCGCTGACCGGCAAGCTCTCCGTGTTCAAGGGGCCGCTGAAGGACAACAAGGGCAATGCTGTCATCCCCGCCGACAAGGCCTATGCCGAGGACGCGATCGATCTGGAAAGCATGGCCTATCTCGTCGAGGGCGTGGTCGGCTCCACCTCCTGAGATCCGCGGTACTCGGCTAACCGTTGCATGAGGGGAGACGCGTCATGTCCGTCGAAGTGAACAATCCCGCGCTGTCGCTGGAACCCGGCGGGGCTGCATCTCTCCGCCCGGCTCTCGAGTGGCTGGCGCGGCGGGCGGAGCCCGTCGTCATCGGCCTTGCGGCGATCATCACCGGTCTGGCGCTATTCTCGATCTTCATCCTCGCGATCGGCAAGTCGCCGGTCGCCCTTTTCCAGATCATGTATACCGGTGGCTTCGGCAGCTGGTTCTCCATCCAGAACAGCTTGTCGCGGGCGGCTCCCCTCCTCCTCACGGCCCTTTGTGTGGCGCTGCCGGCACGCCTCGGCCTCGTCATCATCGGCGGCGAGGGCGCGCTGGTGCTCGGCGGCGTTGCCGCGGCGGCGATCGCCACGCCGCTGACCGGCCTTCTCCCGCCCTATCCCACCCTCATCGGGATGGCGCTCGCCGCAATGGTCGTCGGGGCTTCATGGATCGGTGCCGTCGGCTTCCTCCGCCATTATCGCGGGGTCAACGAGACGATCTCGTCGCTGCTGCTCTCCTATATCGCCATTGCGCTGATGAACCAGCTGGTGGAAGGGCCGCTGCGCGATCCCGCCAGCCTCAACAAGCCGTCCACCATGACCCTGCCGGCAGACTATCGGATCGGCGCGATCCCCGGCATGGATGTCCATTGGGGCCTCGTCATCGCCATCCTCGCCTGCATCCTCTCCTATGTCCTGATCGAGGCGACGCGCTTCGGCTTTGCCGCGCGCATGGCGGGGGGAAATGTCCGCGCGGCGCAGATCCAGGGCCTGCCGGTCGGCCGGCTCATCGTCGGCTTCACCGCCATCGCCGGCAGCTTTGCGGGGCTCGCCGGCATGCTGGAGGTCGCCGCCGTGCAGGGCAGCGCAAACGCGTCGCTCGCCGCCGGCTACGGCTATACCGGCATTCTCGTTGCTTTCCTTGCCCGCCACAATCCGCTGGCCATCGTCCCCATCGCCATTCTGCTCGGCGGGCTGGAGGCCTCCGGCGGGCTGATCCAGCGGCGGATGGGGCTGCCGGACGCCACCGTCGTCGCGCTGCAAGGCACGCTCTTCATCGTCATCCTCTTCTGCGAGACCTTCTACGGCCGCTTCAAGGTCTTCAATCCTGATCTTTGGAAAGGAAGCCGCACATGAGCGAGACGGATATCGGGCTCTGGGGCGTCCCCCTCGCCATCATCGCCGGTGCCATCCGCGTCTCCACCCCCTTCATCTTCGTGTCGCTCGGCGAGGCCATCACCGAGCGGTCGGGCCGCATCAATCTCGGGCTCGAAGGCACGCTCGTCTTCGGCGCGATGACCGCCTATGCCGTCGCGGTGCTGACAGGCTCACCCTGGCTCGGCGTGCTCGCCGCCATGGCCGCGGGTTCCGTCTTTGGGCTCATCCACGGCTTCATCTGCCGCTTTCCCCGGGTCAACGACATCGCCATCGGCATCGCCATGATGCAGTTCGGGCTGGGCTTTGCCTTCTTCCTCGGCAAGCCCTTCATCCAGCCCTCGGCGCCGAAGCTGCCGTCCATTCCGCTCGGCAACTGGTCATCCTACCCGCAGGTGCAGGCGGCACTGAATATCAACGTGCTGTTCTTCATCGGCTTTCTCCTCGCGCTCTTTCTCTATTGGGCCTTCCGCAACACGCGCCCCGGCCTCATCCTGCGCGTCGTCGGCGACTCGACCGATGCCGCCCGCGCAATGGGCATCGACCCGGATCGCGTCCGCCTCCTCGCAACGGCGCTCGGGGGGGCGCTTGCGGCCGTCGGCGGCGCCTATCTCTCGCTCTACTATCCCGGCTCGTGGAACGAGGGCATCTCCTCGGGCCAGGGTCTCATGGCGGTCGCGCTCGTCATTTTCGCCCGCTGGAACCCGATCAACTGCTTCCTCGCCGCCCTCCTCTTCGGCGGCACCGGCGCGCTCGGGCCGGCGCTCCAGTCGGTGGGCGTCACGCAAGGCTACTACCTCTTCTATGCGGCGCCCTATGTGCTGACGCTCGCCATCCTCATTGCCACATCCTCGCCCAACCGCGCGCTATCCGGCGCACCGGGCGAGCTCTCCCTGACGAAATAAAGGAATTCGCGCATGAACGGTCTGGGCGGTCTCAACATATCGCAACACGGCGTCGGCATCGGTCTCGTGCAGCTGCAACTGCCGCTGACAGTTACGAAAGCGGACCTTGCGCGACAGACGCAGGTGATCGTCGATCTCGTCGCCAAGGCGCGGCGCAACCAGCCCGGCATGGATCTCGTCGTCTTCCCGGAATATGCCCTGCACGGCCTGTCCATGGACATCAACCCCGAGATCATGTGCGACCTCGACGGACCCGAGGTCGCAGCCTTCAAGGCGGCCTGCAAGGAAAACGCGATCTGGGGCTGCTTCTCGATCATGGAGCGGAACTCGGGTGGTATGCCGTATAATTCCGGCATCGTGATCGACGATCAGGGCGACCTGAAGCTCTATTACCGCAAGATGCACCCCTGGGTTCCCGTCGAGCCGTGGGAGCCGGGCGATCTCGGCATCCCCGTCATCGACGGGCCGAAGGGGGCGAAGCTCGCGCTCATCATCTGCCATGACGGCATGTTCCCGGAGATGGCGCGCGAATGCGCCTACAAGGGCGCCGAGATCATGATCCGCACCGCCGGCTATACCGCGCCGATCCGGGAGTCCTGGCGCTTTACCAACCAGTCGAACGCCTTCTGCAATCTCATGGTCACGGCCAGCGTCTGCATGTGCGGCACAGACGGCACATTCGACAGCATGGGCGAAGGCATGATCTGCAATTTCGACGGCACGATCATCGCGCACGGCACATCGGGCCGGGTCAACGAGATCATCACGGCGGAGGTGCGGCCGGATCTGGTGCGCGAGGCGCGGCTTGGCTGGGGCGTGGAAAACAACATCTACCAGCTCGGCCATCGCGGCTATGTCGCGGTTGCGGGCGGGGCGGGCGATGCGCCCTACAGCTACATGCACGACCTGATCGCCGGCACCTACCGGCTGCCCTGGGAAGACGCGGTCAAGGTGACCGACGGCACCCCTTGCGGCTTCGACAAGCCCACCCGGAAATACGGCGAAAGCACCAGACAAGCTGCGGAATAGGAGAGAAGATCATGGATGCGATGACCGAAACCGCTGGACACTACATCACCGCCGATCCCTATCCCTGGCCCTATAACGGCAAGCTGCGGCCCGACAACACCGCGCTTGTCATCATCGACATGCAGACGGATTTCTGCGGCAAGGGCGGCTATGTCGATCATATGGGCTACGATCTCGCGCTGGTTCAGGCGCCGATTGCGCCCATAGGCGCGGTGCTCACAGCGATGCGCGCCAAGGGCTACCACATCATCCACACCCGCGAGGGCCATCGCCCGGATCTTGCCGACCTGCCGGCCAACAAGCGCTGGCGGTCGCAGCGCATCGGGGCCGGTATCGGCGATGCCGGTCCCTGCGGCCGCATCCTCACGCGGGGCGAGCCCGGCTGGGATATCATTCCCGAGCTCTACCCGATCGCCGGCGAGACGATCATCGACAAGCCGGGCAAGGGCTCGTTCTGCGCCACGGATCTGGAGCTGATCCTCAACCAGAAGCGCATCGAGAACCTCATTCTTACAGGCATCACCACCGATGTCTGCGTCTCCACCACCATGCGCGAGGCGAACGATCGCGGCTTCGAATGCGTCATGCTGGAAGACTGCTGCGGCGCGACCGACTATGGCAACCACCTCGCCGCGATCAAGATGGTGAAGATGCAGGGCGGCGTCTTCGGCGCGGTCTCGAATTCGCAAGCGCTGATCGAGGCCCTGCCCTGATGGCCTCCCCGAACCGTGGCGTGCCGCGCGCGCATGTCTGGCGGGTTCCGGCAAGCGGCCCGGCCGATGTGTCGGGCGTGGAAGCGCTGTTCGCGGCGGGGCTGAAGCCGGAAACGGTCGTTGCCATTCTCGGCAAGACGGAGGGCAATGGCTGCGTCAACGATTTTACCCGCGGCTACGCCACCGCAAGCTTCGATGCACTGTTTGCGAAGCTCAACGTCGAGGCTCCCTGCCTCGTCATGTCGGGCGGCACGGAGGGCGCGCTGTCGCCGCACTGGACAGTTTTCGCCCGCGAAACAAAGACGGATACCACCGATACCTCGGGCGAGGCCGCACTCGCCATCGGCGCAGCGCGTACGCCGCATCTCCCCTTCCACCATCTCGGCCGGCGGGAACAGGTGCTTCTCGTCGCGCAAGGCGTGATGGCCGCAATGGCGGATGCCGGGATCGAAGACCCTAAGGATGTGCATTTCGTCCAGATCAAATGCCCGCTGCTGACGCTTGCCCGCGTCCGTGAGGCGGATGCTGCGGGTGAGACGGTGGCCACCCGAGACACGCTGAAATCCATGGGGCTTTCGCGCGGCGCATCCGCCCTCGGCGTCGCTGTGGCGCTCGGCGAAATCGACGCGAGCGACATCACCGACGATGTCGTCGGCGCCCGCATCGACCTCTTCTCCCGCTGCGCCTCCACGTCGGCAGGCGTCGAGCTGACCGATCACGAGATCATCGTGCTCGGCATGAGCAACACCTGGTGCGGTCCGTTCGCCATCGATCACGCCGTCATGGCGAGCGCCATCGACACGGCCCCGGTACGGGCGGCAAGAGCCCGCCTGCCGGAAACGGCACGGCTCACGGCCGTTCTCGCCAAGGCGGAACCTGACCCCTCCGGCACGGTCGGCGGACGACGGCACACCATGCTGGACGATTCCGACATTGCCGGCACCCGCCACGCCCGCGCCTTCGTCGGCGGCGTGCTGGCCGGCGTCTTCGGCATGACCGACCTCTACGTCTCCGGCGGCGCGGAACATCAGGGGCCGTCGGGCGGCGGGCCGGTTGCGATCATCGTGGAACGCGAGACCATCGGGAAAAAGGAGAGCTAGTATGCCTGTCATTCGCGATACCCCCGTTCTGCCGACCAGCACGGCCGCTGGCATCGAGACCATCGGCATGACGATGCGCTTCGGCAGCTTTACGGCGCTGGACGACGTGTCGATCCGGGTTCCCGCCGGCTCCTTCCATGCGCTGCTCGGCGAAAACGGCGCCGGCAAGTCGACGCTGGTGAAATGCATCATGGGCTTCTACCACGCGACCTCGGGTTCGCTGGTGGTCGATGGCCGCGAGGTCTCGATCGCCTCGCCCCGCGATGCCGCCGCCTTCGGGCTCGGCATGGTCTACCAGCATTTCACCCTCGTCCCCTCGCTGACCGGCGCCGAAAACCTCGTCATCAGCCGCTCGGACGTGCCGGCCGTGATCAACTGGGGACAGGAGCGCAAGGACCTTGCGCGCTTCATGGAACGCATGCCGTTCCGGATCCCGCTCGACCGGCCGGTGCGCGAGCTGGCCGCCGGCGAGAAGCAGAAGCTCGAGATCGTCAAGCAGCTCTATCTCGGCCGCTCCTTCCTGATCCTCGACGAACCGACGTCCGTGCTGACGCCGGCGGAGGCCGACGAGATGCTGGGTCTCGTGCGTGGGCTCACGGACAGCGGCGGGCTGACCGTGCTGATGATCTCCCACAAGTTCCACGAGATCACCAAGTTTGCCGATGCCGTCTCCATCCTGCGCCGCGGCAAGCTGGTCGGTGCCGGCGCGATCGGCGATCTCTCCACCGCCGACATGGCAGCCCTGATGATCGGCGATGTGAAGCTCGCCGAACTCGACAGCCGCGCGCCCGTCGATGACACGGCGGATACGGTGCTGAAGCTCTCCGGGGTGAAGGCGTCGGATCGCTCCGGGCTGAAGACCATCGAGATCGACGACCTCACGGTGCGCGCCGGCGAGATCGTCGGCATCGCCGGCATTTCCGGCAACGGGCAGAAGGAGGTGACCGAGATCCTGGCCGGCCAGCGCCCGACCTCTACCGGCACCATCGAGGTCAATGGCGCGGCCTATGGCGCGACCCGTGCGGAAACGCGCAAAAACAACGTCCGCTTCATCCCGGAAGAACCGTTGCAGAACGCCTGCGCGCCGCGGATGACGGTGAGCGAGAACCTGTCCTTCCGGACCTTCGACCTGAAGCCGGACGGTGGGCGAGCGATCTGGCTCTCCAAGGCGGGCATGAAGGTACGCGCGACAACGCTCATCTCCGACTTCAAGGTGAAGACGGCGTCCGCCTCGTCTCCCATCGCCGCGCTGTCCGGCGGCAATGTGCAGCGCGCCGTGCTGGCGCGGGAACTCACGGGCGATGTCGATCTGCTGATCGTCTCCAACCCCTGTTTCGGGCTCGATTTCTCGGCGGTCGCCGAAATCCGGGCACGCATCATGAAGGCGCGCAATGCCGGCACGGCGGTGCTGCTATTGTCGGAAGATCTGGACGAGCTTCTCGAACTCTCCGACCGCATCGTCGTCATCTCCGAAGGGAAGCTGGTCTACGAGACGGCGGCGCGCGGCGCCGATATCAGGGTGATCGGGGCGCATATGGCGGGGCATCACTGATGGCGGATATCACGGCAGAACCCTTCGCCTTCCCGGCGCGCTTTGGCGAGATGGCGCTCGTCGTCATCGACATGCAGCGCGATTTCGCCGAGCCCGGCGGCTTCGGCGCCAGCCTCGGCAACGACGTCTCCCGCATCGGCCGGATCGTGCCGGACGTGAAGCGGCTGATCGAGGGCTTTCGCGCGGCCTGCCTGCCCGTCATTCACACGATGGAGTGCCACCGGCCCGACCTGTCCGACCTGCCGCCCGCCAAGCGGGACCGTGGAAACCCGGCCCTCCGGATCGGCGACGCAGGTCCGATGGGGCGCGTTCTCATCGCTGGAGAGCCCGGCACCGCCATCCTGCCCGAACTTGCGCCTGCCGACGGCGAGATCGTGATCGAGAAGCCGGGCAAAGGCGCCTTCTACGCGACCCCGCTCGGCGAGATCCTTAAAGAAAAGGGCATCACCCAGCTGGTTTTTGCCGGTGTCACCACGGAGGTCTGCGTGCAGACGACCATGCGGGAGGCCAATGATCGCGGCTATGAATGCCTGCTCTGCGAGGAGGCGACCGAGAGCTATTTCCCCGAATTCAAGGCCGCCGCCCTCGCCATGATCCGCGCCCAGGACGCCATCGTCGGCTGGACGGCGCATATCGACGATATTCTGAAAGGACTGCCCCATGCCTGAAACCACACGCGACTTCTTGATGTCGGGCGGTTGGAAAGACCTGCCGTTCGAGGCCTTCCGGAAAGGTGTGACGATCCACTGGATCAAGCGTTTCGAAGGCGATCAGCCGGGCGTGGCGCTCCTCAAATACGAGCCCGGCGCATCCGTGCCGCGCCACCGGCATGAGGGGCTCGAAACCATCCTCGTTCTCGATGGCGTGCAGTCGGACGAGACGGGCGACTACGCGGACGGCAGCTATATTGTGAACGCCATGGGAACCGAGCACTCCGTCTGGAGCAAGCCCGGATGCGTGGTGCTGATCCAGTGGGACCGGCCCGTGACGATCCTCGAGGATGACATGGCATGACCGGACGTCCCTCCTCCGATCTTCTGGCCTCCCCCGATCTCCCGGCCTTCGACATCGCCTCCCTGTCGGGTTTCTATCGCAATGGCGGCAGCGTCAGCACCATCGTGGAGCGGGTCTTCGCCCGCATCGCGGAGGTGGATGACCCCGGCATCTTCCTGCACCTTGCGGACCGGCAGGATGTGCTGGCAGAGGCGGAGCGCCTCGGCGCCCACGATCCCGCAAAGCCGCTGTTCGGCATTCCCTTCTCGGTGAAAGACAATATCGACGTCGCGGGCATGCCGACCACAGCCGCGTGCCCGGATTATGCGTACATGCCGGAGAAAGACGCGGAGGTCGTGCGCCTCTTGCGGGAAGCCGGCGCGCTCGTCATCGGCAAGACCAATCTTGACCAGTTCGCCACCGGCCTCGTCGGCGTGCGCTCGCCCTATCCGATCCCGAAAAACGCCATCGATCCGGCGCTGGTGCCCGGTGGGTCTTCCTCGGGTTCGGCGGTGGCAACCGCGCAAGGCATCGTCGCCTTCGCGCTCGGCACGGACACGGCGGGCTCCGGCCGCATTCCCGCCGGGCTCAACAATATCGTCGGGCTGAAGCCAAGTCTCGGCGCACTCTCAACCACGGGCGTCATTCCCGCCTGCCGCACGCTCGATTGCGTCTCCATCTTCGCGCTGACGGTCGAAGATGCCTGGACCGTGTTCTCCGTCGCGGCCCGGCCGGACCCTGCGGACGCCTATTCCCGTGCTTTGCCGAAGGGATCTCGTGTCGCCCCGCCCGTGCTGACCATCGGCGTTCCCGCCGGCGCCGACCTCCAATTCTTCGGCGATGCAGCGATGGAGGCGGCCTATGCGCAAGCGCTGGCAACGCTGCGAGAGCTCGGCCACCGCCTGGTCGAAATTCCCTTCGGCCCCTTTTACGACGTGGCCAACCTGCTCTACGAAGGCGCCTGGGTCGCCGAACGCTATGCCGCGGTGAAGAACTTCTTCGACACGCGGGAAGATGCGTTTCACGCCGTCACGCGCAAGATCTACGGCGGCGCCAAGGCACTGTCGGCGGCCGATGCCTTCGACGGGCTCTATGCGCTTCAGGCGCTGAAGAAGAGGCTTGCGCCGGTCATCGCCTCGGTGGATCTCTTCTGCGTGCCGACGGCCCCGCGCCATTACACGGTCGCCGAGCTCGAAGCCGAGCCGATCCGGGAGAATTCCCGGCTCGGAACCTATACGAACTTCGTCAACCTGCTCAACATGTGCGGCATCGCAGTGCCCACCGGTACCCGGCAGGACGGCCTGCCCGCCAGCGTCACCCTGCTTGCGCCGGCAGGCAAGGATGGCCTCGTCGCAACGCTCGCGCAAACGCTTCACGCCGTGAGCGGCCTGACGCTCGGCGCCACCGGCTGGCCTCAACCTGCAAACGTCGCGCCTGAACCGGACACGTCCGCGGAAGGCCTGATCGACCTCGTCGTGGTCGGCGCGCATCTCTCCGGCATGCCGCTCAACCACCAGCTCGATGATCTGAAAGCGCAATTCTCCCGCACCGCGTGGACCTCCTCGGATTACCGGCTCTACGCCCTTGCCGGCACGGTGCCACCGAAGCCGGGCATGATCCGGGTTGCGGATGGAGAAGGAACGCAGATCGAGGTCGAGATCTGGCGTCTGACACCGTCGGCCTTCGGCAGCTTCGTCGCCGCCATTCCCGCGCCGCTCGGCATCGGCACGATTGCCCTTTCCGATGGCACGTCGGCCAAGGGCTTTCTTTGCGAGCCGGTCGCGATCGCGGCCGGCGCTGCGGATATCAGCGCCTTTGGGGGATGGCGCGCCTATTGCGCGAAGGCGTGACATTCCCTGCGGAGCCCACCATTTGAGCCCAAGGACGTTGATTATGGGATGGCCCGCCCTTCCGAGAACATCGAGTATGATGTCTCTTTTGAAGAGAAAGGAGCCGAGCCATGCAGATTTCCATATTGGGTGTCGACATTGGGAAGAACAGCTTCAGTGTCGTTGGTGTTGACGGCCAGGGTGCCGTGATTTTGCGTCGAACAATGCGGCGACAGACATTGATTGATTTTGTCGAGAAGCTGCCACGCTGCGTCATCGCGATGGAAGCATGCTGCGGCGCACATCATCTTGGTCGGCTCTTTGCCGCTGCTGGTCATGAAGTGCGGCTTATGTCGCCGGAATATGTCAGGCCTTACGTAAAAGCACAGAAGAATGATGATCGAGATGCAGAGGGAATTGCCGAGGCGGCGTCTCGCCCGACGATGCGGTTCGTGGACCTGAAGAGCCAAGAGCAACTTGATATCCAGACGCTGCATCGGGTTCGATCACGCCTGGTTGCTGAGCGCACGACCTTGATCAATCAGCTCCGCGCAATTCTTCTGGAACGAGGTGTGGTGTTCCCTGCCGGGCGCGTGAAGTTCGAAAGTGCTCTTGATGACCTTATTGCCGGAGGCAACGACGTATTGTCGCCGCGCATCCGAAGCCTGATCCTGGGATTGCGAGACGAATGGCGAAGGCTCGACCAGAAGATTGAGACGTTGAACACGGAGTTCGTAGCGCTCGCCAAGCAGAACAGCGCAATGCGTCGTCTGACTTCAATACCTGGGATCGGTGTCTTGAATGCGACCGCGCTCGTTGCAGCGATCGGAGATGCCGGCAGCTTCCAGCACGCCCGAGATCTTGGAGCATGGTTGGGACTTGTGCCTCGTCAGTTCACGACCGGTGGCAAGGCGCGGCTGCTTGGCATAACCAAGCGCGGCAATACATATCTGCGAACCCTGCTCGTTCATGGTGCTCGAGCGGCGATGCACACGCTCAGTCAGAGCGACACGCCGATCGGCCAATGGCTCAGAGCGATGTTGTCCAGAGGCGTGGCGCGTAATGTCGTCATCGTGGCCTTGGCGAACAAACTGGCGCGTATCGCGTGGGCGGTGTTGCGCAAAGGTCTGCCATACGAGCGGTCCTATGGCGTCGCGGTAAATTAGGTAATTGGCTGCTCTGATGCGCAGCCTACGATGTTTGCGAGTGGAATGGAGATGGCCTGACAGTTGATCGGCGTTCAGATAGCCCAGCAGTGGAAATGGTTCTTGGAAACCGTGTTGATTATCGTGGCGCTGAACGTGCGGATATCCATCTTGGCCACGGTATGACCGTGAGACCGAATACGTTGAAGCAGACTGTTCAGGTATCAAAAAATCACTTGCAAGCAGGGCGGGCCATACGTTTCCATTGGTTTTCCCTTGATGTGTCTCACCGGAATTCAGGCTCGATAGACGTGGGACATTACTGCGGGCCACGTAGGTTTTGCGGCGCTCGAAACCCGCATCGATGATGCGCTTGGATTGGGCGGCTTTGGTGTAGTTCTGCGCCATCTTGGAATCAGACCAGCCAAAGATCGCCATCAACTGATGTTCGGTAGCATCTGCCTCGGCGAAGATCGTCGCAGACGTCTTTCTGAGGCCGTGCGCCGAGCGTTTCGGCAAATCCGTGTGGTTGCACCACTGGCGTAATTTGTTGCAGAAGCCATTAGCGGCGAACGCCTTGCCCTATTCGCTGATAAGGAATATCGGCTGATCATCCGTTACTTGATCCAGGGCCTCGCGAAGTTCGCCTGTAACCGGCAGCCTGATCGACGGCGCATATTTTTCCGATCCCTTCTGCGAAATGAATTCGATGCGGTCTCCGACCAGGTTTCGCCAGCCGAGCTTGACGAGGTCTGAGCGTCTGATGCCCAAATCCCTCTATTTTCACGCCGGATGGTGAGGGCCTTGTAGACTTCAAAATCCACGTCGCTAGTAGCCATCATTATCTCCTTTCCTCGCTTCAAGTAAAAGTAGGAATTTCGAGAAAAAAAATGACCGCTGCCCTTTGCCTCGCGGCTCTGCAGCGAGGTCTGGTTTTAACAGGTTTCACCGCGAGCCGGTCGCGCGCGCTGCGAGCGGGGCTACAACTCAATATTTCAGCGGAAGTGCTTGGCGCTGTTGAGTTCTATGCTCAGGGCCACGAGTTTGGCACGGTCTGCGATCAGAGCCGCTACGTGATTTAACGTCAAAGAATCTGCGGCAAGTGGGGACATAATTTCTGATAATCGGGGAATCGCGTCCCCTGTGGCATCGGTTAGTTCCCTCACACGACGGCGTACTAAGAATAAGCCGACACCTGTCTCCTTCGAGAAGGCCTGCCAACTATCAGCGTCCATATCGGCGAGCGTTGCTCGCTTGCCGATCCGCATAGCCATTTTCGGTGAAAGATCTGGATAGGTCACCGTGGAAAGCAGGTCGTACAACGGAGCCATTCTCGGCCCCTGGTCGTCATATAGAATTGAGAAGTTTTTGCTGTGGGCGTCTGCGTTTCCGACAATGAGGTTGAAAATCACAGCATCTAAGAGCTTGGCGATGTCCGTGCTCGGCCGCTCAGAGACCCGACGCAACAGCTCAAAGCAATCCTTAAAGGTCGGCCCGCCCTCGCTGGCATACTTCGTTTCGGGTGGTACACCAAGTGCTTGGCAGAAGTCCTCCTGGTGAATGCGGCGAACCAGACCTTCGGCATCGCAATAGCGATCATAACGCTCGACCAAAAGGAATGAGCGCCCATTCGCCGATCTGGGTTCGACAGGCGCAACATCCAGGCCGATCTCTGCTGCGAGCCTCATCACGAAGGCTTCATTCTCGGTTGTCCCTGAAAAGCGCGCGATTGGCGGCTTCAGAGTCGGTCCGGAAACTTTTTCAGTTTGCACATAGCCTTCGCAGCATCAGGCGGATGGATGCGAGTTTGAGGAAGGCGAGCGCATTTGTCGATAGGTTCTCGAGGTCTTTGGCCAGTCTCCGGCATCGCCCAAGCCACGCAAAGGTTCGCTCCACGACCCAACGGCGTGGCAATATCTCGAAGCCTTTTGCAGCATCGGATCGCTTGACGATTTCAGTGTTCAGACCTGGTCTGGCCTTCTTCTGTGCCTTGGCAAAGATCGGTCCCTGATAGCCGCCGTCGGCGAATAGCTTTGTCAAAAACGGATAGCGCCCGAATAATGTCCGCAGAACCAGAGCCCCGCCATCGCGGTCTTGAATGTCTGCCGGGTGGACCAGGGCGTTTAGCAGCAGACCTACCGTGTCGACAAGAATATGGCGCTTCTTGCCTTTGATCTTTTTCCCCGCATCATACCCGCACGGGTCGATGCAAGCCCCCCTTTTTCGGCGCCTTTGACGCTCTGGCTATCGATCACCGCAGCCGTAGGACTTGCTTCGCGGCCCATTGCTTCCCGGCATTTCACATAGAGCTCAGCATGGAGGCGGCCGAGCGTCCCGTCCCAGTTCCACAGGTCGAAATAGCCAAACAGCGTACTTCGGGGCGGCAAGTCTTTTGGCACCGCCCGCCACTGGCAACCTGTCGACAGGACATACATGAGGCCGTTCACCACCTCGCGCAAAACCACCGTGCGCTTGCCGCCGCCCCGCTTACCAGCCGGGATCAACGGCTCGACAAGAGCCCATTCTTCATCCGTCAGATCACTCGGATATCGTAATTTGCTGCGATCATATCGTCCGCGGTTTTCGATCGTCCACATCGAAGCCTCCTCTCGCGTTTCGAAAGGCCAAGGGAATCACAACGACGCCTGTGACGCAAACCCGCAAATGCAAATTTCGATAAATAATTCTAACGTTTCATAAAGTGCTCGGACCGACACTCAGAATATGCGTTGTTGCCTGTCCAGGCATTGGAAGCGCTAGCTGGCCGTCTATCAGAATAAGCGGTACCTTGGATTGCGCGCCAGCGAGCGAAAGCCTCAGGCCTCCTTGCCCGGCCAATAACGGCCGTGTCGGAAGTGTGTCCAGTATCCGAACAATTCCGGCATCGTCCAGAAATGCCGGTTGCTGGCCCGTGATCGGCCCTGCTTCTGTCGGCTCCTCATCTTCCGGCAAAAGCTGAAGCGCGCCAGCGACGTCCCCGCCCAAGCGATCGAGAAGTGCGAAGTCGTTCGCAGGTGAGACTCCCAACGCCTGGGCCGCGACCAGACGCTGGCTTTCCTCGGGCAATAGGCCACCGAAGAATGGTCTGCATTCACGATGGGAGAAGCGCTCCTGGCGCTTTGGAAGGGAGGCGGAACGCGGAAGCGCCTTTTCATCCTCATGCCAATCTTCGGTGTAAGCAAAGCCAATGTCGCCATGTCTATCTTGGGTGAATTGCCCAACGAAGCGACCATCCCACCACACATTGAGAACCCTTACCGTCACTTTCGACGTTCCCCAGGGGCCAAAATGTCAATCGAACAACCCAGTGTTTGCAGAACCTGCAAGACTTTTCCAATCTGTGCTGTCGGCTTGCCTGCTTCGAGATCGACAATGAACCGGAGGCCGACGCCCGAAACGCCGGCAAGCTCGTCCTGCCGCAAGTTTTGCTCCTTGCGTGTGCTGCGGACTAGGGCGCCGATGTCGGCTGGACTTTTAACTTGTTTTGCCATATTTATTTCCCGAGCGGGAAAATAGCAGCATATCTGCGGTCTTGTCGAGTTAAATTTCCCGATCGGGAATTTTAAGAAAGCCGTATCTCATACCGGCGAAAATTTTCCCGACCGGGAATATTGCCGTGCGCCGAGATCGAGGCCGAGCGAGGAGCGGCAGTCATTTCAGCCTTAGCAAGTTCATCACGGCTCCTGATGATTACTTTCTAGCTCGGAACTCGGCAGGCTCTGCGGGAACAGGAGACATCACCGAAAATATCGCATCTTCAAAGGAAGGAGCGCCGCACCGATGGCGGCGGCGTCTCCACGTGTCTCGCTAAGCACAAGGCGCGCCTCCTTCGGCCCGACGCCATAGCGGTGCACCCGCTGCGAGGGAAGGTGCACCCGTTCGATCATCATCCGTCCGAGCTCCGTCGGCAACTGTCCGCCGAAGACGATCGCCTGCGGGTCGAGAACGGCAACGAGCGTTGCGACCAGCCGGTCGACCTGCGGCATGGTCTCCGCCAACCAGTCCTCGACGCCCGGCCATGCGGGGTCGAAATCCCGGCGCAGCGTATCGACGCTGTCGATGCCGATGCCGTTTTCCTGCAGCCGCGCCAGAAGATATTGCAGCGCCGGCCGCCGTTCGGATTCGCCTGGCATAAACATGCCGCTGAACTCGCCGGCATTGCCGTGGAAGCCGTGGAACGGCTTGCCGTCGAGGATCAACCCGCCGCCGAAGCCGTAGTTGAACGAGAGAAACGCAAACGTCCGGCACCAGAGGCCGACGCCGCGCATGCTCTCGCCGATCGCGCCCGTCGTCGCATTGTTCTCCAGCCAGACGGGCAAACCGAAGGTATGCTCAAGCTCTGGTCGGAGATCTCGGAGAGACCAGTCGGAGAGCGGCTCCGGCGCGTTAAAGGCGCGTTCCTCCGACACGAAGAAGCCCGGCATGGAAAAGCCGAGGCCCGCGATCGTGTCCCTGGAGATATGATTCTCTGCCAGCAACGCATCGAGCCTCACGGCAATGGTGCGCAGCGTCTCCTCCCGATCGCGGGGCTGAAGGTCCAGCCGCTCTTCCACGACGATACCGCAGGCAAGGTCGGTGATGCTGAGAATGACCGAGTCCGTGTTGACGGACAGGCCGACCGCGCTGGCCCCGTCGCGCGCAAGCTCGATGGTCGGACTCGGCTGACCGCGCGTGCCGCCGACAGGCGCGCCGGTGCGCAGCAGCCCCCGCGCAACCAGCCCCTCGACCAGCCGGTGGACCGATTGCTGCGTGAGGTTGGTGTGGCTGGTGATCGTCGAGCGCGCCATCGCACCATAACGGCGGATGATATTGAGGATCATGCGCTCGTTGTCGCTGGCAAGCGGCACCCGCGACAGGGCGTCCCGTTCCGCTGCCATGTCTCGTTCTCCCGGCCGTGTTCGCTTTGACGTCATGGCGTTGGATATCGCGCGCGACCCTGCCCGGCAACGATGTCGGGCCGATGATCCCACATTTTACAAAACCGTCATAAATATTACACTTAAGGTGTAGTAATAAGTCTCCATCGGAAACGCGCATGTCGCCAAAGGGCATGTCTCTCATTCCCACATCCCCATCGGATCCCGAGGAGCACCTATGTTCAGGACCATTCTTGCCGCCGCCGTTCTCGCGCTGACCGCCACCACTGCCCCGTGCCTTGCGGCCGAGACCAACATGAAGAACCTGAGCTTCGATCTTTCGTCGGTCATGCGCGACAATTTCTACGAGATCGTCGTGCCCGCTGCCAAAGCGGAAGGTACTGTGACGATGTACAATTTCGCCGGCAGCTTCGGCGACACCTGGAAGGAGCTGATCCGCCGCTTCGAGGCCAAGTACGGCATCAAGGTCAGCTATTCCGACGTCAAGGGCGACCAGGCGAACCAGCAGCTCATCGCCGTGCAGGCCGCCGGCCAGGATTCGCCCGTCGATGTCTATTTCGCCGGTGGCGGCGGCTACCCGCTGCTGTCGTCCAAGGGCGTCGTCGGCAAGATCGCGCTGACCAAGATCCTGCCCAATATGGATCATTACGATCCGGTGCTGAGCGAGACCATCTTCGGCAAGCCACACGGCGGCAGTTTTCCGCTCGTCCATCTCAACCAGACGGCCATCGGCTATGACAGCGCGGTCGTGACAGCCGCGGAGATTCCGAAAAGCTTCACCGACCTGCTCGCCTGGGCGGAAAAGAACCCCAAGCGCCTCGGCGTCACCTCGCCCGCCAA
Organism: Rhizobium sp. 9140; assembly: GCF_900067135.1. NCBI lineage: Bacteria > Pseudomonadati > Pseudomonadota > Alphaproteobacteria > Hyphomicrobiales > Rhizobiaceae > Rhizobium > Rhizobium sp. 9140. The sequence continues at coordinate 1,022,301 of NZ_FJUR01000002.1, read as the reverse complement.
GGGCGGCTCGGGCAGCGGGTTCCTCTATTCGCTGGCGCTCGACCTGCTGACGGGCGATTGCAAGGCGCAACTGACCGACACGAACCAGACGCTGGACGAAGCCGAGGAATGGGCCATGGGCTCGGAATGCCTCGATCCGGTCTGGGACTATTATCGCCGCCTGCTGGCGGTTGCCGAACTCACCAACGGCAATGCCGATACGCTCAACCTCATCAACAATCGCCAGCTGTCCATGGGCACCGTCTGGGAAGACCAGGTGATGACCTTCCTCGGCACCAAGCAGGTGCCGGAAACGATCCGCCTGACGCTGCTCGAAACGGGCCAGGTCGGCTCGGGCGATGCCATGTTCGTGCCGGCCAACGCCCGGCACGTGGCCGCCGCCCTCCTCCTGATCGATATGGCCATGAGCAAGGAATTCCAGCTCTGGAAGCTCGAGACGAAGGCCTCGCGTTCGCCGCGCACGGATGTGACCAGCGATCAGGTGCCGGCGGAAACACAGGTCCACATGCTGCCGTCCAGCGTCTATCCGCGCCTCAGCGTCACCGCCTTCTGGGACATGGCGACGGCGCTCTCCGAGGCGCTGGATGAGAAGGTGCTCAACTAGTAGCAGGCTCACCGGACCTCAAGCCGGCGGCTCTCCCGCTGCCGCCCGGGGTCCGGGCCAAAGCACAGACAGTACTCCTCCGATCCATCGGGAAACGGCCATGACCATGCTTGCAATCACCGATATCACCAAGGATTACGGTGCGAGCCGCGCCCTTCATCCTGTCTCGCTCTCCGTCGAGAAGGGCGAGTTCGTGACCATTCTCGGCCCGTCCGGCTGCGGAAAATCCTCGCTTCTGCGGATCGTCATGGGCATCAGCCAGCAGAGCGGCGGCGAGATCCGCCTCGCCGGCCAGCGCATCGACATGCTGCCGCCCGAACGGCGCGACATTGCCATGGTGTTCCAGTCCTACGCCCTGTTTCCGCACATGACGGTCGAGCAGAACCTGCGCTTCGGCCTGCGCATGAAGAACGTGCCAAAGGCCGAGCAGCAGAGGCGGATCGCTCACGCGCTCGACATCTGCACCCTCACGGGCCTGACGGCCCGCATGCCGCGCCAGCTGTCCGGCGGGCAGCAGCAGCGCGTGGCGCTCGCCCGCGCCATCGTCATGCAGCCGAACCTGCTGCTCTTCGACGAGCCGCTCTCCAATCTCGATGCGAAGCTGCGCGATACGCTGCGCCACGAACTCGTCGCGCTGCACAGGCGTATCGGCACGACCAGCCTCTATGTCACGCATGATCAGGCGGAGGCGATGGCCATGTCGGACCGGATCGTGGTGATGAATGCCGGCCGCGTGGTCGAGATCGGCACGCCGCTGGAGCTTTACCGCTCGCCGAAACAGGCCTTCACGGCCGGCTTCCTCGGCCAGACCAATCTTCTCGCCGTCACCGCCTCCGGCCGGCAGGGGCAACTGCCCTGGGGCCAGCTGGTCGATCTCGCCACGGAGACCGTGGGTCCGGCACAGGTGTCCGTGCGGCCGGAAAGCATCGGCATCCGCGCCTGCGATCACGTCTCGAGCGCACCGGCGACGGTTGCCGGCGTGTCCTTCATGGGCGCAAGCGCGCTCTATACGGTCGCCGTCGGCGAGACCCTCCTGAAGGTCAGCCAGGCGGGCGGCGATGCGCTGATCGAGCCCGGCCGCACCGTGGCGCTGACGTTCCCCGATCGCCTCACCGTGCTTGAGGACCGGGCACTCGCGGACCGCGTGCCCAGCCGGGAGGCCGCGTAATGCCCACATATCTCCGTGACCGACGCTTTCTCCTGCCGCTGCTTCTCGCGCCGGGCGTCGGCTATCTTCTCCTGTTCTTCGGTGGCCCGCTCGCCTCCGCCTTCATCGGCAGCCTGCGCATGGAGGATGGAACGTTCACGCTCGCTTGGTACGTGCGCATTTTTACGCGCCCGTCCATGCTACGAGGGCTCGGCACCTCCCTCTACTACGGAGTTGCGCCGGTCGTCGTGTCGCTTCTCGTCTCGGTGCCGCTGTCGCTCGCCATCCGCCGGCACTTCGTCGGGCGCAAGCTCTTCAGCGGTCTCTACAAACTGCCGCTCGCGGTGCCCGGCATCATCGTCGGTCTGATGATCATCGTCCTCTTCGAGCGCGGCGGTTTCATCGACCGGGCGGTGGCGCCTCTCGGGCTCGGCCTGCCGAAACTCGTGCGCGACGACTGGGGCGTCGGCGTCATTCTCGCCAGCGTCTGGAAGCAGATCCCCTTCATGACGCTGATCATCACCAGCGCCTTTGCCGCCATCCCCGAGGATATCCGCTTTGCCGGCCGCACGCTCGGGGCGTCGCGGCTTGCCACATTCTTTCTTGTGGAGGTGCCGCTCGCCATGCCCGGCATCACGGCGGCCGTGCTCCTGACCTTCATCGGCTCCATGGGCTCCTATGCCATTCCCGATATCGTCGGACCGCCGACGGCGCGCCCGCTTTCGGTGCTGATGGTCAACGAATTCAATCAGGGCCGGTTTCCCCAGGTTTTCGCCATGGGCATGGTGCTGAGCGCCTTCGCCGTGGCGGTCCTCGTCGCCTATTACACCCTGACATCGCGCATCGGCGATGCGCATGGACACGGAGATGCAAAATGACCGTCCTTGCCGAAAACACCTTTTCGCCTGCCACCCGCAAACGGCGGTTCACACGCGAAGACCGGCTTCCCGTCGCGGTCGGCCTCTATGTCTTCCTGTTCTTGGCAATCGCCCTGCCGCTCGGGCTGATGTTCCTGTGGAGCATCGCCGATGGCTGGCCGCCGCCGCATGTGCTCCCGCAAAGCTACACGACGGAACGCTGGGCCGGCGTGCTCGGCGATAGCGGCCTGTTGCGCGCCGCTATCAACAGCATCGTCATCGCCTTTATCGTCACCTTCGCCACGGCCCTCATTGCCCTGCCCACGGCCTGGGCCATGGCGCGGTTTCCCTTCCGGCTGAAGCGGGCGGTGGAGATCTTCATCCTCGCGCCGATCATCATTCCTGGCATCGTGGTGGCTGTGGGCATCGGCCAGGTGTTTCTGGCGCTCGGCCTTGCCTATTCGGTCACCGGCGTCTTCCTCGTCCAGATCGTCGGCACCCTACCGCTGATGATCCGGCTGATGACGGCCGCCCTTGAGACCATCCCCGACGACCTCCTCCATGCCGCCCGCTCACTCGGGGCCGGCACGTTCGGCATCACAAGGCATATCGTGCTGCCGCTCGCCGTGCCCGGGCTTCTGGCCGGCGGGCTCATGTCCTTCGTCGGCAGCTTCGAGGAGTTCGATAAATCCTTCATCGTCGGCGCACCTGTGGTCGAGACGCTGCCGATCAAGCTCTACATGTATCTCGATCCCTATTCGATGCAGCTGCCGCTCGCCTCCATCGTCTCCTTCCTCCTGCTCCTGCCCGCCCTCGTCATCTTCGTCATCGCCGGCCGCGTGCTGCGCGACGACCTGATGGCGGCCGGCATGGGCAAGATCTGATGTCCGCACACCCCAACCCGAACCGAAAGCAAGACCTTATGCCCACCTCCCAAAGCCACCTCGCCGCCGCCCCGTCGTACACGCCCGACGTCCTCGTCATGGCCTCGCGCGACAATCCCGCCATCCTCACCATCGCCCATCGCGGTTTCTGGAAGACCACGGCGGAAAATTCGATCGCCTCCATCGAGGCGGCCATCGCGGCACGCGTCGAGATGGTCGAGATCGACACGCAGGCGACCGTCGACGGGCACCTCGTCGTCATCCACGACAAGACGCTCGACCGCACGACGACCGGCACAGGCGTGGTCGCCGATCTTCCCTTCGACACCGTTCGCAACGCCCGCCTGAAGGTCGGCGCCGGTGGCCAGCGTGCGGAAGCGACGCAGGAGCACGTGCCGACGCTTGAGGAAATCCTCGAGGCCGCGCGCGGCCGCATCGCCGTCAACATCGACACGAAGTTCGAGCGCGACCTGCCCGCCGTCGTGGAGACGGTCCTGCGGCTTGGCGTCGAGGCTCAGGTTCTGGTCAAGACCGATATCGACATTGATGCGACGCGTCTTCCGATTCTGGATGCCGACTGGTTCCGCCGCATCCCGCACATGCCAATGTTCCGCGTCCGGAAAGACCGCTTTTCCGAGGATCTTCGCCGCATCGCGGCCCTCCGCGCGCCGATGATCGAGGTCAAGTTCGACGATATCGATGACATCGCGGCCGCCCGCGAAGAACTCGCCCGGCAGAACATCCGCGTCTGGATCAACACGCTCGATGTCTCCCATTGCCTCGACTACAACGACAGCCGCGCGCTTCACGACCCGCATGCGGTCTGGAGCCGGCTCAGGCAAGCAGGTGTCGGCGCGATCCAGACGGATGAGATCGAGGCATTTCGCGCCTGGGCCACGCAGAACGAGGGAGATGCGGCATGACGCACACGCAAGACCGCCTGTCGAAGGCAACCGCGATCGTCGAAGAGGCCATGCACGAAGCGCTCGCCTTCTTTGCTGCGCGCGACGCGATCGCCACACGGGAAAAGGGGTTTCAGGATTTCGTGTCGGAGGCTGATACCAGCATCGAGACCCTGATCCGCCAGCGTCTCGACGCGGCGTTCCCGGGCGAGACGGTCGTCGGCGAGGAACTCGGCGGCGTCGGCGGCGATGCCTACTGGATCATCGATCCGATCGACGGCACCTCGAACTTCCTGCGGGGCTCGCCACTCTGGGGCATCTCGCTCGGCCACGTTACCGATGGCCGGCCGGACCTCGGTGTCGTCGCCCTTCCTGTCTTCGGAGAGGTCTACAGTGCGGCCGAGGGCACCGGCCTCCTGCGCAACGGCGTGACCCTTGCCCGCAGTGCTCCGCTGGGCGATGTCCGTGTCGTCTCGCTTGGCGACAGCGCACACGACGACATCGCCGAGATCGGCGCGCTGCACACCGGTCTTCGGCAAGCGGGCTGGGTGGTCGAGGCGCTGCACACCACCTCGGTGTCGTTGGTCTTCGCCGCACGGGGCATTTTCGACGGGCACCTCCAGAAGATCACCACCATGTGGGACATCGCAGGCGGCGCCGTCCTTGCCCGCGAGGCCGGCCTCAATGTTCGCATCGGCACCCGAGGTGACAGCGACATCCCCTGGATTGCCGCCGGTACGGCTCCTCTGCTGGACGCAACGGCGGCTTTCTGGCCGGAGATCATCAAGGGCTGACAGTGGGCGAGAGAACGACGTCCGCAGCGGCTCGGGCGCCTGCAAGAGACATAAAACGCAAGCATTTCCGGCAACCCCACTTTTGTCGGAAAATGCTTGTGTTCACACACTTTAGCAATTTATTTATCCAACATTAACCACCTCTATGCAAACGTCGGTTGTTAAGATTGGCCCGGTTACGCGCCGGACCCTGATCCGAATGATACGGATCTCCGTGGTCGACCAATCATTTCTCATCAACGACATCCGTGTCGGGTTTCCTCCGCATCTGTGAGGACACGTCGGCTCGATCGCCACGCTTGGGCTGCTTTGAGCTGCAGTCGTCGCGTGGATTTAGGGTCTGCGGGCTCAACGCTAGGGACAGGGCTATGACGGATCAGGCATTGCCAATCACAGCTTCGCGCGCGCGTACATGCGCTGGACAGGAGGCGCAGGTGCGCGCAGTCGTATGAGCCTGCAGCTTACCCGAAGCGACGTTTCCAGCACGTGGAACGGGCAAGACGAGATGTCCGTGCTGACGTTCAATCTCAATGGCGAAACCTTCGCCATTGAGGCCATGACGGTGCAGGAGATCCTGGACCTCCTGCCCGAAACGCGTGTGCCCGGCTCCAAGGCCTTTCTCGGCGGCGTCATCAATTTCCGCGGCAAGGTCATTCCGCTGGCCGACATTCGCCTCGCCTTCGGTATGGAGGCGGGCGAAACGACCATCGACAGCCGCATCATCGTCGTCCAGCTCGACATCGACGGCGAGCTCTGCCTCGTCGGCATCCGTACCGACAAGGTCTACGAGGTGACCACCCTTGCCCAGGCATCCAGCGAACCGCCGCCAAGCGTCGGCATGCGCTGGCGGGCGGATTTCATCGACTGCCTCGTCAAGCGAAACGGCCAGTTCATCATCGTGCCACACCTCAAGAAGATCTTTGCCTCCCACTAAGATCGCATTCCCTCCTCCGTCTATCGGCAACATCGGATCGAAATCATGACCTTCACGCTGAAAATGAAGCTCGCCACCGCCTTTACCTTTCTCATCGTTCTGATGGTGGGTACGGCAGGCTATGCCCTGTACAGCCTTTCGAATCTCAATCAGTCGATGAGTGACGTTCTCGCCGGCCCGGTCACGCGGCTCGAGTTCGCGCAGAGCCTCAACATCTCGCAGCTTGAAGGCATCCGTCAGCAGAAGAACATGCTGACGACCAACACGCCGACCGAGCTTGCAGCCGCCAACACCAAGAGCACGAAGGCTTTCGCCCATATGAACGAGACGCTGGGCAAGGCACTGGCGATCGCCAGCGCGGAAGGTCGTCCGAAGTGGATGGCGATCAAGGAGCTCGGTGCGAAATCTGAGGACGTCAACCGCCGCATCTATGCCATGATGGAAGCCGGTTCCGCGGATCAGGCGCTTCGTCTGTCGATCACGGAAGGCCGCGAGCTTGCCAATGTGATCGACGCCTCAGTGGCCGAACTCGTGGAACTGTCCAAGACGCAGCTTGCCGATGCCGATCAGGCGGCAGACGCTCTTTATGAGACGACCCGGACCGTCATGATCGCCCTAGCCGCGGTCGCGTCGCTGATCGCAATCGGTGCTGCCGTCTGGATCTCCATCACCATCAGCCGCGGTCTGGCCCGCGCATCTACGGCTGTTCGTAGCGTGGCGGAAGGCGATCTGACGCAGCTTGCCGTCGTCGGTTCGAAGGACGAGATTGGCGAGATGCTCTCCCACGTCAACGCCATGGTCGAACGCCTTCGCGGCGTCGTCGGCGATGCGCTGTCGGCCTCCGACAACGTCTCCTCGGGCAGCCAGGAACTGTCCTCGAGCTCGGAACAGCTGAGCCAGGGCGCGACCGAGCAGGCCTCGTCCGCCGAGGAAGCCTCCGCCTCGATGGAGGAGATGGCCGCCAACATCAAGCAGAACGCCGACAATGCCGCCCAGACCGAGAAGATCGCCCGCCAGTCGTCGAAAGACGCCGAAGCCAGCGGTGCCGCCGTCGCCCGCGCCGTCGTCGCCATGCGCACCATTGCCGAGAAGATCTCCATCGTTCAGGAAATCGCCCGCCAGACCGATCTGCTGGCGCTGAACGCCGCCGTGGAAGCGGCTCGTGCCGGCGAACATGGCAAGGGCTTTGCCGTCGTTGCCTCCGAAGTGCGCAAGCTGGCCGAACGCAGCCAGGCGGCGGCCGCCGAAATCAGCGGTCTCTCCGGCGAGACGGTGCAGGTGGCGACCGAAGCCGGCGACATGCTCGGACGCCTCGTGCCCGACATCCGCAAGACGGCCGAACTGATCGCCGAGATCTCCGCTGCCTGCCGCGAGCAGGACATCGGGGCCTCGCAGATCAACGAGGCGATCCAGCAGCTCGACAAGGTGACGCAGCAGAATGCCGGTGCCTCCGAGCAGATGTCGGCGACATCCGAAGAGCTGGCCGCCCAGGCCGAGGAGCTTCAGGCCTCCATCGCCTTTTTCCGGGTGGACAACGTCTCTCACAAGCCGGCCCCGGTCGCCGCCGCTCCCCAGCGGGCTGCGCATCATGCGGCACCGTCTCGCCCGTCAGCCGCCCCGCGCAAGCCGGCCGCCGCCGCCCCCCGCCAGAGCGTTTCTGCCCAGCAGGCCCGCGTGAAGGGTTTTGCGCTGGATATGTCGATGGGCGGCCCCGACGCTGACGACGCCGACTTCAAGCAGAGCGCCTGATATGGACCATATGCCGGCGGAGTCCCAGTTCGTCACCTTCAGCCTCGGGGAAGAGCTGTTTGCCGTTCCCGTCACCGTGGTCCGGGAGATCCTGGACCACGAGGACCCGTTCAAGATCCCGCACGGGCCCGACTACCTGATGGGCCTGCGCGACGTGCGCGGTCAGGGCGTACCGATCATCGACCTGCGCCTGCGGCTGGGCATGACGCCCACCGTGCGCACGCCGCACACCCGCATTCTGGTGCTCGACATTCCCCTGGGCGAGAAGGATCTCGCGCTGGGGCTGGTGGCCGACAAGGTGTTCGAGGTGACGCCCTTCCGGCGCGACAGCATCGAGTAAGCACCCGACATCGGCGTGCGCTGGCGCTCGGACTACATCCGCGGCGTGGTGCGCCGCGAAACCGGCTTCGTCGTCATCATCGACCTTGCCCGGCTATTTTCGGACAGTGGACCGGCGCTTGCAGGAACCACCCTGCCGGAGCGCAGCGTCGCATAAACGCGGGCGCAGCTCTTGAGCGCTGCTTGACCAATGACGGTAGGCAGGGTGTCTTGTCGAGAGGACGGCATAATCAACTGGGCGAGCGGCCCGAGTGTCGTTGGCCGCTCAAAAAAGCGCTGGAAGGGAGCGATTTGCTCGGGCGAAACCTGCAGGCAATACAATGGGACGGAGCTGCGGGCGTACTCATGTCGGTCGAGCCGGTCATGGCCATTGACGTTATTCTATAGATCTGAACCGCTGGATGCCATTTTCGGCCATGGCGAGGACCATGGATTATGCAGGAGCTTGACGTGGGATCGAAGAGCAAAGGCTGTTTGACTTGTCCTGGGTTCGAGAGGGCAGTTTTGCGAAACTTTTAAACGCAAGAAGATTGTTCGCCTTCAACGTGATCGACCAGTATCCCGCGCAAATTAGGTCATGGGAATTCGGCCCGCTGTGGCAAATTCAGATAAGGCTCGTTGAGATGATCTCCGCTCTTCTTCTGTTAGCGTGCGGCATGACAGATTGGAGTACGGCGCTCTAAGCATTTATGAATGCCGTTTTTCAATAATGGGACATAAGAAGCGACGACAGATGTGCCTGCCATACGTCATCAAACCGATTGGCCCCGGCGACCGCGAGAGTATCGAGGCAATGGCGGAACGGTTTGCTGTAGGCCAGCACGCGCCTACCTTCCACCTTTTGATCTCAGATGCCTGTGGAATGCTGCATCTCGTGAGACTGAACATGCAGGACAGGCGCACAGGATCGCTGGCGCTTCCGATGTGTTTCTGGCGATCAACGCTAGTGCAATGACGCATTCATAAGATTCACATTTGCGTTTAGATGTGCGAATCTGGGTTTATGTCCCAGACCGTTTGTATTCTTCTGAACCCTGCCGACCGCCTTCAGCTTGAAGTGATCGTGTCGGATCGCAATCGTCCGCTCAAACACGTTCAGCGGGCCAGGATCATTCTGTTTTCGGCGGAACGTCTGACCGTGCAGGATGTTGCCCGGCGTGTCGGGGTCAGTCGGCCCTGCGTCTGGCGCTGGCAGCAGCGGTTTGGCGAAGAGGGTCCCGAAGGCCTGATCCGCGACAAGACACGGCCGCCCGGCAAGGCTCCCTTGGCACCAGCGTTACGGCGCGCGTGCTGGCGCTGACCTGCTCGGAGCCACCCGGTTCGATCACACAATGGACCGGGCGTGCTGTCGCCGGCATCATTGGTATCTCGTTGCGGTCTGTCCAGCGCATATGGGAGGCTCATCGTCTCCAGCCCCATCGCCTGCGCACATTCAAGAAATCCAGCGACCCCGCCTTCGCCGAGAAGGTGGAGGACATTGTCGGCCTCTATATGAGCCCGCCGGCCCATGCGATTGTCGTCTCCATCGATGAGAAGAGCCAGATTCAGGCACTCGATCGCACACAGCCGGGACTGCCGCTCAAACCCGGAAAATGCGCCACCATGACCCACGATTACAAGCGCAATGGCACCACCACCCTGTTCGCCGCCCTCAATGTCCTCGATGGAACCGTGCTGGGGCGATGCATGTCCCGCCATCGCCACCAGGAATTCATCCGCTTTCTCAATGCGGTGGATAAAGCCGTGCCGGCAGGAAAGGTCGTCCATGCCATTCTCGACAATTACGCGACCCACAAGCATCCCAAGGTGCTCGAATGGCTGGCCGATCATCCCCGATGGACCTTCCATTTCACCCCGACATCCGCATCGTGGCTCAATGCGGTCGAGAACTTCTTTTCAGCTCTCACCAGAAGAGCACTGCGAAGGGGCGTGTTCAAATCCGTGCCTGATCTGCAAAAAACAATCCGCGATTATATCAAGCGACAGAACGCCGATCCCAGACCCTTCGTCTGGACAAAATCCGCCAACGACATTTTCGCAAAGATCGACGAACTGCCTGTACCGTCTGTATGAGTCGGTGCACTAGACTGAAAACGAGAGGTCGTTATCTTCGGTCATGTCGCGCCGGCGGGTCAACAGCGGGTCTTGACGGAAACGCTCGCTCGGTTTCAGCTTCTCAGTTTCCGTCGTTTGGGTCTTTGAGGGCGTTGCGACGTGCGGTGTCTATTTCATGCAAAGTCTGCGCTTAACCGCCATCCATCACGGTTGTGTAGATTTCATCGGATCTCGTTGCCACCAACTGCTCGCAGCAGTTTTCCAAAAGTGCCAAAGCTTTGCGGAGCTGATCGATCCTTTCCACCCGCGACAGCAGAGTGTCGCGTTCCGCTTCGGTCTTGGCGAGCCGTGCGGATAGGGAATACCGACGCCCGATCAAATTGACTCTCGGGATTCCGTTTTCAGGCAAACCATGATTAAACATCGCGGAAGGAGATTTCGCCATGGGAATGCCCGTCAATATCCGTCAGCACTACACGGCTGATGATTTGCGTCAGCTTTGCATCGGTCACCGCAAATGGGCCCATGAGTTTTGATCATTGAGCACTGTATCAGTTCAGCGTGGAAACCGACAGGCAGCCTGTAAACACAGATGTCCAAGTTTGGAGTTGCGTCAGCGCTAGTTTTATGAAGAAGTGGCTTTCAGAACTATGTGGGCACTTCTGAAAATCTCAGCAGCGGAATTTAAGTCTTTTGAAATCAATGTCTTGCTAACGAGAATTAGAAAAAACAGGGCCTTAAGGGTCTGTCCATGAACATAAATGGAACGTCTTATGATAAAGACTACAACGGGGCCGAGTGTTATGGCGAAGGAACCAGTGCAACAACATCCGTTGGAGAATACGACAGCCTTCGTTGTAGATTTTGAGAAAGAAAGTGTATCAAATAATGCAGACGATCCTTTTGTGTTCGAATATGCCCTGTTAGAAAATTATTTTGACACTAAATTTTATCTTCAGCAGACTCTTGATAAGTCGGCCCAAGATGATCCGATCGCACATTACATGCGTGAGGGCTGGAAACTCGGAATCGACCCCCATCCGGACTTTTCTAGCAAGTTCTATCTTCGTCGAAGCCCAGATGTACGCGAAGCCGGCATTGTGCCCTTTCTGCATTACATCCAATGGGGGCGATATGAAGGTCGATTGCCGAAGGCCGACTTTCGCGACGTTTCAAAGAATTCTGGACACTCGCTGGACGTCATCGAGTTGACACGTAGAAGCTTCGATTTCGAAATGTACATGGCTGAGGATGAACGAATACATCGATGTAATGTAGACCCTGTCTTGCACTACCTGTCTTTTGGCTGGAGAGAAGGTCGTAATCCAGCTAAAAATTTTTCGACGCAGTATTATTTGGAACGTAATCCCGATGTCCGTAAGGCGGGCATAAATCCTTTTGTACATTACCTGACGTGGGGTAGAGCCGAAGGTCGTAGGGGGCATACGGACGACGGCAGTGCCCGCTATTCGCGTTGGGCAGATACCGAAACACATAAAGTCTTCGAGTCTCATTTTGATGTTGATTATTATCGCTCGCAAAAAAATGAACTGACGACCAACGACGCAAATCCGTTCAAGCATTACCGAAGTGTCGGTTGGTTGGAAGACCTAGATCCAAACTCGCAATTCTCGACCGCTTTTTATAAAAAAGTGCATCGGAAAGTGGACTTCACAAATCGAGATCCATTTTCCGACTACTTGTTGAATGGGGCTACCCAAGGATCAGTACCGCGCCCTGTAGATCCCGTTCTCAATGCAACCGATGGCAATGTACGAGTATTACTGTCGAAAAATATTATTGCAGAATCATTTGACGCTGGTTTTTATCGGGATTCGTCACCTGATCTCCAAGGCGCCGACATTGATTACCTTGAACATTTTCTTCTGTTCGGTTGGCGGGAAAACCGCGACCCTGCACCATGGTTTTCAACATCCTATTATCGACAGTCTTATCCGCGCGCCGAGGCATACGAAATCGATCCCCTCACGCATTACCTTATTTGGGGACGTTCCCAAGGCTTCAAGACGCATCCTAACCTTCCTCCCGCGGTCAGGCCAAAAGCCTTGCGTGATATCTCTTGTGTAACCGATAAAATGCTACATGATGCTAATCATGTTAAATCTGGAACGATTGCAGATCCAGTTCTCAGCTATAACTCCAATCACATGGACGTACACTGGGTAATCCCAAATTACGGCATTGGCGGCGGCGGTCATATGACAATTTTCCGCATGGTGCACTGGCTTGAGTATCTCGGCCATCGGTGCACGATTTGGATTAACACTAAAGACCCACTCAATCTCGACAGTCGTTATGACGACATTCTAAAATATTATCAGTTCGTCAAAGCGGAGTTACGGGTTATTACACCTGAGTTTGTAGAGACACAAGGCGACGCTCTTATTGCGACGTCCTGGGATACGGCCGCTTTGGTAAGCACAGCTAAAGGTTTCAAAGATCGATTTTACTTCGTTCAAGACTATGAGCCCATGTTTTATGCCCGCGGGAGCCGAGGCGTTCTTGCAGAAGAGACTTATAATTTAGATCTAGCATGCATTTGCGCAAGTCCCTGGCTGCGTCGCATGCTAGAGACCCAGCACGGCCGATGGGCGCGAGACTTCTACTTATCTTACGATCCAGACTTCTACTATGCTGCTGCAACGGCTGATCGCAAGAACAAAGTTCCGCGTATTGCAGTATACAGTCGAATTGGTACAGAAAGGCGTTGCGTTGAGCTAGCATTGCTGGCACTCGAACACCTCGCACGACAGGGCATTGATTTTCACGTTGACATCTTCGGCACCGACCGTTCTTTTGAAGACCTTATATTTTCATCGACGTTCCACGGCGTACTCTCAGCTGATGAGCTCGGATCTATCTATCGTAGCTGCGATCTGGGCTTATGTTTCTCGGCGACTAACTATTCATTGGTGCCGCAGGAAATGATGGCTTGCGGCTTGCCAGTTATTGAAATGGACGTCGAGAGTACTCGTCACTCGATCTCCAGGGATGCTGCCTACTTTACCTCTCCTCTCCCGGAAAAAATCGCAGAATCAATTTGTTATCTTTTGACCAATCCGCGTGAGCGTTTGGAACTTGCTCGACGTGGTCAAGCATGGGCAGAATCGACGTCTTGGGAATCTGCGGCTAGGGTTGTAGAATCGGCCCTTCGTGAACGACTGTCAGAAGGTCCATGGGAAGATCGGAGGCCGGTATCTCCCGCCTTAATTAAAAAGGAACCCGTCAAAGCATCAGTGATCATTCCTACCCTTAATGGGGGGCAGAGGTTTGAAGAGATAATTCAGCGACTAGAGGGACAAAAAGCGCAATGGCCCTTTGAGTTGATTGTAGTCGATAGCGGTTCTACTGATAACACCTTGATCGCTGCCAAGAAGTTGCCTTTCGCGAAAACCATTGAAATCCCGAAAAAGGATTTCCAACATGGACGCACTCGGAATCTTGGGGTAGCAAATTCGAGTGGCGAATATGTGGTGTTTCTTACCCAGGATGCCGTGCCTTTAGATTGTTTTTGGCTTTACAACTTCGTGTCGACGATGGAAAAATTCCCGGACGCGCGTGGCGGTTTCGGAAAACATTTGGCGCATCGGACCGCCAGTGTTTCGACCAAAATGGAGATGCGTAATCATTTTGCAGGCTTCGACCGTTTCCCGCTATTGATGTCTAAATATACTGATTTGGATAAGTGGAACTCGGGTGATCTAGGATGGCGACAAATCCTACATTTTTACAGTGACAACAACTCCTGCATGCGTCGGGACGCATGGAACGAGCTACCGTACCCGGAAATCATTTATGGGGAGGATCAGCTATGGGCACAGCAAGCGATTTTACGCGGTTGGAGCAAGGTCTACTGCCCAAATGCAATCGTCCAGCACTCACATGAATATAACTATGAAGAGACCTTGGAGCGGGCAGATATAGAGGCTTGGTTTTACAGAAAGTACTTCGGCTACAACATAAGCGTGCCGAATATTGATCAGGAAATATCTGCACGTGATGCTCAAGCGGAGCGTCTTGGCATAAAGTATGGTCTTAGCCGTGAAGAGATCGACGGGCAAAAGCGTAACGGCGCAGCCCAGCTTATGGGCTGGCAGCTTGGCCGTCAGAGAGGTGAGATGGAGCGATACAAAATAGACAAACATGCCGGCTTTGAACTTGAATTTGAGATTGATCACGTCTTGCGGGAAGATGCCGCGTCAGCGAGTCGATGATTGTATTAATGGGCGGTTATAAATCAGAAGATATTATATAGATCCCTTAGGGCAAAAATAGTATTTTCAGAAAATGATCGACAGGGAGGTGGGTGTGCCAAATAGAAAACTTCCGCGCATACTTTTTAATACGGTTCCATTCGGAGCTTTGGACGGTGATGACAATTCTGATTGGTTAGAGTATCGGCTCTCAACCGGGGGGCTGGCCTCACTGATGTCGGTTGATCGCGACTCTGGTGGAAATACAGGTAACTTTTTTCATTGGGAAGCGCCGTCTAAAATTATTGATTGTAATGCTGCTGAGTCGAAGCATATGCGTCTCTGGCCGACAATTTCGGCGAGCCAAAGGAAAGATGAGCTAAAGAAACATATAGAATTGAATTATGATGCAATCGTTATTTCAGAAGCAAACTTTATTCAGAAGGAAACGAATTTTAGAGTTGTTACTGATTTTCTATCTAGTTTATGTGGTGTGGATTTTTATCTCTTTGGAGCTGGCGTGCAAGACGCGGCACCCCAGTCGTTTGCCGATTTGACTCAAGGAACCGGAGATTTCCTTCGCTTGATGGACAAAAAAGCATCCTTGTTTGGGACACGCGGCCCTCAAACCTCGGAGGCTTTAAACAACCTAGGGCTGCATAATCACGACGAAATTGGTTGCCCGAGTCTTTACGCTTTCCCGCGGCAAGTCATGGCTATCACTTCGCCCACTACGATAAAAAAGATAGCGACCGCGGGGCACATCACAAAGCAGTCTTTGCTTGATGGATTGCAGAGAGCTAAAGCTGTCGAAGATATTGCAAACAAATTTGACTCAGCCTATGTTTTCCAAGCAGAACTGCCTGGCTACAATATGCATGAATCTTTGAGTGGAGAAATTTTCGCCCCTGATTTTACCTTCGGTCTATATGATAAAATTAGCAATACAATCGATAAACATTATATAAATCGATATTTATCTTCGTTGTCGGGGAGAGAGTTCAGATTTTCAAAGTATTATTACTTTAGAGATACGATTAGCTGGCGAAAAGCAATGGAATCGTATGATCTCTACATTGGTGATCGCTTTCACGGCGGTGTTGCATGTATGCAGGTAGGGAAGCCAGCCGTTTTCCTCACTGAAGACCTTAGAGCTGCAGAATTGGCGTCATTTATAGGTGCGCCGACAATAAACGCAAGCAGTTTCGACGCTGTAAACATTCCGGATATAATATCAGACAAATTCTCCGACCAGAGGCTGTCATATTTTCGTGAAAAATATATGGACAGATTCAATAACTTTAAAAGTGCATTAAGGCGCGCAGGTTTAGAACTCAAGTGACGCTTTATTGACCCCATTAAAAAAGTCCTTTCTTAAGAGTCGGACTCGAAAAGCCTTCAACAATATCGATACCTTGCAAGCCGCCGGGTGATCGTGAGCGATGGGGTGGACGCTCCCACTCAACGGCATCTTTGTGCCAGAATGGTTGTGTTTGAACCATTAGAAGGGAGAGCGTCCATGGAAACGGTTAGCATAATCGGCCTGGATTTGGCGAAGAGCATAATTCAAGTTCACGCGGCGAGCGCTGATGGCTCGGTGCTTCTTCGGCGGAAGATCTCGAGCAAGAAGTTGCTTGCCTTCCTGTCGGAGGTTGATCCTTGCACAGTGGCGATGGAAGCATGTGCCGGAAGCCACCATTGGGGTCGTGAGATTGCCAAGCTTGGGCATCGAGTGAAGTTGATCGCGCCAATTTACGTCAAACCGTTCGTTAAGCGTCAGAAGAACGATGCGGCCGATGCGGAAGCCATCTGCGAGGCGGCAATGCGACCGACTATGCGTTTCGTCGCAGTCAAAAGCGAGGAGAAGCAGGCTGCGGCGACAGTATTCAAGGTGCGTGACCTTCTCGTGCGACGTATCCATCCGAGCAGGGCCGCATGATTTTGGGTGCCGCGCGTGGTAACGTCGGTTCATGGAGATCGATGAGGACAAAATCGATGATGCCGTTCTGGCGCTGCTATGGCTGACGCTGCATAACGAGCGTTGGGCCTGGAAGGGTTTCGACTGGGCAACGACGGATCGGCTTCACAAGAAGGGCTTGATCGGCGATCCAGTCAACAAGTTGAAGTCATTGATCCTGACCGATTAAGGCTTGGCGCGTTCGGAAGCGTTGTTCCAGGAGCTGTTTACGCGGCCGCCGCAATAACCGTCTCTTTGTGGGCCTTCCATTGCCAGGGCAGCAGTTCGTGCAGGCGGGAGACGGGAAGATCGGCGATGCGGGCGAACACATCGGCGAGCCACGCCTTTGGGTCGACGTCGTTGAGACGGCAGGTCGTGATGACGCAGAGCATGATGGCGGCACGATCGGCCCCACGCTGGGAGCCGGCGAAGGTCCAGTTTCGACGCCCGAGTGCAATTCCTCTCAGAGCGCGTTCGGCCGCATTGTTCGTGAGACAAATCCGGCCATCGTCGAGGAAACGCGCAAAGCCATCCCAGCGCTTCAGCATGTAATCGATCGGCTCGATCACCTCGGACGATTTGCTGAGCGTGGCGCGCTCCCGTTTCAGCCACGCGTGCATGTCATCGAACAGCGGTTTGCTGTTTTCCTGCCGCGCGGCCAATCGTTCTGCGGCGCTCAATCCATTGATCTGGCGCTCGATCTCAAACAGCGCGTCGTACCGTTGGACGGCCTCCAGGGCGATCGGCGAGATCGGCTTGCCTTTGCGTTTGCGGTCGCGGGCACTTTTCTGGATGTCGGCCAACTCAAAGAATTTGCGCCGCGCGTGCGCATGGCAAAAGGCGAAGGTGATCGGTACGGCTTTCTTTTCGGCGACACTGAGCGGTTCGAAGCCATTGTAGCAATCACTCTGCAGAATGCCGCCATACCCGGCCAGGTGCTTCTGCGGATGCTCGCCGCGCCGGTCGCTCGACGCATAGTATATGGCCGCCGGTGCAGCCGCGCCGCCGTAGGGCCGGTCATCGCACACGTAGGTCCATATTCGCCCGGTCGTGCATTTGTCTTTGGCCTGAATGGGAATAGTGGTGTCGTCGCCAAAAAGGCGCTCGGCCGCGAAGACATGCGCCTCGATCAGATCAAAGATCGGCAGCAGCGCGGCTGTCCCATACCCGACCTGGTCGGCCAACGTCGAGGTCGAAAGCTCGATGCCCTCGCATTTGAACCGGGTGCTCTGCCGGTTGAGCGGACTATGCATGCCGAACTTATCGAACAAGATCGTCGCCAGCAGATGAGGACCGATGAAGCCACGCGGCGTGGCATGGAACGGCGCCGGCGGCTGGCTGATCGCCTCGCAGTCCCGGCAGGTAAATTTTTCCCGTACGGTTTCGATCACAATAAACCGGCGCGGGATCTCCTCCAGCGTTTCGGTCATATCCTCGCCCAGCTTGGAAAGCCGGGATCCGCCACAGCATGCACAAGTGCTGGGAGGATCGATGACCACACGCTTGCGTTCTACATCCTCCGGCCAAGGCTTTCGCACCGGCCGCTTGCGTGTGAACGAACGTACGCTCGCGGTCTTGGCGGCAGCAGCCTGCGCTGCAACCTCGTCCTCTGTCGCGGCCATCACCAGCTCCTCGAGCTGCAATTCCATCTGGTCAAGCAATCGCGCGGTGCGTTCGGAACGCTTTCCGCGAAGCTCCCGCCTCAGCTTTTCGATCGCCAGCTCCAGTTTGGCGATCAACGCCTCGCTGTCGGACAGCATCGCCTGGGCATTGGCGGCTTGCGCCACCGCAATGTCCCGCTCGGCGACGACAGTATCGCGCTCGGCAACAACGCCATCATGTTCAGCCTGCAATATTTCACGCTTGGAAAGCAGCGCCAGATAGGCGCTCGCAAGGTCCGCAGGAAGATCCAAAGGCTTCGAAGTCATGAAGCCATTCGATCAGATTAACTCAATATTTTCAATGTAATAATGCTATCCGACCCGTGTCGGTCGCCAGGTTTCCTGCGGATTGCGCCAGTCGATCCCGGACAACAAATAGGACAATTGCGCCGGTGAGATCGCTACCGCCCCGCCCTCCATATTCGGCCAGATAAACCGGCCCTTCTCCAACCGCCGGGTAAAAAGACAGGCACCCAGACCATCATGCCAGATGATCTTCAGAATATCCGATCTGCGCCCCCTGAAGACGAAGAGATGCCCTGACAACGGATCGTGCTTCAGAACCTCCTGAACCCGAAGCGCCAGCGACGGAAAGCCACAGCGCATGTCCGTGAACCCAGTCGAAAGCCAGACCTTGACGCCTGTTCCCATCGGAAAAAGGTTCACCGCAGCGCCTCCAGTCCGCGCAGGATCCGAAGCAGCGCCTCAACGTCGACATCGCGGTCCACGATCACGCGACGACCGTTCGCGCTGACAACATCCATCCGGCCGACGGTGGGCAATGACCCTGCTGCTGGCTCTACCTCTGGGACAAGCAGCGCGGGGACAAAGCCGCTCACAGGCGACGCAACATCCAGTTGCCACGCTCGTAAGCGCAATTTTCGATGCACCTTGACGGCTGCGGCAGCGCTGAACCGCCGTCACACCGATTTTGATATCCAGCTCTATTACGCCGCAGTGGTCGTGGCGTAGTTGAACGGCAGCAGGTCGTCGATTTCGGCCGCTTCGTCCCGCTGCGGCAACTCAGTGAGCACATAGCGCAGCCAGGTGAGTGGGTCGACGCCACATGCGCGGCAAGTCAGCATCAAACTGTAGACCACTGCGCTGGCCTTGGCTCCGTCAGCGGTGTCGCTGAACAGCCACGATTTTCTTCCTGTCGCAAAGACCCTGATGTCACGCTCCAGAATGTTGTTATCGATCGGCATCCTGCCGTCGGTGATATAGCGCGTCAGATAATCCCATTGGTTGAGGGTGTAGGACACTGCATCGCCGAGCTTTGTATCAGGCATAATCTTCGGCGCGATGTTGTCAAGCCATGCCTTTAGAGCGTTCAGGACCGGCAAGCTGTGCTGTTGCCGGAAACGGCGAATGCAATCGGCCTGCGTTTCATCGGCGTCGGGCTTTTTGTCTCGCGCCTGTTTTTCGATCCGGTAGAGCTGCTCGAAGAACCGGAGTGCCTGTTCCGGCGGTCCGCCTCCATTCTTTCTGGTTTTGAGTGCCTCGACAAAGCGCCGCCGGGAATGAGCCATGCATCCGACATGGGTGGCATCATCGAAGGTGCGCCAGGCTGTGTAGCCATCCGTCATGAGTATGCCGCGGTATTTGCCAAGGAAGGTTTGTGGGTGAATCTGACCGCGGCCGGGCTGGTAGTCGAGAAGCACGATCGGCTCGTCACTGTCCTCGCCGCTGCGATAAGCCCACATATACGATGTGCTGGTGGCTTCCTTATTCTTTTCCTTGAGGACCTGAACGGTCGTCTCATCACCGTGAATGAGAGGCTGCGACCTGAGCCGCAATCTCAGCGCATCATAGATGCGGTGAAGATGCTTCTCGCTCGAGCCGATCACCCAGTGAGCGAGAGCGCCTCGGCTGATCGGAACGCCGGCACGCTCGAATGTCTGAGCCACGCGGTAGAGCGGCGTGCCATCGACGTATTTGTGGACGAGCGCGAAAGCCAGTGTCGAGGCGGTGGCGATGCTGCCCGGCAGGGGCTGCGTCGGCATCGGAGCGATCACGACAGGCGTATTGATCCCGGTGCGGTCGCAATGGCGGCAGGCATACTTGAACCGCACGTTCTGCAGGACTTTTGCCTTGACCTCGATATGGAGCTGCTCGGTGACGGCCTCGCCCATGCGATGCATTTGACTGTCGCAGCAAGGGCAAGCTTTCTGATCGTCGGCAAGGTCATATTCGACACGCTCGCGTGGCAAATCTTCCGGTAGAGGCCTTCTGCCACGCTTCTTTCCCGTTGTGCTTTGGACCACCGGCAAGCCTGTATCCGGGAGATCGGCGGCCGCGTCGCCATAATCAGGATCATCCTCGTCCGCGGCCTCTTCGGCCTCGTTGAAGATGCGATCAATGTGCTTTTCGCTGCGGGGGGCAAAACGATGGAGCCTTGCAAGCGCCAGTTCTTCTTCAAGCTTGACGACCCGCTGCGAGAGGGCCTCCTTCTCGGCTTTGAGCGCAGCAATTTCGGCGGCGTTGGCCGCCAAATGCGCCATCAGCTCTGCAACGCTCAGTTCGCCGGTTCGGGTCATCCCAGTTTTGAATCTGAGCCGTGCTGCCGCGTCAATAGCTCAATTCGCCACCTTTAGCCGGCGATCTGATACTGCCGCACGGGATGGCGGATCATCGCATCGATATCGATCCCGTCGAGGATCCAGTGCAGTTGCTCGGTCGTCAGTGTGACCACCGTCACCTCTCGGCGCGGCCATCGGAACTTGTCTTCGGTCAACCGCTTCAGGATGAGCACGAAGCCCGAGCGATCGAAGAATAGCAGCTTCACCCGGTCACGCCGGCGGTTGCAGAAGGCAAACACTGCAGGAGCAAACGGGTCCAGCGCCATCGTCTCCTGGACCAGGACCGCAAGGCTGTTGATGCCGGCCCGGAAGTCGATCGGTTCGCGATGCAGATAGACTTGAAGATCAGCGCCAAGCTTAAACATGACCCAGAGCTCCGATGATTGCCGTCAATGCGTTGAGATCGCGGCACTCCAGCGTCAATCTCACACCATTCGGCAATGATACACTCACCTTCGCTGGAGAGGTCAGCGGGTCGCTCCTCTCGTAAGCATCCGAGCAGCCACGCGGCATTAACGCGCGCGAGTGACTGCAAATCGGCTATAACGATGATGTTGGTTCAAAGTGCGGTGTTAGGCGTAGCGGGTGGTGAGGCTTTCCGGCGTGATCGACGCGCCCATTTCGCAGTGAGGTTTTCCACGGCTCTGTTGAGATCAGCGAAGGCTGCATTGTTTGGGTCGAAGTCTTTGGCGCCCAACCATTCGACAAACTCGGCGTGCCGTTCATGAGCGGGGTCGGCGAGCGCCTCGCGGAATTCCTGGTATCCCCACGGACCGCCAACGTCTTCAGGCGGGCAGCGCCCCATTGCCTCGATCAGCATTGGATCTGCAAGTGCGACGATGGGGAACGTGCGCTCGATCTTGATGCTGTGCGTCCAGCCGTCGCCGAAGTCATAGTGGTATTTGAAAGATTTCGCACCGGTGTCCTGGATTGCCGACAGGAGCGAGACCTTGCGGGCATCGAGTGGACCATCCCCCCATTCCAGATCGGGCAAACCAAAGCCAACGTCACGGATCTGGAATTCGTAGAGGTGGGTGTTCGTCCAACCCATCGCGGCCTGCAACACCTCATGCAACCGGCTAAGCCGGATGCGCCACGGCACGACAATGCGCCGTATCACGGTCGGTTCGACATGATCAAGGGTGACCTTCAGACGGACGAGAGAAGAGGCCATTGTCAAGCTGCCAGCATGAGGGCGGAGTTTTCGGCCTGGCGCATCCGCTTCCACTCCCAGGGGAGCAGTTCCGGCAGACGCGAGGCAGGCAGGTCGGCGATACGAGCAAGGACATTGGCGAGCCAAGCCTTTGGGTCTACGTCGTTCAACCGTGCGGTCATGATCAGGGTGAGCATGATGGCAGTGCGATCTGCGCCCCGGTCTGATCCGGCGAAGAGCCATGCTTTTCTTCCGCAAGCGACACCGCGCAGCGCTCTTTCCGCAGCGTTGTTCGTCATGCAGGTTCTGCCGTCATCGACATACCGGGCAAAGTCAGCCCAGCGCGACAGCATATAGTCGATCGGTCCGGCCACCGGCGATGAGCGCGATAGGCTGGCCCGCTCGGTGCGCAACCATTCTTCCATATCGCCCAGCAATGGCTTGCTCTTGTCCTGGCGTACGGCAAACCGCTCGGCCGCGCTCAGGCCGTTGATGTCGCGCTCGATGGTGAACAAGGCATCGATGCGCTTTACGGCTTCGAGGGCTACCGGCGAGATCGGCTTAGCGCCTTTGCCGCGCCGAGCGTTGCGAGCGACATCGGCCAGCTCGAAGAACTTGCGGCGTGCGTGGGCGAAGCAGAACGCGGGTGTTGCCGGCATCTGCTTCCTCGCCCTGTCGAACAACGGATTGAAGCCGTTGTAGCAATCAGCCTGAAGGATGCCGCTGAAGTCGGCTAGATGCCTTTGCGGGTGCTCGCCGCGCCGATCGCTGGAGGCGTAAAAGACCGCCGCCGGCGGTGCAGGCCCGGCGAACGGCTGATCGTCGCGCACGTAAACCCATATTCGCCCGGTTGTGCATTGGCCTTTGGCCAGGATCGGGATCGTCGTATCGTCGCCATGAAGCCGCTCAGCCTGGAACACATGTGCCTCGATCAGGTCGAAGACCGGCTTAAGGGCGAAGGTGACGTGCCCGACCTGATCGGCCAGCGTCTGGGTCGACAGATCGATGCCCTTACATTTGAACCGCGTGCTCTGGCGGTTCAGCGGGATGTGCTGCCCGAACTTGTCGAACACGATCGTCGCCAGCAACTGAGGGCCGATGAAGCCGCGCGGCGTGGCATGGAACGGTGCGGGAGCCTGACTGATCGCCTCGCAATCGCGGCAGGTAAACTTCTCGCGCACCGTCTCGATGACCTTGAAGCGGCGCGGGATCTCCTCCAGCGTTTCCGTCACATCCTCGCCCAGCTTCGACAGCCGCGAGCCGCCACAGCAGGCACATGCCGTCGGCGCTTCAATGATGATGCGTTCGCGCTCGACGTCTTCAGGCCATGGCTTGCGCACCGGCCTCTTGCGGGCGAAGGCGCGCACGGACTGCGTTTTGGCCGCGGCCTCTTGGGCGCCCAGTTCGTCCTCCGCGGCCGACGCCACGAGCTCCTCGAGCTGCAATTCCAACTGATCGATCAGCCGCTGTGTGCGCTCGCGGCGCGGCCCATGCTTCTCGCGCTCCAGCTTGCCGATCAGCAGTTGGAGATGCGCGTTCAGCGCCTCGATGCTCGACAGCTTCGCCTTCGCATTGGCCGCTTCCGCCTCGGCCTGAAGCCGGGCTGCGCGCTCGGCCAGCAGCGCCGCATGAGCGCTGGCAAGGTCCGATGGCAGTGAAAGCGGCTGCAATGTCATGATGACATTCAACCAGATTTCTCAATAATCTCAATGCAAAAATGCAGTTAGACCCGGCTAGGGCGCCAAGTTTCCTGCGGCGCGCGCCAGTCAATTCCAGACAGCAAATAGGAAAGCTGCGCCGTCGAGATGGACACCACACCATCGGCCATCGAAGGCCATATGAACCTGCCCCTTTCAAGCCTTTTAGTGAACAGGCAAGCCCCCTGGCCATCGTGCCAGACGACCTTGATCAGGTCACCACGCTTCCCCCTGAAGCAGAACAGATGACCGCCCAGCGGGTCGTGCTTCAGCACCTCCTGCACCCGTAGCGCCAGCGATGGGAACCCACATCGCATGTCCGTATGGCCCGTCGAAAGCCAGACCTTGACGCCTGTTCCCATTGGAAACGGATTCACCGTAGCGCCTCCAGTCCGCGCAGGACCCGAAGCAGCGCTTCAACGTCGACGTCGCGTCCTACGTTCACACGGCGACCATTGGCGCTGATAACCTCCATAAGCCCACTTTGTGTCATCAAAGAATTGGTCGGCGCAACAGCCGGCATGCCTGGCTCCGGGACCAGCAGTGCAGCAATAAACCCTTCACTCCGGCCATTGCTGAGCCGTCCCTCACGGGCTGCTTTACGCCAATCGTTCAACTGAAAGCGTGTGATCCCATGGCGACGTGCTGTCGCCGTGACCTGACGCGGGGCGGAATAACTCTCTGCCACGATCGCAAGTTTGACCTCGTTGCTGAAACGGCGACGCCGCCCGCTATCGACAATCTCCATGCGGCTAACTTGGGGCCGCTTCTCTATTGGTAAATCCACGGTTCTCACACTGTCTATATATTGACGTCCATATAGACAGAGCATCCAATTCGCCTCACTTCTCAGCAAGACGGCCTTCCTCGGAAGCTTACCTCCTCTCCGTCGTCGGCAATCGCTCTTCGCGATCCGTGGCAGGCATCTCAATGTCGAACTCGCTGCTCGGGGCGGCAATCTGAACTGGAATAAACGCAGATGTCGAAGACGGCGATAATGGATGTGCCGGGGTATGTTTCCTGATCCATTTCCAAACGAGGTTCGCGTTGACCCCGTGTTCTCGCGCCAGTTTCGATACTGATGCGCCGGGTTCAAGGCAGGCCGCAACAAGGCGATCTTTCGAACCTTGATCGAAGCGCCGTCTTCCATTCCGACCAACCAGCCGCACAGCAAGTTTTTGACCTTCACCCATACTTGGTGTCCACCTTTTTTAAGTGGACACCTCATGCCAAAGCTCACTCAATTACAGAAGGTGCGGAGAAATTCGCGCTTACCCACGCTCGTGCGAGCCGGCGCCATTCATATAACTGCGAGCGCGATATGCCATGTCGCCGCGCCGTCGTCGCACACAAGCCAGGTTCCGAATAGCTCTCGGCGACAATCTGCAGCTTCATCTCTTTGCTGAAGCGACGACGTCGCCCGCTATCGACAATCTCAAGTCGTTCCATTCCGCACTGTCCATATTGACGTCAATAAGGACAGTCAGTGCCAGATCCGACAGCTCCTACAAGGCGGCCCACCTCGGATGCGTACATTTTGGTGCTCGAGCTACCGCTTGAACACGCAAGTCGCGGTTCTCGACGTACTCGCGGTACCAACCCCTCAGAGCATTCTTTGTGGGATAACCCAACTGCCGAATGGTTGCCTTGAGCCGCTTGCCAAGCCGGATGTAGAGCTCAACGGCTCGAAGTCTGTCTGCGTAGGAATACATGAACTACCTCCTGCTGGTGGTCGAAGTTTTCGTCCGCACCCCCACCGGCTCAGTTCCGCATGAAAACCAACACTCTGGGACATAAACCCAGATTCGCAAATCTGAACGTAAATGTGAATCTTATGATTGCGCCAGTGCTCTAGCGGTGTATGACTTACCCATCGCGTACATGACTTTCCCGACAAGATCCGCGTTTGGGATATAACGCGATGTCAAGAAACGTCCGTCAGTCGGTTTCATGACTTCTATTTCCTCTGGATAGAGATATGTAACATCCACCGAAGAAAGCTTATCAAGAAGAGCAAAGTTACTGTTAATGTCTCGCGTTGGATTCAAAAGAATCAATTTCGGCGGATTTCTGATAAATATTATATTATGCACAAAGGATCCACCGCTACCGATTAAGACAGACGAATTGTCGAGAACAGAGAGTTGCTCTGTAAAAGATAGCGACTCCGGATAAATAATTGGCACAGCATTCTCTGACATTACCTCTTCAATTTCATGTTCGTTAACGAATCTACCTACACCACCTTTGAGTTTTTGCTTCGAGTAATACACTATATCGCGCTGTTGTGGGCTAGCCTTATTAGGAACTATAATATCTCCAATCGCAAGACACATCTCGCGATATTTCGGGAACGCGTAATTTTGCTCCATCAACGATGATTGAGGGATTAGAAGTGTCGGAAATATGCGCGGCTCGTCGAACTTTATAAAATCTGTACTTCGCAAGCCCATGACGCTAAAGATGTCTGCGATGAAAGAAATCTCAAAAAGCTCTTCAGGAGTTTGCTGCCCATGGTACACCAACTTGAAGGGCATAGTCACGCCATCGAAGATTGGCCAAAAACGAGGCAGTGAGTTTATGAGGAAATGGCCAAAATGCGAGTTAATTCGGCCCACATAGATATATAATGCATCGTCCATAACTATGGGCTGAAATTCATCTCTTGATATCGGCGATACATCCTGGTTATGTGTGATGCATTCAGGTCCCCGAAAGTCAACCGCGTCTGCAATGTTGCTTCCATTGATATCGTAGACCCCCCACTGACCTTCTAGTAGGAGTGGGAGATAAAGCACCGATTTGTGTTCGCCGGTGTGAGGGTGGTCTGATCGGATGTCAGCTGAACCCCATAGAGCATGGCAAATCGTCAGTTTTGCTTTGTCGCTTCCGACGAATAGTGAATTAATCATATTCGTCCTCTCTATATACTGCGCAAAATCGCCAGCACTCAGCCCGGTAATTGCAGGTATATGTTCCTTTAGTTGCGCGTCGTCCCAGTTCCACCAAGCGATCCGACGGAGCTTCATTATAGTGTCGCCGTTGAATCGATAACGTTTTAGCCGCGCCGGGTTACCTGCCACAATGGCATATGGCGGAACGTCTTTCGTTACAACTGCAGAGGCGGCTACTATTGCGCCGTCTCCGATAGTAACTCCAGGCAAGACTGTGCAATTTGCTCCCAGCCAAACGTCGTTTCCAATCACAATGCCATTTGCCCGGGTTTCATGGTCAGGAAGCCCACGTTCTGCGCCGGGCCAGAAGCCACTGAGGGTTCGGAAAGGATATGTACTTGCGAGGTCCGTTCGATGGTTGCCGAGGATCAAGGTCGTATTATGTGCGATTGAGCAGAATCTACCTATAGAGAGTGCACCCCACTCATGCTCCATAACCATTGGATTGCCGTAGCTATGGCTTCCTATTTCCCAACCATAACGATCTATTAAATTCGATAGATAACGTTTCGTTTCGTACTCAAAGTCCATTTTAACTCCTGCATCGAGATAGGAAATTTGCATATCCCATCGCCGTTGTTTGCGGCGAGCCTAAAAGCTAAGCTGCTGTTCAGTTGTCGCGTAGGCCTACTTAGTAGGATCAGCAATTACTCGCCTGTATAATGCAGCTAGTTCGTCGGCTTGGGAGGACGCCTTTCGAAGAGTGATGCGATGAGCGGGTGGTTTGCTATACTTCGTTTTATCCCCGTCGATTTTGTGCAAAACCTCCGAGATTGGTCCCACCGTTGAGACGTCAATTATAAATCCGTTCTCGCCGTCCGTGACATCCGCGCCCACTGCGCCACGATCTGATGCAACCACCCAGCAGCCACACGCTAATGCCTCTCTCGTCACGAGCCCAAAACCTTCAGGCCATACCGAAGGAGCTAGTAGGACATCTATTTCCGAATAGAGCTCACCTATGTTTTCCTGTTTAGTGCGCCCGCGGAAAGTGACTTTGGTCTTGCCCCAAACTTCAGTGCGCTCGACTCCAGACGGAAGAGTCGCATCTATAACTAACAGTTCAACATTTTCTAGCTGGTTTGACATAAGTCCGTATTTTACGAGATGGAAACCTTTATGTCGCTCCATGCCTCCGATGTGCGCTAGCCTCACACGACCGCGATCAGATGGTTTTTTCGGCAAGGCTGTTACTGTTGGAGCACCATTTGATATAGTTAGCACGTTTGGTACGCCGGCTTGTTTATATATTTTAGAAAATGCGTCTGAAATCGCAAGAACATGCTGAGCTCCGAATAAGGCTTTCCGTAGAAGCGCCGCACGTGAATTAATGCCCGCAGAAAAGCCACCAATGAGATCGTCCGCTGTCTGATACTCATATAGCTTAACTTTGTCGTTCTCATCTAAGAGGAACTGCTTATCCGAAATCCACCAACCATCGTGAGCCGTTATGACGTAAGGGATTTTTCGGTCGTAAGTAGTGTTAACGGCTGAAGCAGTGAGTCTCTGTATGCAATGGAAATGAATCATGTCGGGTCTGATAACGTCTAAGAGATTTGAGAACGCTTCGCCCATTTTGGTATGAACTGGATTTGAGTCGATGTCTGGCTCAGATGGGGCTGTCACGGCAAAAACTCGGACCCCGTCGATTGAGTAAACCTCGTGTGAATATGGGTCTTTCCCACCTTCCAAGGTGCAAATGATGTCGATCTCAAATTCGTCTCCATATTTTGCAAGTAAATCTAGAACGTTGTCACGAACAACTCTGGTGGCGCCTCCTATTGATTGTGGTGGGTAAAAAACGTTTACTATCAGAAGTCTTTTCTTTTTAGGTACTGTGGCTGAATCTAGTATCGTCTTCAAATTGACTGAAAGTGTCGGGATGCCGTATTGTTCAGTTGCAACAGAGTTAGCGGCAGCACCCACCGCGCTACGAAGGTTTCGGTCATTCACCAAAAGTTCAAGCGTGTTATAAAAATCTTCAGTCGTGTTACATAGATAACCAGTCGCACCGTGCTTGATTACCTTAGCGTGCGTATCAGTTCGGCTGACTATCGAAGGTATGCCAAACATAGCAGCCTCGAGCCACTTTATCTCGCTTTTTGCGTTATTCACGACCGAATTCGACAAGACTGCTAAATTTATGTCCATTTTGGAGAGAATTTCCCAATACAGACCAACGTCCCATACCGGGGGCATCATTGTCACATGTTTTCTTATTGACTGAAGCTTCTCGGTCCACTCAAAATATCCAAGCAGATAGATATGTACGCGACCAGAGAATTCGTAAGCTAGTCGAACGAGGGCGGGTTCCAGTATATCGTAGAAATCCTCTTTGTGAGCCTTAGTGCCAGATCCGTAGAATACACGGCATACATCATCAGGCTGCCTATTTGAAGTTGGTCTAGCCAGCGCAGTATAGTGCTCATGGCCTAGTCCATTCGGATGGACAGACACTAGCCCTGTCCTCACGTGTTTTGCAACCAGCGACGCGAGGGTAGGTGTAGATACAATTCCATAGTCACAAAGAGACATCGCGTGGCGGAACAACGGCACACCACATGCAATCTCCGCATGCTGCTCTGCAGTGATTGCACCGGCGTAAGTACTTAACGGCGGCGGGAACTCATTTTCATCAAAAATTAAGTCATCGATATCGTAAAAGGACGGGATACCCATATCATTCACGAGAGTAATTGCATCGATGACGGATGGAAATCCAGGAACTCTAAAGAAAATTACAGCGTCGTAATTACCAACTTCGGACACAAAATTACTCAGTTCAGTGTTATAGCCGAACGCTTTAACCGTTAATCCCGCATGCGCAAGCTGCTGCAGCTTTTGGTTGACACGGTACAGCTTGCATTGCGCGATATCGTAGCTTGCTACTAAAGCAACTCTCTGTATCGTTGCTGATCGATTTTCACAGGATACCGTACGTTCAGTACATAGATCTAGTTGTAATGCTATTTCGGATTGCGTAGCTTTGTAGCCCCTGATCAGCGCGCGGGAAGGAGCGCCGTCCCAAGACGATTCGAATAGACTCCGTGCTTGAGCTTGCTTTAGTTTTCTGATGTTGACGTCGCCAGGAAACTTAAGGCTCGCGCTTGCCAAAATCTTTGTAGCTTGATCGGGCTGACCGAGGGCTTTGTAGGACGTGCTGAGCGTCAAATACGACCATATGTCTTCACTCCCTTCCGAAATGGCCTTTTCTCTTAGTGCTACCGCGGACCCAATGTAACCTGCTCGCTCAAGCTGATCACTCTGATGTTGCAGGACCTTCGACAACATCGGCATAGAGGACGAGACGTTCTGATAAATTCTATCGGCGAGTTGTGGATTTCCGCCAAGTGCGTACCTGTCTGCCACCTTGGCCATAAACAAGCCCATCGAAGGAGAATCAATTTTGATTTCCACAATGGCAGGATGCCCCGCGGTGAGCATATGGGTTGCTATGTCATTGAGGGTCTGCGACACTAGTCCGGCGTTTAGCGCGTATAAACTTAGAGCCGTTTCAAAATCTTCCGGCAGTGCCACATTCACTCTTGAAGAGAGCCAAGCCCCCAGATTAGGAGAATAGTCGCGTTTGATTCCGTTGTGAAGCCAGTCCGCGTACAAAACACTCGGTGACGGCATGCGCTCAGCTAGATTAGCGTGATAAACCGAACCGTAGTAATCAGCATCGAACCTCATCTCATAACTAATATCTATTGACGAGAAGCGGCCTATCCGCCAGAAATGATCGATACACGTCCAGCGATCATGTGATAGAAATTCTTTATCTTGAACTTTACATCGGTAATATTCATGGTCGAAAAGATCGAGAAATTGCCTTTCGTCGATTTTATTATAAATAGCCCATTCTTCTTCGCTCAAAAAATATGCGTCGTCTTCAGAAGGTCGCTTTTTTCGCAACAGGGGAACCACATCACTTGCACGGATATCATTTGGCAATTCGAGGTCATAATATGATGCAATGAATGCACTATCGACGTGCGTAGGATCGCCAGACCGCCCTTCTTCTATGCCAAACTCGAGAAAGTGTACAAGCGCCAGAAATGGATCGTGTTTGGTAGCTTCAGCTATGTCTGGATTCTTTACCATGTACGAAATGATATTGAAACTCGAGTTCAACATTGCTCCGCGCGGATGATGATGTCGAAGCTGGCGGATTGACTTGGTTTCGAGTAGAGTTGTGACTGCTTCAACCCAACTGTCGCGCTGGGTGTCGTTGAGTAGGCGAAATTGCGTATCGAGGAGGTTCATATCGTAGTCGAGTCGTTCATGTACAGGTTCGCCGATGTCACGAACATCTTCATTGTCAATTTTAATGGAACGTTGAGTGTCCCTCACATTGTAGCTGTAACGCCGGTTTTCTTTCTGCCCGTAATCCAAGAAATGGATGATGCCCTCGAATGGCCATTGAATAGATTCCGCGACATCCTTATTCAGTTCTAAATAAGTGAATACGTCAAAGTTCGGCGGCAAATCTGGCAGTGCGCTCAATTTCCGCAGCGCATCTTCCGGACTGCTATAGAGGCCGGACGGATACCCAGTGCTTTCCCAGTGGCGCTGCAAATCCGTGTCTGTCAAATCATATCCAAGTGAATTATATTGTTTATAGAATTCAAGATCCAGCACAGTAACCCCTGATGTACTAATTCGTACTTGGTGAGATGTTATTTAGCACGCTATTCGTCGATTTGGTGACTAAACTGATTAGCCGCTACTGCTAGCAGTACTATAAGCCGAGCTGTTCGTTGTCAATCTAAGCCGCCGTCAATCCATGATGTGCGGCGAATATGAACTGAATTGACGGGGTTTTCTAATCGCCGCTGGGGGGCAAGCGTAAAGGCGTTGAGGCGGTCCTGCCGCGTACAAGGTTGTCTTCGCGGTCCACATAAGCGCCGCGTGATGGAGCTTTGTGGGACGAGCCTTCTATGTGGATGACGCATTCAGCTGCCACAGCGATGCAACCCATCCAACGAAATGACTTGTGTTCCGGCGTGCAAAATTGGCCTGACTCAGTTTTGATGCAGTTGTGACGATGCTGCTTTGCTGGTTTCCACAAAGGAATCAGCCTGATGAGCACCAAGTGTCGACCCTCTGATTTGGTACCGGCTGGTTTTATCGCCGAACGCATCACCCACATTGATGATGAGACCTGCATCTTGCTCTCCCGAGCCGGCGCTAATGCGTCATGTCCGGCATGCGTAAGCGCGAATTTCTCCGCACCTTCTGTAATTGAGTGAGCTTTGGCATGAGGTGTCCACTTAAAAAAGGTGGACACCAAGTATGGGTGAAGGTCAAAAACTTGCTGTGCGGCTGGTTGGTCGGAATGGAAGACGGCGCTTCGATCAAGGTTCGAAAGATCGCCTTGTTGCGGCCTGCCTTGAACCCGGCGCATCAGTATCGAAACTGGCGCGAGAACACGGGGTCAACGCGAACCTCGTTTGGAAATGGATCAGGAAACATACCCCGGCACATCCATTATCGCCGTCTTCGACATCTGCGTTTATTCCAGTTCAGATTGCCGCCCCGAGCAGCGAGTTCGACATTGAGATGCCTGCCACGGATCGCGAAGAGCGATTGCCGACGACGGAGAGGAGCGACCCGCTGACCTCTCCAGCGAAGGTGAGTGTATCATTGCCGAATGGTGTGAGATTGACGCTGGAGTGCCGCGATCTCAACGCATTGACGGCAATCATCGGAGCTCTGGGTCATGTTTAAGCTTGGCGCTGATCTTCAAGTCTATCTGCATCGCGAACCGATCGACTTCCGGGCCGGCATCAACAGCCTTGCGGTCCTGGTCCAGGAGACGATGGCGCTGGACCCGTTTGCTCCTGCAGTGTTTGCC
Organism: Rhizobium sp. 9140; assembly: GCF_900067135.1. Taxonomy (NCBI): domain Bacteria; kingdom Pseudomonadati; phylum Pseudomonadota; class Alphaproteobacteria; order Hyphomicrobiales; family Rhizobiaceae; genus Rhizobium; species Rhizobium sp. 9140. Next base: position 989,964 of record NZ_FJUR01000002.1, on the reverse strand, counting down.
TTCTGCAACCGCCGGCGTGACCGGGTGAAGCTGCTATTCTTCGATCGCTCGGGCTTCGTGCTCATCCTGAAGCGGTTGACCGAAGACAAGTTCCGATGGCCGCGCCGAGAGGTGACGGTGGTCACACTGACGACCGAGCAACTGCACTGGATCCTCGACGGGATCGATATCGATGCGATGATCCGCCATCCCGTGCGGCAGTATCAGATCGCCGGCTAAAGGTGGCGAATTGAGCTATTGACGCGGCAGCACGGCTCAGATTCAAAACTGGGATGACCCGAACCGGCGAACTGAGCGTTGCAGAGCTGATGGCGCATTTGGCGGCCAACGCCGCCGAAATTGCTGCGCTCAAAGCCGAGAAGGAGGCCCTCTCGCAGCGGGTCGTCAAGCTTGAAGAAGAACTGGCGCTTGCAAGGCTCCATCGTTTTGCCCCCCGCAGCGAAAAGCACATTGATCGCATCTTCAACGAGGCCGAAGAGGCCGCGGACGAGGATGATCCTGATTATGGCGACGCGGCCGCCGATCTCCCGGATACAGGCTTGCCGGTGGTCCAAAGCACAACGGGAAAGAAGCGTGGCAGAAGGCCTCTACCGGAAGATTTGCCACGCGAGCGTGTCGAATATGACCTTGCCGACGATCAGAAAGCTTGCCCTTGCTGCGACAGTCAAATGCATCGCATGGGCGAGGCCGTCACCGAGCAGCTCCATATCGAGGTCAAGGCAAAAGTCCTGCAGAACGTGCGGTTCAAGTATGCCTGCCGCCATTGCGACCGCACCGGGATCAATACGCCTGTCGTGATCGCTCCGATGCCGACGCAGCCCCTGCCGGGCAGCATCGCCACCGCCTCGACACTGGCTTTCGCGCTCGTCCACAAATACGTCGATGGCACGCCGCTCTACCGCGTGGCTCAGACATTCGAGCGTGCCGGCGTTCCGATCAGCCGAGGCGCTCTCGCTCACTGGGTGATCGGCTCGAGCGAGAAGCATCTTCACCGCATCTATGATGCGCTGAGATTGCGGCTCAGGTCGCAGCCTCTCATTCACGGTGATGAGACGACCGTTCAGGTCCTCAAGGAAAAGAATAAGGAAGCCACCAGCACATCGTATATGTGGGCTTATCGCAGCGGCGAGGACAGTGACGAGCCGATCGTGCTTCTCGACTACCAGCCCGGCCGCGGTCAGATTCACCCACAAACCTTCCTTGGCAAATACCGCGGCATACTCATGACGGATGGCTACACAGCCTGGCGCACCTTCGATGATGCCACCCATGTCGGATGCATGGCTCATTCCCGGCGGCGCTTTGTCGAGGCACTCAAAACCAGAAAGAATGGAGGCGGACCGCCGGAACAGGCACTCCGGTTCTTCGAGCAGCTCTACCGGATCGAAAAACAGGCGCGAGACAAAAAGCCCGACGCCGATGAAACGCAGGCCGATTGCATTCGCCGTTTCCGGCAACAGCACAGCTTGCCGGTCCTGAACGCTCTAAAGGCATGGCTTGACAACATCGCGCCGAAGATTATGCCTGATACAAAGCTCGGCGATGCAGTGTCCTACACCCTCAACCAATGGGATTATCTGACGCGCTATATCACCGACGGCAGGATGCCGATCGATAACAACATTCTGGAGCGTGACATCAGGGTCTTTGCGACAGGAAGAAAATCGTGGCTGTTCAGCGACACCGCTGACGGAGCCAAGGCCAGCGCAGTGGTCTACAGTTTGATGCTGACTTGCCGCGCATGTGGCGTCGACCCACTCACCTGGCTGCGCTATGTGCTCACTGAGTTGCCGCAGCGGGACGAAGCGGCCGAAATCGACGACCTGCTGCCGTTCAACTACGCCACGACCACTGCGGCGTAATAGAGCTGGATATCAAAATCGGTGTGACGGCGGTTCAGCGCTGCCGCAGCCGTCAAGGTGCATCGAAAATTGCGCTTACCGGCATGCGGACGAATGTCGCAACGGTTAGAAGTCGCTATTGCCGCCAGGTCGCGGACCTCCCTCTTTCGGGAAGGCGTGTCCGATTTCTAGAGCGGCACCCGATCTGACTGAATCGCACTGGCTATTCAAATCATGATTTGACTGATTCAATAGGAGCCGCCGGATAAAGGCGGCGGATATGTCGAAGGCTTTATCAATGGATTTGCGGGTGCGTGCTCTTGCTGCGGTTTTGCAGGGCCTGTCGCATCGGGCGGCGGCTGAACGTTTTGAGGTGAGCGCCGCCAGCATTAGCGGGAGTGTCAGGAATTTCGTGTACGGGCGTGCGGTTGAACATTCGCGTCTACGCCCTTGCGGCCTGAAAGCGGTCCGCAAACAGAATTGAGAATTGCGATTTTGCCATCGCCCATTCTCTCGGCGGCATCTTCCACTCTTTCTCGGATCTGTTCAAGACGAGGTAGAGCAGTTTGGTCGCCGCGTCGTCGCTCGGGAAATGACCTCTTGCCTGCCGGTTTCACAAAGTCGCGGACAGGGATTTCAGTAAGTCGCGGACACCGATTTCACTAAGTACGGGACAGTGATTTCGCGAAGTCGCGGACAGTTATCGCGGCGGATTTAGATCGATTTTCGTGAGCGCCGATCTGGCACTTTGCCCTCGTGGTTTGAGCGAGGACATGATGCCCAGGCGGAAGCAAGCGAGACATACTGACGTGAAGGATATCCGATCGATCCTGCGGCTAACGTTCGAGCAGGGATTATCGATACGTGCCGTTTCCGAGCGGCTGAAGATCAGCAAGACGTCGGTTTCGACGTACCTGCTGCGGGCAAAGGAAGCTGGGCTTGCGGTCTGGCCACTTCCTCCGGGAGTGTCAGGAATTTCGTGTACGGGCGTGCATAATGGGTACGAAGGAGATCACCCATGGCACGACGGAAAGAGCCTGTTATTTCGGATAGCATTCTGGACCAATTATTGGCCGGTTCTGATGCGAAGACAGCTTTCGAGAGCAACGGGCTTCTCGATCAGTTGAAGAAAGCCCTGGCGGAACGGGCTTTGAACGCAGAGATGGATCATCATCTCTCTGGCGAAGCGACTGCCGGCAACAGCCGCAATGGCTACGGCCGCAAGACGGTACTGACGGATAGCGGCTCGCTTGAGCTTTCCATCCCGCGCGACCGGCAGTCGAGTTTCGATCCTCAATTGCTGGCCAAATACCAGCGGCGCTTTCCGGGCTTCGACGAGAAGATCGTCTCGATGTATGCGCGTGGAATGAGCACGCGCGAGATCGTCGGGCATATCCAGGAGCTTTACGGCATCGACGTGTCGCCCGACCTGATCTCGGCTGTCACCGATGCCGTGCTGGACGAAGTTGCGACGTGGCAGGCTCGGCCCCTGGAGCCGGTCTATCCGCTGGTGTTCTTTGATGCGTTGCGCGTCAAAATCAGGGATGAAGGCCATGTTCGCAACAAGGCGGTGCATATTGCGCTTGGCGTGCGCGGGGATGGTACGAAGGAGATTCTCGGTCTCTGGATCGAAACCAACGAGGGTGCCAAGTTCTGGCTGCGGGTGATGAACGAGCTGAAGAACCGCGGCGTCGAGGACATTCTGATCGCCGTCGTTGACGGTTTGAAGGGCTTTCCAGAGGCCATCAATGCCGTCTTCGCAGAAACGACGGTGCAGACGTGCATTGTTCACCTGCTGCGAAATTCGCTGGATTTTGCCTCGTGGAAAGACCGCAAGGACCTGGCCCGAGAGCTGAAATCGATTTACGGCGCCATTGACGATAAGGCGGCGGAGACAGCCTTGACGACGTTCGAGGGTGGCTTCTGGGGCCGGAAATTCCCGGCCGTCGCCCAGATTTGGCGGCGCGCCTGGCAGGAGGTCATCCCCTTCTTTGCCTTTCCCAAGGACGTGCGCCGGATCATCTACACCACGAACGCCATCGAAGCCTTGAATTCCAAGCTGCGTCGCGCTGTGCGGGCAAGAGGTCATTTCCCGAGCGACGACGCGGCGACCAAACTGCTCTACCTCGTCTTGAACAGATCCGAGAAAGAGTGGAAGATGCCGCCGAGAGAATGGGCGATGGCAAAATCGCAATTCTCAATTCTGTTTGCGGACCGCTTTCAGGCCGCAAGGGCGTAGACGCGAATGTTCAACCGCACGCCCGTACACGAAATTCCTGACACTCCCACCATAAACGTGTCGCCAGCCACATCCGAAGCTCGCAGCGCTCGGGCCACGTCACCGTCAATGAACATATGCCCAAGGCGCATCAGCGCTACGCAAACACGACGCCCCAGACATTGCGCAGGGAAGCGGCGAAGGTGGGGACCAACACGGCGACGTTTATCGAACGTCTGCTCAGTCATCGCCCGCACCCTGAACAGGGCTACCGATCTGCTCAAGGCATTCTTTCCCTGGCGCGTCGCTACCAATCCGATCGGCTGGAGCTGGCTTGCGATCGGGCGCTGGTGATCAACGCGCTGAGCTATTCGTCTGTCGCCAACATTCTCAGATCTGGTCTCGATCAGGCTCCGGCCATGACCGACACCGTGAAGCCGGCGCCGCCGCACGGCAATATCCGCGGCAAAACCTACTACCAATAAAAAGGACATCAGATGCTGACACATCCGACACTGGAGCAAATGAATGCGCTTGGTCTGGCCGGCATGGCAACCGCCTATCGCGAACTCCTTGAGCAGGCTCATGGAAATGATCTGAGCTTCGACGAACGACTGGGGCTGATGCTTGACCGCGAGATCGCCCTCAGAACGGACCGAAGGCTGACAAACCGGCTCGCGACCGCCAAACTCCGTTTTGCCAATGCTTCCATTGAAGACATCGATTTTGGAGCGCACCGGGGCCTGGACCGCCGCAACGTCCTGTCTCTGGCGCAGGGGGCATGGCTCAAGGCAAATGAGAACCTGATCCTGACAGGCCAGACGGGCACCGGAAAGACGTGGATTGCGTGTGCCTTTGCACGCCAAGCGGCCCGCCTCGACCACTCCGTCCTCTATGTTCGTATGCCGCGGTTGTTTGAGGACCTCGCGCTTGCAAGACTGGACGGGCGCTTTCCGCGCCTCATCGACAAGCTTGCACGCGTTCATCTGCTGGTGCTCGATGACTGGGGAACCCATACCTTAAACGATCGGCAACGCCTTGATCTGCTGGAAATCTTTGAAGAAAGATACCGGCGAAAGTCCACCCTGATCACGGCCCAGCTTCCCGTGGCCGCCTGGCATGAGATGATCGGCGAGGCCACTTTAGCTGATGCGATCTTGGACCGTATCGTTCACAACGCCCACCGCATAACGCTCGAAGGCGAGAGCATGCGGAAGCGGAAAACACCAACGCTCTTGACCGGCGCCGAAATAAACGAAATCAATCACCCCTAACAGCAACCAGGCAGGCGGAATTCGATCGAACCCGCTGTCCGCGACTTAGCGAAATGCCTGTCCGCGACTTGCTGAAATGGCTGTCCCGATTCAGCGAAATCCGCATATTGCCCGCACAGCGCGACACAGCTTGGAATTCAAGGCTTCGATGGCGTTCGTGGTGTAGATGATCCGGCGCACGCCCTTGGGGAAGGCAAAGAAGGGGATGACCTCCTGCCAGGCGCGCCACCAAATCTGGGCGACGGCCGGGAATTTCCGGCCCCAGAAGCCACCCTCGAACGTCGTCAAGGCTGTCTCCGCCGCCTTATCGTCGATGGCGCCGTAAATCGATTTCAGCTCTCGGGCCAGGTCCTTGCGGTCTTTCCACGAGGCAAAATCCAGCGAATTTCGTAGCAGGTGAACAATGCACGTCTGCACCGTCGTTTCTGCGAAGACGGCATTGATGGCCTCTGGAAAGCCCTTCAAACCGTCAACGACGGCGATCAGAAGTAAGCGGTCAGCCGATCACGTCTGATTTGAAGTTCCAAGGCATGAGCGCCTCGATCTCTGATACTGGCCAGCCCTGAGCGATGCGGACCAAGGTCTGGGAGAGCCAGTAGAGCGGATCGACGCCATTCATTTTGGCTGTCTGCAAGAGGGTGGCGACCGTTGCCCAGGTGCGTCCACCACCCTCGCTGCCGGCAAATAGACTGTTTTTTCTCGTGATCGTTTGCGGCCTGATGGCACGTTCGACGATATGGGAGTCGATCTCGACCCGCCCGTCAGTCAGAAAGCGTTCCAGCGCTTCGCGCCGGGTGAGTGCGTAGCGGATCGCCTCGGCGGTCTTGGACTTGCCAGAGACCTTGCCCAGTTCCTTTTCCCAAAGATCAAAGAGGCCGGAGACGATGGTTGCAGATTTTTCCTGACGCAGTGTGGAGCGGCTGTCGGCATCCCGACCGCGGGCCTCATCCTCGATCTGCCACAACTCGGTCATCGCGATGATCGTATCCGTTGCAGCCTTCGAGACACCGCTGATGTGAAGGTCGTAAAACTTGCGGCGAAGATGCGCCCAACACCCTGCGAGCTGGATCGTTTCATTGCTGCCGGCTTTGGCACGCGTCTTGGCCAGACTGGTATAGGCCGAGTATCCGTCAACTTGCAGGATGCCGCTGAACCCGGAGAGATGCCGCGCCACGCAATCAGCGCCCCTACTATCCTCAAAACGATAGGCAACCATCGGCGGGCTGGTTCCGCCATAGGGTCTATCATCGCGAGCATAAGCCCAAAGCCATGCTTTCGTCGTTTTCCCCGAACCGGGCGCAAGCGTGGCGGCAATCCCGGACACCTCGATCTCCGGCCGCCGTATGGCTCGTGAACTGGCGGCACTGATACAACGGCGGGGGAAACCGGGAGTAGTTGTTTCGGACAACGGTACAGAACTCACCTCGAACGCCATCCTCGCCTGGTCGAAAGATCACAAGGTTGACTGGCACTACATCGCACCAGGAAGGCCAATGCAAAACGGCTATGTCGAGAGCTTCAACGGCCGCATGCGTGACGAGCTGCTGAATGAAAGCCTGTTCTTTGGTCTCGACCATGCCCGCAGCGCTATTGCTGAATGGGCGGGCGACTACAACCATTTTCGGGCGCACTCATCGCTCGGATACCAGACCCCGGCAGCCTATGCCGGAACCATCGCCGCAACCGGCTCCAACGCTACGCAATATGGAAACTTCGCGTTTCCGCCGGTTGCTCACACCACGCCATTTGGTGTATCAAAAACCGCCGAGGCTCTAATCGCTGCCGGATGAAAGTTCAGTGGCAGGTCACAGTGGCAGGTCAATACCGCACGATATCAGGCTGTAGTCGACGCTAGCACTCCATTGAGCTATAGGAACAAATATTCGATCCAGGGCTGTGTTCATATTGAAACAGCATCAAGCTATTAATTGTCAGCGTGTCTTCTGGTCGCAGTGCATTAGAACGCCAAGCGTGTAGCCAGCTATGCGTCTTGACAAACAAGAAGCTGTGCTGGATTGACTACGGGCGTGAAAAGGGACCATTCGTGGGAGTTTTGAGATTTCGCCATAAACCCAACTTGGGCATGACATCTGCTAGCAGCAATTACAAGGTCCAGGTCTTCTGCGACGGTAAACAGCTACTGACTACTGTGATGGGCATCGAAAGCCTTGAAGGTTTACTGTACAGGACGGGGGCAATGGCGGAAAAGCCAGTTTGGAAATGGGTACGTATTATCTCCAAAAGCGTGACACCTCACCAGTTCCCGCTCAACACTGAAGTTGGGATTTTCTTCACAGTTACTTTGACCACGGATGATATAGACTACGACTACCGCACGCTGGGCTGAGGAGACTACATCCCCGCTGGCGTCGGGAATACCCGAACGGGCTTCTGACCGGTACCGCATCAACAAGCTTTGTGCCGCTTTCGATTTTGCCACTGCCGACCTCTTCCGAGATGGCCGGTGCGCTCCGGTAGGACGGCGGCAAGACGATTGAGTATAGCGCGTCAATCAGGATGAGATGCTTGCGACAATCTGGATGAGATTCTTAGGTCGCGGTCGGGATGAAGTTATCATGCTGATTGCCGCTGGCAAGATCTTCGTCGTTTTCTGATTGCCGCTCCGCGACAGGCAAGGCTGAGGTCCTGATGGGCGCGAACGAGGCTGGTCGGCCGCGTTGCCGTTTCTCCTCAAGCGCCGCTCTGCGCCGGTAACTTTCGACATTCATCTCGAAGATCGTGGCGTGATGTACGAGCCGGTCGACCGCTGCGAGTGTCATCGCGGGATCGGGAAAGACCCGGTTCCATTCTCCAAAAGGTTGGTTTGCCGTGATCAGGATCGATCTATGCTCGTATCGTGCCGAGATCAGTTCGAAGAGCACGCTTGTTTCCGCCTGGTCCTTGGTGACGTAGGCGAGATCATCGAGGATGAGCAAGTCGTACTTGTTGAGTTTGTCGATGGCGGATTCGAGCTGCAGTTCCCGGCGGGCGACCTGGAGCTTCTGCACAAGATCGGTTGTCCGGGTGAACAGGACCCGCCATCCGTTCTCGATCAGCGCAAAGCCGATAGCGGCGGCGAGATGGCTTTTTCCTCCGCCGGGGGGACCGAACATGAGGATGTTAGCTCCTTTGGCGAGCCAACTGTCGCCGGCGGTCATTGCCATAACCTGCGCCTTCGAGATCATGGGTACAGCGTCAAAGGCGAAGCTGTCCAAGGTCTTTCCGGGCGGCAGGTGCGCTTCGGCGAGATGCCTTTCAATTCGGCGATTGGCACGCTCTGCCAGCTCGTGCTCGGCAATCGCCGACAGGAAACGAGCGGCTGGCCATCCCTCCCGGTCCGCCTGCTCGGCAAATTGCGGCCACAGGGTTTTGATGGTCGGTAGCCGAAGTTCGTTGAGCATGATGGCGAGCCGTGCTTCATCAATGACGTGGGCGTTCTTCATGCGGCTTCTCCCGTCCCGATCAGGGCCTCATAACCGTTGAGCGATGCGAGCTGCACATGAACGGTCGGTAGCTTCGCTGGGTCCGGACCAAAGAGTGTTCGCATGGCGACCAGATCCGGTAGGTCACCGGCGTCGAGTGTCCTGGCCAATTCTTCGGCAAGTTCGCGCTCGCAACCGCGGTCATGGGCCAGCGCCAGGAGTTCGACGGTGATCTTGCAAGCCTGCTTGTCGGGAAGATGCTCGATGAGGGCTTCGAAGGCCTTGCGATATTCCTGACGCGGGAAGAGCTTGTCGCGATAAACGAGGCCGCGGAGCGCCATCGGCTTCTTGCGCAGGGAATGGATGACGTGGTGGTAGTTGACGACCTGATCGTGTCGCCCGTCGGGGTGGCCGCGTCCTCGGCGCAATGTCATCAGATGCGTACCGCCGACAAAGACATCCAGCCGATCGTCGAACAGGCGAACTCGTAACCTGTGGCCGATCAGGCGGGATGGCACGGTGTAGAAGACCTTGCGCAAGGTGAAGCCGCCCGTCCGGGACACCGTGACGACAATCTCCTCGAAGTCGGTGGTCCGGCGCTCGGGCAGCGCCTGCAGATGGGATCGTTCTGCATCGATGCGCTTGCCATGGGCAGCATTGCGACGGCTGACGATCTCGTCGACAAAGGCGCGGTAAGAACTGAGATCGTCGAATTCCTTGGTCCCCCGCATCAGCAGGGCATCATGAACGGCGTTCTTGAGATGCCCGTGGGAGCTTTCAATCGAACCATTCTCATGCGCGACGCCCCTGTTATTGCGCGTCGGGGTCATACGATAATGGGAGCAAAGCTGGTCGTAACGGTGCGTGAGATCAACCTTGGCATCGGCGTCGAGGTTGCGGAAGGCCGCCGATAGGCTGTCGCTTCGATGATAGAGCGGCGTGCCACCCACGGACCACAGGGCATTTTGAAGTCCTTCGGCCAAAGCCACAAAGCTCTCCCCGCCGAGAATGACATGGGCATGTTCGAAGCCGGACCAGACAAGCCGGAAGTGATAGAAAAGGTGATCAAGCGGCTGGCCGGCGATCGTCACATCAAGGCCGCTGGCGTCGGTAAAATCCGACAGGCCCAGCCGGCCTGGCTCGTGCGTCTGGCGGAAGATGACCTCCTGCGCTTCGCCATGAACAGCACGCCACGACCGGATGCGTCGCTCAAGCGTGCGGCGGATACCTTCAGAAAGGTCTGGATGTCGGCGCAGCATCTCGTTGTAGACAGCGACGGCACGGATGCCGGGCGCGGCCTTCAGGAGTGGGACGACTTCTGCCTCGAATATCGGCTCCAAAGGATCAGGGCGCCGGCGTTTACGCGGCGCTTTGCCCTGAGATGGAAGTTGCGTCTCTTTGTCGAGGCGGTATGCCGTGGCCCGGCTGATCGACGCTTTTGACGCGGCGACCTCTACGGAATGCGTTTGTCGGTACTTCATGAAGAGTCTCATCTGATGATCGGTTACATGGCGACCCGGCACAAACTGGTTCTCCAATCGAGAAAACCGTAAATGTACCGGACCGACCGCGATCATGAGACGCCCAAAATTTACGCCACGCCGGGGTATGACTACGATCGGGCTACGCCCTCCCTCCGTCACACCCCGGCGCGAGTCTCATCCTGATTGACGCTGAATCTCACCTAGATTGTCGCTATGCAGGCAGCGCCACGTTGACGATGAAGAAGTCGAGCGGTGGCAAAAAGGCACCGGTCAAAAGGATGACCAGTGCCATCCATCGACGTGGATCGAGTTTGTTATTGGGATTGCTGGTGTCTCTCATAAGTCTCTCCACATCGACCAAAAAATCGATCGACGGTTTGCAATGGCAATGATTTGGAACTATTTGGTTCCAATTTTGGGTCAGCCAAGTGCCTTCAGCGCCAGTTCGACCATGGCCCTCGTCTCAGCGCGATCCGCTCCTGCCTTGGCCAGGACCCGCATACCTTGGATCTGACACACGAGGAACCTGGCGAGCGTTCGTTCATCCAGCCCTGGATCGATTTCGCCCACGGCCTGGGCTCTTATGATCGCCGCCGCATAAAGATCTTGCAGACGTCTGAACAGCCGGGAAATACGTGGTGCGACCTCTTTATCCTCTGGAAGCATTTCGACGGCTGCAAAGACGACAAAGCAGCCACGCAAACCTTCCGGTCCGGATGCTTGATCCACTTGTTGCGAGAAAGCGTCTCGAATTGCTGCTTTGGGCGACGGATTGGAATGCAGCGTTTCACCGACCGAGCGAACGGCGTCCTCGATGTAAGCGTCGAGGGCGCGCAGATAGATGCCTCTCTTGTCGACGAAAGCCTTATAAAAGCTGCCTCTGGAAAGTTCCATGCCCTCAAGCAAGTCGGGAAGGGATGCATCGTGATATCCACGATTCCAAAATACGTGCATTGCTTTTCGAACTACTTCATCGAGTTCGAATTCTCGAGGGCGACCGACGGACGCGGATATTTGATTGCGCTTGACCATGGCAAATATATGGAACCATTCGGTCCACAATACAAGCGATATTTTCGGGATGATGCGCCAAGCGTCGGTGCCCAACTTAGTTAGCGACGCCTATCGACGGGATAATCCCGAGAGAATTCCCTGACGGCCATCAAAATCGGCATAAGCCCGCGGCCTGCCGAACTCAGCGAGTATTCGACACGAGGAGGCTGCTCTTGAAAGTCGTGCCGGATTATGAGGCCGTCAATTTCCAGCTCCCTGAGATGTTGCGTTAGCATCTTCTGGGATATCCCAGGTATGTCTCTCATGAACTGCGATGCCCGCAATGATGGTTCGGCGAACAATCGGAAAAGGATCGGCAGTTTCCAACGTCCTGTGATCATCCGAAGCACCCTGCTGACATGAGAGACAGAACCGTCGGCTCCGAGGCACGTCGCCCTGTCCTCGACAGGCACTATAAAGTGCGTAATTGCCTGCTTCATCGACGAACCTCATATCTGCTGGAGACGGTAAGACGGATCAAATATCATGGACTTACAACTCCAAAACAAGGTTGCGCTGGTCACGGGAAGCAGCAAGGGGATTGGCGAGGGTGTGGCCAGAGGCCTCGCGAAGGAAGGGGCAACCGTTCTTGTCCACGGTCGCGACAGAATGAAAACAGAGGAAGTCGCGCATGATATCATATCCTCTGGAGGGCGGGCATTCGCGGTATTCGGCGACCTCACAGTGTCGGATCAGGTCGATCGTCTTGTTAGGGATTCCAAGGCTACAGCAGGGTCGGTCGACATCCTGGTCAATAATGCCGGCGGATCTGCCCCGGCGGAGGATTGGACCTCCACAAACTCTGAAACGTGGGCGGCTGTCTATGACAGGAACGTGCTCGCATCTGTGAGGATCATCTCGCTCGTTCTGCCCGCAATGAAAGCATCGCGGTGGGGTCGGATCATAAACATCTCAAGCCTGGCGGCCCTGATGCCGCCCGCAAGTCGACCGGACTACTCCGCCGCTAAGGCAGCCATGATCGCGATGACGGCGTCGCTCGCAAAAGACGTTGCTGCGCGCGGCATCACCGCAAACACCGTGTCGCCTGGAACGGTGCATAGCATTAGCCTGGATACCGCATTCCGTAAGAAAGCCGTTGAGAGGGGGATGCCCGTTGACGCCCCCTGGGACGACATAGAGAAAGAAATCCTGCCGTTGTTTGCTCAGGTGCCCGTTGGAAGGGTCGGAACCCTCGAGGAGATTGCGGATGCGATTGCTTTTCTCTCAAGCCCTCGTGCCGGCTATATCACAGGGGCGAACCTCCGACTTGACGGAGGAATGTGGCCAGGGACATAGCTGGGCAACAGAGAAGCTGCGCCAAACCTGTCTAAGTTCCCCGCCTCAGTTCCAGTTTGCCATGACGAACCGGTGAATCTCCGCTTCGAGTTCTTGGTCTTCCGGCGTCCCACCCATGAAGCCACCATGGGGCATAGCTTCGAAGACGTGCAATTCGGTTTCCACGCCAGCTTTTCGCAAGGCTCGATGCATCCTCACCGTGTTCGATAGGAACAGGTCACGCGTGCCGGTCTGCAGGAATGTCGGCGGAAAGCCCGCCAAATCGCCGAAGAGCGGCGATAGATAGGGATCGGAAAGATCGGCACCACCGGCGTAGAGCAGGTTGTTTGATCTTAGCGGGCGGGGCAGAACGAGATCGATCATCTGGTTGGTCTGGATGCTGTCACCGGATTCGGTGAGGTCAGCCTGTGGCGAGAGCAAGACTAACCTGCCAGGCATTGGCATGCCTTCATCTCTCGCCCGCAGCAGCATGGCGGTCGCGAGATTGCCGCCCGCCGATCTCCCCAGGATGATTACCTTGTCGGGGGAGTGACCTGCCAAGACATGACGGTACGTGGCTAAGCAGTCATCAAGAGCGGCCGGATAGGGATGCTCAGGCGGCATCCGGTAATCGACGCCGTAGCATCGCACGGCATGCTGGTGAGCTTGACGTCGCGCACTGACAAGACAGGCCTCACCGCCTCCGAACACCAATGCGCCGCCATGCAGGTCGATGAGTGCGCCACGCTCATGAAATGCTCCGTGCGGCGTCGCGACATGGATCGTTGCTTGTTCGACTACAATTGTCTTGACTGTGGACTGCAAACTCCCGGCAAGATCTTTGGCCGCGGCGGCGTAATGCGCATCTACTGCGGCTTTCATCATCATCCAGCCTGAAAAATCCTCTGGGGACGGCATTTCGAACCGCGCATTGATAGGGCTGCCGTCCTCGGCGACCAGGCGCGACAGTGCCGCTTGTGCTTCGACGCTGATGGACTGTGGGACCTGAATTATCCGTGAAGGGACGGCTGCACTGCGTAAGGAATTGCTCATTTCTTGCTCTGTCATGAAACGAAGCGATGACGATTTTTTCTCGAACCCGGGCGCCGGTCTGGCCTGTCGACTTTAGATGATCTGCCCGAAACATGAGATCGCTTCAGATTGGCGCTTGGGTCCGCAGCGAGATGACTGACTGTACCCATTGCGTTGAAGGGAAAATAGCATCTATTACCAAACTGACCTTGCTACCACCTCAACAGTTTGGGCCCGAATAACGCTCCCAGTGCCGTTACACATGCAATGGCGATCGAATACCATATCGCCACAAAGGCAGCGCCATCGTTGAGGCAGGCGATGGTATAGGCGAGACCACCCACGGAACCTGCAAGGAAACCTGCAACAGCGCCTGCCCGCCTGAGCCGCGTGGGCGTTCCGGCTCGCATCGCATAGAGAACAGCGGCGAGCGCCGGGATGGATGCCATGATGATAGTACCCGCACATTTTAGCACCGAGTAGGTGTGAACCCCAAGCAGGGGAAAGCCGCTCCGATCAAACAGAGCTCCGATAAGCAGGAACACCAGTGCTGGAGCAAGAAAAAGAACCGTATGAGGCGCCTGGCCCGGCTGGACCACTGTCAAAACAAGCTGAAACCCGCCGGCAGCTACAAGAACCATGCCGATGACCTTGAACAGGAACGTCCATGTCGGGAGTATCTGCATGAGGTCGGAGCGAGGTCCGGCGATCATCACAACGACACCAGTCGCTGCCAGGATCGAAAAGACCAGCGCGACAGGTAGGACGATCGAGAGACGGAGCGAAAGTGACGCGCCTTTACCAGCTTGCGCTGCAAGCCCTCGAATAAGATCGTCCGTTGGTTGTCGATTGTCATTCATGCCCGGGGCCTCTTCTCTGTGTTGCCGCCATCAGTTTCTTCAACGAGCGATGGAAAGCGACGCGCACCGCTCCCTCGGTGGAACCGATTCGCGCAGCGGCCTCTTTGGTAGAGGCACCCTCAAGCCCGATGGCTCGGACGGCTGCCTGTTCGCCAGGGGGCAAGGCGGAGATTAGTTTTTCAACATCTGCCGGATTGCGTTCAGGATCGAACACCTCAAATGAGAACAAGCCGGCCCACTGCTCCTCGGTCAAATCAACGCGCGTGCGTGCGTCACGGCCCAAGCGCCGGCTGGCATCAATGATCTTGTAGCGCGTAATTGCGTTCAGCCACGGAAGCAGAGACCGCTTCGTATCCCATTGGTGGCGACGGAAATGCACTGCTATGAGCACTTCCTGGACGACATCCTCTGCCTCGTAAAGACTGAAACCCATATATCGCAAATGCGCCTCGACGATCCGCCGCACCGAAGCGGCGAAAGCCCTGAGAAACGCCTCGTAGGCAGCGCTATCTCCAGTGCGTTCCGCGCGCATCGCTTTCGCCCATCTGTCTTCCCGTGTGTCCATGCACCCATGCTTTCGGTTGGACGAAACCCATTGTTACGACCTATCGCGAATTTATTCGAATTTACGCGCCGATCACATAGTCGTGACGATGTAAGATTGGGGAATTCCCAACGAAAGACTCCTCCGAAGCATGTGCTTTACGATGAAAGGAAGTCCGGAATGATCATGAACAGGCGCACATTTTCCGCTGCTATGCTTGCCGGCGCGGCAGCATCAATGCTTTCAACCAAAGGCATGGCCGCATCGGCGGCCGGCCACCCAGAAAAGGCCCGTAACGTTGTCTTCGTCCATGGGCTATTCGCAGATGGTTCCTGCTGGAGCGAAGTGATATCGAGGCTGCAGCCCGAGGGCTTGAACATCACATCCGTGCAGAACCCTCTGACTACTCTCTCGGAATCGGTTGCTGCTGCGGAGCGAGTACTGGCGCGGCAGGATGGGCCAACAGTATTGGTAGGGCACTCATTTGGGGGAATGATTGTAACTCAGGCCGGCATGCATCCTAATGTGTCGGCTCTCGTGTACGTCGCCGCCCGTGCACCAGACGCAAACGAGGATTTTGGCGCTTTGGCAAAAACCTTCCCTACTCCCCCCGCTTCTGCCGGGATCGTTTTCGACGGTGAGGAAGGGAGACTTAGCGAGAAGGCATTCCTCGAGGACTTCGCCGGCGACATTCCAACGGCCCGCGCGAAGGTGCTGTATGCAACGCAGTATCCGTTCCAGAAGGCGCTACTCTCAGGCAAAGTTATCGAAGCCGCTTGGCGCCACAAGCCCAGCTATTACGCGGTGTCGAGCGAGGACCGCACGATCAACCCGGACCTGCAGCGCTTTCTCGCCAAGCGCATGGACGCAAAGGCAATCGAATTGAAAGCCAGCCATCTCTCGCTGATCTCGCACCCGGACGAGGTCGCGGAGCTTATCCTGGAAGCTGCAGGCCAGAAAGCCTAACCCGATCCGCGAAATTCAGACAGTCAGACACCGCTGCGTGACCTCCCCTAAACCTGCGCTAGTCGTCCAGTGACCTCTTTGCAAAGCGGACGGTTTCTAGGCAACGAGGCAAGCAGCGCAGTCGAGAGAGGACGACAGCCAAGACTGGGGGTGTCGTTCTTTCTCCGAGCTGTTAGGCAATGAATATATGTGTGCCAGGTTGTTCAGATTTATCTCTCAAGCCATCTAGCTCTTTAACGGAATCGAACTGGAGACCCGCTAATCTCGGACACGAAGTTCTAAGCCTAGCTGGTTGGAAAGGAGTCTGGCCATTCTTGGGCTCCATGAAGAACGCGGAGAATACGAACCGCCGATGGTGTCACGGCATACGCCGCAACGTATGGAGTGCCGGTGATCACCAATTCGCGCGTACCGGCAATTCTACCGACGCGACCACTTGCCGGAAAATCGATCAGACGACGAGCGGCAGAGACAATCCTTTCGTCCACCATTATGGCAGCTGAAGGACTATCTGCCTCGATAAAGGTGAAGATGGCGTCTCGATCTGACAATGCAAATGCTGACCACGAAAGCTTCACGGCTTACGTGCCGCTGCTTTAATGCGCGCTGCCGCTCGACGTTTCTCAAAATGGGCCTGGACTTCATCATCCGGCACATCCGGTCTGGTGTCGTTCAACGCTTCGAGAACCTTGCTACGAAACCAAGCATCATGAGCTTCGCTGCCTGAAATAAGCTCGAGCGGCAGTGCTCCTTCATTGGCGGTACGGGTTAGCAAGATGCGAACCGCGTCCGACACAGTAAGGCCCATGCTTTCAAGCACCGCAGAGGCCCGATCCCGAACGTCCGCATCAATGCGAGTTTGTACTAATGAGTTCGACGCCATAGCTGTCTCCGACTACACACCACCTGTAATGCAGATGAACTACAGAGTCCATATGAAATGCTTACTCACTGGGCGACCAGGCTCTTCGCCTTGAAAGGAATCGAACCGCTGGCCCATCAAGTTCGCAGCGATTTCTTTGGTTAAACAAGATGTTGAAGATATGTCGGCAGAACTGGCGCACAGGCTAGACGAGAGACCGTGCTAGCTTCGGTGTTTCCGTTTTAACATCCGGTCCGGCTCTTAGGAGTCACCCCATCATCGCTCAACACCGAAGACAGCAGGCAAGAACCACAGTTGGTCCTCTGCCTTTGATGCGACGGCCGTAAAAACGAAAAAGCCTGCCGCGGGAGGAGGTGCGGCAGGCTATTCGAAAAGAACCGAACAGCAGAGGAGGTTTAGCATAGCGACGGCCAAGCCGGAAACCGATACCGACAGCCCCCGGCGCGCGGGTCTGCCATTGAAACGCCCGATGAGCGAAATCACCTTCCTTTTTTGGTAAGTGGTTTCATTTCATCTCAATGCGATTGGTCATGCCGGACTTTAATGATGTCCAGCAGTCGATACCGTCACACTGCAACGTTACTCGAGACATTGAAGCCCGAAGCTCGCGCGCTGAAGGGCGGCTCGAGAGGAGTTCGTCGACGAAAGCGTGCATCGACGCCGCGCTCGCCGTCGGTGGTAAAAACGCAAGAAGGAAAGTGAAGCTCCTCAAATGGACCGCCCGCAGCCACTTCATGCCGCTCTGCGTTGGGCAGCCAAAGAACCCGACACGGTTAACGGCCGGTCTCACGGCAGCCGGCATTCCGTCTTGCAGCTCATCCGCGGGTATTTCGCTGGGATATGTCATCTCCAGGAAGAGCTTCACATTCCGTCCCGCGGGCAGGCTCTGCCTCATTATGTACGGAAGCAACGGCTGAAACAGCGGCACGTCGGTGCCGCTCATACGTGCTGAGTTGTACGACATCTTCAGCAACCAACGTTTAAGCCGGTGATAGTCGTAATCCAGTGAAACCTTCTCTCCACGCTCGCGGATTACAGAAAAATCACGATCGAAGGCCTCGCAGATATAATTATCAAGCTTCGATAATTCGCCGTTGTTACAGACTGCACAAACATCCCGAATGGTAGGTTCGTTTGAAAGAGCCTTATCCAAACGGGCCACCCAGAATTTTTGCTCACCCCCGTCGAGCAAGGCTACGACGCGTCGATGGAGGCTCGCGGGCCAGAGGTGTTCCTTGGTTCGCTTCCGATCCGTTGGTCCACAGAATGCACAGACCCAGCTAGTCACCAGTCCTCCCATGCGAGTTGAAGCCGAGATATACCCATCATGTAGACTTTTCTTCAGATCGCGTCTATCCGCGCAGGCCGACGCCACGGCAGCGAAGCCGTCGTAATGTAGGGCCTGCAGAAGGTTCAGAGGTCAAGTGTTTCGATGTTAACAAGTTGAGCGAAGCCATCCAAAATCGCCGGAGGCTCGAGCAACACTAAGTTTGTACCCGATGGATGCTTCGTTGAACCAAATTCGATGGCATCGAAGCCAGCGTGGCGGGCACAGTCAGCAACAAAGCGGGTAAAAACGTACTCTCGTTTTGTCCATCCCTCCCCAAGCCGCGGCGCAGCGCAAAGTGCGGAGCGCGCCAGACATTGGAATACAATCTCTGAGCGTGTCTCTGCTTCTCCTAAGTAGCTCAAGTTCAGGACCCTTAAAGGAGACTGCAGCTCGACCTCTACGACATGGAAGCGTGCGCCAGCAGTTCCGACCTCGGCAAGTGCTGTATTTCTAGCCTTCGACAGATACATCATTGGATGGGCAGAATGATTGTATCGACCTTCAGGGACCACGTTAGCCGGAGGCGCAGCGAAATCCTGAAGTGTCGGGTATGGCAGCCCCTCCGCCCGTCTAGACCGGAAAAGTGTACCGTCTATCAATGCTGGCGTAACCTGAGGCGCGCGCGCCGCGATGGTCGAGAAAACTTCAGCGGCAAATTCGTGAGTGAGTAGGAGGAACGGCGTTCGATGAGCGATCTGAGCGATCTCACTCATCTGATTGAAAAACTCGATCGGAACGTCAAAAGGATGCTCATATATCCAGAAGTCCCGATCAAGGTCCGCACCACAGTTCGGGCACGTAAGAAATTTCGAATAATGTTCGATTTCTTCAGCATAGAATGCGTCTTGGATTCGGCTCTGTGCGATAAAGTCGTGGACGGTCTGATATCCATGCTGAAGTTCAACATCGTGAGATACGGTCCCAGGCCACTGTTCCTCGAATTCTTCTTGGCATTCGGCGCAGCAGCTGATGCTTGATGTAAAGAAACTTTCTATGTCCCTGTCAAAGTATTCCTGAAAAATTGATATCCGCTCTTCTTCAGTATTTTCTTCAAAATATTTACTACGCATAATTTTCCATATCTACGTGCCATCCGACGATCGCTTTGGTTACCACAAAACACCCGACCACTGGAGCTCGTAAGCGTAGCAATTTGTCATTCGACGCACGCATTTTGAAATTGCCGCCGAAATCTCGTCCCTTATGTAGCGAGGCTGATCGCCAACAGCTCCGTGCCAATAGAAACGTGAACACCTATGCGACAGACACGCTTAGGATAAAAGGAAGCATTTTTGCGAGTAGAACAAAACAAATACATATGCGGGGCTTACCCCGTATTGATATGGGCAGCATTCCGAGCTAATTGGAGTACATGCGTTACACTCAAAGTCAGATTCGCGAGCTACTTTCCATTTCAGTGGACGCGTTTCGTACGTGGCGGGATGCCATACCGGCATTGGCTGCGCATAAGGGGCACGCCCCAAGCTTCACACCTGGGGACGTGGTCGCGATGGCGATCGTGGCCGAACTGGTCAGAGATTTCGGTGTCCGCGTCGGCACGGTTGGCGGCCGTTTCGATCAACTGATCAGGGAGTGTCGCGGCAAGTCTTGGCTCGCGCTGGAAACCTCCGTTGCCCTGATCGAAGCCGATAGCATCCGTCTCGTTGACGCTGGCACGCATGCGCGTCCGTCGCCCGACGCCTCCACGCTATGCGTTCCTTGTGGACCCATCGTGTCGCGCTTGCAGGCGGCGCTTACGGCTACCGAAGCCGACCTGGCTCAAGGCTATCTAAAGTTTCCCCCCACTGCGATCGGCCCGCAAACTGCACGACGTGGAAGACGAGCATGACCACCATTTTGGCATCCACGTTGGCGCCGGAGTGGAAAGACCGCTTGGGGCTTACACATCGGCGCTCGCCTGAACTCTACGAGTCAGCCGAGGCCGTCAGCGACGTGCCACATGCGCCGGCCATCCGAGCCGCCCTTACAGAAATGGGCGTATCAGCGATCTTCTGCGTCCAGGGCGTCCCGACTGTCGCGATCCTGGAAGCCGATCACTATGATCGTGCCGCAATAATCGACCTTCACGGCGCGCTGTGGAATCAGGGCCTGGCAAGCCTATTGCTGGTCATCGCCGACGATACGCTCAGAGCGTTTTCGCTCGCCCGCACTCCGCTTAGCGATCCAGGCGACGCCTTTGAGGCCCGCTGCCTTATCGATAGCCTCAGCCTGATGACCGAAACCCTGAGATTTCAGAATCTCATCTACGGCGCGGAATCCGGACGTCTTTGGAAAGACTACGGCGAATATTTCCCGCCAAAAGAACGCATCGATCAGGTTCTCCTCGACAATCTGAATGCGTCCCACGACCTCCTGCAGAAGGCCGCGCTCGCCCCCGATGCGGCGCAAGCCCTGCTCATACAGGCGATGTTTATCGCCTATCTTGAAGACCGGGAGATCGTAACCCCCGCCTATTTTGCGGCCGTATCCGACAAGAGCGCCGAGAGTTTCTCGGCGCTGCTGGAAAGGGGCGACGTCGATCTCTTCCGATCCTTCTTCCGAACGCTGCATGCGGATTTCAACGGCGATCTGTTCGTCGCGCCGTGCTCTTTCGAGCCCATGGGCGAGGCACCCGAAGTCACGCCTGCCCATCTGACGATCCTGGCGCGGTTTCGGTCAGGCCGCGAAGAAATGGCGCATTCAGGGCAGCAGCGGTTCTGGGGCTATGACTTCCGCTATATCCCGATCGAACTAGTCAGCGCCGTCTACGATCGCTTCCTAGGTGAGCGCGAGGCTGAACGCCGCGCCAACGGCGCCTACTACACGCCAATGTTCCTTGCCGACACCGTCGTTTCCCAAGCCTGGGAGATGTTGCCAGATGCGACACGGACGACCGGAAACTTCCTCGACCCCGCTTGCGGTTCAGGCGTTTTCCTCGTCCGCTCGTTCCAGCGGCTGTGTGAACATTGGCGCGCCAAGCACAAGACGCAGTCGATTTCCTGGAAGACACTTCTGTCCTTGCTGAGTCAAATCCATGGCTGGGATCTGAATAGCGGCGCCGTTCGGGTCGCCGTGTTCTCGCTCTACGTCGCCCTCCTTGAGGAGGTATCACCACGCGACATCCGCAAACTCATCACTCGGGGAAAACTCCTCCCGGAACTCTGGGGTAAAACCCTTGTCTGCCGGGACTTTTTCAAAGTATCGCCTGATGGTCCCCGGTACGAGGTGATCATCGGCAATCCGCCATGGACCAGTCGGCGCGGTCCGGCACGTTCGTCAGTGCAGTGGAGCAAGAAGGCAGGGCATCCGATGCCCGGTGGCGAGGACGCCTGGGCATTCAGTTGGAAAGCCCTCTCGCATCTCGCCGACGGCGGACTGATCGCGTTCCTGTTGCCGGCGATGGGATTTTTGCACAACCACGCCCAAAACACGGTTGAAGCCCGTGACGCGTTCTTCCGGAAATCTCAGGTCCGCCGCATCATCAACTTCGCGGATCTTCGATTTCAGCTTTTCGAGAAAGCCCATCGCCCCACCGCCCTGATCATCTACAGCAGCGCCAATCCGGATAATTTCCCGTATCGCTTCGACTATTGGGCGCCAAAGGCCGACCTTAATCTGCGCATCAAGCGCGTCATCACGCTGAGCAGCGCTGACAAGACCACCCTCGGGGTGGGCGCGGTCCTGGATAACCCGCTCATCTTCAAGCAGCGCCTCTGGATGCGCGAGCCGGACGCCAAACTCTTCGGCTACCTCGCGAGGCTTCCCAAACTAGGGGCCTTCATCAGCGATTACGGCAGCCTGAGCCGTCGCCGCGAAAAGCCGGGCGATCGATGGGTCATCGGGCAAGGCTATCAGCCCTTCAATGAAGATAGCGATAGCGATGCGCCTCCGCTGGCCAGCGAGTATGTCGGTCGACTGCCTGACCTGCCGATCGCAGCCTATTCGCGCCTGGCTCAGGCTGCGGAAGGCTTGCTGCCGGCCCCGTCATCGACGGTTCGCCGCCGCGGGTTCGAGCCCGGCTTCGATGGCTCGCGCATCCTTATCCCGCGTGGGGTGGAGACAGCGCAAAACCGCCTTCGCGCCGCCTACTGCGATCAGCCGCTGACATTCCAGGATATCTTGCAAGCGATCGTGGTGCCGGACGGCCAAAGTGACCGCGCGAAGGTTCTCACGGCGATCCTCAATAGTCGCATCGCGGTCTGGTATGCCTTTCATGGCACCGCGTCGTTCGGTTCGGATCGCCCGGAAGTCAAGCAAGCCGACCTGTTGCGATTGCCGTTTCCATCACCCGACGATGTCCCTGATAAAGCCGCAGCCGCTCAAGCCGCCCATAAGCTGGTTGCGATCGTTGACGACGCATACGAACGCTCCAAGGAGCCCTTCTCGATGCAGATCGACGAGGGCGACGTTCTTCGGACGATCGACCGGCTCGCGTACCAATATTTTTGCCTGTCTCCCGATGAGATCGCGCTAATCGACGACACTGTCGAGGCGATCCTTCCTGCGCTTCAGCCCCATGAAGGCCACTTCCCGAAACTCTGGGGCGCGCCTGACGAACCGCAACGCGCTCAATACGCGCGCACATTGTCGGCGAGCCTCGCGGACTGGTTCAAAGGCAAGAAGATCGATGCGCGCCTTGTCGCGCGCAGCGCTGATCTTGCGATCCTGCGCCTGCATCTGGGCGGCCATGAAGAGTATGCCGAAGATGCGGCCGGCGAACTCAGCGACGTACTCGAGCAGCTCGCAGCCCACATCCACAGGCCCCTCGACGGTAACTTCCAGCTCATGCCCGATCTGCGCGTATTCGTCGGTGACTGCCTCTACCTCATCAAGCCTATGCAGATGCGCTTCTGGCTGCGCGCCACGGCGCTCGCGGATGCCGATGGAATAGCGCTGGACCTCCAGCAAGCTGCCGCCGCAGCCCAACAGCGGGGCGCGGATTGATGCTGATCGGTGATGTGCAGGGATGGGTCGACAACTTCGTTTCGTTTGACGATCGCTTCCTGGAGCGGATCGCGGCAGCGTGGCCAGAGTGCATGGCGGTTCTTCCCGAACAGCCAGGGGAAGATGTCATCACCATCAACCTCGTCGATCGCCTCGCCAAGGACGTTGTGGTCCGTCGGTTATGCCATTGGGTCGAGTATCAGTTCGAGCCGTTCGGCCTAGCGGCTGACGGGTCGAAATACAGCAAGGGCATCATCGACATCGCCGTACTCTTCGACTGGGATCGGGAGCGATACCTGGCCTATGAGTGCAAGCGGCTCAACGTGAACAACGGCGGAGGCCGCAGTTCCCTGGCCACCGTGTACGTCACCCAGGGCATGATGCGTTTTCTCACCGAGCAGTATGCCGAACAGCTGCCTGTGGGGTGCATGCTCGGTTACGTGCTCGACGGCGACGTGCCCTTTGCCAATTCACGGATTGCCGACGCCATCGGCAGCCATGTCCCTCTCGCGCTCGCTGAGGGACCTACACCACTTGCCGCGATCGAAACGATTGAGCGCTTCCGAACAAGGCACACCCGCCAAACCGGATCACAGATCGAACTTCGCCACGCGCTATTTTCGAAGCCGTCAGCGGTCGCGAAAAACGCTTGAGGAAGGCGTGCTTAGGGGCCTCTCGATTCTTGAAGCTTCAGCGCGCCTTGTACTGATCGATGAAGTATAAGTGACGAAATCATGGAAGGCCGCGACTGCCAATCAAGGGAAACTTGATGCGATCGGCCACCAATAAGGGGAGGTCGGCTAAAATGTTTATTGAGCGGCTCAGTCTGACGAATTTCCGTTGCTTCGGACCAGTCGCGACAAGCGTCGATCTAACCTCCGGCCTCACCACCTTTGTCGGCGTCAACGGCGCGGGCAAGACCGCCCTGATGCAAGCCCTGCAGCGCCTCTTCGGCGTGACGGGCGATCAGCGACGACTGCGGCGTCAGGATTTTCACGTCCCTTCCACCGAGCTTGTCGCGCTACTCCAGCGAAACTTCGTCCTAGAGGCAATCATTGCCTTTCCAGAACTAGACGCCGACGGCGCCGGTGGCGCGGCAATTCCAGAATTCTTTCATCAGATGGCAGCTGAGGAGGCGGGCAAGCTGAAATGCCGCCTGCGTCTCGAAGCGACCTGGACCGATGACGGTTCGCTCGATGGTGCGATTGAACAGAAATACTGGGCGGTCCGGACTTTCGGGGCGTTCACCGACGCTGATTGCACCGAGTTGAAAGCCGCCGACCGGGCGCGGATCCAAATGATCTACGTGCCGGCGACGCGGGACGGCGCCTCCCAGGTGACGGCCTTTCTGCGCGGCAGGCTGTGGCGCGCCATCAACTGGTCGCAGGGAGTCCGCGACACGTTCACAAACGCCGGCGCCGCCTTGAACGGCGCTTTCGCCGGGGAGCCGGCCGTCGATGTGATTGCCGCAGCGGTAACGCGGCGGTGGCAGGAAGTGTACACAGCCGGAACCGACACGACGCCGGTCTTCCGCCCGCTCGATCTGCGTTTTGAGCATTTCATCCGGAAGGTAGAGGTGGTCTTCCGCCCCGACGAGGTCGGCCGGGAGCGAGCCCTCGATGACCTGAGCGACGGCCAGAGGTCGCTCTTCCATTTGGCGATGACCGCGGCGACACTGGACGTTGAAGCCGGGATCGTCGCCGATCCTGCTGGGGCCGGTTTCCAGGCTGGCGGCGTACCGTTACCCGCGCTCACGCTCATCGCGATCGAAGAGCCCGAGAACAATCTCGCTCCCTTCTATCTCTCCCGCATCGTCCGGCAGATACAGGACCTGACGAAGTCGCCGCAGGCGCAGGCCGTTGTCTCCAGCCATTCCCCAAGCATCCTCGCCCGGGTGGATCCGACGCAGGTCCGGCACTTCCGGCTCGATCCGCACGATCGAACGGCCCGCATCCGCCCGATCAACCTCCCCGTCGGCGAGGAAGAGGCATCGAAATTCATTCGCGAGGCCGTGCGGACCTATCCCGAACTCTATTTCGCGCGCTTCGTCGTGCTGGGAGAAGGTGCGTCCGAGGAGGTCGTTCTTCCCCGTCTCGCCGAGGCGATGGGGCTCGACATCGATCGATCCTTTGTCGCGGTCGTTCCGCTGGGCGGTCGGCATGTGAACCACCTCTGGCGACTGCTGACCGATCTCGACATCCCCTACGCCACCTTGCTGGATCTCGACCGGGGCCGTTCTGGGGGTGGGTGGGGACGTATAAAAACGGCCTGCACGCAACTGCTCGCAAACAACGTCACGCCACAGGCCATCTTCGGACAGCATCTTAACCCCCAAGGGCCAGCCGCCAATCTGGCGGCTTTCGATGCTCTGCCGATCGAGGACACTGCGAATATCACAAATTGGATGAATTGGCTGCGCCAGTTCAATGTCTTCTTCTGCACGCCCCTCGACCTCGACTACTCGATGCTGAAGGCTCTCCCGCTCGCCTATCAGATCATCGAACCCGGCCGCCAGGGGCCCTCGCCTGCAGGGGAGCCGCGCACGGCGGTTCTCGGCGACGACGGTCTGCCTCACCTGTACGCTGCCGACCAGGACGTTTTGATGCGCTGGTATCGTTATCTGTTCCTGGGGCGCGGCAAGCCCAGCACCCACGTTCGGGTGTTGAGTGCACAAGACCCGGCTGCCCTCGCGGCCACCGCTCCCGAAGAACTGCGCGCACTCCTGACCTCAATTGTCGCTCGTCTTACCCCTCCTCCTCCCGCAGGTGCCTGACCATGCGCCTTATTCGGCCAGAGGACTGGCGCCCCAGCGGCATTAACGATCTCGAACCGGCAGCGTGGAATGCCCTGCGCCACGTCGGCTCGGCGTGCGTGGTCGCAGGCCCCGGCGCCGGCAAGACCGAGTTTCTGGCCCAACGCGCCGACTATCTGCTTGAAACGGGCCTCTGCCGAGCGCCGCACCGCGTGCTAGCGATTTCGTTCAAAACGGATGCAGCCAACAATCTCGCGTCGCGCGTCCGCCAGCGGTGCCCGCCAGAGTTCGCCAACCGGTTCGTGTCGGTAACCTTCGACGCCTTCACCAAAAGTCTGGTCGATCGCTTTCTCAACGCCATCCTCGCCGAATGGCGCCCGACCCGGCCTTACGAAATCGCCTTCCCAAAGCGCAAGACGATAGAAGGCTTCCTCACGCTTGCCCGGCTCGGTGCGCCGCCGGAATGGCAGGCGGAAATCGCCGGCTACAGTGCGGGCGATTTTGAAGCCAAGATTGTCGGCGGCTACCGCCTGCCGATGGGGCCTATCGCGCCCCAAAACGCCGCCGAGTTCACCATCGCCCGCTGGTGGTCGACGCAACTACCTCCAGGACAGCCTTCTTCACTCACCTTCGTCGGCATCAACCGACTCGCGGAGCAGCTACTCCGGGCCAATCCCCACATCCGCCGGGCGCTCGTCGCCACCTATCCCTTCGTGTTCGTGGACGAATTCCAGGACACGACCTACGCGCAATACGACTTCCTGCATTCGGCGTTCTCTGGCGGGCAAACCATCATCACCGGCGTCGGTGACGACAAGCAGCGGATCATGGTCTTCGCCGGCGCGCGTCAGGACGCCTTTCAGCGGCTGCAGGCCGATTTCGGCGGAGCAAGGTTCCCCCTCCTTTTCAACTTCCGTTCCTCGCCGGACCTGGTCGCGATCCAGCATATCGTCGCGCGCGCGCTCGATCCGAACACCGTCCCCACGGTCGCTCAGACCGCCCGTCAGGTCGATGGCGACGTGGCTCAGGTTTGGTCCAGCCAGACCATTGCGGCGGAAGCCGCCCACCTGGCGCAATGGATCGCCAATGACATTGCCACCCGCGGCCGGGCGCCGCGCGACTACGCGCTCCTCGTGAAACAGAAGTCCGATGATTATGAGCGCGAACTCGCTGGAGCCTTCGCCGTTCATGGCCTGCGGATTCGCAATGAGAGCCATTCTCTCGGCAAAACCTCTCTTCAGGATTTGTTATCTGATGACCTGAGCCGGCTCGCGATTGCAATCTTCCGCCTTGGCGCGACCCGCCGCGCACCGGCAGCCTGGCAGTTGGTCTCCTCTTCCGTCCAGGTGCTGCGCGCTATCGGGCAGGAGGATGACGCGCGCGCGGCCACTGTCGAGGCGGAGCTCACCGCATTCCTCGCGGCCCTCCGCACCGACATGGCGGCCACCGCCCCGTCGCAGCAGAGCGCCCTCGACTTCGCCACACGGGTTTTCGACTATCTGGATCTCGATGCAATCGCCCGCACCTATGCTGAATACGGCGTTGGCGAGCAGCTTGAGATCATCCTTGAAGCTTTTTGCATCCACTTCTTCGCTTGCGTCAACGGTGCGGTGACCTGGACGGCGTGCCTCGACGCGTTCGAGGGCGTCGGTCAGGTTCCGATGATGACTGTCCATAAGAGCAAGGGGCTCGAATACGACACCATCATCTTCGTCGGCCTCGATGACCGGGCTTGGTGGGCCCACACCCCCGGCGACCCCGAAGGCGTCGCTGCGTTTTTCGTCGCCCTCTCGCGGGCGAAACAGCGCGCCATCTTCGCCTTCTGCTATCAACGCGGAAACCGAAACAATGTGGCTGAGCTCTATCAGCTTCTGACTGATGCGGGCGTGCCGGAAATCGCAATATGAGTGGCTCGAGATCATGACCGCCGAGTGGACGCCGGTATTCGTCCTTCCTAATATTCCGCTGGAAGGTGCGATTGGCTGCGACATCGCGGCGCTTGCCCCCGCACACGATCGTCGCGTCGCGACCCTAAAGCGCACGCACCCGATGCTCAGGCGTTTCCTCAACCGTTTCGCCGACAACTTCGGGCAGAAGTTCGAACCCGTCGTCCTGATCCTGAACACGTCGGCGCCACCGATGTTTCGCGACGTCTCGGCGCTGGCGAGCTTTCGCGATCTTATCGCGCTCTCTGCGCTCACCTACGGCCGCGCGCTGGAACTCCGACATCCGCGCGGGCATCGGGTCCTCTTCGGTGAGGCCTTCTCGATCTACCCTTGGATGCTTGACCGACACTATGAGGATGTGATCGGCAGCACACCGGCCATCCTCGGCACGCATGAAGTTTCCAGCTTCAAGGGTCAGTCATCACCGGCTCTGTTCCGCACGTCTCTTGGCGAAGGCGACATCGATCAACCGATGCTCACGGCACTCATGGCGCGCTGGCGTCGACGCTATGAAGCTGCGGAGCCCGCCTGGGAAGATGTTGCGCTGATGCGTTCGCTCAACATGGCGTATCAGGCTTCGCTCCTGCCAGCAGGAACGGACACGACGTTCTACGACGTCGGGCGCGTCGTCTCCCTCTGGGTCAGCGCATTCGAGATCCTCGTGCATCCCGGCGGAAGCGGCCAAGCTAACCGGGATAAGGTGTTCGAAATGATCGAGCGCACGCCTTGGGCAATCCCCGCGAGCGGCCAGCTCGCGCACGACACGGGCGGAAAAACAAAGGTGAAGCGTACTCTGGCATCGTGGCTCTACCAAGTGCTCTACGAATGCCGAAACGACTTCCTCCACGGCAACCCGGTGGAGCGCAGCAATCTCGTCCTTTCGACGCCGCAACGGACGATCTTCGAGTATGCCGCACCGCTCTATCGCATCGCGCTGACTGCATTTCTGCCGCTCGCCCACGCAGCACCCATGCCGTCAGCTGACGATCCAAAAGCCTTCGGAGCCTATATCGCCAATCGCATGGACTTCGTGGGACAGCAGAAAAATGCCGAGGAAGCCCTCCTCACCGCGACACGTCCACCGGCCGAACGCGGCGCGTACCGTCCCAGGGTCACCCGACCAGCGCCCTAATCGTTTGACTCAGCATCCGGCTCCGCAATCAGCTCTTCGGCCAGTTCCGAAAGCCATGGCGAGACGTCATCGATCCGCACCGCGTTGGCGTGGGCCGCGAAATACTCTCCGACGGTCCGAAACGTCTCGCCGAAGCGGTTAGAAAACATCTTCTGCAGCTTGTCATTCCGGCTCAGCACGCTCGATAGCGCCCGGCCGCCTCGCAAAAACTTCAGCGCGTGCTCGGTTCCGAGCAGGTAGAGGTGCTTCCGTTTCCCCGTAGGATGCTCCGCGAGCAGCAGATAATCCTTGAACACCGAATTCTGGCGGATCGATTCCGCGCCGCCCCGCCATCGGATGAACTTGAATTCGGCGACCCGCAGATTGGTCTCCAGATCAAAATCCCGTCCGGTGTTTCCAGCGCCGAGGGACACATATTCCACCCGCTCATCCGGTTCGAGGATGTGTGGAAGGCACAACAGGATGCCGAGCGCATGGATCGTAACGTTGATTTGGCCGGCCAGGCGTTTCATTTCCGCCGCCGCGGCCAGTGCCTCTCGACCCGCCCCCGCGCTTTCGAGAAAGCTCGCACAGCCCTCCGCCGTTACGCCGCGAACCCCGCTCTCGATCCGAGCGAGGGTTCGTGTCAGGTCCGGACCCGTGAACCGCGCTAGCAGCTCGCCGATGTCTGCAAGGCCGGTCGTCACTCGCCCACCCGACCGGCGGGACGAAGCCGTTCGATCTGATTGTAGTTGATCACCGCTGCGTCGGCGCCGATGACCGGAAACCGGCTGACGACGTAATGCACGACCTTGTCCATAGTCAGTTCCTGTTTGAGCAGATGCTCGCGGCCGCGCTCCTTTTTCAGCGCTCGTGAATAGTAATTCGTCAGAGATCGATTATACCGGACGAACAGTTTACGTTCAGCCTCGATCTTCGAAAGATCGATCCAGTTGTTCTTGCATTGAATGTTGAAGATGACACCGTCATGGGTAGCGACGACGTCGAATTCCTTCCGATTGATGCGCTTGATGTTCGTGACGGTGAAGCCCATGCGCTCCAAGTCACGCTTGACCATGTCCTCAAAAATGAAGCCGGCGTGAATCTGAAAGCGTCGGCGGCTGCCGAGGTGGACATTCTTGAACGCGTATAGGAAGCGCGATAGCAGATTGACGTTCGAGACAACCCGATCGCCCAGGTCCAGAAACGGTTGATAGGCGTTGGTGTTGGTTGCGTAGTCCGAGGGTATGTTCACCAGCAGCGTCTCGAGTTCGGCGGGATTCAACTCGTTCTGCGCGCGCAGCATCGAGCGAAACTTATCCTTCTCGATCTGGACATAGTAATCGTCTCGGGAATAGCGGGCGAAGGCGACCACCAGCATGCCCATGGCGGAAAAGGCGGAATCTTTGAGGCCGAACGCCTCATAGGTCGCGCCGATCAGCTTGACGCCGTTGCGCAGTTCGGCGGTCGAGAAAATCTTCCGGCCATCCACCGGTTCCATGGCCGGCATTTCGAACTGATCGCCGCGCAGCTCGGCCATGACGTGGATCGACGCACGTTCCGGCTCAAGAAAATAGTCGTCCAAGGTCTCAAAGTCGTGGCTGGCCATCGCACCAATGCCGTCGACCTCCAGGCTGAAATCCGGCAGCGCCTCGAGGAGCGCAAGCTTAAGGTGAAAGCCGGCGATGGCGATGCAGCTATGCTCGACCTGGGGCAGAAGGACGGTCAGCGCATCATAGGGCTGAAGAACCAGCGAGCCGGAACACGCATGGGGCATGGTGTAGAGCAGCGAGACGAAGTGCCGTCGCCGCGATTGAAAATAATCGACTGCCCCGCCGATCGTGTCGAGCGTGATGCTGGCGCTACGAGCGTCCTGGCCATGCGCGGCAAAGGCCACACCCATTGCCCCGGCGTACAGCATGATCCGCGTGAACCGGGCAATGACCGATGGTTCGAGATGGGGCGCGAGAGCCTGACGCACGGCCAGCCATGTCGGACCCGGATTTGAAACAAAAGCGCCGTCCAATCGGATCGCGCATAACCAAGCTCGAAGCCGAACGTCGGCGATCCCGAATCTTGGCAGATTGATGAATTCCTCGACGGCCCGGATCGTCTCATGCCATGCCGCCACCGCGTCATCTCGCCGATACTGCGCGAGGACGGTGAACACGCCGTGGCCGTGCGCAGCCAACTGGCTCTCGATCAGGGCCCTCGCTTCATCTCCCGATATCGTCCGCATGACGCTCAAATTTTCCCCGTAGGCATGGTAACCTCTCCTTTCCGGAGGAAGATTGGTCCTATTGACACCAATTTCTATATTGGCGCATATTGGTTCTGACAGAACCGAATTAGGTGCGCAATGGAACAGACCGTCACGACGGCGAAGGCAGCGGAGATCGTCGCTATCGGATACGAGGGGCTACGCTCATACCTGAAACGTGGCTTGCTCGGTTCGAGCGGATTGATGGCGCCGTTCGTTCATCGCGATTCACCGGCTCCCGACTTGAGCCGGGTCCGCGCCAAGTGGAAACGCTTTGGCTTAGTCGACCTCTGTCTGATGCGTCTGGCGAAGCAACTGATTGACCTTGGCCTTTCATTCGAACAGGCAAATGGCATCGCTTCGCGTGACGATGTTCGAAAGGTGTTTGCGCGGGACTCAAGCGCCGCAGGCACGACACTGATGGCTTGGCCGCCGTACTACGACTTCATTCTCTTTGCGGGCGACGACCTACGACACCTTCCGGACCGATTGGCCGAGGCAGGCGACGTCGCTCTGCTCGTGCAACTCGATCGGATCGCCGAACACGTCCGATCAGAGATCGACAGAGTAAGCGAAGGCGAGGCTTGATCTCCGAATGACTGCTGTCACCGCCTCTCACCTCTACTACATCAAGCTCGGTCGCGGCGGAGACTGGGAGGCCGAAAGCCTGCGCGATGGCGTCCTGCGGTTCGGCTATCGAGAGGCGCCGCACGATCTGTGTGCTCGCGGCGACTGGCAAGGTGTCTGGGAGGCAATGAAATCCATCCGCGGTGATGCCGGCGCGGCGACCCGTGACGTCAATCAAATCCGGGCTTATTATGAGGCCGACGAGCATTCGATCTTCATCACGTTCGTCGGCGGACTCCTGTATTGGTGCCGACCCAACGGCCCCGTCGAATTGCTCGATAATCGCAGCCACCGTCGTCAAACCGCGGAAGGATGGCGCAACACAAGCGTCAACGGCACCCTGCTCTCGGCCGACCGGCTATCGGGACGTCTGCTGAAGGTGCAGATGTTCCGAGGGGCGATCTGCGATGTTCGGGCGGGAGACTATCTCCTGCGAAAGCTCAGCGATCAGCTCTCCCCCGAGGTCGCCGCAGCCGAAGAGGCCGAACGTGCGCTGATGACGGCGATCGTGGAGCTGATGCGCCTTCTCACCTGGCAGGACTTCGAGCTCCTCGTCGATCTGGTTTTCTCGACCAGCGGTTGGCGCCGGGTTAGCCAGGTCGGGCGCACGCAGAAGACTGTGGACCTGGAGCTCATCTTGCCCAGCACGGCGGAGCGCGCTTTCGTTCAGGTCAAATCGCAGGCCACATCCGCGGCCCTGAACGACTATGTGGCACGCCTGGCAGAAGCCGATGCCTATGACCGGATGTTCTTCGTCTGGCACACTGGCGACATCGCCGAGGAAAGCAGTCCGGCAGGCGTCATACTTCTTGGTCCTCGAAAGCTTTCTCGCATGGTGCTCGACGCAGGCCTGTCATCGTGGCTGCGGGAGAAAGTCTCATGATGTAGCCTCGACTGAAATCTTCCTACCTCATTCCGAACGTCTGGACACCTATGGTGAGAACAATAGGAAAAGCCTCTCGCATTGCCGTAGAGTAGCGCTCCGGAGAGGTTTCATGACCGGCGCGAATTCTTTAGAGAGACTATGGGGAAATCTCGACGCGCGTGGGCCAATTCACTATATTAAAGTATGGCACAACATTCTTCTCTTAACGCAGCAAAAGTGAAACTTGATCCGATACGGCCCGTCGAGACGATGGGCCCATATGAATCGTGCTGGTGCCGCTCCGGCAAGAAGTACAAATGGTGCCATTTTCGTCGTGAGCAGCAAAAGCCCGTCAACATCTTCGAGATCGAAGCCCGGATGATTGCTGAACTGCGGGATGGCTATTGCTCCCATCCCGACCCTTCCGCCGACCCTTGCAGTGCAACGATCACCAAGGCTCACACCGTACAGAAGAAGGGCGGTCTTGCCGCTATCGCTGAGGCCGGTCACGTGTTGACCGTGAAGCCCTCGATGAAGGAGATGATCGAGACCGACGGCAACCCCCGGCCGCGCAAGGTGGGTGTCAATAACGCATCTGTGTTTCCGGGTTTCTGCAGTAAGCACGACACTATGCTCTTCAAGCCCATCGAGGGCAAAACGTTGTCGCTGACTAAAGACACAGCCTTCCTCTTTTCCTATCGTGCCATCGCCTATGAGCGCTTCGCAAAGGAGGCGCAACTCAGGAATACCGATATTCAACGCGAGGCGGATTGCGGGCACCCGTTCTGGAAGCAGGCAATGATCCAAACGCACCTCGCCGCTATCATCGACGGCATCAAGATCGGCATGCGCGACATGGATCTGTGGAAAGGTCAGTTGGATGAGCGACTCCTGTCCGGTGAGCGCCAGGACTTCCACTACGTTGCCGTCCGGTTCGATCAGGTCCTCCCGGTCGTCTCGTGTGGCGCGTTCCACCCAGAGTTTGACCTTCAGGGAAGGCCGCTGCAGCAGCTCGGCCGGGAAAGCGTCGACTTCGACCACATTACACTCACGGTGACCACCTTCGAATCGCAGACCATCGTTGTCTTTGGCTGGATCGGTACCGATAACGGCCCGGCGAAGGCGCTCGCAGATTCGTTCGCCGCGGTTGAAGACACCCGCAAAGCCGATGCCTTGGTGCGACTGTTATTCATCCATACCGACAATCTCTTCCTTCGGCCAAGCTGGTGGGAGTCCCTGCCCGAGGCCAGCAGGAAGGCCCTGAACGAAATGACGCGAAGCGGCACCACCATGCGAAGCCGCTCCGGCGGCGAGATGGCTGATGACGCGACATCATTTCTTGCCGCAGGCGTTGTCGAAGTCGTCAGTGGCTGACCTATTTTACCGCACTTAAATTGGACAACGACTAGGTAACTCCCCACGCCCGAAACCTCCCCCTGCCCGTCATCTCCCTGAGGCCGAGCTCCAAAACAATCCGCCGCGCCGCCTGCGGGGTCACCTCGAGCGCCTTGGCGACCATCCCCGCCGACACCAACGGCTTCGCCATTACCAACTCGGCCAGCTCAGGCAGTTTTGACGACGTCCGCCGTCCTTCCAGTTTTCGGTCCATCATCGTTTTCGCCAGCGTCAGCCGGTCATGCTCTTTTATGCCGATCTCCGCGGCCGCCAAAAACCCGTGGGCGATGGCCAGCAGCCGGGTTTCGCGGTCGCGATGCCGGCGTCGATCGACCGCAATGGTTTTGAGGCCGAGATTGATGGCGGCGAGATGGGCACCTGACGTGATGCCCGCCTGGCGCAGGATCGAGGCGGAAAACAGCCGGCCAAGCCAGGGCGCATGCTGCAGGACGGAGAGTTCGTTCCAGGCATCGAGGGCAATAATGGCCTGCAGCACCGCCGGCAAGTCTTCTGCCTGCCGGAGGACGGCGCGCCAATCGTCCAGCCTGGAATCCTCGTCCCAGTCGAGGTCATAGATAATCGGATCTTTGTCTTGGCCGCCGCCGCGGCCGGGCCGCCTTGCGTTCTCGATCGCCGCTTCCGAGCGGGCGAGCACCGCATCAATGGCGGCGTAGTCGACACCCGGAAGGATCTCGACGTCATCGCCATCTTCCCCCTCCCGTTCCAAATCAGCTACGACCACGGGCCGAATGTTGCCGACCGCGCCACCCGCCTCGTCTGCGCCAACGGGATTGATGTCCGACGTTTGTCGCAAGGTCCGGATACCCTCTGCGGATAGCCCCCAGCCCGGTGATTGCGCGGCGATGCGCCGGCGAGTGCGCAGGACGTCGCGGGCGATGGTCAGCTCGTGGGTGGGTGTGCGAATATCGCGCGTAGCGTCGTGGAGAACGAGGTCTTCGAGATGGACTAGTTCGCCGTCGATCCACAGCGAGGCGCAGGCGTCGGTGAATTGGGATCGTTCGATCCATCCCTGGCCGACCGGCGAGCGGGCGATACGCTCGTCGAGACGCGTGAGCGCGATGCCGGCTGTGGGTTTTAGTTTAATTTTTCAACTCGGAAATTGTCATACGGACGTAAGGGTTAGGCGATAAATTTCAGTAGATTTTTCGCTAAGGATTTCAGCGAGGTCTGCCCATGCCAAAGCAATTGCATGATCAGGGATTGCCGGCGACACGCGCGATCTCAGATGAGCATTGGTCAGTCGCGCTCCGCATGGCCCGCGAACTGGACAAGATCCTTGATGGCATCGGGCCGAAGCAGGTGGCCGTTTCGCGCGCGGCGGCCGAGTTGCGGCTAACGCGGCGACAAATCTACAATCTCCTCGTCCGCTATCGCATGGACAGGAAGGTGACAGCCTTACTCCCGCGCACCGCAAAAAGCCGCCGCAAGCGGCTGTCAGAAAAACTTGAAGCAATCATAGCGACAACACTGCGCGAGCAATGGCTGACACTGGAAGCTCCGCCCCTTGCCCCGGTCGTGGCTGAAATCCGCGCTCGTTGCGAGGAAGCCGGGCTGACCTTGCCGTCATACGTTACGGTTGCCCGACGTATCCCGATGCTGTTTAGCGCTGAAGAGATCGCCAAGAAACGGTCAGCCAATCCGAAACACCTGCTCCGGCTGAGGCCACGACCAGGATATATTCACGCAACTCACCCGCTCGACGTCTGTCAGATCGATCACACTCCGGCTGATATCAATTTCGTGGAGGTCGTTGACGGAACTGGCGTGTTTGTGGGTCGGCCTTATCTCACGATCGTGACCGATGTGGCATCACGCGTTATTTTAGGTTTCTGCCTGACTTTGGAGAAACCATCTGTTCTGTCGGTCGGACTTTGCCTTGCCCATGCGATGTGCGCGAAGGACGAATGGCTTGCCAACCGTAGCCTTGCTCATGCCTGGTCGACATTTGGCAGGCCTCGGGTACTCGTCACCGACTCGGCGATGGAATTCAAGGGGCACGCTTTCCAGCGTGGCTGCGACGATTATGGCATCCGCATTCGATATCGTGACCGCGGAAGAGTGCATCAAGGCGGCGTGGTCGAACGACTGCTGGGCAAACTCAACGCTATCCTCGCCACCTATCGCGGTTCGACCGGAAGGTCTGTGGTTGATCGCGATGAATATCCCTCGGAACGGCGCGCCTGTCTCGGATTCGCGGACCTGGAGCGGTGCGTTGCGCTGGCCATCCTCGATCACAACCGGCAGGAAAACACCAAGACACTGAATGTGCCGAATACGGAGTGGCAGCGCAACAACGCAGCTTTACCGCGCTTCAATGACGATCCACACACCGTTCTATTGTCGTTTCTGCCGGGTACGGAAAGAAGATTGTCGCCGCAGGGGATCAGCATGTTTGCCGTACATTATTACGCGTCATGGCTTGGCGGCCTC
The DNA here is from genome assembly GCF_900067135.1 of Rhizobium sp. 9140. Taxonomy (NCBI): domain Bacteria; kingdom Pseudomonadati; phylum Pseudomonadota; class Alphaproteobacteria; order Hyphomicrobiales; family Rhizobiaceae; genus Rhizobium; species Rhizobium sp. 9140. The sequence continues at coordinate 953,431 of NZ_FJUR01000002.1, read as the reverse complement.
ATTCCGCAGCGCGACCGGCTGGGAAAGCTGGAAGTAAGATATGACCCTCGAGACATCAGCCATATCTATGTCCGGGATCCGGAAGGCAGACACTTCCGACCCGTCGAACGGCGCGATGGCAGGCTTACGTCGCTGACGCTATGGGAACATGAGGCTGAGCGCGCCCGCCGGCGCGATGCAAACCATCGCTCAAGTGTTGCAAGGGTGGAGTTTCGCCGCGAAATCGCTGCTATCGTCGGGACTGCGAAACAACCCAGACGCCAGTTGCGAACTGCTGTCCGCGGTATCCACGCGGGCGCGTCGCAGAAGCCTTATGCGGCTATGCAGGAACAGGCGCGCGTTGCCTCACCTCATCCCACCCGTCAGAAAAGCCGACTACCGGTCGAAGACTGGTAGCATGGCATGTCGGACCATCTGCTCGACCATGTCCGATCCTACCTTGAACGCGACCAGGATGAGCGGATCGCCTACATCCGTGCCCCACGATGGATCGGACATCAGGTTGCTCAAGACAGCCATATACGGCTCACCGAGCTACTCTCAAGACCGCCGTCATTACGAACCCAGGGCCTGATGCTGGTCGGCCCCTATGCCAATGGCAAGACGATGATTGCGGAGCGGTTTGCCGTCGAACACCTGCGAACATCTGTCCAGCAGAAGCTTTGGATGGTCCAGACGCGAGAGGGCGCGGGCCTTGGCCATTTCTACGCGAGCATTCTCCAGGCGCTCCACGCTCCTGGGGGCGACATTTGGAATGTCAGCCGCAAGGCGGAACAGCTGGATCACTTGCTGGCAAATCTCAAGCCAAAGGTGTTGATCTTCGACGAGTTTCACAACGCATTGCGCGGACGGGCGCGCGACATCGAGGCGATTTTTGCATTCCTGCGACGAATCGGCCGTCAGTATGACATCGCCCCGGTTCTGATCGGGGACGTATCCGTCTACGACTTCCTCAACGCCACCAGCGAGATGGCAAGCCGTTTTGATCTGGTCGCAGTCCCGCGATGGCAATACGATGAGCCCTATCTGATGTTGCTCGATAGCCTTGAAGCAGCGTTGCCACTTGCCAGGATCTCGGATCTGTCCAGCGAGCCGTCGGCGCGGCTTATCTTCAGGTTATCGGAAGGTTTGATAGGCGAGACCGTCACCATCGTCACAAGAGCGGCCGTCGCGGCGGTACAATCCGGAGCCGAACGTATCACCAAGGCGGGCATCGTCGAACTGCGGCACATACCAATATCGCAGCGGCGCCTACCGGCTTTACGGGACAACCTGTTATGACGATGGGCGATGCTGGTATCCCGACAATCAGCATACAACGGAGATACCGTCACGTCGTTTCCGACCAGTGGCCCATCGACGTCTTACCGCAAACCGACGAATTGCTGTCGAGCTGGCTGCACCGCCTTGCTTATGCCAACGGTGTTGCACCACGTGGATTCGCCCGCGTCTTCGGACTTGGATCTGGCATGTGGTCACCAGCCATCGATTTCAGACCCTCGAGCGACATCGAAAACCTGCTTCGCGCAAATGCCGGTGTATCCCACGCTCAGATCGTGGCAATGACCCTGGCAAGTGGCATCCCGACGGAGCTCTTGCTGCCGTTACGAAACAGCGGTCGGCGCGGGACTTCAACCTGGTTGCAGTACTGCCCCCAATGCCTGGCTGGCGATGAGCATCCATATTTTCGCCGCAGCTGGCGTTTGGCGACCAAAGTATCTTGCCGCCACCACCGCTGCGGCTTGCGCGACCGGTGCCCATCCTGCCAAAGACGTATCGAAGCCTACGGTCAAAGCAAGCTTGTTCCCCAGCATTTTTGCGTCCACTGCGGTTTCGATTTGCGCAAGGCGTCAAAGGTCATCATCAGCGTTGCAGCGCACCTGGTGGATTATCGCATTGATCAGATGTGCCGCGGGGCGAGTGTCACTCCAGAACATCAGCGCGTTTTCCTTGCACGATTGCTGCAAATCCCCACGCTGGTGATGACCCACACTTCCGGCTCGCTGCTCAACTTTTCCAGCTCGACGCGAATCCGATGCTTCGAAAAGTTTGCAGATCGCGTTTGCGTACGAATAATGCGTGATGACGATAGTGCTGTCTGGCCAAGCCCCTATAGGGCCGAATCTGCTGGAAATCGTCGAGCAAATACCCTAGTTTAAAGCTTACAGTGCGTGCTGCGTGCGCTGCGGGCTTCCCCCGAAATTGACGGATACTTCGATCAACCTCTCACAAGGAGCGCGAACCCATGTCTTCGACATTTTCTCAGGGCCGCATTCAATCCACTCTCCGTCAGTTCCTCGATAATGAAGCATCGGGGGGCATCATCCTGATGGCAGTTGCTGCTCTGGCAATTGCCACGGCGAACTCGCCGTTGGCAGAGAGCTACTTCCATGTGCTGCACGTCTATGTCGGCCCGCTGAGCATCCAGCACTGGATCAACGACGCCTTGATGGCCGTCTTCTTCCTGCTGGTTGGCCTGGAGATCAAACGCGAGATGCTCGACGGCCAGCTTTCAAGCTGGAGCCGGCGCGTCTTGCCAGGCGCGGCTGCTGCAGGAGGCATGCTGTTTCCGGCACTGTTTTACCTCTACTTCAACTGGAGCGACCCGACAGCTATCCGTGGCTGGGCAATCCCGACTGCGACCGATATCGCCTTCGCTCTTGGGGTCCTTTCCCTTTTCGGTAATCGTGTTCCCGCATCGCTGAAGATATTTCTGGCGGCGCTGGCCATCATCGACGATCTCGGCGCCGTTGTGGTTATCGCTCTCTTCTATACTGCGGAACTGAACCTGCTCGCATTGGCTGGCGCGGGCCTCGTCGTTGGAAATCTGATCATCTTCAATCGCATGGGCGTGAAGGCCCTCTGGCCCTATCTCGCCCTCGGCGCGGTCCTGTGGGTGTTGGTTTTCGCATCAGGCGTGCATGCCACCCTTGCAGGTGTCTTGCTGGCGTTGACGATACCGCTGAAGCTGACGCCGGGGACGCCGGAGGCCACACACGATGAATCACCTCTGCACAGGTTCGAACACTTGCTGCACAAGCCGGTCGCCTTCGCGATCGTGCCGATCTTCGGCTTTGCCAACGCAGGTGTTTCGTTTGCCGGTTTATCGATGTCGGTCTTCGAAGAGCCGCTCACAATGGGCGTAGCGGCCGGCCTGTTGCTCGGAAAGCTGGTCGGCGTTCTGGGAACAGTGGTCGTTCTGGTAAGACTGGGCCTAGCCGATCTTCCAGCGAGCGCCAGTTGGGGTCAGATGACCGGCGTGGCCCTGCTGTGTGGAATCGGGTTTACGATGTCCCTTTTCATTGGCCTGCTGGCCTTCAGCGATCCAGTTGTACAGGATCACGTCAAGATCGGGATCCTGATGGGGTCGCTTGTGTCCGGTCTTTTGGGTGCGGTCTTTTTGACCGTCTCGGGCCGGCGAGCGAGGCGTGCGGTCTGAGTTGCTATTACTCTCCCGCGACCTTCTCCGACCTCCGCACCCCCCAAATATGTGCTGAGATAAATCGGTATCACTTAAAAAACTGCGTTCAGGTCGAAGATGTGGCCACCGTGCCAAGCAATCCCGCTCACCATGGTGAGTGGGATTGACATTATTCGGATCAATTGGCTATTGAAGTCACAACGGTAATGGATTCTGCCGGGCATTACGCCGAACCGCTTCCCCGATGAAGCTGATGACTCCTACTCAACGCGCAACACGCGAAGGAGTAGAGTCGTGCCTAGAATTCTGTACCTGTCCTCCAAGACGAAATGTGACCGTGCGGGAGCGTCCATCTGATGGCGTTTTCTGCATTTTTCGGACTTCGTATCGCCCAGGTCCGTAGCCTCGCGAAATGGATCGTGATCGTCGTACCGATGGCTGCTGCCGTCGGCTCGCTCGTAGCCCTGTTTCTCTGGAGCCTTGACCGGGCAACGGAGCTTCGTTTCGAATTTCCCTGGTTGATTTACGGCATGCCTGTCGCAGGTTTTGCGATGGTCTGGGCCTACCAGAAATTCGGTAAATCGGCGGAGGGTGGCAACAACCTCATCGTCGACCAGATCCATGAGCCGGGCGGCGGCGTGCCGCTGCGCATGGCGCCCTTCATCCTCGTCACCACCGTACTTACCCACCTCGTCGGCGGCTCGGCCGGTCGCGAGGGAACCGCGGTCCAACTCGGCGGCAGCCTGGCCAGCGCTTTTGGCAAGATGTTCAAGCTGACGCCGGGCGATGTGCGCATTCTGCTAATGGCCGGCATTGCTGCAGGCTTCGGTGCGGTGTTTGGAACACCCATTGCCGGCGCGATCTTCGCGCTCGAAGTCCTGACCATTGGCCGGATGCAGTATGAGGCCCTGTTGCCGGCTTTGCTGGCTGCCGTCGTTGCCGACTGGACCTGCCATGCATGGGGCATCGGCCACACCCACTACGCAATTGCCTATCTCGGCGGCGTTGGAGAAGCGGTCGGTTTCCACCTCGATGCCCTCCTCCTGCTCAAAGTGGTCACTGCCGGTTTGGCTTTTGGCCTGGCGGCCCATTTCTTCGCCGAACTTTCCCACCTCGCGTCGTCCGCCTACAAGGCGATCCTGCCTTATGCGCCGCTGCGTCCGGTACTCGCCAGCGCCATATTGCTGGGCCTCGTCTACCTCCTCGGTACGCGGGAATATCTCGGTCTGGGTGTCTGGTCCCCCAATCCCGACGACGCGACGATCCTAGGCTTTTTCCGTCCCAATCACGTGGATTACTGGAGCTGGGCCTGGAAGGCGCTGTTCACGATCGTCACATTAAACGCCGGTTTCAAGGGCGGCGAGGTCACACCGCTGTTCTTCATCGGCGCAGGTCTCGGCAGTGCGCTGGCCGGTGTTCTCGGCGCACCGGTCGATCTTTTTGCGGCACTTGGCTTCGTGGCCGTCTTCGCCGGCGCCACTAATACGCCGCTGGCTTGCATGATCATGGGGATTGAGCTCTTCGGCGCCACCCATTCGGTCTACCTCGCTGTCGCCTGCTTCGTTGCCTATCTGTGCAGTGGCCATTCCAGCATCTACCTGTCGCAGCGCGTCGGCGTTCCGAAAACCGCTGCCGCCAACGATATTCCTCCCGACATCTCGGTTCGCCACATGCGTGACATGCGGACTCAGAGCCTCGGCGAAATCGTCGGAAAGGTCCGTCTCCGGTCGATCGCCACAACCGCAACACTCAACGAAAGGCCCATCATCGTGAAGCAACACAAGCTGCATTCTACCGAAATTGGCATGGTCCGTATCTACATGAAGCCGCGTGAGAAGACGCCCGGCAAGGGCGGTTGGTTCGGATCGAAGCCTCTTTACCGGGAATTGGTCGTGCAGGCGAAGTCGGCCGGCATCAAGAATGCCGTCGCGCACCATACGCATTTTGGCTATTCGAACAGCGGTAAGCTTCAGGACGAGGGCTTCGAGATCCCCAATCCGGATCTGACTATGTGCGTCGAGATGATTGCATCACGCGACCAGCTCGAAGAGTTCTGCCGGACCCATGGCGCGGTCCTGAAACACAAGGTGATCGTCTACAAGCACCTGGAACAGTGGGATGTCGTCCATCACGACGTCGAAACGGCAGAAGCGCTCAAAGTCACGACATCCTGAAGGAGGCGCGATCTTGGTTTATCTGATCGTTTCCTTGGCGCAGGTATCGGTGGTGTTTTCCGGCACGCCGTCAACATGGGAGCGGCGCGCCTGTTCGGCTTCGGCTTTCCCTACGGCACACTCACCGTCAATGTTGTCGGCTCCGTCGTCATGGGCCTGCTCACGGAATTTTTCGTGTTTCGCTCAGGCCTGCCACAGGAGTTGCGCCTGTTCCTGACCACCGGGTTGCTCGGCGGGTTCACCACCTTCTCGACCTTTTCGCTGGATGCCGTGACGCTGTGGGAACGCGGGCAATGGGGTGTTGCTGCCGGATATGTCGCTCTTTCGCTGGTCCTGTCGATGGCGGGACTTTTTGTCGGCCTCATGCTGATCCGGATGGCCGGACATGGACAAGCCGCATGAAAATCTTCCTTACAAGCTGGCCGTTCTGGGCCCTCCTTTCGGCCGGCTTTGCAGCCCTGACGGCGATCTTCGCCAAGATCGGCGTCGAAAACGTCAATTCCGACTTCGCCACCTTCATTCGCACCATCGTCATCCTGCTGGCCGCTGGCGCGATGGTCTATATCACCGGAAATTGGCAGGAGCCGTCGACGGTCTCGACCAGAAGCTGGCTATTTCTTGTACTTTCCGGTTTTGCCACGGGCGCATCCTGGATTTGCTACTTCCGGGCGCTGAAGCTTGGTGACGCCGCCCGCGTCGCGCCGATCGACAAGCTGTCCGTGGTGTTCGTGTCCATTTTCGCTGTGCTGCTTCTCGGTGAGCGCCTGACGCTCCCGAACTGGCTCGGTGTCGTGATGATCGCGGGAGGCGCCGTTCTCGTCGCCTACAGGGCTTAAGACCGTCAAAAAACTTCAAGGGGGAGGAATGCACGATGTTGAAGGTGTCGTTTTGCATTTAATCGTGAGATTCCAGTCCTAACAGTTTCAGTAAGATAGCCCGGCACTTAATTTGAGACTTGGCATTTAATTTGAGACTCTGGCTTCTGTTTGGCACTTAATGTGAGATTCGCCGCCAGGAAAATATGGCTGTTTACGGCCACGCCTCAATGGAATTGCGAGAGACCGATTGTCGTCAATGGCCTTGCAGCCATGTGATTACAGACACATGCCGCTACCACTGGTCATCAAAGCCCGTCGTGCTGCTTCGACGTGGCTGCAATTCTGTCCTGCGTGCCTCGGTTCTGATCAGCCCCCATATTTTTCGGAGGCGATGGCGACACTCGACTAGAATCTCCTGCTTTATCCACGGGTGCGGATTACGCGACCGTTGCCCATCGTGCCACCGCGGAATTACTGCCTTCGCTCAGCCACGGCTTGTCGGCCAGCATGTCTGCACCTCTTGCGCTTATGACCTGCGGCGGGCGTCCAAGGAGCCGGTGACAATTGAAGCGCAATACTTTGAACAGATAATCAATCGTTCTATCGGTACAGTGGCGAATATCCTTGCGACGAACAATCCGCCGAAATGGCCTTGGCGACGAGATTTGATCGCAGTTCTACCGACTCGGTTTCCAGCCGGATACGCTTGTTCGAGCGCTTCATTCCCGACGACGCCTATCTGGATGAGGGCTTCGTCCTTCCCATTCGGCGGTCAAAGCGGATTATGAAAGATAAAATCGAACCGGCCCGTCAAACTGCAGCTCGCTGATCGTCGTGGTGGCATTCGCCTCTTCTGAGGCTGGCGCCTATTCTCCAAAATTAGGCGGAGAATAGGCGTGCAATCTCCGCACATCTTTTGTGCCAGCCTCCGCATCCCGCGATATCAGGATAAAGCGTCGCGCTCGCCGACAAGCTCTTCTATCGTTTTGTCCAGCATACTTTTCTGAAACCCGTCCAGATCGAGACCTTCAACGACGCTATAGTCACCGTCCTTGCACATCACAGGTACGCCACACACAAGCCCTTCCGGTATGCCATACTGCCCCTGCGATATAACAGCCATCGATGTCCAGCGCCCATCAGTACCACGCATCCAATCACGCATCTGATCGATCGCTGCATTGGCGGCAGATGCTGCAGAGGACGCGCCGCGCGCCTCTATGATCGTAGTGCCCCGCCTTGCGACCTCAGGGATCAGCACCTCCTTGTACCAATGGTCGTCGCCGATGGTGTCCGGCAGGGGCCTGCCGGCAGCCGTTGCGTAGGTCCAGTCGGCAAACATGGTCGGCGAGTGATTGCCCCAGATCACGAGCTTATCGATGTCGCCGACGCCACAGCCGACCTTGCGCGCCAGTTGAGTCAAAGCCCTATTGTGATCAAGCCGGATCATCGAGCTGACCTGCCTTGGGTTAAAGTCCGGCGCATTGGCGATCAGGATGGAAGCGTTGGTGTTGGCCGGATTGCCAACGACCAAAATTCTAGCTTGTCGTCCGGCGACCTCGTTGATCGCCCTCCCCTGCACCTTAAAGATCTCTGCATTCGCTGCAAGCAGGTCTCGCCGTTCCATTCCCTTTGACCGCGGCCGGGACCCGACCAAAAACGCTGCGTCGACACCGTCAAACGCTTGCCGAGGATCGTCGGTCGTGACGATGCTGTGTAGCAGCGGAAAAGCGCAGTCCTCCAGTTCCATGACGACGCCGCGAACGGCGTCCTGGGCTTGAGGCAAATCGAGCAGCCGCAGTTCGATCGGCTGCGACTTGCCATAAAGGTCACCATTCGCCAATCGAAACAGCAGGGAATAGCAGATCTGGCCGGCAGCACCGGTCACGGCGATCTTTTTGGGAGTGGATTGCATTGTCATTATCTTTCCTGAGACGGGATAAGGTTATTCGAGGGCGTGGTCCAGCCGGCCTTGGCAAAGATCGCCTTGGCCTCGGTGCCCTGAAGGAATTCCGAAAACGCCTTGGCGTCGGCATTCTTGCCTCCGCGCTCGGTCAGCACGATCCCGGTGTCTCGGTAGATGCGATAGTCCGGTTCGACCTCGACGACGTCTGCGAGTTCTGGGTTGGCGACCTGCCAGATATTCCAGATGATCCAGGCATCGAAGGACTTGTCCTCGGTCCAGGCCTTCTTGGCTTCGGCACTGTTGGCGGCAAAGGTCCTGATGTTGGCGCGAAGGGCCTTCACCTTCTCGATGTCACCGGTCCGGCCGGCCATGTCTTCCCAAAGACCGTTCTGCCCGGCACCATTGACGACAAGCACTTTGTGGCCGGGCTTGAACAGATCAGCGAGGCCGGTGATCTTCTCCGGGTTCCCCGGACGCACCAGGATAGCGGAAGGACGCAAGTAGAGCGGTACGACATCGGCGTCCTTGATCTGGCCGTCCATCGCCTTCACGAAATCCGACATCATCGTCTCTGAGCCGCTGAAGATCAGGTCGGCATTGTCTTTAGCCTTGCCGATCCATTGCGGCGTTGGGCCGGCGGTAACGATCACCGTGTTGCCGGAGCTTTTCTCGAAGGCGGCTGCCGCCTCCTTCATGGCAGGGAGTGGTCCACCGGGACCATAGACGTGGATATCGGCGGCAAGCGTTGGTGCTGTCGTGGCGCCAAGCATCACCGCGCCGGTGATGATGGATTTCAGCATGGTATTTCCTCCGTGTCTGGTAGGAGAAAACTAGCGCCATTCTGCATCAGTTCCATCGCATAATTTTGCTACGAACATTCGGATAAATCGATTATAACTCGGAGCCGATTCAAGGTTGCTATCCTCATGACCCTCGACCAGTTGCGCATCTTCGCCGAAGTCGCCCGCCAACAGCACATCACCAAGGCTGCCAAAGCGATGAACATGACGCAGTCGGCCGTCAGTGCTGCGGTCATCGCGCTTGAGGAACGGCACGGCGTGGCTTTGTTCGACCGGATCGGTCGTTCTATCGTTCTCAATCAAACCGGAACGATCTTTCTCGAGCATGCACTTCAGGTCTTGGCTGAAGCGAAAGCCGCCGAGTCTGCGCTAAGCGACCTTGCCGGACTTTTGCGCGGGGAATTGTCGGTTATGGCGAGTCAGACTGTTGGCGCCTATTGGCTGCCCTCCAGGCTTGCGACGTTCCACACACGCTATCCTGGTCTCGGTCTCGACGTCGGGATCGGCAATACCGAGGCGGTAGGCGACGCGGTTGAGGCAGGGCGGGTTGAGCTCGGCGTTGTAGAGGGCGCGGTCGACAGACCGGCCTTGTCGTCGCGCATGATCGCCACGGATGAGATGATCCTCGTCGTGTCGCCAACTCATCCATGGGCCAAAGGCAAAAAGCTCGGAAAGGCCGATTTTGAAGACGCGACATGGGTTCTTCGCGAACCCGGATCGGGAACACGGCTCGCCTTCGAGACGATGATGACGAAAGAGAAATTGAAGCTGCAGGCGTTGAACGTTGCAATTGTCCTGCCCGGAAACGAGGCCGTGCTCGGCGCAGTCGAGGCCGGCATGGGGGCAACACTGACATCGCGAAGTGCTGCCCAGACCGAACTCAACAGCGGCCTGCTGGTCGAGGCCAATGCTTCTCCGCTTCCGCGCCCATTCTTCCTGCTCCGGCATAAGGAGCGGTATCGCTCCAAGGCGGCCGATGCGTTCGAAGCCCTGTTGTCGGAATAGACACGATGACCTATCGCGGACCTGATACGCTCTGGCACGAGCATCGACGCGAGGAGCGGTTGGCCGCGCTTGACAGTGCGCATATGCAGCCATTGAACGCCTTCCGGGAGCACGTTCAGCTCAACTCCGACCGGGATATGCCGAACTTCGATCCATACGATGGCGGTATCAGCGCAAGACTGCTGATCCTTTTGGAGACGCCTGGACCAAGTCCGGTTGAACGCGGCCAGCGTTTCGTTTCGATCGATAACCCGACCGGCACGGCGAAGAACCTGCGCAAGGCACTGACTGGCGCAGGGATATCGCGCCGGGACATCGTTCTGTGGAATACGGTCCCGTGGGTCCGCGCAACCCGAAGCTCGATCGTGGCCAGCGAGCGGCGCGAGGGCATCAAGGGACTTGCAGGCCTTCTGCCGCTGCTGCCGAACCTACGTGTCGCCGTCCTGGCGGGCGCGGTGGCGAGTGGTGCTGAAGATGTACTGGTGGATGCCGGCATCGAGGTGATCCTCTGCCCCCATCCGAGCCCGACGCTGATCAATACCTCGCGGACGCTGCGCGACCGCCTTCACGCGGCTTTCGAAGCTGCCGCCGCAAATCTAGATCAATCGGAAACGGCGATTGAAATATCCTGAACTATGCGTTGGAACTAATCGTTGTACCCACGTATTTTCTCCTCGACGATCAGGAGAAATTCGATGCACAAGATTGTTGCCTTCAAGGAGCCGGTAGCGCCAGCCTCGGATGTTCCTATGCAAGGCCATGTCATACGGAACTTTACGCCAAATTGGTTCGCGACCACTATGGGCACCGGCATCCTTTCGGTCGCCTTCGCACAGTTTCCTGGGCATCCGGGGCTTTTCGCGATGGGTCAGGCGCTTTGGCTCTTCAATATCCTGCTGTTTGCAACCTGCACAACGCTCTACGCGGCACGCTGGCTGCTCTATTTCCAAGAGGCAAGACGGGTCTTTTCCCATTCCGTCGTGTCGATGTTCTTCGGCTGCATTCCGATGGGATTGGCCACGATCATCAATGGCTTCCTGATCTATGGCATCCCACATATCGGCGACACGGCGGTGTCGATCGCAACGACGCTTTGGTGGTTTGACGTCGCTCTGTCGCTTTGTTGCGGCCTCGCCATCCCGTTCATGATGTTCACGCGCCAGTCGCACTCGATCGACCAGATGACCGCAGTCTGGTTGCTGCCGATCGTGGCAAGCGAAGTAGCGGCCGTCAGCGGTGGTCTGCTTCTGCCCCATATCGGCGATGCTCAGACGCAGTTGACGGTGCTGATGACGAGCCTGGTTCTCTGGGCCTGTTCGGTCCCGCTCGCCATGAGCGTTCTCGTCATCCTCTTCCTGCGCATGACGGTCCACAAGCTTCCGCATGTCAACATGGCCGCCTCGAGCTGGCTGGCTCTCGGCCCGATCGGAACCGGTGCGCTTGGTCTTCTCGTCATGAGCCAGACCGGACCCGCCGTGTTGTCGGCGAATGGATTGGCGAGCGTTGCTCCGGCCTTCGGTGGCGCCAGCTTCCTCGGCGCGATCCTCCTGTGGGGCTACGGCATCTGGTGGCTGGCGACTGCTGTCCTGATCACCCTGCGCTACCTTCGCGAGGGCCTTCCATTCAATATCGGCTGGTGGGGCTATACCTTCCCGCTTGGCGTGTTCGCCGTCGCCACGCTTCGTCTCTCAACGATGGTGCCGATGTCGTCTATCGCAATCTTTGGCGCGGTTCTTGTTATAGCACTTGTCTGCATGTGGCTGCTGGTCGTGGCCAAGACGATCAAGGGCACTCTTGACCGCTCGCTCTTCGTCTCGCCCTGCCTCAAGGCCGACTGATGATCGAAACACTCCGGCATTGCTCATGCCGGAGTGTTTTTTCTCGTAACCGAACAGGAGAAGACATGACGTTTCGTATGATGGCCGTGATCGTCGGCATTGCCTTAGGATGCGTGACATCGGCCGAGGCCGAACCCGTGCAGGATTTGATGACCCCGGCCGTATTCCAAGACAGCTTCGTTGGGCAGAAGACCGCTCCAGTCACGCTGGTCGTCTATTCCTCCCCAACCTGCAGCCACTGCGTCGACTTCCATGAACGAGACCTGCCGAAACTGCAGGATACATATGTCGCATCGGGTAAGTTGAAGATCGCGTACCGGCCCTTCGTGCGAAACTCGGTGGATGCCGTTATCTTCATGCTGGCGAATGCGCGGGGCCGAGACAAATTCGACGAGACGGTATCGTCCTTCATGACGAAATTCGATGAGATTGCCGGCGCCGCCAACGCCGAGGATGCATTGCGCGAGATCGCCGCTAGCATGGGCATCGACCGCGCAGGTTTCGATCGCGCTGTCGCCGATCAGGCCTATCTCGACAAGCTCAATGCTGCGACAACCGAAGCGAACAAAAAATTCGGAGTCGCCGGCACGCCATCGTTTTTCGTCAACGGCCAACAGGTTCGGATTAAAATGAGTTTCAACGAGGTCGCCAAAGCAGTCATGAAAGCCACCGCCAGCCTGGAGTGAAACCAAAATCTGAGAGTGGCGGAATTCCCTGTAGGAAGTTTTCCTACGATCGACCAGGCTGGTTTTCCTCTGAAAAGACGGACGACTGGGCGCCGTCGTCGAACGGCTTAGAATGTCTGCTTTTTCGCCCTGTTCCAACCGGCCGTTCATTCTCCATACCGCAATCCGCTGCGAGTATCGTCCTTCAGACATCGTTCACAGGCCGATTGGATCCAACACGCGTGATCCTCTTGGCGGCATATGAACAAGCCGTATTTCGGCACGCCTCGAGTCACCATCCGCGTTCCGTCGTTCTTCGCGCAGACCGGTATAGCACCGCGCGTGCCAACCGCTCACGCCGACGTGAGAACAAATACGGATGAGCAGTGGAATAAACGGCGACCCACAGCGTTCTTATCCACTAAAGCCAAAAGGATTCCGCCATGCGCGTTTACAGTTTCATACTTGTTGCCAGTTTTGCCATTGTGGGAAGTGCAACTGCTGAGCAGTTCCACGACCACCAACCGGCGATGAGCATGGAGGATAGCGGCCCTTCAACTGCGTTCTCGAAAAGCATGAAGGTGGCCATGGACAAAATGCATACCGGCATGATGGCGGTACCCGAAACAGGCAATCCAGACCACGATTTTCTGGCGCAAATGATCCCGCATCACCAGGGCGCCATCGACATGGCCAAGGCCGTGTTGCTCACCACCCAAGATCCGCAAATCCGAAACCTCGCCCAGTCGATCATCACAGAGCAGGCTTACGAAATTCAGTTGATGAATTCGATGCTCACACAACAGCGCGGCTCCGTCGCCGCCAACCCGGAGACTTCGAAATGAAACGTTCCGCAGCCCTGCTGATCGCCTTGATGGCGAGCACGCCAGCCTTTGCCCTGCCCGAATCCAAGGACCGGGTCTATGCTGCTGACCAGAACAGCAACACCGTATCTGTCATCGACCCATCGACCAACACGCTTCTCGGCCTGATCAAGCTCGGCGACCCACGCCCGAATGTCTTGAGCCCGCTTTACAAGGGTGAGGTCAACGTCCACGGCCTTGGCTTCTCGCCGGATCACCGTACCATCGTCGCCGTCTCGACGGTGACCAATTCCGTGACCTTCATCGATACCGCGACAAACAAGATCAAAGGTGTCGCCTATATCGGCCGCAACCCGCACGAGGCCTTCTTCACGCCGGATGGCAAACACGTCTGGGCAACCGTGCGTGGCGAGGATTACCTTTCGGTCATTGATGCGAAGACATTCAAGGAGACCGATCGCATCAAGACCGAGAGCGGTCCCGGCATGACCATCTTTACGCCAGACGGCAAGCGCGCCTTTGTGGCCAACAGCTTCAATCCGGTCGTTCAGGTGTTCGATGTCGCGTCGAAAAAGCTGCTTGCATCCATTCCGGTGGTCTCGCCATTCTCGCCGTTCATTCAGGTGACGCCAGATGGAAAGGAAGCCTGGCTAACCCACAAGGATGTCGGCAAGGTGACGCGAATTGATACCAAGACATTGAAAGTCAAGGGCGTGATCGATAGCGGTCCGATCACCAACCATCTGGCGTTCGCCGACACATCCGCCGGAACTCTGGCTTATGTGACCATCGGCGGCGAGAACGTCGTGAAAGTCTACACGCTGGACGACGAGGCCAAGCTGATAGCCACCATTCCCGTCGGCGCCTTGCCGCACGGTGTCTGGGGTTCGGGCGACGGCAGCCGCGTCTTTGTTGGCCTCGAAAACGGCGACGCGGTGGACGTGATCGACACTCAGAAGAATGAGAAGATCGCCCATATCCCCTCAGGCCAGGCCCCACAAGCGCTGATCTACGTTCCGGATGCGGTCCCGACAGGCGATGGCCGCCAAAACCTTGAACCACGCAAGGACATGCCGGAGAACATCACACTTATGCTGAAGCCTGCCGCAGATGCGCAAGGCGGCGGAATGGTCGTCTCGCGCAATCTTGGCCTGATCGATATCGTAGATCTCAGCGTTTCGAAATTGAAGCCGGACACGGCTTATGCGCTGTTGTTCGAAGGTCAGCCGGAACCGATCGTGGCGTTCAAGACGGATGCCAAAGGTGCCGCGATGGCATCTGCCACCAGTCCGACCCGCTCCATCGTCAAACCGGGCGAAGCCTCCAAGACACCTAAGGTTATCCTCGTTGAGGGAACAGAACCGTCAGCAAATGCGGTCTTGCAGAGCAACTAACAGTTTGGCTACCTGTTATGGGCAACCCCAAAACAAGTTGACTGCGGCGTTCTTACAATGCCGCAGTCATTTTTGATACCGCACTGAGATTGACCGGATTCAAATCATTCCTTGATAGATCGCAGTTGCGATCGGAAGGAGCTTTGCCCGATCGACCGAGGCGGATACCGCGAAATCGAACCCCTGATCCACCCAGACAAAGCTGGACACGCCGTTTTTCTCTTCAAACGTGAACGCTGTCTGCGCTGATTGGCCGGCGCGTAGATAAACGGCCAGCCTCTCGCCTTTGTCATCCTCGTACATGAGTTGTGCAGCCGCAGCGCCACCGCCCGGAAGGACGCGTCCGCCGAGCAGCTTATACCCGAATGCCGAAAGGTTCGGTGGCGTCAGTGCCCGGCCGGATCGCTTCGACAGCCATGTGACCAGATGTGCCTCGTCATCCGCTCCAACTTCGACCGGATGGGCTACTTCGACCACGAAGGTCCGATAGGCGTCAGATGCGTTCGCGGCGAAACCCGCCTCGGACAATCGCGCTGCGTTGATTTGCACGCCTTCAGGCTTTAGCCACCAGCCACCGGCCAGGCCCATTCCCAAGAAGATGCAAGCTGCCATGGCGGAGCGATACCAACCTTGTCTTCGCAAAGCTGCATTGGACTGAAGGTTGGCGATGCGCAGCCGCGCTGGAATGGGCTCCGAGAATTTCTCAGACAGCCGCACACGCAAAGCTTCCCGATCCGCAAGCTGTTGCGTGACCCTTGCGCTCGCTTCAGGATGACCAGCAAGATAGGCGTCGACAAGCGCCTGCCGGTCAGGCGTCAGCTTTCCGTCGATGTAAGCCTGAAGATCATCTTCGCCAATCGGCGAACCGGTGTTCATCATTTTACCCTTCGCAAGGTCACGGGCGTCTTGTTGTCGAGAATGGATCGGAATTTCTGCCTGGCGCGCGACAGCCGCGACATCACGGTTCCTACCGGAACACCAATGACGGCGGCAGCCTGCTCATAGGACAGATCCTCGACGCCAACCAGAAGCAGAAGCGATTTTTGATCGTCGGAAAGCCTATCGAGCGCTTCGAGTATATCGCGTACGGCGATGCCATGATCCTGATCGGCGGGCGATCCGGGGAGCGTGACGGTATCGAGCTCGTGGTGTGGCCCCCGTCGCTGGGATTGGCGTCCAGCCGAAATGTGCAGGTTTCGCATGATGGTAAACAGCCATGCCCGCAGGTCACCATCGGTCCGACGCAGATACCAGCGTGATATCGCACGCTCGAGGCAATCCTGCACGAGATCGTCGGCGCGGTTGTGATCGCGCAGAAGCGCGAAGGCATAGCGTCGCAGTGCCGGTATTTCCGCCTCCAGTCGCATCGCCATTGTCGACATCATCAGCCCTTCGGATCGGTGGCCATACCGGGGATGCTGGCATGGCCACCATTCGGCTTACTTTGCAGGCGGGTTAACCTGCCAGATTTCGTCGACAAGTTTTCCGTCACGATAGGTCATGATATAGAGAACGGGAACCTTGTTCTTGCCGGCAAAGACAACATTTGCTGCAACGGTCGCGCCCTTCGGATTGGCTGCCTCCCAGACTTCGCCGACTGTGGCGGTCTGTTCGCCCTGTGCCGTCGAGAATTTGGTCCAGACTTCAGCTATCGCCTTTTCCGACGCATAGGTGCCGTCGAGCGGACCACCAATCCAGGCAAGGGAAGGATCCTTACCGTAGTCCTTGGTGATTGTCGCGACATCGCCCTTGGCGATCGCTTCGATACGGGTTTTGGCCATGTCCATGGCAGGGCCAGCAAGGGCTGCACCGGTGCACATGAGAAAAGCGAGCGGCAGAGCCATCAGAACTGTTTTGCGCATAGTATAATCTCCTTGTTGAAATGACAGGAGAGAGACGCTGGCAATCACGCGTTATTCCACCCGGCAGCAAAATAATTTTCTCCTCGCTCACCGCGCTCAAGGATATTGAACTCCCTTTGGCTGGTAGAACGGATTCCAAGGGCGAAGTTCTACAGGAGGATGTGTCGTACGTAGGCCTAATGGCTGAGAAACACGGGCAAACTTGTGTGATCCATCACTGTCTTCGTGGCCCCGCCAAAGACGGTCTCGAGGAATAGGCCATGACGGTAGGCGCCCATCAAAAGCGTATCCGCGCCGCCCCTATTGGCCTTCTCCAGAAAATCGTCGGCGTTTTTCGCCACGGAGGTCTGCAGCCGCCCTGTCCCGCTGACATGCAATGTCTGAAAGAACGCAACCGCCTCTGAGATGTCGTTCTCGTGTGCTGCGAGAATTATCAACGTATCAGCAGCGCGGAGCCAAGCTCTGGCCTTTTGAAGGCAAGAACGTATTCCGTCATCGTCCCTCCAGAAAATGGCGATTGAGCGGCCGAAAGAAACCGGAGTGCCGTTAGTATCCGGCGTAAAAACCACCAGCCTATGGTGATCGAAGAGCGCCGCATGCAGGGCATCGCCGCCGTCCATCGATTGCGGGTGGGCGATGGTCACAAGATCGGCTGATCCAAGATGTTTGCGGACACCGTCTTCTTCTCCACCATCAGCTTCCACCCACTCGACCTTGGCGCCAGCCGGCGACGGTTCACGCCCTGCCGACCACTCCTCGAAGATCTTTCTGACCTCGTTCCGTCGCTGAAAGGCCGTGCCCTCATCGCGGATCCGCATTTCCTGCATGTCGACTTCCTCTACACTGCCTCCGATCTTGGCGGGATCGACGCAAACATGGAGCGCCGTGATTGTTGATCCCGGTTCGACCGCTGATGCAGCGTCGGCGATGAGCAGGCTGGAAAGGGCTGTTTTAGGATGTGGGATGAGTGCAACAATGTGCATGGTTTTCCTCCTGGTTCAGGTTTCCTGCGACGCAGCTTCCGCGTCTTTTTGTTCGTGGCTCCGAACAAGCGATACCATCATCGCCGTGCCGTCGTATCCCATCGCCTCCAAACATACTCCAGTCAGAATACGCGATCATCCTCGGGCAGAACCGGGGTGCCACGCGTACCAGACCTGCCATATCGGGAGGCAAAGTGGGTTCGACATCGGATCTGCTCTAGGCTCGGTAAGCGACGAGGATAGCGCCGCAGGCAATCAGGCAGACGCCAAGCCAATTGGGAAGCGACAGACGCTCCCCTAGAAAGAGTACGGCGAAGATTGCGACGAAGACGACACTGAGCTTGTCGATCGGCGCAACGCGTGCGGCATCACCGAGTTTCAACGCCCGGAAATAGCAGATCCACGACGCGCCGGTTGCCAGGCCTGATAGAACAAGGAATACCCAGCTACGGCCGGACACCGTACCCGGCGATTGCCAATTTTCGGTGACATAGACCATCATCCCGGCGGCCGCCAGAATGACGATCGTGCGAATGAAAGTCGCGAAATCGGAATTGACGTTTTCGACCCCGACTTTTGCGAAGATAGCCGTCATTGCCGCAAAGCCAGCCGATAATAGCGCCCAGAAGGGCCAGCCGAGAAAAATACTTTTCATGCCGTTTGACCTCCAGCCATACCACGCACCAGCACCATGCCAGCGAACATTGCAATGAATGCCAGGATGACAGAAGCGCTGGCGTAGAGGATGGCGGCGCTAGCCTCTCCCCTTTCCCAAAGCCCTACAGCATCCAGCGAAAACGTCGAGAAGGTCGTAAAACCGCCAAGAATGCCGGTTGTCAAAAACAACCGCAGTTCTTGCGGCAGCCCGATGTGCGCTACCGCGGCGCCAAGCCCAAACCTGTCAATCTTCCAACATGTCGTCTCCGGCGGCCGGGTCAGTATCCACGGCGCTACCCTGTTTACTCAAGAGACCAGCGTCTTCCAGCGCCTCGATGTTTGGCAGGTCCCGCAAGGTCTCCATGCCAAAGGCCGAGAGGAAATATGGCGTCGTGACATAGGTATATGGCGCGCCCAGCGTAGGGCTCCGTGGGCCGGAGCCGATAAAACCTGCTCCACGCAAACCGCCGATCGTATCGCGGCTGACTTCCTTGCCAAATAACTTTGACAACTCACCGCGCGTGATCGGCTGGAAATATCCGACAGCTATCAGCACCATCGCCTCAAATTCAGACAACGCCGCCACACCGCCTCGCGTAGGCGCGGACGAAGCGCGGATCGTCTCGGCAAACCTTGGTCGGGTCCGGTGTTGCCACCCGCCTGCGACCGAGATCAGTTCATAAGGGCGATCTCGCAGCTCTCCGACCAAGTCGTCGATCAGCAGATCGACGCTGCAGTCTTTGCCGACCACCCGCGCCAGAGTCTCGCGGCTGACCGGCTCGGCGGACGCAAAAATGACCGCCTCGACGCGCATCATCCATTCCCGCCAGCGCATTTCCGACGGCAAGTCCAGTAGCTCGCGATCATACAGGAGCTCTTGCTTGCGTCCTCCGGCTTGACGGCGGCGTTTAGCTGCGCTCGCTCCTGCCATTGTCACAATCCAAATATTCGGAAGGAGGACCGGCCCGAGAGCTCGCGTATCGCCTCAAAGCCTTCGAGCCGCTCGAACAGCCGGTTTGCCGCCCATCGTGACAGGCTGGCCCCGGCTGCCGAAGCGGATACAGCGTCTTCGTTCAACAGCCGACGGATGACCGGTTCAGCTCCTCTGGTCCTGACTTTGGCTGCGATGGCCAACAAGCGGCTAGCGCGGCGATCGATCTCCGCAGCGGAACGCAGTGCCAGTTCGGCGCCATCGACAATCGCCATGCAGATTGCTTTCGAATAGGCTGACTCACCCGGCTTCACGCGACCCCGGCCACCGATGGTGCGGAAAGCTGGGCCAAAGCGCTCGGGTAGCAACAGGGGAACCGGTTGCGACCAGTTCAGCTTCTGAGCCAGCACCATCTCGCCAAGACCAAGTGCCAACACTTCTGCGTCCGGGCGAGCCGCAGAAATCGCCATTATAAGGTCCGCCACCGCGAAAGGTGCCGAACGTCCGGATCGGATGGCAGAATCGACAAGATCTGGGACCAAGGCAAGATCGTCGTCCCAACGGATCGATAGAAGCGTGGCCAATTCCTTAGTAAACGATGTGCCCGGCATGCCGATCCGGCGGGACAGCATTCGTGTGGCCAAAAACAGCTTCCCGGCAGGACCGGGATCACCGTCCACGGGCGTCAACAAAACGGCGTCCCGCAGCGCGGGCTCTTCCTCGTTGCGACCGAGCATCCTGGCCGCGACGGCGGCTGACTTGAGAGCAAGACGATCGCGCCAGCAGCCTATCCATGGTGTATCCGAACGGATTAAATCGTCGAGTGATTTCAGCGCGATACCTGCGGCAAAAGCAGCATCCAGCTCGTCAATGTCACGGCCACGCGCCAGCGCCCAGCTTGGGAGGTAGCCGGTCCATGTGGAGGTTGCAGAGAACGAAGATGTGATCGAATCCATACGCAGCAGCATAAATCAGATGTGCAGTTTGTGCTACTTTTTCGTTATAAACCGCACAGCCTATCGCGAAGATAAAACGTCCGATAATCTTGCATTATCGGACATTATGGTCATTATAGAGAAATGGCCCAAATCATCGAGCAGAACACCGAAATCCACGTCGAGGAAACCTCAGCGCCGTCTCTCAGCACGGCGCCTGAGCGCGATGTTTCCGCGCCGGAGGTGTCGGGCGAATGCTCCCTCCCCTCTCTCGCCGTTCAGGACCAGACGCCCGCCCATCTTGCAAGCCTTGCCGATCGCGCCCGGGGGTATGTCCAGGCGGCCAGTTCCGCCAACACGCGCAAGGCCTACGCGGCCGACTGGAAGCATTTTTCGGCGTGGTGCAGGCGCTCCAATCTGGCCCCCCTCCCCCCGCATCCGCAAACCGTCGGACTTTACATCACAGCCTGCGCTTCCGGCACGGCTGAACGGGGTGCAAAAGCGAACTCTGTCTCGACCATCGAACGCCGCCTCTCCTCACTCTCGTGGAACTATGCCCAGCGTGGCCTCTCGCTCGATCGCAAAGACCGGCATGTCGCCACCGTGATGGCCGGCATACGCAACAGCCACGCCAAGCCACCGGTCCAAAAGGAAGCGGTCATGGCTGAGGATATAATTGCCATGGTCGAAACGCTCGACCGCGGTTCTCTGCGCGGCCTGCGCGACCGCGCCATGTTGCTCATCGGCTTTGCTGGAGGTCTTCGGCGTTCCGAGATCGTCGGCCTTGATCTGAAGGCAGACCAGACCGAAGACGGGCGCGGCTGGATCGAAATCCTCGACAAGGGCATGCTCATCACCCTGCGCGGCAAAACCGGATGGCGAGAGGTTGAGGTGGGTCGCGGCTCGTCTGACGCGACCTGCCCGGTCGCCGCGATCGAGATGTGGATCAAGTTCGCCAAGCTTGCGCACGGTCCCCTCTTCCGTCGCGTGACGGGACAAGGCAAAGCAGTTGGGCCAGAACGGCTGAATGACAAGGAAGTAGCTCGGCTTGTGAAAAGGGCCGCAATGGCTGCAGGCGTTCGCGGCGAGCTCAGCGAGATCGAGCGGGCCTTCAAGTTCTCCGGGCATTCCCTTCGCGCGGGGCTCGCCTCCTCTGCCGAGGTCGACGAACGTTATGTCCAGAAACAGCTTGGCCATGCGTCCGCAGAGATGACCCGCAGATACCAACGCCGGCGCGACCGCTTCCGTGTGAATTTGACCAAGGCTTCAGGTCTATAATCTGCCCCTCCCCTCCCCCAAAGTTTTGGACGTCGATCCACGTAGGAGATTTTCGCCTTGCCCTTTGATCGAGAATGAGAGAGCAGACCCTTAATCTCGAACAACGCGCCTGAACGCCCCCGACGAGTCGAACCGGCACTCAAAGGTGGTCACCCTTGATCCCTCAGGGGGAAACTGGCCGAAAACGGTGAAGCCGCCGCCTGTGCGTTCGACAGGAAGTGTGAGTATCTCCTGAGGTTTGCGGCCGAACGTGGCGGACGCCTCACCCTGGCAGAATTTTGCCATGCTGCCGACCGAAACCCTCTGCCTCGATTTCGTTTCGACATCGCGTAGAGGTGGCGGTGAATACGTGTTGCCGCGGAACGCGAAGTCCGGCTTCTCGCCACGAGAGTTCGGGCACTCGTAGCTCATCGAGTACCAGGTTACAGGCCCGGGAATGCTGTCGCCCAGGAGCCCGCCAGCGTGGCTTTCGCTGAAGAGAACGTGGTACTCGCCACCGCAAACGCGCTGGGCTTCCTGGATGCAGGCGCCGCTGTTGCCCTTGCACTTCGTCTGATGAACGTCATTTGCGAGAACGGGTATGGCCGACAGCAGGATCATTCCCATGAGAGATGTCGCGACGAGACGCATGCCTAACTCCTTTCGTTCAAACGTTGCGGCGCAAAGGCCTTTTAGGTGAATTCCATTTCGGCGTCTGGCATCGCCAGTCATTCTACTGCGTTGATTGGCACGTGGCCGAATTCAAACATAAAGATGAACCCCGTCCAGTCATTGATGATATGAGCGCCTGCCGAGACCCAAAGGTTTCTCGTGACGATATAGGCGAGCGTCAGGATCACGCGGGCGAAGCCGATCCCGATCAATGACTGCGCCCAGTGCCAGTCATAGGTTGGCAGATGCGCCGCGCCGAAGAGCAGGCCGGAGATGACAAGCGCTACAAGGATTCCCAACCTGCGCGACAGGTTCAGATGCTGCACGCACAACCACAGGACGGCGAGGAACGGCAGTATTCCGAAAAGCTCTTCGCCGACCAACTGGATCCCGGTCACCAAAAGTGTAGCGCCCACCTGCGACGCTGACATTACGGCGATCTCATCTGCCACCGGGTTGGAGTGAAGCTCGAAAAACTGCTGCAGGACCCAGCCCATCGCCATGGATCCGACCAGCGTTGCTGCTCCGAACAGCACCATCAGCGCCGCGGATCGAAAGCCTACGGGGCGCAACAGACACTTCCAATGCCTGCCGGCCACCCTGTGAAGCGCCAGGATCGCGATCCCGACGAACAGGAGCGCCGGAATGAGATTGTATGGGAAGGCGCGGAGGGGGATAAGTGTGAGTGCCAAAAACGCCAGCGCAACAGATGCCATGAGAACGAGCCAGCCCGCTCCATCGATTTTGACGGGCTTGCCGTTGTAGAACGGGAGATCGCGATCCGATGAGGTCATCTCAGGGCCTCGGCATCTGACTATTCCACGTAAAGGGTGAGGTCGTAGCTTGCAGTCTCGTTGCGCCGGGCCGCGTTGCGCATCAGATAGACGTCAATGACGTACTTGCCGCTGGACGGGATCGTGATGCTTGTGCCGTTGCCATCGATCGAGCTGTTGTACATCGCCGCATCGGCGCCCGGCGCCGTCACGTTGAAGTAGAGGCTCGTATTGCGGGAATCGAGTTGGACATTCATCTTCTGGCCGGCTGTGACAGACAAGGCGTACTGGACGGTCTGATAGCCTTTCACGGATGCCTTGATGGTTGAACTCGACGACCCGGGGGCGAAACGGACGGTCTCCCGCCGCATGTCGTCGGCGACCGCGGGCACGGCTGCCAGCAAGGCAACGCCTAAAATCAGGCCTCTCATTATCCTCATCGATTGGCTCCTCGTGTCCGATACAGGAGCAACCGTTCTCTCAGGGCATCGCACCCTGACAGCGCTGCTCGGGTCGTGTGACTATATCTTGGACTTCCAGTCCAAGCGCCTTTACGCGCGCAACATAGCCGCCAAATCCCGTAGTGGAAAGACTAGATGGCGAAGAGTTCAATGTTTACAACTTCGGGCTTGCCATTGCCGCGGTGACGTCGGGCACTGGCGCTGCTATGAAACGGATCCATAGGTAGGGATCATACGGGAAGGACTGGCACTTGGACTTCATGAAACTGCTGAAGTCGCTCGAAGAGCTGCTCTACGAACTGGTGTCATGGCTGGTTTTCTATCCTGTCACGATGTGGCGCTCGGTCGTCACGCCGCTCAGCATGATGCGCTACGCTGACATCGAACTCGCCGATAAGCCGGAAGACCAATATCAGGATACCCTCAGCCCGCCGCTGTTCCTGCTGATCACTCTGCTTCTTTCGCAGGGACTGTCCAATTCGCTGCCCTCGGTTTACGATCCGACTGAAGCCGCCCGTGAACTTGGGTCCGGATCGAACCTTCTGATCGCACGTGGGGTAATCTTCGGGATTTATCCCCTGTGCATGGCCGTGACGCTTCTGCGTTCGAAGACGGCCAGTATCACGCGCAATTCACTCCGCCCGCCCTTCTTCAGCCAATGCTACGTCGCGGCACCCTTTGCCTTCGTACTCGTGCTGGGATTTGATTTCTTCAGCATGCCTCAGGATCAGGGTACTCTTGAAGGTGTCGTCGCATTGGCGGTCGCCGCAATCTGGTACGCGCAGGCGCAAGTGCGTTGGTTCATGCGTGATCTGGGCATCGGCGCGGCAAGAGCACTTGCCATCTTCGTCGGAGCATTTGTGCTTGCCACCGTCGCAGCATTCCTTGTCGCGCTATTGATTACTCTCGATGTCAAAAGCATCGCACCCGCAACGGGCTGACTACCCAAGGGGGTAGCGCAAATAACGTCGCCGACACGAAAGCTTGAGGTAAATCTGGCCAAGGCTTCAGCGGGTTAACTGCCCTTCCCCTACTCTGGAATGAAATCGCAAGCGGAGAATTTGACGTCGAGTTTTTTGCTTAGCACTTCAATTGAAATTGGGGGCTAAAATCCACAAACCCTCGATAAATATCTCTTATCGATGGTTAGCCATCCGTCGTTGTTTTGTTGCCATCTCAGACAGAAAATGCTACGGTACGGCCTCAGTTCGACGAAGAATATCACGTCCGAGCCACAGCTTTCCATCCGTAGCACCAAGGCGAGAGATCTGGCGCATGCGCTTTCACGGCGCACCGGGCAGCCGATCAGCCGGCTTGTCGAACTGGCGCTTGAACGCTACGACGTCGAATTGAGACAGCAGGATAAAAAGCATCCGCTGTATGCCGTCTGGGAACTTGCCACGGAAGGCCGTCGCAATGTTCCGGCTGGCACCACCTCTGCGCATGATGATCTTTATGACGAAAATGGCTTACCGATATGATTGCTATCGATACCTCGGTGATTGTTGCAATCATCCTTGGGGAGCCAGAAGCCGAAGCCTTCAAATCAGTCCTACGGCAAGAAGAGATTGTTATCGGCTGGCCAACTCTGTTTGAAACAAGAACGGTTCTGACAGCCAAAGGTTTTTCCAATCCCGCCGACATCGTCTCGAGATTCATTGACGCACCGAATATCATGCCTGTCGCCTTCAACGAGAAGCACTATCGTGAAGCTGAAGCCGCGTTAGACCGATTTGGCAGAGGACGCCACCCGGCCAGCCTGAACATGAGTGATTGTTTCTCCTATTCTGTCGCTGCTGTTGCCAAGGCGCCCCTGCTCTTCAAGGGGCGAGATTTCGGCCAGACGGATTAAAACTCCATCCAGCGTCGTCAATGGAATGACAGTTATTGGCCGTAACCCTGTCACGCGTCGGGCCGAGGAGCTTGATACGATTGCGGCCGTCCTTCCGCTTGATCGGCGAGACGAACTCGCCGATCTGCTGACTGACCAGGATGTCGAGACTCTCCGCCACCTGATCAACGAGGGCATGGGTGAAAACACGCTGCGCGCGCTCACGTCCGACCTTGCCTATCTGCAGGCCTGGTCCCTCGCCGCTACCGGCGCTTCCCTCCCATGGCCAGCGCCGGAGGCCATGCTACTAAAATTCGTTGCCCACCATCTGTGGCAGCCTGACCAGCGCGATATCGATCCTTGTCACGGCATGCCGGCCGATGTCGAGCAGAGGCTGCGAGAACAACGTTTCCTTCGATCCTCCGGGCCGCATGCGCCCGACACGGTGCGCCGGCGGCTTGCCAGTTGGTCAACGCTGACGAAATGGCGGGGCCTGACAGGCGTCTTCTCGTCACCCGCGCTAAAATCGGCGATCCGGCTTGCGGTGCGCGCCACTCCCCGACCGCAGAAACGCAAGAGCGCCAAGGCTATCACTGGAGATGTGCTTGCCAAAATGCTGGCGACCTGCAGCATGGGCAGTCTTCGTGATGTCCGTGACCAGGCTATCCTGATGATAGCCTTTGCATCGGGCGGCGGCCGACGTAGCGAGATCGCCAGTCTCCGCACCGAACAGCTTACAATCGAGCCGCCCATTGCTGTCGAAGGCGGCCCTCCCCTCCCCTCTCTCGCCATCCATCTCGGCCGCACCAAGACATCAGGTGCAGAACATGAAGACGTCGTCTACCTCACGGGTCGTCCGGTGGACGCACTTAATGCTTGGCTTGCGGCGGCCAGAATCGAGAGCGGGAGTATTTTTCGGAAGGTTGATCGTTGGGGCAACGTATCGAAGCGGGCAATGGAGCCGGGTGCGGTCAATCAGATCGTCAAGCAGCGGGCGGACATGGCCGGGCTGGAACCTGGGGAGTTTTCCGCCCATGGGCTGCGCTCTGGCTATCTCACGGAGGCTGCCAATCGTGGTATTCCCCTGCCAGAAGCGATGGAGCAATCCCGACACAGATCGGCGCAGCAGGCGTCCAGCTACTACAACAACGCGACACGGAGAAGCGGGCGAGCAGCTCGCATGCTGTAGTCGCAAGAGGGGTAACCGGCTCTGCCACTCATGACGATGATTTGAACCCAGCCATCACAGGGTTGGTTTCGACTGAGGGTGGTGGGGTCCTTGAGCTGGAAGATTTCGCCGCAAGCTGCTTGTGAGCCCATCCGAGCGAGGGCCGATCGCCATTCTCGTCAACAATGCCGGCATGCAGCATCGGGCGCCGCTCGATGACTTTCCGCCGGAGGCCTTCGAGCGATTGCTGCAGACGAATATCGCCAGCATGCAGAGCGCACTCGCACGTCCCTGGATCGCGCCCCACACGGCGACGAAAGGTGCTGTGGCGAACCTCACCAAGGGCATGGCGACGGACTGGGCGCCCTACGGGCTCCAGTGCAATGCGATCGCGCCCGGCTATTTCGAGACGCCGCTGAACGCAGCTTTGGTCGCGGACCCGGACGTCTCGGCCTGGCTCGGAAAGCGCACGCCGGCCGGGCGATGGGGGCAGGTAGACGAACTGGTCGGCGCCTGCGTGTTCCTGTCATCCCGCATCCTCTTTCGTCAACAGCCATATCCTCTATGTCAATGGCGGCATTACCGCCTCGCTCTGAAACTTCAGGCAGCGGGTTGGACGCGCCGAAACGCCCGGACAGAAAAAATATCAGGATCTGCTGAAGATTGCCGCAATCATGGGGATGTCTGGCGTGGGGTTCGGCCTATGTCCGTTCCGTCGCCTCCGGAGATTTCCCCCGTGTCCCATATCCGCCATGTCCTGCCCGCAGTCCTGTTCGGTGCGCTCTTCGCCCTTGCCGGATGCAACGAGAAGACCGAGCAGAAGCCTGCGAACGCGCCGGCGGTAAAGCCCGAGGTCAGCGTGATGACGCTGCACCCGACCTCCGTCGCCATCACGGCGCTTCTGCCGGGACGCACGGCCGCATCGCTGATCGCCGAAGTCCGGCCGCAGGTCGGCGGGATCGTGCGCAAGCGCAATTTCCAGGAGGGCGGATCGGTCAAGGAAGGCGATGTGCTCTACGAGATCGACCCCGCGACCTATCAGGCGGCCTATGACAGCGCGGTCGCTGCCGTCGCCAAGGCGAACGGTGCGGTGCCGAGCGCGCAGGCGAAGGTCGATCGCTACAAGGGCCTCAGCCGCAGCGACGCGGTGAGCCAGCAGGATCTCGACGAGGCACAGGGCGCCCTGGCGCAGGCCAATGCCGATGTCGCCTCGGCGAAGGCGGCGCTCGAGACGGCCCGCATCAACCTCGACTATACCAAGATCCGTGCGCCGATCAGCGGTCGCGTCGGGGCGTCCACCGTCACGGTCGGGGCGCTGGTCACCGCCGACCAGACGACGTCGCTGACCACGATCCGCCAGATCGACCCGATCAATGTCGATGTGACCCAATCGAGCGCCAACCTCCTGAAGTTGCGGCGCGCCATCGAGGACGGGCGCCTGAAGACGACGGGCGCCAATGTCAGCGTCAAGCTGAAGCTGGAGGACGGCTCCGATTATGACCAGACCGGCCGGATCGAGTTTCTCGATGCCGCCGTCGAGGAGACCACAGGCTCGGTCACCGTCAGGGCGGAGTTTCCCAATCCCCAGCAACTGCTCCTGCCTGGCGTCTATGTGCGCGCCATGATTCAGGAAGGCATCCGTCAGAACAGCTATCTGGTGCCGCAGCGCGCCGTGTCTCGCAACACCAAAGGCGAGGCAATGGCCTTGTTCGTCTCCCCGGAGGGAAAGGTGGAGCAGCGCGTGCTGACGGTCGATCGCAGCATCGGCAACAGCTGGCTGGTCGCCGAGGGCATCAAGGACGGCGAGAACGTGGTGGTCGAGGGAGGTCAGCGCGTGCGTGCCGGCCAGGACGTGACGACATCAAACGTCATCGTCAACGACGCTACCGGCGAACTCGAACAGGCCCAGCAGACCGGAGGGCCGGCACCCGTCAAGGCCGAGGCCGGTTCGACGGCCGCCGCGCCGGCGAAAGAGGCCTCTGCTGCTCCCGTCCTGCCTGCTGCAAAGAATTGAGGTCGGCCCATGTCCCGTTTCTTCATCGACAGGCCGATCTTCGCCTGGGTCATTTCCATCTGCATCATGCTGGCGGGCGTCCTCGCCATCACCACGCTGTCGATCTCGCAATATCCGCAGATCGCCCCAACATCGGTGCGCATCAGCGCCAACTATGCCGGGGCAGACGCGCAGACGGTCGAGAACTCGGTGACCAAGGTCATCGAGCAGGGCATGACCGGGATCGACAATCTCGATTATATGACCTCGACCTCGCAATCGACGGGCTCGGCGACGATCTCGCTCACCTTCACCAATGCCGCCGACCCGGATGTCGCGCAGATGCAGGTGCAGAACAAGCTCCAGCTCGTGGAATCGCAGCTGCCGCAAAGCGTGCAGTCGAGCGGTATCACGGTCGCCAAGGCTTCCACCGGCTTCCTGATGGTCGTCGCCCTGGTCTCCACCGATAACAGCCTCTCCTCGCTCGACCTGTCCGATTACATCGACAGCACGCTGAACGACACGATCAAGCGCGTGCCCGGGGTCGGCGACACGCGTATCTTCGGTTCCGGCTATGCGATGCGCATCTGGCTCGATCCCGCCAAGCTGGTGAAGTACAGCCTGATGGCGAGCGACGTTTCGAGCGCCATCGAGGCGCAAAACACGCAGGTTTCGGCCGGGCAGCTCGGCGGCCTGCCGCAGCGCCAGGGCCAGCAACTGAATGCGACCGTAACCGCCAAGAGCCGGCTGCAGACGCCCGAGCAGTTCGAGAACATCATCATCAAGAGCCTCCCCGACGGTTCATTGGTCCGTCTGAACGACGTCGCCCGCGTCGAGCTCGGCGCCGAGAGCTACGACACGTCCGGCATGTACAATGGCAAGAACGCCTCCGGCCTCGGCGTCTATCTCGCCGCCAACGCCAATGCGCTGGACACCGCAGAGGCTGTGACGACCGCCATCGACAATCTGCGCGAAACCCTGCCGCAGAATGTCGAGGTCGCCTATGCCAACGACACCACGCCCTTCGTCCGGCTGTCGATCAAGGATGTGATCAAGACGCTGATCGAGGCAATCGTGCTGGTCTTCGTGGTCATGCTGGTGTTTCTCCAGAGTTTTCGCGCCACGCTCATCCCGACGCTCGCGGTGCCGGTCGTTCTGCTCGGCACGTTCGGGGTGCTCTCCGCCTTCGGCTACTCGATCAATACGCTCACCATGTTCGCCATGGTGCTGGCCATCGGGCTTCTGGTCGACGATGCCATCGTCGTCGTCGAAAATGTCGAGCGCATCATGGAGGAGGAGGGGCTGGAGCCGCGCGAGGCGACCATCAAGTCCATGAACGAGATCACCGGCGCGCTGGTCGGCATCGCCACGGTGCTGTCGGCCGTCTTCATTCCGATGGCGTTCTTTTCCGGCTCGGTCGGCATCATCTATCGGCAGTTCTCGGTGACGATCGTCTCGGCCATGGTCCTGTCCGTCGTCGTGGCGCTGACGCTGACGCCGGCGCTGTGCGCGACCCTTTTGAAGAAGCCGAAGGAGGGGGCGAAGAAAAAGGGGCTTTCCGGGGTCTTCAACCGGGGTTTCGACCGCACGACCAATGGCTATCAGCGCAGCATTTCCGGCATGATCCGCCGACCGTTCGCCTTCCTCCTCGTGTTCTTCCTCATTATCGGCGCCGTCGTCTATCTCTTCAACCGGCTGCCGAGCTCGTTTCTGCCCGAAGAAGACCAGGGCATCCTCATCACCAGCGTCCAGCTGCCGCCGGGCGCCACGCAGGACCGGACCATCAAGGTCATGCGGCAGGTGACGGATTACTACCTCAATCAGGAGAAGGCCTATGTCGACGGCGTGTTCGGTGCTGCGGGCTTCGGCTTCGGCGGACAGGGACAGAATGTCGGCCTCACCTTCGTGCGGCTGAAGGGTTTCGATCAGCGGAGCGATCCCAGTGGCAGCGCGTCCGCCATCGTCGCCCGGGCACGGAAAGCCTTCTCGAAAATCCAGGACGGTTCCGTTACCGCGCTTGCGCCCCCCGCCATTCCGGGCTTCGGCAACTCCGGCGGCTTCGACGTCTATCTCCAGGACATCAACGGCGAAGGGCATGAGGCGCTGATCGCGATGCGCAACAAGCTGCTGGCCGCCGCCAGGCAGAGCCCGCTGCTACAGGGAACCCGGCCGAACGGGCAGGAGGACCAGACGCAGTATCAGGTGAACATCGACCAGGAAAAGGCAAGCGCCCTCAATCTCGGCCTGTCCGATATCGATACGACCATGTCCACGGCCTGGGGCGGGAAATATATCAACGATTTCATCGATCGCGGACGGGTGAAGCCGGTCTATCTGCAAGGTGACCGGAATTTCCGCATGCAGCCGGAAGACTTCGATACCTGGTATGTCCGCAACTCCGACAATGCCATGGTGCCGTTCTCCGCCTTTTCGAGCGGCAGCTGGTCGTTCGGCTCACCGCGTCTCGAGCGCTATAACGGCTCGTCCGCAGTCGAGATCCAGGGCTCGGCCGCACCCGGCGTCAGTTCCGGCGACGCTATGAACGTCATCGATACGATCATGGCGGAGCAGGGTGCGGGATTTGCCCATGAATGGACGGGGCTCTCGGCGCAGGAGCGGCTGTCGGGCAGCCAGGCAACGCAATTGTACCTGATCTCCGGCCTCGTCGTGTTCCTCGCGCTCGCCGCGCTCTACGAGAGCTGGTCTATCCCCTTCGCCGTCATGCTCGCCGTGCCGATCGGCATTTTCGGCGCGCTGTTTGCCGCTACCATCATGGGGGAATCCAACGACGTCTATTTCAAGGTTGGACTTCTCACGACCATCGGGCTCGCGGCGAAGAATGCGATCCTGATCGTCGAATTCGCCATGGAGCAGCAGGCCCATGGGAAGGATCTCGTCTCGGCGACGATGGAAGCGTCCCGCCAGCGCCTTCGCCCGATCCTGATGACCTCGCTCGCCTTCATCCTCGGCGTCACGCCGCTGGCGATCGCGAGCGGCGCCGGTTCGGGCGCGCAGAACTCGATCGGTATCGGCGTCATGGGCGGCATGATTGCGGCGACCTTTATCGGGATCTTCTTCATTCCGCTGCTGTTCGTCACCGTGCGCCGCATCTTTAAGGGGCGCCAAACGAAGCCCGGCGAGGGAGCGCCGGTCCCGGCCGCGACTTAGGCCGGATTGACATTCAACGAAGCCAAATCATGGCGGCGGCGAGATGAACGAAGCCGGTGAAGTGCACGGTGCGGCGGTCGTGGCGGGTCGCGAAGCGACGGAAATGCTTGAGGCGACTGAAGCTTCGCTCGATCTGGTTGCGATGCTTGTAAATGGCAGGATGGTGCGGGATGGCGACCTTGCGGTTACGCGTTTAGGGGATCACGGCGACGGCGTTCATGGCTGCGATCCGGTCGCGCAAGTCGTTGCCGTCATACGCTTTGTCGGCAAGAACGGTTCCGCCTCGCTGGCCTTCGAGCAGGGGGGCGCAGAGGCGACAAATGGCGCCAGATATGGTTGGAGCGCACACTCTGTTCAGCGACTGCCGAGCCGGACGCCTGTATCGAGCCGGCACAACCGAGCGCCACGTCATCGGCCTGGCTGAAGATGAGATAGAGATTGGGCGTCCTAGCGACCATCTCCTTGCAGAACTCCACGCAGGACTCCAGTGTCCAGTCGACGGCAATGCCTCGACAATTTCATCTTCTGCCCAGGCGCGGCGCGTGATTGCCCAACACGTCGAAGGATCCGGCCGGCTTATTATCGAGCCGATGCGTTTTAACGCCTGACCCGCCCACGCGGAACGCTGGAAAACAAGATAAGAGGATTTTCCGAGAGATTGCATCCATTCTCGCAACAAGAATGTGCCATTGGCGATGATTATCTCCTTCAGTGTGGCTAGGCGGATGAGGCACTCTTGTATCACGGGTTAAGCGCTGGTAGCGGACGTAAGCCGAGATCAAACATTGTGAGGCGTTCCCAAAACGTCTTGTTCGAGTCGGTCGTCAAGGCCACTGGAGCGACATAGCCGGATCGTGGTCGAGTAGCTATGCCATTCGGCTTCGCCCTCACAGATCCGGGCGGGCGGATTTCCCGCACCCGGCTCTTCCCGAGAGTAACCCGCGTCATCTCCTGGCCTGCGCCCAAGTTCGAGTAATACGTGGGACTGGCAGCGCGAAGCGTGCGGTGAGGATTTCAAATTCCAACCAACCCATTCGCCGGCTTTTCTGACTTCGCCGCCTCAGGCAGCGGAACCATATGCGGCGTGTTTGCTGATAGAAACCGTTGAGCGCGGGATAGTTATGCGGCCTGCCGTAGTAGCCGTAGTGTCCACGCAGCACAGCGGCAAGCCACTTGTGCTGGGTAGCCAACGTCAAGTGCATGTGCCGCCATGCTCCCTCGCGCAACGCCTTCAGCTTTCGCGTCAGGCGTTTCCCTTCCGTCTTGTGCTTCACGATAAACCTGCCATCACGGGTCACTCCACAGTAGTGAATGAAGCCCAGGAAGGCGAAGGTCTCGGGCTTTCGCTCGCCACGCCGCTGCCGAGTCAAAGCCGCGAACCTGCCAAACTCGATCAGCCGCGTCTTGCCTTCGTGGAGCGCTAGGCCAAAACTGCCTAGTCGCTCCTTGAGGGCCAGAAGCATATTCAGCGCATCATCCTTGTTCTCGAAGCCCATAACGAAGTCGTCGGCGTAGCGCACGATCACAATTCGGCCGCGTGCATAGCGTCGACGCCATTGATGAACCCACAGATCGAGGATGTAGTGCAGAAAGATGTTGGCGAGGAGCGGACTAATGCCAGCTCCTTGCGGGGTACCCTTGTCAGTCTCATACGTCTCGCCGCTCTCAAGGATTCCCGCCCGCAGCCACAGCTTGATAAGCTGGAGGATACGGGGATCGGCTATCCTGTGCGCCACCATCTGCAACAGCCACTCGTGGTCAACCGAGTCAAAGAAGCTGCGGATGTCGGCATCGAGCACCCAGTTCACGCGCTGGCTCATGATCGCTGTATGCAATGCATCCAGTGCCATGTGCGGGTTGCGCCCTGGCCTGAAGCCATAGGAGAACCCGCAAAAGTCGGCCTCATAGACGGCACTAAGCACTTCAGCGACCGCGCCCTGGACGATCTTATCCTCCAGGGTCGGCACTCCAAGTGGCCGTTTTCCGCCATCGGCTTTTGGAATGTAAACACGTCGCACCGGCTGTGGCCGGTAGCGACCCGTGTGGACCCGTTCGCAGAGATCGTGAAGATTTTGCTCCAACCTCTCTTCGTACTTCGCCACAGTCATCCCATCGACGCCTGCGCTTGCCTGCCGTTTTTGCCGTCTGAATGCACGATGAAGCGCATTCAGATCGACGTGATGCAGCAGTGCAGTGAACCGAGTTCGGGCAACCTGTCTGGCTGCCGCGTTCACCCGCTCGAGGTTTGGCATCAGGACAACCCGGCTCTGTGTCCGGACCCTGGCCTCCTCTTGCGAGATCCTCTCGGGCCGATCCCTTCCCTCCACGCGTTTCGTTTCCTTCAACGGTTTCATTGGTACTATGAACCAGTCCGACTCCCGACCTCAGCTCGGTCAACAACTCCGGCAGTGCCTTGTTGCTGCCCCCCACCAGAGACCAGTCTGGCGGACCCGGTCGGGCCTCTCATGTTCCGATAACTGCCTTCCATACGTGATCCGGCCATCGACCCCGACGGAGCGGCATCATCTCGCATAACGACGATACGCGTGTTGCCTTCGTGTTTAGGGAACACACTCGGCCTCCGTGAACATCCACCTTTCGAGGCTCATTCCCGCACCCCGCATGGCTCCTGTCTACACTTCAGACCCCGCGTTACCGCGACGCCCGCAAGACTCGGTCCCGGCTTGCCTGCTAAGGCTTTGGCCGGATGGGACTTGCACCCACAAGCAGTTATCAGCTTGGCATGACGTACTCCCGCAGCGTGGTGTAGCTGACAGGGTGGTCACCGGTGTTTTCCGTTAGGGTCGGGTTGCTTAGAGCCAACCTGAAGGACACCACCGATGACCGACGATATGATGAACCTGCGCTCACTCGTTGAGAAGAGCGCTGACGCTGATTTGCTGCGCGAGATGATCGGCTTTGCTGCCGAGAAGCTGATGGCGCTGGAGGTCGGCACAAAGACCGGCGCGGGCTATGGCGAGAAGAGCTCGCTTCGTGTTGCCCAGCGCAACGGCTATCGCGACCGTGACTGGGAGACACGTGCGGGAACCGTCGAGCTGCGCATTCCCAAGCTTCGCACAGGCAGCTATTTCCCGAGCTTCTTGGAGCCTCGCCGCATGGCGGAGAAAGCCCTGACGGCCGTGATCCAGGAAGCCTATATCCAGGGTGTTTCGACTCGTTCTGTCGATGACCTGGTCAAGGCCATGGGCATGAGTGGCATCTCCAAGAGCCAGGTGTCCCGGCTTTGCGAGGAGATCGACGACAAGGTCAAAGCCTTCCTCGACCGCCCCATCGAGGGCGAATGGCCCTATCTCTGGATCGACGCGACCTAACTCAAGGTTCGTCGCGGCGGGCGCATTGTTTCTGTTGCCGTCATCATCGCCGTGGGCGTGAACACCGATGGCCGACGCGAGGTGCTTGGCATGGAAATCGGGACATCCGAGGCCGAGGCAATCTGGACTGAGTTTCTGCGAAAGCTGACCAGGCGAGGCCTGCGCGGCGTGAAGCTCGTCGTCTCTGATGCGCATGAGGGCATCAAGGCCGCGGTATCGAAGGTGCTCTCCGCCACCTGGCAGCGCTGCAGAGTCCACTTCATGCGCAATGCTTTGGCCCATGCAGGAAAGAGCGGACGGCGCGTCGTCTCCGCCTTCATTGCCACGGCATTTGCCCAGGACACCCCAGAGGCCGCAAGCACCCAATGGCGCAATGTTGCCGACCAGATCAGGCCGAAGGTGCCGAAACTCGCCACGCTGATGGATAGCGCCGAGCAGGACGTGCTCGCCTACATGACCTTTCCCAAGCCGCACTGGGCCAAGCTTCATTCAACAAACCCGATCGAGCGTATCAAAGGCGAGATCAAGCGACGCACCGAGGTCGTCGGCATCTTCCCTAACGACGATGCCATCGTCAGACTGGTCGGTGCCTTGCTGCTTGAGCAGAATGACGAGTGGGCCATTCAGCGATCCCGCTACATGACACTGGAAACCATCGCCACGATGAGCGATGATCCACTCATCAGCCTGCCAGCCGCAAGCTGATCCTTTCCCGGCTCCGTCCGGAAGGCACGGCGGACGCCGGAGCTACACCACTCCATGGGACACGATCCATAGCCGGATCGCTTACCTGCCCACTATCCACTGAAGACAACCAGATCTCGATCAAAATCCGTTCAATCGAATTGACTTGATTTCCTGACAGGAAGATCGTCACCTCGCAACGAGGAACGGACCGGTACATGCTTCCATGAACCCATATCGTCATACGAATTCCAGAATGTCATCTGATCTCGCAAGGCCTCTCCAATGAGTGCAGCACCACAAAGGGGGCGCCGCTATTCGAGTGACGTCGTTGACATCATCAGAGCCCAGATCAAGGAGGGCGTCTATGCAGTTGGCGACAAACTTCCAACGGAACCAGCCTTAATCAGTCGCTTTGGCTTCAGTCGGACCGTCATTCGGGAGGCGATAGCGGCGTTGCGGGCAGACGGGATGGTCGAGTCGCGCCAGGGTGCAGGGGTTTTCGTCGTCGCGTCGCGACCTAGTGATCTGCTGCAGGATCTTTTTAGCCGGGAAACGGATAAAATCTCCGACATCATCGAAGAACTGGAGCTTCGCATCGGCGTTGAAGTCGAGGCCGCAGGCCTTGCTGCGTTGCGTCGGTCACCTGCACAGGAGGCGGAAATTCAAGCACAGGTCCATCGTTTCGGAGATCTGATGGAAATGAAAAAGGCGACGGACGAGGTCGATTTCCAGTTCCACATGGCGGTGGCCACCGCCACGAACAATGCACGCTTCAGGTTGTTCCTTGAGCATATCGGCCGCCGGATGATCCCGCGCGTGAAGTTCAAAAGCGTCATGGGCGGCGTCGATCCCCTGCCAAGCCGCGATCATCCAATTCTGGACGAGCATCGCGCCATTGCCGATGCCATCTCAGCCCAGGAGTCTGAGCGTGCCCGCGAAGCTATGCGCGTGCATCTTCTGACCGGCATGGAGAGATACCGCTCCTTGGTGTCACGGCCGAAGCATAAGCCGACGGTTGCAGATTGACTCATCTTAAAAGTCATAATACGACTTAGCCTTCAACGAATGGGAGGTTCTGTTGTCGCCTGAGGAAATCAAGTCTGCCATCGCATCGGGTCTCCTGTCGTTTCCCGTCACCCATTTCAACACCGACCTGAGCCTTCATCTGGAGAGTTACAGCCGGCATGTGGCGTGGCTTTCCGGCTTCGAGGCGGCGGCGCTCTTTGCCGCCGGTGGCACGGGCGAGTTCTTTTCCCTATCGCCCGAAGAAGTTGGCCTGGTCACCAAGGCCGCCAAGGAAGCCTCCGGCAGCGTGCCGATCATCACAGGCTGCGGCTACGGCACCTCGCTTGCCATAGACACCGCGCGCCAGGCGGAGCGGGCCGGCGCAGATGGTTTGCTGCTGCTACCGCATTATCTGATGGAAGCGTCGCAGGATGGGATTTACCGGCACGTCAAATCGGTCTGCCAGTCCACACCGCTCGGGGTCATCCTTTATAACAGAGCCAATTCGGTTGCGACCGCCGATACTGTCGCGCGGCTTGCGGAGGCCTGCCCAAATCTGATTGGCTTCAAGGACGGCACAGGACGGGTCGACCTCGTCCGTCACGTCACCGCCAAGCTGGGGGACAGGCTCTGCTATATCGGCGGCATGCCGACACATGAGCTGTTTGCCGAAGGGTTCAACGGCGTCGGCGTCACGACCTACTCCTCCGCCGTGTTCAATTTTGTGCCGGCGCTGGCGCAGCGCTTCTACAAGGCGATGCGGACGAGTGATCGGGCGACGATGGAGGATATCCTCAACCGCTTCTTCTTCCCGTTCGCCGCTCTGCGCGACCGCGAGGCCGGCTACGCCGTTTCCATCATCAAGGCCGGCGTCGAACTGATCGGCCAGACGCCGGGGCCGGTTCGTCCGCCCCTGACGGACCTGACCCCTGACGAAAAGCAAATGCTGGCAAGCCTAATCGAAACCGCCGGCGCCTGACGAGGCGTTCCGCCGTCGCGCACGGTGAGGCGATGGCCGGATCCATCGGTTCATGGATCGGGCGATACACGCCGTGATCATCGCGCGTATCGGTTCGAAAGAATTTAGACGACATCGTGTTCAATCGGGAGGAGCAACATGACTGGCATCACATTACGTCTTATCGCAGGAGGCCTGCTGGCGGCGGCGTCAGCATCCTATGCCATGGCGCAGGACGCCACGGCGATCCGCATCGTGCTGCCGGAGCAGCCGGCGAACCTTGAGCCCTGCGGCACCATCATCACCAATGTCGGGCAGATCCTCGCCCAGAACGTGGTGGAGCCGCTGACGGTCATTGATGCGGCGACCGGGCAACCGCGCCCCAAGCTCGCGACCGAATGGAGCCAGGTCGATCCGCAGACATGGCGGCTGAAGCTCAGGGACGGCGTGACCTTCCAGGATGGCGAGCCCTTCAACGCGGCGGCGGTCGCCTTTTCCATCGAGCGCATGACGGGCGGCAAGCTGAACTGTAACAACATGGCGAAGTTCGGCGATGCCAAACTGACGGTGACCGCCGTTGACGACCTGACTGTCGAGATCAAGTCCGATCGCCCGGAGCCGATCCTTCCCACCTTGCTCAGCGTGGTGATGGTGGTGTCGCCGAAGACGCCGGCCGACAAGGCCGTCAACGATCCGGTCGGCACGGGACCGTTTCGCCTGAAGACCTTCAATACGCAGACCGTCGAGCTCGTCAGTTTCGACAAATACTGGGGCGACAAACCGAAAGTGACGGCCGCGACCTATGTCTGGCGCGCGGAATCGTCGATCCGGGCCGCCATGATCGAGACCGGCGAGGCCGACCTGACCCCGTCGATCGCGATCCAGGATGCCTCCAATCCGGAAACGGACTTTTCCTATCTCAACTCGGAGACGACGGCGATCCGCATCGACGCGGCGCAGCCGCCTCTTGACGATCTGCGCATCCGCAAGGCCTTGAACCTCGCCATCGACTGGGACGGGCTTGCCCAATTGTTCGGAGACGACATCAAGCGCGCGTCGCAGATGGTCGTGCCCGGCATCAACGGACATGACGATGCCCTCTCGCCATGGACATATGATGCCGCTGAGGCCAAGAAGCTGGTGCAAGAGGCAAAGGCTGCGGGCGTCCCGGTCGAAACCGAGATCACCCTCATCGGCCGCAACGGCATCTATCCCAACGGCTCGGAAGCCATGGAGGCCATGGTCGCCATGTGGCAGGACGCCGGGCTGAACGTGAAGCTGACGATGCTCGATGTCGCCGACTGGTTGCGGTACCTGCAGAAGCCATACCCGGAGAACCGCGGCGCCAATTTGCTGCAGATGATGCACGACAACAACAAGGGCGATGCGGCGTTCACCATTCCGATCTTTTACCGCTCGACCGGCAACTATGCGACCGTGAACGACCCGGCGCTCGACAGGCAGGTGGACGAGGCCCTGGCGGCAACCGGCGATGACCGCACGGCGAAGTTCAAGGCCCTCTTTGCCAAGGTTCGCACCGATGTCGTGTCCGATATCCCGATGTTCCACATGATCGGCTACACGCGCGTCGGCAAGCGCCTCGACTGGAAGCCGGATATCACCACCAACAGCGAAATCCCGCTGGCCAATATCGGCATCAAGTCATGAGGACGGACAGACGCGCGGTGCCTTGCCGCGCGTCTGTCCGTCATGCCGGCTTTCTCCCGGCTGATACGGTCTCAAACGAGGGCCTGCCATGCTCCGCTATCTCGGACGTCGTGCGTCGTACAGCCTGATTTCGATCATCGGCCTCGTCACGCTCGTCTTCTTCCTGACACGCCTGACAGGCGATCCCTCTGCGCTCTACCTGCCCCTGGACGCGAGCGCCGATGCGCGCGCCCAGTTTGCACGGCTGAACGGGCTCGACCAACCGGCGATCGTCCAGTTCTTCACCTATCTCGGCAATCTGGCGCAACTCGATTTTGGCCAGTCGCTGCGGCAGAACCGCTCGGCCATGGAGGTCGCGCTGGAGGCGTTTCCCGAAACGCTGAAGCTCGCCTTTCTCGCCATCACGCTTGCGACGTCGCTGGCTATCGTTGTCGGATCGCTCGCTGCGGCGCGTCCGGGTAGCCTGTTCGACCGCATCGCCAGCCTCGTGTCGCTGGCCGGCGCCAGCGCGCCCGATTTCTGGATCGCTATCGTCGGCATCCTTCTCTTTGCCGTCGGGTTCGGATTGCTGCCGACCTCCGGCACGGGAAGTGCGGCGCACTGGGTGCTCCCGATCTTCGTGCTGACGCTGCGCCCGTTCGGTCTCCTGGTGCAGGTGGTTCGCGGCACGATGCTGTCGGCCCTGTCCGCCGCCTACATCAAGACGGCCCGGGCCAAGGGCATGCCGCGCCGCGAGATCATCTTCGGCCATGCGCTGCGCAATTCGCTGTTGCCGATCGTCACGGTGGCGGGGGACCTTGCGACAGGGCTCGTCAACGGCGCGGTCGTGGTCGAATCCATCTTCGGCTGGCCGGGCATCGGCAAGCTGATGATCGACTCGATCATCCAGCGCGATTTCGCGGTCGTCCAGTCGACGATTCTCGTAACGGCCGTCGCGATCTTCCTTCTCAATATCGCAATCGATCTTCTCTACGCATTCCTCGATCCCCGCATCCGTTACTAGAAGGCAGGCCCGATGACGCTTGTTTCGGCTCCCGTCGCGGCGATCTCTCCGCGCATGCCGCTCCTCTCCTACCTCTGGCGCGACAAGATGGCGTTTGCTTCCGCCCTCTTTCTCGTGCTGCTCCTGCTCCTGGTCCTGTTCGGCCCTTTGCTCGTCGGTGACGCTGCCGGACGGCTCGGCCTGCGCCAGCGGAACCTTGCGCCTTTCACCTTCAATGGCGGCTTTCTCTATGTGCTCGGGGCAGACACGCTCGGGCGCCCCATCCTTGCGCGGCTGATCGTCGGCGCGCAGAACACGATCCTGATCGCTGCGGCGGCCGTGTTCAGCTCCATGCTGATCGGCGGCGCACTCGGGCTGATCGCCGGCTATTCCGAGCGCTGGTACAGCCATGTCATCCAGCGTTTCGCCGATGTGATCATGAGCTTTCCCTCGCTCCTCCTCGCCCTGATCGTCCTCTATACGCTCGGGCCGAGCATGACAAACCTCGTCATCGTGCTGGCGATCACGCGCCTGCCGATCTACCTGCGAACAGCCCGCGCAGAGGTGCTGGAGCTTCGCGAGCGGATGTTCGTGAGCGCGGCCCGCTCGATGGGTGCTTCGCCGGTGCGCATCGTCTTCCGCCATATCGCGCCGCTCGTTCTGCCGACGCTGGTCACGATCTCGGCCATCGATTTTGCGACCGTGATCCTTGCGGAGTCCGCGCTGAGCTTCCTCGGCCTCGGCATACAACCACCCGATTTCACTTGGGGTGCCATGGTGGCGAACGGGCGAGGCTATCTGCAGACGGCGTGGTGGATCGCCTTCTGGCCGGGCCTTGCGATCATGATGACCACCTTGTCGCTCAACATTCTCTCCAACTGGGCGCGCACCGTCGCCGACCCGCAGCAGCGCTGGCGGTTGCAAGCCCTGAGAAAGGCTGCCCGATGAGCAAGATCGAAGACGCGGGAATGCCCGCACCCATCCTTCAGGTCGAGGGACTGACGGTCGACTTCCTGTCCGATGGCGATCCCGTCCGCGCGGTCAATGATGTCTCGTTCCATGTCGCGCGCGGCGAGACGCTGGTCATTCTCGGCGAGAGCGGCTCGGGCAAAAGTGTCAGCACCAGCGCGCTGATGGGGCTGGTCGATTGCCCGCCCGGCCACATCGTCTCCGGCCGCTGCCTGTTCGACGGCCACGAGCTCGCGCACCTCGACGAGGACAAGCGGCGGGGCCTTAACGGCCGGCGCATCGCGATGATATTTCAAGATCCCCTCGCCTCGCTGAACCCGGTCTACACGGTCGGCCGACAGATAGAAGAAGTCTATCGCAGCCACGGCGAAGGCCACGGCGACCTGCGCTCCCGGATCCTCGACCTCCTGCGCCGCGTTGGCATTCCAGACCCCGAGCAGCGCGTCGATCATTATCCGCACCAGTTCTCCGGCGGCCAGCGCCAGCGCATTATGATCGCCATCGCCATCGCGCTGAAACCCGATATCCTCATTGCCGATGAGCCGACCACGGCGCTCGATGTCAGCGTTCAGGCACAGATCCTGGACCTGCTGCGCGATCTTCAGCGCGAGACCGGCATGGCGCTGATCATGATCACGCACGATCTTGAGGTGGCGGCGTCCATGGCGGACCGGATCATTGTCATGAACAGCGGCAAGGTGGTGGAGGCCGGACCCGCCAGAGAGGTGTTTGAGACGCCGCAGCACGCTTACACCCGGAAACTGATCGCTGCGCTGCCGCATGGCGAGGTTGCTGATGCCGGGCACAAGCGCTCCAGGGAACGGGCCGACGAGGTACTGCTGAAGGTGGAAGGGCTCGGCAAGGATTACGTCTTGTCATCTGGCGCTTTTGCCGGGAAATCCGTGTTCAAGGCGGTGGAGGATGTCGGCTTTCATCTCTGCAAAGGCGAAACGCTGGGCATCGTCGGCGAGAGCGGCTCCGGCAAATCGAGCGTCGCGCGCATGCTGATGCGCCTGAACGAGCCGACATCGGGCACGGCTATCTTTGCCGGGCAGAACATCTTCGATCTTACGGGAAAAGACCTGATGGCCTTTCGTCGCCGGGTCCAGATGGTGTTTCAGGACCCGTACGGCTCGATGAATCCGCGCATGAGTGTCCGCTCGATCATCTCCGAACCGTGGCAGATCCACGGCGACATCCTGCCGCGCACGCGATGGAGAGACCGTGTCGTCGAGCTTCTGGAACTCGTCGGACTGAAGGCCGAGCATGAAGGACGCTACATCCACCAGTTTTCTGGCGGACAGCGCCAGCGGATCGCCATCGCCCGCGCGCTTGCCAGCGAGCCGGAACTCATTATCTGCGACGAGGCGGTTTCAGCCCTCGATGTGTCGATCCAGGCGCAGGTCATCGATCTGTTGGCGGATCTGCGCAACCGGCTTGGCCTGTCCTATATCTTCATCACGCATGACCTGCCGATCGTGCGCCACTTTGCCGATCGTATCCTCGTTATGAAACAAGGTCGTATTGTCGAGGAGAACGAAACCACTGCACTCTTCGCCACGCCCCTTCATGATTACACCAGGACGTTGCTCAACGCAGTTCCGTTGCCGAAATGGCAGACTTGGAGCGAAACTGCCTAGCTTTATCGTGAACAGGTTTCCGGGGTTTGTTCTGAGTACCGATGAAGATGTAACCTAAGCCTCCGGCGTCGGCCGCGAATGGACCAGCACTCATTCCCGATCAAGGGACACGTGTCTTTCCTACCTTAGGACGTCGCAGAATAAGGCGCTTTGCGGGAGGCGCAACGTCCGCTACCGGCGCAAAGGCGACAGACGTGGCGTACGCGTCTGGGGCCGTCATCAGCCAAGTATTCAACGTCGGTGGGATCGGCCTTATCGTTTAAAGCGGAGCAGCGTTGTGACCGCAACAGCTGCCAGCAGCGCCAGGATGATAATTCCACCTGTCGAAACACGGATGCCGAACCACTCTATCGTGAGGGCAAGTGCGAAAGGCGCGAGTGCCGAAGCGATCAGGCGGGCTGCCATCATCCGGCCCTGAAGCTTGCCGTAGCCTTCACTGCCGAACAGCGCCAGCGGGAGCGTGCCGGAGACGATGCTCAGCAAGCCGTTGCCCATGCCGAAGATGACGGCAAAAACCATGGCACCCGGAATCGACGGAGCACTCAGGATCAGGATCGCCGTGCTGACCGGAATCAGGGCCGCCGAGATCAGGGCCAGATGCAGGGCGTCGAGGCGTTTGCCGAACACCATGTTGATCAGGCGGCTGGCAACCTGCGACGGGCCGAACAGCGTGCCGACGATAGCGGCACTTGCGCCCAGCCCAAGTCCCGCCAGCAGCGGCACCATGTGCACCAGAACGGCTGCGCCCGCGAGGTATTGCAGAGCGAAGGCCGTGGTCATGAGCAGGAACCCCGAGCGCCTGCGTTCCGGTGGCAGTGTGCCGATCACCGGCTGGGCCGGAGATAATGCGGCCCGTTTGCGGCTGTGGGTAACTCTCGTTGCCAGCCAAGCATGCAGCGGCACGCAGACCAGCAGGTTGAGGCCTGCAAAGACCAGATAGACGTTCTGCCAGGAGAGATGGGTCTGAAGGCTCGACGTGAGCGGCCAGAAGAGCGTCGAGGCGAAACCCGCGATCAGGGTCAGGTAGGTGATGCTGCGCTGGGCCACGGTCGGCTGAAGCTGAACCAGGAGCGCAAAGGCAGCCCCGTACTGGACGAGGTTAGCGGCGACCTCAATGCCGATCAGGGCGGCGACATAGGTGGTTCTGCCGGGCGCATAGGCGCAGGCAACCAATGCGGCGGCGGCCACGGCAGAGCCGACGGTCATCACCACGCCCGCGCCGACCCGGTCGATGAGGCTGCCGAGCCACGGCGCGGTGAACCCACCGATCAACAGGGCGACCGAAAGCGCGCCGAAGATCCATTCCTGTGACCAGCCGAGGCTGGCGCCCATGCCCGGCGCCAGGATGCTGAAGCTGTAATAGAGGGTGCCGTAACCGATGATCTGGGTGACACCCAGTGCCAGGATGGCCGCAACCGGCAGCCGTGCGGTCATATGGACGCGAGGCTCACGCGCTGCTCCAGCTTTTCGGCGTTTTCCTTCCGTTCGCTGTAGCGATCGGTGAGATAGCCGGATGCGTCCCGCGTCAGC
This sequence comes from Rhizobium sp. 9140, assembly GCF_900067135.1. Lineage (NCBI taxonomy): Bacteria > Pseudomonadati > Pseudomonadota > Alphaproteobacteria > Hyphomicrobiales > Rhizobiaceae > Rhizobium > Rhizobium sp. 9140. Next base: position 909,124 of record NZ_FJUR01000002.1, on the reverse strand, counting down.
CATGTGAACTTGACCAGCTCCTCGCAGACGTCGATGACCCGGTCGTAATAGGACGAGGGCTTCATGCGACCGTCTGCGTCGAACTCCTGGAAGGCCTTGGCAACCGAGGACTGGTTGGGGATGGTGATCATACGCATCCAGCGACCGAGCATGCGCAGGTGATTGACCGTATTGAACGATTGAGAGCCGCCCGACACCTGCATGACGGCAAGGGTCTTGCCCTGCGTCGGTCGGATCGAGCCGACCGAAAGCGGAATCCAGTCGATCTGCGCCTTCATGATACCGGTCATCGCACCGTGGCGCTCCGGTGAGATCCAGATATGGCCTTCCGACCATTGGGTCAGGTCGCGCAGTTCCTGCACCTTGGCGTGCGTGACCGGCGCGGCATCGGGCAGCGGCAGGTCTATGGGATCGAAGATCCGCACTTCGCAGCCCAGTTCCTCCAGCAGCCTGCCCGCCTCGAACGCGAGCAGGCGACTGTACGATACCGTGCGCAGCGAACCGTAGAGGATCAGGATGCGTGGCTTGTGGGTCGAAAATGGCGGTCGCAGCGCGTCGAGGTCCGGCTGGCGCAGGTGGTCGCGGTCGAGGGCAGGCAGATCAGCCAATGCGCTTGCCCTCCGCATCGAGGACCTGCTCGCCGTCTTCCTTGGTGAAGGGACCCTTGTGCGTCTCCGGCAGGATGTCGAGCACGACTTCGGACGGGCGCGACAGCCGCGTGCCGAGAGGGGTGACCACGAACGGGCGGTTGATCAGGATCGGGTGCTTCAGCATGGCGTCGAGCAGCTGGTCGTCGGAAAGGTCCGGGGTGTCGAGACCAAGCTCGGCATAGGGCGTGCCCTTCTCGCGGATGGCTTCACGCACGGTGAGGCCCGCGTCCGCGATCATGGTGGCGAGCGTCGCTTTCGACGGCGGATGCTTCACATACTCGATAACGGTCGGCTCGATGCCGGCGTTGCGGATCATCTCCAACGTGTTGCGCGACGTGCCGCAAGCGGGGTTGTGATAGATGGTGACGTCCATGGTCTCAGACCTTTCTGATGGTGGCGGCATTGGTCCGGACCGCGGCGCCGCGCTCGTACCAGTTCTTGCTGCGGTTAACGATCCAGACCACCGACAGCATCACCGGCACCTCGACGAGGACGCCGACCACGGTGGCCAGCGCTGCGCCGGAGGTAAACCCGAACAGGCTGATGGCGGCAGCCACGGCCAGTTCGAAGAAGTTCGAGGCACCGATCAAGGCCGACGGACCGGCCACGCAATGCTCCTCGCCGCTGACGCGGTTGAGCAGGTAGGCAAGTCCGGAATTGAAGTAGACCTGGATCAGGATCGGTACGGCAAGAAGCGCGATGACCATCGGTTGCGCAATGATCTGCTCACCCTGGAAGCCGAACAGCAGCACGAGGGTGGTGAGCAGTGCCACTAGCGAGAGCGGCTGCAGACGACCGGCCATGCGTTCGACGTCCGTGCTGCGGCGCAGAACCTGGGCGACGATCACGGGCAGGACGATATAGAGCACCACCGAGAGGATCAGCGTATCCCACGGCACGGTGATGGCGGAGAGACCGAGCAGAAGGGCGACGATCGGCGCGAAGGCCACCACCATGATCGCGTCGTTCAGCGCCACCTGGCTCAGCGTGAAGTGCGGTTCGCCCTTGGTGAGGTTCGACCAGACGAACACCATCGCCGTGCAGGGTGCCGCCGCGAGGATGATCAGGCCAGCAATATAGCTGTCGATCTGCGTTTCCGGCAGGTAGGGGCGGAACAGCCAGCCGATGAACAGCCAGCCGAGCAGCGCCATGGAGAAGGGCTTGACCGCCCAGTTGATGAACAGGGTAACGCCGATGCCGCGCCAGTGGCGACCGACCTGCGCCAGAGACGCAAAATCGATCTTCAGCAGCATGGGAATGATCATCAGCCAGATCAGCACCGCCACCGGCAGGTTGACCTTGGCGACTTCGGCCGCACCGATGGCCTGAAACACGCCGGGCATGAGATGCCCGAGACCGATACCGACGACGATGCACAGGGCGACCCAAAGGGTCAGGTAACGCTCGAATGTGGACATCAGGCGACCTGTCCTTGCGGACGCGTGCTGCCTTCGAATGCGCCGATCTCGCGCAGACGGGTTTCCAGCGCCAGCTTGTCGATCGACGTCAGTGGCAGACTGAGAAACGCGGAGATCCGGTTCTTTAGGAAGCGCGCTGCCTTGGAGAATGCCTGGCCCTTCTCGATCTCTGTGCCTTCGACGGCGGCGGGATCCTCGACACCCCAGTGGGCCGTCATCGGGTGGCCGAGCCACACCGGGCAGGCTTCGCCAGCGGCGTTGTCGCAGACCGTGAAGATGAAATCCATCTGCGGCGCGCCGGGCTCGGCGAACTCGTCCCAGGTCTTCGAGCGAAAGCCGGTGGACTCGTAGCCGAGCGCGCGCAGCGTATCGAGGGCCAGCGGGTGCACCTGCCCCTTGGGCCGACTACCGGCCGAATAGGCCTTGAAGCGCCCCTTCCCCTCGCCGTTGAGGATGGACTCGGCAAGGATCGAGCGGGCGGAATTGCCGGTGCACAGGAACAGTACGTTATAGATGCGGGCGGTGGTCATTGCAGGTTCTCCGAAGCGGATGGGCCGCAGCAGGGGGTGAGAGCGGTGATGATGGGCGCACACAGTTCAGCGCTGCCGCCGCAGCAGTCCTTGACCAGGTAGAGGGTCAGGTCGCGCAGCGCGTCGATCTCGGCGCGGTAGATGATCGAGCGGCTGTGGCGCTCGCCTTTGATCAGCCCGGCGCGCGACAGGATCGCGAGATGGGCCGACATGGTGTTTTGCGGCACGCCGAGCAGGCGTGCGAGTTCACCGGCGGGCATGCCCTCCGGTTCATGGCGGACCAGCAGCCGGAAGGTGTCCAAGCGGGTGGATTGGGCAAGAGCGGCAAGCGCAGCAATGGCATTATTTGATTCCATATATCCAGATTATCGGATTAATGGGACTCGTCAAGGGGAATGACGCGACGCGTCCGGTATAGCCTCCCGAATAGACTGCTGCGTTGCTGCCCGAGTAAACACCGAGCCCGCAGGTTTTCCGCCTCATCGCTCGCGGGGTTGTCGGCATTTTTCAGCGTCCCGTCCGCTTGGTTCGCTCCCCTCCGCAGCCTCATCTTTGTCTTTGAAGGATGACAGTCGCATCGCGCTGCCATTCACGATCCCTAAAAAATTAACCTTTTGGTAACCACGAGGGTTTCTGATTGCCGTGTCCACCCCATCATTCGCCCAGCCGAGGGGCCGCACAGCTCAGGCCCTTCTGAAGAGACTTGCTGAGGAAACAGCCTATGAAGTTCTGCTACCTTACTGCCGTTTTCGCGATCGCTGCAGCAGCCAGCGCGAATGCGCAACCGACGATGGTGAAACAGTATGACGCCTGGGGCGTCTATTCCTACCAGACCGGCAGCTCGCCAACCTGCTACATGCTCACCATTCCTGCAGATGAAAGGCCAGCCGACGTCGATCATGGAGACAACTTTTTTCTCCTGGCTCCAACGAAGGCAGCACATGCGGAGTACGAACCTCAGGCTTTGATGGGATATCGGTTGAAAGCTGGCGCTCCAGTCTCCGCCCGTATCGGCGATGAGCGGTTCCATATGATGAGTGATGGAAAAAGCGCATGGCTCCGAAAACCCACCCGTATCCCTGACATGATCGATGCCATGAGAGGAGGTAGCGAAATGATCATCAAGGCTACATCGCGCCGCGGCACCAAGACGACCTACACCTATTCCCTGACTGGCGTAACGGCTGCCTTGAAGCACCTTAAAGAGTGCGACTAGCGTGCGCGTTTTTCCTTTTCGCTGCAAAATCCGCTCTCGCCAACGCTCTCTCCCCATGTGGCGCAGAACATTGTTTGTCATGACATGTTGCAGCATAGTGGCCAGCGCCGATATCGGCGTTCTGGCCATGCCGGCGGATACCACCGCTTCGATCCAATGGAAGAAGGGACGCGAGACGGGTTTGCCGATACCGCGATTCGTCTCGCTCAAGGCCAAAAATGCCAGGATGAGAGTCGGGCCATCGCAGGAGAACCCAGTAAAATGGCTTTACACAGCGCCAGGCTTACCCGTTGAGATCATCGAGGAGTTTGGAAATTGGCGTCAGATCCGGGATTGTGACGGAGTCTCCGGATGGATGCACCGCTCGCTGCTCAGCGGCCGACGGACAGCGGTCATCGGTCCCTGGATAAAGACGCCGGTGGCGCTGTCCCGCAGTGCCAGTCCGTCGGCACAGGGTATCGCTCTTCTCTCGGCCAAAGTCCGGCTCAATATCACGTCGTGCCAAGGCGCGTGGTGCAGGGTTGTTGTTCCCCATCATGATTTGGCCGGATACGTTCGGCGCACGGCGCTCTGCGGCATTTTCCCCTTCGAGACGATCCCGAATTGAGCGCGCCGTCGTTACGGTCTGCAAAGTGTAACGAAGAGAGGGCACCTTTCCTTGAGCTCTTCCCCTTCCGCCAGAACATGAGCCTCCGCTCCACGTCCGTGAGAAAAAAGCACTGCCGCTGCGACGGAAACGGCATATCCCGGCGTGTAAGGGATATTCGGATGCCAGTCATTCCGAAGCGAAACCAACGAGGATGTCATGAAAAAGTATCTCATCATCGCGCTGACGACGGTTGCCACCTTTGCAAGTCTTGCGCCTGTTGCCGAGGCACGGCAAGGATGCGGCAAAGGCTTCCACCGTGGCCCAGCCGGCTACTGCCGGGCCAACCGGGGTCCGCGCCCCCCTGTCGTGATCGTGCCGGCCGGACCGAGGGTCGGGATCTTCTATGAGGGTCGCGGCTACTGGGATGGTCACCGCTATTGGCGGCATCGTGCCCGCCATCACAGCGGCTGGCGCTACTACTGAGCATAGAAAACACAAGCCCCGTGGCCAGGACAATCCTGAAACCCTCGATCTGTCTCTCCCACCAACATTCCGGAGTGTTCGAGCTGGAACATCTTTGCGGGGAAAGCGTGTCTGGTGAGCCAGGCTGATTCGGATCTGGTCCTGATGCAGGGCATCGCGGGCGGCGATAGCGTCGCCGTCCGCACGCTCGTCGATACCGCGCTGTCGCGGATCTTCCGGTTCTCGGTACGCATTCTGCAGGATGCCGCTGACGCCGAGGAAGTCGCGCAGGAGGTGATGGTGAGGGCTTGCCGACAGGCTCCGCATTGGCAGAAGGGTGAAGCACGCCTCGATACTTGGCTTCACACCGTGGCGCTCAATCTTTGTCGCGACAAGCTGCGCGACAGAGCCCGCCGCGCGGTCCTCGGGGGCGTGCTGCTGGATATCGAAGACCCTGATGCCGATCCCGAAAGCCGGCTGGTGGAAACGGAGCGCAGTGCGCGCGTCGCCTCTGCAATTCGTTCCTTACCCGAGCGCCAGCGCGATGCGATCCTTCTCGTGCATTATCAGGACCTATCCGGTGCGCAGGCCGCCAAGGCGCTTGGTATCAGCGTTGAGGCTCTTGAGTCCCTATTATCCCGCGCCCGCCGCCGCCTTCGGCAAGACATCATGAACCAGGAGAGTGACGATGACTGACCCGATGACGATACAGCGCTTCCGAGCCCTGACCGAGATCTATGGAGCTGGTCTTGAACGCTGGCCAGTGACTGAGCGGGTCGCTGCCGAAAGGCTTTTGCGTGATCCCGTTGCGATGCAGGTGCTCCGCGAGGCCCACGCTCTCGACGCGGCTATGAACGTCTGGAAGGACACTCCGGTCCCGGCTGACCTCTTCGCCCGGGTCGCAGCCGCTCTGGACGATAATGAAAAGAGCCGCGGCATGGCCGGCAGAGAGAAGAGGGATGCATCTCAGGTCGCTGCGTCTGTTGGGCAGAATCCATTGAAAGGCATCGGGCATCGGCTCTGGTGGCTTGGTGTGGGCCTCGCTGCCGCAGTCAGCGGCCTGGCAGCCGGCAGCGTCGCCGCATCCACGCTCGTCCAAGACGATCCTTACGATGCCGCGGTTACGAGTTTTGGCAACCTTCCAGACCTGGAGAAATAACCGTCATGCACAAAACGGGTATCCTCCTCACCCTATCGATCATTCTCAACATTTTCCTTGTCGCAGGGATCGCGGGGGGAGCCTTCTGGCTGAACCGGGAGCACCGCATGATCTTCGCCGGCGCTCTGCGCGTCGCAGGTTCGGAACTTCCTCAAGAGACCCGCAAGGCTTTCCGCGCGGTTCTTCGAGAGGCTCGAAAAAGCGAAAACAATATGCTCATTGCCGCAAGTGAAGCGCGCCTGGAGGCTGCTCGACAGCTACGGGAACCCGTCCTCAATCAGGCGGCTGTTCTTGATGCCCTGACACGAGCCCGGGCCGCAGATGCTACCGTCCGCACGGCCGTAGAGCAGAGCGCCGTAACCTTTGCGGCAACCCTCACTCCCGAAGAGAGAAGTAAGCTTGCCGACGCGATCGAACAGCGCAGCCGACGTCGTCTCGACAATGCTGATTAGAAAGCTTCATGTACAACGTGTTGATCCGTTCCGCCGGCAGTAGTCCGCCGGTCGTCGAGAGGCCACGCGAGCGATAGCTTCGCGTCTGACTCGAAAGGTTTCAACGATATCCGTATCTTGCCAGGCGTCTGGCCAGCATTCGGATGTAAGCGATGGGCATCCGGGATCGTGACTGCAATTTTGGTTACCTGTGGACGGCCATGAGCGAAGGTTCTCTCTTGGCTCGAAGGTGACGGGATATAATGCGATCCATGCGGAACAGGTCGGTCCGACATCCCGTCACCCCGTGCGCCCTAGTGGCCGCCCGAAGGGGTCGTCGGGACAGGCGTGTTGAGGAGCTGTTGCTCCCACAGGTATGCAATACCGCTGCCACCTGCGTGCTGGATAATAACGTCCGTTAACGCGCCAGCGGTATCCTCGCGAGCCCAATCGCGCTGCCATTCAGCAGCAAGCGCAAGCCACGTCATCATGTTGCAGCCCGCCGCGATCATACGTTGGACAGATACCTCATGAGCTTCTACCGAGGTGCCACCCGATGCATCGGTGATAACCGTGACGTCCCAACCTTCACCAGCTGCCTGGATTGCCGGCATCGCGACGCAAATTTCAGTCCAGAGGCCCGCAATGATCAGCTGTTTACGCCCGGTTGCCTTGACCCTCTCAACAACCTTTTCGTCTTGCCAAGTGTTGATAAACGTGCGGTCGATCACCTCCTGTCCAGGAAAGACATCAGTGAGATGCTTGAACAGCAGGCCGCCCCTGCCGGCGACGACGCTTGTCAGGATGGTAGGAACGTTAAAAACCTTCGCGGCCTTCGCCAGCGCCGTCGTGTTGTTTACAACCGCTTGCGGATCGTGGCTGTTCAGATTTGCGAGCTGATAGGGCTGATGGTCGATCAAAACAAGAACGGAGTCTTCGGGACGAAGCAGCGAGTTGAGGCCGTTACGAAAATTCATAAATAGTTCCTTGGTAGCGGTCTGAGGGGACAGTTATGCGATGCTGAAAGCGCAGTTACAGTCGCAGTCGCAAGCCTGTCACCGCGGTGAGTGATGCGGTAGTGCCGAAACGTGCTAAGCTGTGTCGCAGGTAGAGGAACACTTCGTGGACATTGAAGATCTGAGGACGTTCGTTGAAGTTGCCGATGCAGGCGGCGTAACATCTGCTGCATTGCGTCTCGGTATATCCAAATCGATGGTTAGCCGACGTCTCCTGCGCCTGGAGAAAGAGGTTGGCGTCCAACTGCTTGCCCGATCCACACGCGGGGCGGCGATCACCGAGGCCGGCGCTACATTCCGAGATTACGCGGCCCGGGTCTGCGCGGAAATCGACATCGCAAAGGAGACAATTTTGCCTGCCGGAGAACTCCGAGGCCGTTTCCGCGTTGCAGCGCCGTTGACCTTTGGCACAACCCATTTTGCAGGTGTGATCTGCGAAATGGCGCGCCGCCACCCTCAGCTTCATATCCAGACCTGCTATAGTGACCGGTACGTCGATTTGATCGCCGAGGGGTATGACTGCGCAATCCGTGTCGGAACACTGCAGGACTCCAACCTCGTGGCAAGACGTGTTGGACCCATCTTCGGGAGCTTCGTCGCGAGCCCTGATTACGTCAAGGCGAATGGTTCACCTGAAACACCCAGCGAACTCGTTGAACATCAGGCGCTTATGCAGGGAACGGAGACCTGGCAGGTGATGGACGGCGACAAGATAGTGAACGTTCGCCCACAGGGAAGGTTCAAGGCTGACAATGGAGTGGCGCTTGCTGTCGCGGCAACGGCTGGGCTGGGCATTGCCGCTCTTCCTGACGACCTCATCAAGATGGAGCTGGACTCAGGCAAGCTCGTGAAAGTGATGAAACGCCATCCGCCGCCGCCAGCGGGCATCTTTGTCGTAAGGCCTCCCGGTCAGCTCCCTGCGCGGAAAGTTCGCGTTCTGACAGAGATGCTTATCGAATGCTTCGATGGCGGACCCGGGCCAACTGCGGTCTAGCTCAGTGGCATGCGTCCAAAACTCAACCCAAGACGTGTGATGGAGCCCGAGTCTGGAACTCGGACGGCAATACCCAGTCCAGCGGGCGATGACGTGGTTTCCGCACCAAAGTTCGGTCTGCTGTTCCCCATCTGGCGACAGAGCTTCTCAGGAACGAGGGCTACCCTGTTGTCTGCAGAGGTGACACCCTAGAATTCTAGACCGCAACCTGTCGTATGCCTGCTGACAATTGACAAATCGCTGCCTGCAAGCCGCTGTATGACGACAGGCTGGAAACGATGTTCTCGACTGACGACAGGCAAGGTAAAAGGCCCATAATGGAAATTGGTATCGACAGTTTTGCTGCCATCCTCCCCGACCCGGCTACAGGGAAGGTCCCGTCGGCCACCCTTCGGATGGCCGAACTGATCCAGGAAGTCGAAGTGGCGGACCAGGTGGGACTGGATGTCTTCGGCATAGGTGAACATCACCGCGGCGAGTTCCTTGATTCCGCGCCTACGATCATACTGGCTGCCGCCGCAGCCCGGACAAGCCAGATCAGACTGACCAGTGCGGTGACGGTCTTGAGTGCCGCCGATCCGGTGCGGGTTTTCCAGGAGTTTGCAACTCTCGACCTGATTTCCAAAGGTCGCGTCGATATCGTCGTCGGTCGCGGGTCCTTCGTTGAGGCTTACCCACTGTTCGGTCTCGACACGCGTGACTACGACGACCTCTTTGCGGAAAAGCTCGACCTGTTACTTGCGCTGCAAGCCTCGACACATGTCACCTGGGAAGGGCGCTTTCGTCCGGCGCTCAGCGGGCACGGCGTCTATCCGCGTCCCCATCAACACCAGCTGCCGATATGGATCGGCGTCGGCGGCACGCCGCAATCCTTTGCCCGGGCTGGTGCGCTGGGGCTGCCTTTGATGATCGCCATCATAGGCGGCAGCTTCGAGCGCTTTCGTCCGCTCGTCGATCTCTATCGGGAAGCCGGCAGGCGCGCGGGGCACAGCCTGGAGATGCTGAAGATCGGCATTCACGCCATGGGCTTCGTCGGCGAAAGTGAAGCGGCGGCCAAGGACGCCTTTTTCCCCGGCTGGGCGCATCTGACGGCCAACATCGGTCGCGAGCGCGGCTGGTCGCCGCCGACGCGTCAGCAGTTCGAAAGCATGGCGGGTCCCGAAGGTGCATTCCTGATCGGTGACCCAACGACGGTGGCAGCCAAAATGCTGAGGGCGAGTGAAACGCTCGGCGGCGTTTCGCGCATCACGTTTCAGATGAGCACGGCGGCTCTCGATACGGCCGGGATGCAGCGATCGATTGAGCTTCTGGGCAAGGAAGTGGCGCCGATCGTCAGGACGGCACTTCGGACTTGGTAGCTGGGCATGCGATGAATGCCTCAACAAACAGGGCGCAGTCGAGAGACTCTGACCGATCGCCAAGTGAATGGAAAGGTGTCTACAGATGAGTTGGAACCCTGCAATCGAGCCAGGCTGTCCGGACGAGGTCGGTATCGACGCGATTGAAACTCTCATCATTCCCCGCGCCCGCGACCTCGGCGGCTTCGAGGTTCGGCGCGCCCTGCCAGCCCCGAAGCGACAGATGGTAGGACCCTTCATCTTCTTCGATCAGGCAGGACCCGCAGAACTCCTGACAGGCCAGGGCATCGATGTCCGCCCTCACCCGCATATCGGGCTTGGCACGGTCACATATCTCTATCGCGGCGACTTTCATCACCGTGACAGCACCGGAGCCGACCAGATCATCCGCCCTGGTGCGCTGAACTGGATGGTCGCGGGCCGCGGTGTTTCCCATTCGGAACGAACATCCGCGACGGCCCGAACCGGGCCGAACAGCCTGTTCGGCATCCAGACCTGGCTCGCTCTGCCGGAAAAGAACGAGGACATGGCGCCGACGTTCAACCACTACGGCGAGGACATGCTGCCGGTCATCGAGGATCACGGGGTATCGCTTCGGCTCATCCTCGGCAACGCCTACGGCAAGACCGCTCCCGCAACGATGTTTTCCGAAACATTCTATGCCGATGTCACACTGGATGGGGGTGCGTGCCTCCCGATGCCGGACAACCACGAAGACAGAGGCATCTATATTGTCGAAGGCTCGATCTCGATCGCCGATCAGGAGTTCGAGGCACCGCAGATGATGGTCTTCCGCCCCGGCGACCGGATCACGGTTGCGGCCGGGCCGAGAGGCGCTCACCTGATGATCCTCGGCGGCGCCACATTGTCCGAGCCTCGCCACATATGGTGGAATTTCGTCGCCTCGTCGCGGGAGCGGATCGAGGAAGCCAAGGCCCAATGGCGGGCGCAGAAGTGGGGCGAAGGCCTGTTCGACCTGCCGACCGACGATCGCGACGAACATATTCCACTTCCGGAATGACGACAGTGACGCGATCGTCCGGGCGTGGGCGATCCAACCGAAACAGCATTCACGACCTGGTCGTGTTTCGGCAGAAACGGAGACGGAAAAATGAGCACAAAGTGGCCCCGCCTCGACTACCTCAGCTGGCGAGAGACATGTTCGGCTCTGCATCTCTACCTGCAGATCGTCGGCAAATACCGGCTCGCTCATACACCGTGGCTCAACCATTCCTGGAACGCGACCTTCTACGTCACCCCTTCCGGTCTGACGTCCTCTCCGATTCCCGATGGCTCCGGCATCGAGATTGTCTTCGACTTTCATCAACATGCGGTCATCGGTACGAATGGAGATGGGCTTCGCGCCTCGTTTGCGCTGGGGCCATCGACCGTCGCAGAGTTCCACGCCAATTTCGCCCGTCTGATCCTGGAACTCGGGGGCAAACCGGACTTCCATGGCCAGCCCAATGAAGTCGCAGACCCCGTGCCGTTCGATGAGGATCATCGTGACCGCGCGTACGACCGCGAGGCTGTCCGGAATTTTCATCAGGCACTGATGGCGATAGATCGGGTTTTCAAAGCGTTCCGGACATCCTTCATCGGGAAATCCAGTCCTGTGCACCTTTTCTGGGGGAGCTTCGATCTGGCCGTCACACGATTTTCGGGCCGGCAGGCGCCCATCCACCCGGGCGGCGTTCCTGCACTGCCAGACACCGTGGCGCAGGAGGCCTATGACCGCGAAGTGTCCTCGGCGGGCTTCTGGCCGGGCGGCGGCGGCCTCGATTATCCCGCATTCTATGCCTACGCCTATCCGGCACCGAGCGGTTTCAGGGCGGCGTCGGTTCAGCCAGAGGCGGCGTTCTGGCACGAAGGGCTGTCGGAATTCATCCTGCCTTACGAGGCAGTCCAGGCTGCGGCCGATCCTGACGAAGCGCTGACGGCGTTTTTGGTCTCGACATATGAAGCTGCTGCTGCTCTCGGAGGCTGGGATCGCGACAATCTCGAGTGCACGCACGGCCAGCCCGGCAAAGTTCGGGAATTGGACGTGAAGGCTCCGGACATTGCCGCTGCATCGGTAAGCGAGACGGTGGAAAGGGAGGACGGGACGTCGAAGGGGCGGTACCGGATCGTGATCGAGGGCGTCGAAGCGGAGATGACCTACAGCCGGGCCGGCTCACAGCTCATCATCATCGACCACACCGATGTTCCCGCCGCTTTGCGGGGCCGAAAGGTTGGTGAGCGGCTTGTGCGCCAGGCCGTCGAAGATGCACGACGCGAGGGTGTCTCCATCATTCCGCTCTGCCCGTTCGCGAAAGCCCAGATCGAGCGACATCCTGAATGGCAGGATGTCCTTCGCAAGTGAGGAGTGCTCCCGCATTGAAGGATAGTTTACAGCCAGAAACAGAAACTTGCCCTGTTCTCGCCCCCTCTGAAAGACAGATTGTCGATGTCATCACGAGCGCGGACCAGGCCTTGGCTGAAGCGGTGTCTCTGGCTCTGGAGCAGGCGGTCAAAAAGGCTGTCGAGGATATGAGAGCCATCGGCCAGGAGAAATCCGCGCCGTCGATGCAGTATTTTGCGAGCGTCGTTCACCAGAGGATGTACTGCTTGATGTGCGGCGCGGACCCAGGCACGCTCCAGGGCGGCGACCCCGAGATCGCGTATCACGTCATCCGCAATAGCCAGAATATCGCCAGACACTATTGGGCTGCGGATGTCGAACCCTACCCACCCAGGTGAGGAAATCTAATGCGCCTCATCGGATCGCCAGACCGGTTTCATCGGGCTGGCGATCCGATGCCGGCCGCGCGTTCATCCTGAACCGTCGTCCCTATCGTAACCAATCACTGCGTCGTTAGGGACGGTCCAGTTTCAAGACACCGCCGCCAGCCGCTTCCAGACGATTGAGGTAGGTTGCCGGATCGAGCAACTGGTAGGGGAAGTAAAGACCAGGCAAAGCGGGATCCCGTCCGTCCAGTCCGGTCAAGCGTTCGAGGATCATCGCAACGCCCAGCGCCGTCAAGGGCGCCGCCCCGCCGGGATGAAAGACCGCATGTTTCGTCAGCAGCGACCGACCATCACGCCCTTCGCCGGACAACTCGATGATGATCTCCGTCGACTTCGGTTCGCCGCGACGGCGCGTTGAACTGACGCCGGTTGCCAGATCGAACTGAACGTCTTTTGCGCCGGTTGCCGCTGCAAGGCCCGCGACATCGATCGACGAGAAGCCCGAGGCTTTGATTTCGGTGCCGTCGATTGCCAGAAACCGCGCCTGGGCGTCTTCACCGTCGCGCCAGATGTAGGTGCCATCGCGGCGCGTGAGTGCTGCCGGCATCATTCTGGACAAGCGTTCGAAATCTTCCGCGACAGCCGGTCCGCCGCCATCCTCCTCGTCCACCAGAGCGCCGATCTTGATGCTGTCGAGGCGATGGAAGCTTTTAGCAAGTTCGAGTGTGGGAACCGTTGTCGCGCCCACCAGCCATTCATAGCCGAGCACCACCGCGCCCGCGTCGGGCTTGTGCATGTAAGTCGCGATCTCCGGAGCGATCTCGAAGACGCCGGACGAGATGTTGAGATGGGGTAGCGAGCGCGCACGCGCAAACCGGAGACCGGCCAGGCGGTTGTCGGCGTAGAAGACAGCGACGGCACCGACGTCCCGATCCCCCAGACCGAGATCTTCGGCGGCGAGGTCCAGTTCCGCGGCATCGGCATTGCCAAGCTCCTCGGCAACAGCCTGCGCTTTGCTGACGTCCCGACCAGCCAGCACCAGAGGGACGTCAGGATACAGGCTGCGCAGGGTTTGGGCGCTCAGGCGGCCAATCGCGCCGGAGCCGCCCATCATCAGGATCGGTTTTACGGGCATGAACTCTTTCCTTCCATCAGTTCTTAAGTTACCATTGGTAGGTATGGGTAGTCATAACCTACTATTGGTAGGATGGCAAGGAGGGATCGATATGGAACAGAGCCGAACGCTCGAGCGACAGGGAACGACCGCCAAGCGGCTCTCGAAGGCCGAGCGGCGCCGGCAACTTCTCGACACCGCCTTGTTGATCGTTCGCGAGGAAGGTGCGGATCGTCTGACCTTGGGTCACCTCGCTGTCCGCGCCGGTGTGTCGAAACCGGTTGCCTACGATCATTTCGAAACCCGCTCCGAGCTACTCATTGCGCTTTACAGGTGGATCGATACGCAAAAGGTCGACGCCTTTCGCGACGCGATGTCAGGCAGTCAGCACAGCGGCGCCGAGACGGCGGGTTTGCTTGCAGCCGCCTACATCCAGTGTGCGGCCGACATAGATGGCGAGTTCCATGCGATTGGCGCGGCCCTCGCCGGCAGTGAAGAAAAGGCTGCCGTGTTCCAGGAATTGTTGGCCCACAGCGTGGCGATGTTCGTCGCAGTGCTGGCGCCGCACAGCCGATTACCCTCGGACGAGTTGAAGCGGCGCTGTGTCGGTCTGGTCGGCGCCGGTGAAGCCCTTGCGGCGGCAAAATTGCGGGGCGACTGCGACGAAGGCGAGGCCATCGCCACGTTCACCGGGATAATAGACGGAGCCGTGCGAAGCGCGGAGCCATCTTAAGCCAGGGAAGTTTCAGCCGACAGTGGGCATACGCAGTGGAACTGCTTCCTCAGGGTGAACGATATGGACGCTTCAAATAATCGATCATCGCTCTGAAGGCGGGAGCCGTCCGTGCCCTGTCCGGATAATAAAGGTTGAATCCGGGCAGGTCGATGAGCCAATCCCCCAAGACCGGCACCAGTCTTCCCGTATCTATATCGCTTTCGACTTGCGAACGAAACAGGTAGGCCAATCCGAGCCCATCCAATGCTGCACGGCGGATTGCGTCACCATCGTTGAAGATCAGTGAACCGTCTGTCGCATATTCGGCTTTCCTGTCCCCCTTCGCCAGGGGCCACCGATATAGTCTGCCGGAGGTGGCATAGCGGTAACCAATGCAGGCATGACCGGCGAGATCTTCCGGCTCGCGCGGTACACCCCGTTTTTGGAGATAGTCTGGTGAGCCGACAATGGACACAGCGGTCGACGAGGTCAGAGGCACCGTCACCATATCCTTGTGGATCAGCGTGTTGAAGCGGATACCTCCGTCAAAGCCGTCGAAAACGATGTCGCTTAGTCCCTCGTCGATCGAGACTTCCACGGAAATTTTCGGAAACATCTCCCTGAACGATCCCATCACAGGTCTGAGGATCGTCTCGTAGGCGATGGACACCATCGTCAATCGGACAGAGCCGGCGACTGTCGTGCGCATGTCCTGCAGGCCTGCCAATCCGTCTTCAATATCCTGAAGCGCCGGCACCAGTGCATCAAGAAGCCTTTGGCCTGCTTGGGTCGGCGAAACGTTGCGCGTGGTCCGGGCCAGGAGTGCCATGCCGATGCGGCTTTCCAGCTGGCTCACCGCGTAGCTCAATGAAGACTGTGAAATCCCGAGCTCTGCGGCGGCGGCCGTGAAGCTTCTGTGCCGCGCAACGGTCTCGAACACGGCAAGGTCACGAAGAACGAGACGATCCATTTATTCAACTCATCGATATCTTCATGCGGATATTACGGGCTAATCGATAACGGCAACAAGGCCTATCTTCCAGAACATCATTATCGAGACCCAAGGAAGACATGATCATGCGGAAATGCCTGCTTACCCTTTTTGCCGGCGTGGCGATCTGCAGTCCCGTCTACGCCGCCGCAACGAACGTGGTGCTCGTTCATGGCGCGACAATGGACGCATCCGGATGGCGGCGGGTCTATGACATCCTGACGGCAAAAGGCCTGTCCGTCAGCGCGGTTCAGCTACCCCATACGAGCCTTGCGGATGACATTGCGGCGACCCGTCTTATCATTCAGCAGCAGGTTGGTCCGACCGTCCTGGTGGGGCACAGCTACGGCGGAGCGGTCATCACCGAGGCCGGGCGCGAGGATAAAGTGCGCGCGATGGTCTATGTCGCGGCGCTCCAACCGGACGCAGGTGAAAATCTTACCGAACTCTCTCAGCGCTTTCCGATGAAGATTGACATGGAGATGCTCGACGAGCGGAGATTCGTTCCGTCTCCCGGTTCGTATCGCGAGACGATCGCTGCGGATCTGCCGAAAGAGGTTACCGACTTCATGTCGGCATCGTCCAAGCCGATGGCACTCGAGCCGTACCAGACCCGGTTCAAGCATGCCGCGTGGCACGACAAGCCCAGCTTCGCCATCGTGTCGACCGAGGACAAGGTGATCCCGCCGGCTCTGATGCGCTGGATGTACAAGCGTGCCGGGAGCGTCACAACTGACATCACGTCCAGCCATATGGTTTACATGTCTCACCCTGACGAGACGGCAGATGTCATTCTCAAGGCGGCAGCATCGGTGGACTGAATGAACGCTCGTGCGTCGAGTGGCCTGTCTCGATGAAGCTGACAAGAGAACAAGCACCGCTGCGCTCTTCTCAGCTATTCAGCGACATCGGTTTTGTTCCTCCACCGGGCAGACCGAAACGGTGTCTGACCCAGTTGAGAAATGCCCCGTAGGGCCGCCCGAGAACCAGCATCATGACCGCGGCACCAGCGATCCCACTCAGCAGTCGGTCACCCTCTGCGCCGCTAAGCGCGATGATGGCCGCGTAGATCGGCACCTGGAACGTCATGAGAGCAGCACTGTCCCACAGCAGTCGCGACGGCCTCGTCTCGTTGGCACGCTGCATGAGCCAGTCACGCCAAAGGCCGTACGGCCGCGCGACCGGCACCATGAGGACCGCGCCCAGCAAACGAGCGTGGAGGACCTGCTCCCACGTCATTCCGGCGATGAAACGCTCGTTGATGACCCCGGTCGTCGTGAAGAACAGGAGCAACGCCAACGTGTCGGCGATGAAAGACCGCCGACGGGCGGTTTTCGCTTCCACACCAGTATTCATGCGATCGCCCTTCTGTTTCGCGCACCTTCTGACTTGGACAACTCGAAGGTTTTTCGCCAAGGTTTGCGTTCTCCGGATTTGGTGCGCGTCTGCCACGAACTCCGGTTCCGAAACGATCACCACATGCGATGCTCTTTCAACAACGACAATTCGTTTGGAGTTTGCATGCCGATAGATGATCCGGATTCCTTAGTTCGCAGAATTTCCTCAGATCAGCTAGGGGGTCGGCGTTCCCTTATCCGCGACAGACTTTCGCAATCCACGCGCCTATCCAACCCATCTCTGCACGGTTACGGGTCGCAGTGACGCGCTGGGGACATCGCGCCATTCGGCTGGTCCCGTTGGTCATGCTCACAAATCGGGAGGCGGATGATTGGCTGAAGGCAATTTGGGGCAGACGATAGGACCTGCGATCGTCCTGATGGGAGCAGCTGTTGTCGCAGTGCCGCTGTTTCGGCGGCTCGGGCTCGGGTCCGTCCTTGGCTATTTTGCGGCCGGTGTGCTGGTCGGCCCCTCATTTCTCGGCCTGTTCACCGACGCCCTGTCCATCCTGCATTTCTCCGAGCTTGGCGTGGTGAGAGCGGCGGTGCAAAATTAGACCACGGTAGCGGCGGGATTGTCCCGCTTCGGGCGGCGTAAAAGTCGGCCACCTATTTCTCTTCTGCAATGAGCGCAGGAGGGCCTGGGGATCTATACCGTGGAATTATATCTGAAGGTTCGACTGGCTTGCTCGGAAGGCATGAGCCGGCGTCAGGCTGCAAAGCATTTCAACATATCGCGCGACAGCGTTTCCAAGATGCTGTCCTATTCGACGCCACCTGGCTATCAGCGACAATCACCGATCCGGCGGCCCAAGCTGGATGCGTTTGTCTCGACGATCGATCACTGGCTGGACGAAGACAGACAAGTGCCGCGCAAGCAGCGCCATACGGCCAAGCGGGTGTTTGACCGGCTTCGAGACGAATGCGGGTTCACTGGCGGCTATACGATCATCAAGGATTACATGCGCGAGCGGGATCAGCGCCGCCAGGAAGTGTTCGTGCCGCTGTCGCATCCGCCCGGCCATGCGCAGGCCGATTTCGGTGAGGCGATGGTGGTCATCGGCGGTGTCGAGCAGAAGGCGCATTTCTTCGTGCTCGACCTTCCGCACAGCGACGGCTGCTACGTGCGGGCCTATCCGGCGGCAGTGGCCGAGGCCTGGGTCGATGGCCATGTCCATGCGTTCGCTTTCTTCGGCGCCGTGCCGCAATCGATCGTCTACGACAACGACCGTTGCCTGGTGGCGAAGATTTTGCCTGACGGCACCCGCAAGCGCGCGACGTTGTTCAGCGGCTTCCTGTCCCACTACCTTATCCGGGATCGCTATGGCCGTCCCGGCAAGGGCAACGACAAGGGGAACGTCGAGGGTCTCGTCGGCTATGCCCGGCGCAACTTCATGGTACCGATCCCGCAGTTTGCGACATGGGAGGCGTTCAACACCTTTCTGGAGGAGCAGTGCCGGAAGCGCCAGCGCGACAGGCTGCGCGGCGAGAGCGAGACGATCGGCGAGCGCTTGCGGCGCGATCTGGCTGCCATGCGCGCCTTGCCAGCCTCGCCATTTGATGCCTGCGACCAGGCAAGTGCCAAGGTGACGGCGCAGTCGCTGGTGCGCTACAAGACCAACGACTATTCCGTCCCGGTCGCCTATGGCCATCAGGATGTGTGGGTGCGCGGCTATGTCAACGAAGTGGTCATTGGTGGCCGTGGCGAGATCATCGCCCGCCATCCTCGGTGCTGGGAACGGGAAGACGTCGTCTTCGATCCTGTCCATTACCTGCCGCTGATCGAGCAGAAGATCAATTCGCTGGATCAGGCAGCGCCCCTCCAGGGCTGGGACTTGCCGCAAGAGTTCGCTACGCTGCGCCGGTTGATGGAAGGCCGCATGGCCAAACACGGCCGGCGTGAGTACGTGCAGGTCCTCCGCCTGCTGGAGAGCTTCGAACTCGCCGATCTGCATGCGGCGGTGAAGCAGGCGATCCAGCTTGGCGCCATTGGCTTTGACGCCGTCAAGCATCTGATCCTGTGCCGGGTGGAACGCCGGCCGCCCAGACTGGACCTGTCCATCTACCCGTATTTGCCGAGGGCGACGGTCGAGACGACATCGGCGAAGGCGTATATGCGTCTCCTGTCGTCGGATGCGGGAGAAGTCGCATGAACACCCAAGCACCCGAGATCCTTCTCACCCATTATCTCAAAACCCTGAAGCTGCCGAGTTTCCAGCGCGAGTACCAGAAGCTGGCCCGGCTGTGCGCCACCGAAGGCGTCGATCATGTCGGATACCTCACCCGGCTTGCCGAGCGGGAGATGATCGAACGGGACCGTCGCAAGGTCGAGCGTCGCATCAAGGCGGCCAGGTTCCCGGTCGTCAAAAGCCTCGACAGTTTCGACTTCGCCGCCATCCCAAAGCTGAACAGGATGCAGGTGCTGGAACTGGCGCGCTGCGAATGGATCGAGCGCAGGGAGAACGTTATCGCTCTCGGCCCCAGCGGCACGGGCAAGACCCATGTGGCGCTCGGCCTCGGCCTGGCCGCCTGCCAGAAGGGCCTGTCCGTTGGGTTCACGACAGCGGCCGCACTGGTCAGCGAGATGATGGAGGCGCGCGACGAGCGGCGTCTCATCCGGTTCCAGAAGCAGATGGCCGCCTACCAGCTGTTGATCATCGATGAACTGGGCTTCGTGCCGCTGTCAAAGACCGGCGCGGAATTGCTGTTCGAGCTGATCTCGCAACGATACGAGCGAGGCGCGACCCTGATCACCAGCAACCTTCCTTTTGACGAATGGACGGAAACCTTGGGGTCCGAGCGCCTGACCGGCGCTTTGCTCGACCGCATCACCCATCACGTCAGCATCCTCGAGATGAACGGCGACAGCTATCGTCTCGCCCAAAGCCGCGCCCGAAAGGCCGGCTGACGCCCTTCGAAAATCGCAACGCGCGCATGAGACCCCCGCTCGGGCCTAAGCCCTCCCGGCGGTCTCATGCGCGCGCCACAAGTGGCCGACTTTTGCGCCGCCGCGTGGCAGGATTTTACTCCGCCGTTGACACGTGGTGATGTTCTTGTTCGTGATCGGACTGGAACTGCGCCCCCTCAAACTATGGGCGATGCGCGGCCAGATCTTCGGGCTTGGATTGACGCATGTCGCGCTTGCAATCGCAAGTCTTGCGCTGACGGGAATGCTGGTTTTCGGCCTGTCCGGCCCGGTGGCTTTCATTGCCGGCGCGGGCTTCGTTCTCTCATCGACCGCGGTCATCATGTCGGTTCTCCAGGACCGGGGCGAGACGACAAGCGCCGAGGGTCAGAAATCCGTCTCCATTCTTCTTTTCGAAGATCTTATGATCGTGCCGCTTTTGGCGAAGGGTTGCGCACTTTAGGTTATGCCGAACTGGATGTGGAGAAGGCAGCAGAAGATGTGCGTCAGCGTGGCAATGAACGGCTGTCCGAGCAGGTACAGGGCAACGCCATGTCCGGCCGCGACTGGTTGCACCTTCAACCTGTTCCGGAGCCCTTCGGCAAAGCATCCAAGGGTGAATAACCGTGAAAGTGAATGCACATGCGAACGGTAAGAGTTGCGATTGCCGGGTTCGGAGGCGTGGGCCGTGCCACGGCGAGCCTTCTCCTGTTGCGACGCGCGCGTTATCGCGAGGTCTATGGTACCGACATCCGGCTGGTCGCGGTCTGCGGGTCACGGGCCGGCCTTTTCGACGATCGTGGCCTCGAAGAATATCAGCTCGGCGCGCTCGAGGACGGCCTCTCCGGCCCCTCCTTCATCCAGGCGAGCGACGCAGATCTTGTCGTCGAAGCCGGACCGAGCGACTTCCGCACCGGCGGCCCTGGGCTTGGCTACATCCGGTCAGCCTTGTCTGCCGGACGTGACGTGATCGTCATATCGAAGGGCGCGCTCGTCCACAGCGGAAAAGAACTTCGTCAACTTGCAAACCGATCGGGCGCCCTCATGAAGCTCAGCGGCGCGGCGGCGGCCGCCCTACCGACAATCGATCTTGTGGATCACAGCCTCAAGGGCTGCACGGTGCTTGAGGTCGAAGGCATCCTTAATGCCACGACCAACTACCTGCTCGATGCCATGATGACGCGTGGGATTGGCTTCGATGCCGCGTTGCGCGAAGCGCAACTCGGCGGCTTTGCCGAAGCCGATCCGCGTAACGACACGGAAGGGTGGGATACCGCATGCAAGCTGCTGATCCTTGCCAATTTCGGCCTCGACGCCGACCTGACGATGGATGACGTGACCGTCGAGGGTATTCAGTCGGTAACCGGCGAGCGCATCGAGGCGTGGCGCAGGCAGGGGCTTGTTCCGAAACTGGTCGGCAGCCTTGCACAGGCTGACGGTACATTCCGCGCATCGGTCGGCATCAAAACCTATCCGCTTGCCGATCCTTTCGCCAACATACGCGGAAAGGACAAGGCGATCCGTATCGTCACCGACGCAATGGGCGAAACGATCGCTATCGGATCCGGCAAGGAGCCGCTCGCGACGGCAGCCGCTGCGTTGAAGGATCTCGAGCACATTCTGACGGTGCGGGCCGCATCACACCTGTCGGAGTAGAGGGTTTCACAATGACAAAACTCGGCTTGCAGGCCATTCGCCATGTCGGGTTCGAGGATCTCGGCAGCTTCGAACCTCTCTTGTGCAAAGCCGTGTGACATCGAGTATGTCGATGTCGCAGAGCACGATCTGGCGCGGCTCGATCCGCTGGGTGCCGACCGTTTCGTGGTTCTGGGTGGCCCGATCGGCGTCAACGATCATGCCACCTATCGTGTCGCCACACAGGAGATCGAATTGCTCGAAACGCGGCTGGCCGCCGACCGGCCGGAATCCAGGGCGAAAAATAGACTTCGCGGAATGCCCAAGACTGTTCATACAGACAGTCCTGGGCAGTTCTCTGCAGAGAGCCCGCGTCTTTAGCAGTTCGCGCGGGGAATTTGGAACCATAGATCGTCGGAGACGCCGCAGTGATGTCTCCTCCTGCCCCACGATCGTCTTGCGTTCGTGGACCCCAAGGGTCGGATCGATGCGCGATTGCCAGGACAATGCATCAATCTGGTTGGCCGAAGCTTTGTCCACTGAGGACCGACACCCCCCGTTGAATGACGTTGCATCGTGCTTTCTTAACCTGCTTCTGGTTGCTGCCTATGCAAGCGCTCCGCCATCGACGTTTAAGATCGTTCCCGTAATGTGGCGGGCGGCAGGGCTCGCCAGGAACGCGACCATAGCCGCGACATCCTCAGGTTGACCAAAACGGCCAAGCGGTATCAGGCTGCGCTGAAAGTCGGAAAATTCTCCCGTTTCAGGATTGCTCTCGGTGTTTGTCGAACCCGGCTGAACGAGATTGACGGTTACGTCTCGGGATCCAAGTTCTCGCGCCAAGCCGCGTGTATAGGCCTGCAGCGCGGCCTTTGTCATGTAATAGACCGTGCTGCCCTCACCAACGCTGCGGTCGGCCCCTGCCGAACCGATGGTTATGATCCGGCCGCCTGCTTTCAGATGCGGAATAGCGGCCTTTGCCGCAAGCACCGGCGCACGCACGTTAACCGCGAACAGCGCATCGAAGTCTTCAACGTTGAAATCCGCGATGGCGTTATAGCGCGCGATAGCGGCATTGTTAACCAGAATGTCGATACCATCCAGCGCGCGGACAGCATCGTCGACGGATCGTTGTATCGCTTCCGGATCTGCGCTGTCAGCCTGGATCGAGACAGCTCTGCGCCCCTTTGCCTCTACCAACCCGACGAGATGTTGCGCGCTATCGGCCGACCGTCCATAGGTCATCGCGACATTCGCACCCTTGTCCGCCAGCGCAAGCACGATCGCCGCCCCGATGCCACGAGACCCGCCTGTGATCAGCGCGTTCTTCCCAGCAAGTTCCAGCATGATTTGCATCCTTTCGTCGTGATGCCGCCCCGGCCTGCAGTCTGGTGTGATCCACTCGATGAAGGTGATCAGGGCATTTCATTCTTGGACTTTGAGATAGGTGAACACGCGCGCGGCTGCATTCCCGATTTTCCCAAAGCCTTGCCTGATCCTGTCAAATCACTAGATGTGCTGGACGATGACCGATTTTGTAAACCAAATCTCGCGCCTTCTGACCGCAGTTGCTCCCTTCACGGCGCACAGCAACGGTGCCATCGGCACGCCGACCCCCGTGCCGCGCTTGACGGTCTGGGCCAGCACGACCGACACGTCACCGACATCTGCCGTGTTCGAGCCCATGTTCTATGCGGTTTTACAGGGCATCAAGGTCCTGACGATGGGTGCCAATCGCTTCGAGCTATTGCCCGGCGCATGCGCGGCATCATCCTTCGGCCTGCCCTATGCTCATCAGCTGACAGGTGCCAGACCCGAACTGCCTTATATCGGGATAAGCCTTCATCTCGATACTGACATGATGACGCGCGTCATGCTCGATATGCCCAAACGGGAGGGCCGATGGGCATGCGCGGTAGCGGCAGGCGAGCTCAGTGGGCCGGTTGGGGATGCGTTCAGCCGCCTTGTTGGCTTGGCGGGTACGGCTGACGACATCGATGTGCTCGCTCCGCATTACGAGTTCGAGCTCTATTACCGTCTGCTGCAGAGCTCGATGGGCGATACCCTGCGGCAGGTCAGCCAGCGGAACGAAAGGTTTCAACAACTTAAGACGGCGGCCGATTGGCTCGCCAACAATCACTCGGAGGCGATCATCATTCCGGAGCTCGCGGCATCGGCGGGCATGAGCGTCACTTCGTTTCACAGGCACTTCAAGGATGTCACAGGATTTAGTCCTCTCGCCTTTCAACGTCATATCCGTCTGTTGGAAGCGCGAAAGCTTCTCGCTGCCGGCAATACCAATGTATCGAGCGTCGCGTATGAAGTAGGCTACGCAAGCCCCTCGCAGTTCAGCCGGGAGTATAAGGCCATGTTCGGCACGCCACCCGCGTCCGATCTCAACCGGTGAGCCGCGTTCGGTATTCGCCGTGACGACGTGCCATATTCCGGCGCGCAGTTGACCTGCCACTGTCGTCTCATCTGGCTGCAATGAGAGCATAGGCGGATTCCGATATCCCCATTGGCGGCGTGTGAGCAACGTGCGTGAGCGGCGTTACGCCTGCCGTCCGCATTGAGCAGCATTCGTGCCGGCTGGGGAGGCAATCAGGGGATAGGCGCGTGGAGCGGCCATCCAAACGACGAGTGCATCCGGAGGTGTTCCGCCGTGTTCTTGCCTGATCCAATCACCAAACGCTCGTCCGCGCCTGGACATAGTCGCGCGCGTTGGTGTACCGGCCCGAGCAGAGGCGTATCAGGGCACATCAAAGGTCGCTGACGCGGAAGGCTCTCATTGGGGAACCAGGGCTGGGATGGCCCGGCTGCCTACTTCAAGTGGTGCAACAGGCGTACCGGTCTGCCGGACGAGATGCGTCACGTATTCAGCCACCAGAAGGCCTGCGATCACTCGGCAACACGCAACCATCACCTCGCCCCCATCCGGTTACTTCTCGACGACGGATCCAAGGCTGCTCGCCGGACCCTTCAACGCCGTACAAGCCGAGAACCAAGCATTCAAGTCATCGCCGAGGGCAGTTCTCAACCAAGCCAGAGTCATGCGCTTCGTCGCCTCGAGCGCATCTGGCGCCTCGACCTCGGTCTCCTTCGCGTCGAGCCCGGCAATGCCACCAAGGCCGTGGCCTACGCCGTGAAGCGTAAGAAGCGCATGCGTACCGACCGCGTCATGGTAGGCATCGGCGTGCCAATCCGGGCCACGGAGCGTAAAACGCGGCTTGTCGTCTGCCCCGCAAACGACCAGGCTCGGCGTCGTCAGATGTGAGAAGTCGAGGTCAAAGAATGGAAAGCGCGCGGCGTTCTCTTCTGTCAGATCCTTACCACCCCGTCCGGGAGCGGTGAAAAGGATCCCAGCCTTTATGCGTGGATCGCTAAAAGTCTCTCCGTGGAGTTGCGCGCCCAGGAGCAGACTCACCGTGTGGCCACCGAGAGAATGTCCTGCCGCCGCGATGCGGTCATGGTCAAGCCGGCCAGAGACGGCCGGCGCACGCTCTTCGATCTCTGAGAGCCGGTCGATGACGGTCCGTATCTCAGCGACGCGCTCGCGCCAGAAGAACGGCGCTCCTTCGGCGTCTTCAGGAAGGCCGCCGACGCGGGAGCTTGCGTGAGTGGGCTGAATGACAGCAAAGCCGCGCTCCGCCCAGAACTGCGCCATATGCGCGTAGCCATCCTTCGACGGAACGTAGAATGACGGTCCGTATCCGTGCGACAGAATGACGATGGGGAGGCGATCGCCTTCTGCCGGTGCAGTCAAACGCAGTTCCAGAGGCGGCCGTCCGTCGATGTCGAGGCGGATCGGCGAGTAGGCTATCGTGAGGACTCCGTCGGGCGTTGGGATACGGCGCGAGACATCGATAAGATTGTTCGTCGTCATTTGTAGGTCTCCATGTGCATCGCCAAGATGGACGAACACATGAGGATTATCTATATCTATACGTCCTTATCTGTTTAGCGAAAGTCCAGAAGTGTCTGATCCGCTCGCCGAGATCGTCTCGCTGCTTAAGCCCGCGCCATCGATCGCCAAGCTGGTTACGGCCGGCGGGGCATGGTGGGTCGAGCGTCGCGAGCTTGGTCATCCGTTCTATTGTGCAATTGTGGAAGGACGCTGCCTGCTGACCATCGCCGGCAGATCGCCGATCATTCTTCAGTCCGGGGATTTCGTTCTCGTGCCGCAAATCCACGCATTCACGATGAGCAGCTTTGAACCGCCTCCGTCAGGCACGTCACCGCAACGGCTGGAGACCAACCCCGGGGTCTTCCGCCTTGGCAATCCAGACGCACCGGTCGACGTCACGGCCATGGTGGGTCACTGTTCCTTCCTGGCGAACGACAAGCAGTTGCTGAGCTCGCTGCTGCCGGACATCGTTCATACCCGAGGCGAGCGGCGGCTCACGGATCTCGTAAGGATGATTCACGCCGAGATGGTCGGGGGACTTGCAGCGCGGGACATGATCCTGAGTCGGTTGCTCGAAGTTCTCTTCATCGACGCTCTGCGGAGTGCAGGAGCGGCAGAGACATCTCCCGGCCTGTTGCGTGGGCTTTCTGACATGCGCCTGGCTCCAGCGCTGCGACGTATCCATCAGGACCCGAGTGGAGGCTTGTCCGTCGAGGAATTGGCAGAGACCTCCGCAATGTCGAGATCGGCATTCTTCGAACGCTTCCGGAGGCAGGTGGGCGTCCCTCCGATGGAATACGTTACGGGCTGGCGCATGGCTCTTGCAAAAGACCTGTTGGTCCGGCGAGAGGCGCCGCTGGCCGAGATCGCAAGACGGATCGGCTATGCCTCCGCCAGCGCATTCAGCGTCGCATTCACGCGGCGTGTAGGTGTCACGCCAGGCGCTTTCGCCCAAACAGCCTGACCCCGGCAGCCCTGTCTCGCCGCTTTTTTTGTGCTGGTTCCGACCTGCGATGTCCGTTTCAAAGGCGCCAAAAGGAAGACGCCTGTCAGACCTCGCCTGTTGGCAGCAATTGGGCTCTTTGGAAAAGACCGTTATACAAGAGGTGCGGCTGAGCAAGCCCGCTTGATGTCATAGGAGACGCGGTTTCAGAGTCGTAAAGATGGACGGTGGCTCAATAAGCCCAAACGAGCAGATGTATCGGATGCCGGTCTTTCCGTAACGGCTGAAGCCAACATGCATTTTTGGCAAGAAACACATTATGGCTCTGCGCGCGACAGCGGCCACCTCTACGCATCACACCGCGTCCGCCACAGCGGGCATGCCATTCCGTCATCAGGTTGCGATCCCAGGCCCCGAACTTCGTGGAATCCAATGCGCAGGCAGCTCCGGCGTCACCCCAGACCGCTGCATTGCGAATTGCAAGCGTGGCATTGGCAAGTGGATGCGTAAGGGTCGCTGTGCCGAAGAACACCGGCACGAACGCCTGACCTGCCCGGGTCTGATCTCCGTGCGATGCAGGCAGCTAGAAATGGTTGGAAGACGTGGACGGGCATGTGTGACCTTCAGTGCACCTGTTTTTACTGGAATTCCGGGGCGCTAGGCTCTAGGTTGACCTGAGCGTGTGCTGCGTGCGCTCCGGGACATCCCGAAATCGACGGAGACTTCGATCAACCTTCCAAACAGGGAGCGCGAACCCATGTCTCTATTGTTGACGGGCCGCATACAATCCACTCTTCGACACTTTCTCCATAATGAAGCCGCTGGCGGCATCATTCTGATGGCGTGTCAACGGCGGAGTAAAATCCTGCCACGCGGCGGCGCAAAAGTCGGCCACTTGTGGCGCGCGCATGAGACCGCCGGGAGGGCTTAGGCCCGAGCGGGGGTCTCATGCGCGCGTTGCGATTTTCGAAGGGCGTCAGCCGGCCTTTCGGGCGCGGCTTTGGGCGAGACGATAGCTGTCGCCGTTCATCTCGAGGATGCTGACGTGATGGGTGATGCGGTCGAGCAAAGCGCCGGTCAGGCGCTCGGACCCCAAGGTTTCCGTCCATTCGTCAAAAGGAAGGTTGCTGGTGATCAGGGTCGCGCCTCGCTCGTATCGTTGCGAGATCAGCTCGAACAGCAATTCCGCGCCGGTCTTTGACAGCGGCACGAAGCCCAGTTCATCGATGATCAACAGCTGGTAGGCGGCCATCTGCTTCTGGAACCGGATGAGACGCCGCTCGTCGCGCGCCTCCATCATCTCGCTGACCAGTGCGGCCGCTGTCGTGAACCCAACGGACAGGCCCTTCTGGCAGGCGGCCAGGCCGAGGCCGAGCGCCACATGGGTCTTGCCCGTGCCGCTGGGGCCGAGAGCGATAACGTTCTCCCTGCGCTCGATCCATTCGCAGCGCGCCAGTTCCAGCACCTGCATCCTGTTCAGCTTTGGGATGGCGGCGAAGTCGAAACTGTCGAGGCTTTTGACGACCGGGAACCTGGCCGCCTTGATGCGACGCTCGACCTTGCGACGGTCCCGTTCGATCATCTCCCGCTCGGCAAGCCGGGTGAGGTATCCGACATGATCGACGCCTTCGGTGGCGCACAGCCGGGCCAGCTTCTGGTACTCGCGCTGGAAACTCGGCAGCTTCAGGGTTTTGAGATAATGGGTGAGAAGGATCTCGGGTGCTTGGGTGTTCATGCGACTTCTCCCGCATCCGACGACAGGAGACGCATATACGCCTTCGCCGATGTCGTCTCGACCGTCGCCCTCGGCAAATACGGGTAGATGGACAGGTCCAGTCTGGGCGGCCGGCGTTCCACCCGGCACAGGATCAGATGCTTGACGGCGTCAAAGCCAATGGCGCCAAGCTGGATCGCCTGCTTCACCGCCGCATGCAGATCGGCGAGTTCGAAGCTCTCCAGCAGGCGGAGGACCTGCACGTACTCACGCCGGCCGTGTTTGGCCATGCGGCCTTCCATCAACCGGCGCAGCGTAGCGAACTCTTGCGGCAAGTCCCAGCCCTGGAGGGGCGCTGCCTGATCCAGCGAATTGATCTTCTGCTCGATCAGCGGCAGGTAATGGACAGGATCGAAGACGACGTCTTCCCGTTCCCAGCACCGAGGATGGCGGGCGATGATCTCGCCACGGCCACCAATGACCACTTCGTTGACATAGCCGCGCACCCACACATCCTGATGGCCATAGGCGACCGGGACGGAATAGTCGTTGGTCTTGTAGCGCACCAGCGACTGCGCCGTCACCTTGGCACTTGCCTGGTCGCAGGCATCAAATGGCGAGGCTGGCAAGGCGCGCATGGCAGCCAGATCGCGCCGCAAGCGCTCGCCGATCGTCTCGCTCTCGCCGCGCAGCCTGTCGCGCTGGCGCTTCCGGCACTGCTCCTCCAGAAAGGTGTTGAACGCCTCCCATGTCGCAAACTGCGGGATCGGTACCATGAAGTTGCGCCGGGCATAGCCGACGAGACCCTCGACGTTCCCCTTGTCGTTGCCCTTGCCGGGACGGCCATAGCGATCCCGGATAAGGTAGTGGGACAGGAAGCCGCTGAACAACGTCGCGCGCTTGCGGGTGCCGTCAGGCAAAATCTTCGCCACCAGGCAACGGTCGTTGTCGTAGACGATCGATTGCGGCACGGCGCCGAAGAAAGCGAACGCATGGACATGGCCATCGACCCAGGCCTCGGCCACTGCCGCCGGATAGGCCCGCACGTAGCAGCCGTCGCTGTGCGGAAGGTCGAGCACGAAGAAATGCGCCTTCTGCTCGACACCGCCGATGACCACCATCGCCTCACCGAAATCGGCCTGCGCATGGCCGGGCGGATGCGACAGCGGCACGAACACTTCCTGGCGGCGCTGATCCCGCTCGCGCATGTAATCCTTGATGATCGTATAGCCGCCAGTGAACCCGCATTCGTCTCGAAGCCGGTCAAACACCCGCTTGGCCGTATGGCGCTGCTTGCGCGGCACTTGTCTGTCTTCGTCCAGCCAGTGATCGATCGTCGAGACAAACGCATCCAGCTTGGGCCGCCGGATCGGTGATTGTCGCTGATAGCCAGGTGGCGTCGAATAGGACAGCATCTTGGAAACGCTGTCGCGCGATATGTTGAAATGCTTTGCAGCCTGACGCCGGCTCATGCCTTCCGAGCAAGCCAGTCGAACCTTCAGATATAATTCCACGGTATAGATCCCCAGGCCCTCCTGCGCTCATTGCAGAAGAGAAATAGGTGGCCGACTTTTACGCCGCCCGAAGCGGGACAATCCCGCCGCTACCGTGGTCTAATTTTGCACCGCCGCTCTCAATCCGGCCTCGTCTGCGGCTGCACGTCAAATTCCCGACCTGCTGCACGAGATAGAAGGTGCCGACGATATTCGTATCACCGACCCTGCGCGGCTCATCCGACGCAATGAAACTACGGCGAAGCCTTTCCCGTTTCACTCGCCATGCTGTAGCTTCTTACGGTTTGAGAACGACTTTGACGCAACCGTCCTTCTTTTCGAGGAAGGTCTTGTAGAGGTCCGGTCCGTCTTCGAGGCTTCCAGTATGGGTGATGATGAAGGATGGGTCGATCTCGCCGTTCTGGATACGCTCCATCAATATGGGGAGGTAATGCTGAACAGGCGTCTGGGCCATCTTGAAGGTTAAACCGCGATTGATCGCCGACCCCATGGGTATCTTGTCGAGGAACCCGCCATAGACGCCGACGATCGACACAGTGCCGAAATTGCGGCAGCAATGGATCGCTTGCCGCAGGACGTGCGGACGATCCGTACCCATGAAGGTCGCGACTTTGATGCGGTCGATACGAGCATCCCAGCTCGCGGATGGATCAGATTCGGTTCCAACGGCGTCAATGCAGGCGTCAGCCCCACGACCGTTGGTCAGGTCCATGATCCTGTCGTAGATGTCCTTGTCCATGTAATCGAGCGTAATCGCCCCCGACCTTTCGGCAAGCGCCAGTCGTTCCGGGACGGTGTCGATTGCAATGACCCGCTCCGCACCCAGAATGAATGCGGACTTGATGGCCATTTGGCCGACGGGTCCGCAGCCCCAGATGGCGATCGTGTCGCCCGGCTGGATGTTACAGAAATCGGCGGCCATATAACCGGTCGGGAAAATATCGGAGAGAAAAAGCACCTGCTCATCGGTCAGGCCGTCCGGTACCTTGATGGGTCCGACATCGGCATAGGGCACGCGCAGATATTCGGCTTGGCCGCCGCTGAACCCGCCCAGTAGATGAGTATAACCGAACAGGCCAGCGGGCGAATTGCCCCACATCTTGGTGACTTTTTCCGGTTTTGGATTCGAGCGTTCGCAGCCCGAGAAAAAACCTCGCTTACAGAAAAAGCATTCGCCGCAGGCGATCGTAAAGGGAACGACCACCCGGTCGCCGACCTTGAGCTTCTTGTTGTCCTTGCCGACCTCGACGACCTCGCCCATGGTTTCGTGACCCATGATGTCTCCACTGTGCATGTCGGGCATGACGCCGTTGTAGAGATGAAGGTCCGATCCGCAGATCGCGCAGGCCGTGACCTTGATAATGGCATCGCGGCCGTCCTCGATCTGGGGGTCCGGAACGCTTTCGCAGCGGATGTCATGCTTGCCGTGCCAGGTCAGTGCTTTCATCTATTTGCTCCAAGGTCGTGTGGTCTCTTCGCGCGAACGTCTGGCTGCAAACGACAGGTCCTAACAGTTGTTCCTTGGCGAGGTCGCGTGTACAGAAGCGCACGAAAGATCATAATGTCCGCAAAAGGCCTACCCTGCGAGAATTGCGCGAGGAACTTTGAGGAGCAGGAGGTCGTTTCTTTTGCTTCGTTTAAGCAACAAGCAAGAGGAGATGTTCCATGCCCAAAGGCGACAAATCCGCATATACCGACAAGCAAAAGCGCAAGGCCGAGCATATCGAGGAAGGCTATGAGAACCGTGGTGTTTCCGAGAACGAAGCAGAACGCCGTGCCTGGGCCACCGTCAACAAGGAGAGCGGCGGCGGCAAGAAGTCAGGCTCAGGCCGCGACCATGCCGAAAACCACGCCTCTTCCGAAAAGGGCGGACACAAGGGCGCCGCAGCTGCTGCGTCGCGTACCAAGGAAGAGCGCTCGGCCTCGGCTAAGAAGGCCGCCGCCACGCGCAAGCGCAACGAGCAGCATGCGCATCATTGATAGGACACGCCGCTGAGGCAGTAGTGCCATTTCTTCTATAGGGACACAACGCTCACCTCGAAGAAGAAACCCAAACAAAAATAGTTGCAGCATGTGACCGAGAACGGCGATGCGATGGATCCAGAAGTCGGCGTTTTCAAGAAACGCAGCGCTAGGAAGATCACGGACCCCTTAAAAGTCTCGGCCGAACGTAGCGAACGCCGCAAGGCAGTCTTTTCCAGTCCGCCGGCAGGACGCTATGCGTTGATGTGCATCAAGTCAGCGGAAAATGGCAGGCGACGGAGCGTTCATTCGATATGGCTGTCAGCGGTGGGCGAACATCTCGGCAGACGGTTTGCGCATGAGGGCAGCGGGTTGAAAACTTGCAGCCTGCAGGTGGGTCAAGCGGACTCGGGATTTCGCCGGTGAGCAGAATCCGCCCTCGCCGGCTTCGGTTATGCGGCTGTGGAATCGCAGATAGCAAGGCCTGCGTATAGGGATGATTAGGCCGTGCATAGAGTGCATCGGTCTCGCCCGTTTCGACGATGGAACCAAGATACATAACGGCCACGCGGGTAGACACTTGGCGCACAACGGCCAGATCGTGAGCGATAAAGACGTAGGTCAAGTCCAGCTTTTCCCTCAGGTCGCTGAACAGATTGACGATCTGCGCCTGCACCGAGACATCGAGCGCCGATACCGGCTCGTCGGCCACGATCAGCGTCGGTTCGACGGCCAGCGCACGCGCGATACCGATGCGCTGGCGCTGGCCGCCTGAGAACTCATGTGGGTAGCGATCGAGAT
This sequence comes from Rhizobium sp. 9140, assembly GCF_900067135.1. Taxonomy (NCBI): domain Bacteria; kingdom Pseudomonadati; phylum Pseudomonadota; class Alphaproteobacteria; order Hyphomicrobiales; family Rhizobiaceae; genus Rhizobium; species Rhizobium sp. 9140. Next base: position 876,979 of record NZ_FJUR01000002.1, on the reverse strand, counting down.
ATTCCCGGCGCAGGCCCACGAGATCCATGAGTTCGCCGAGCCGCGCCTCGATGCCCGAACCCTCGCGGATGCGATGGACTTTCAGCACTTCGGCAAGCACGTCGCGTACCCGGCGGCGCGGATTGAGCGAAGCCGAGGGATCCTGGAAAATCATCTGAACCTTGCGGCGCACCGGCTTCAGCGCCCGCGTATCCGCCTTGGTGATATCAGAACCCTCGAAGCTCAGCGTACCCCCGTCGATGTCGTAGAGCCGGGTGAGACAGCGGCCGAGCGTCGATTTTCCGCTGCCGGATTCGCCCACAAGACCGAGCGTTTCCGCCGGAAAGACGTCGAGGCTGATCCCGTCGACGGCATGGAGCGTGCGCCCCGAACCGGGCTTGAGCGTTCGCCCGACCTTGAAGGTCTTGACGAGCGACCGTGCCGACATCAGCGGAATGCGGGGTGAGAGCGACGGCTGGAGAGTTTCCTGCTCGGGAGCTCCCGTGGCGAGGTTCGAAGGGACGGACGGGATCATGCGAACTCCTCGGGAGACAGGACGGTGCGGCGGAGCATGCTTCTCTCCGGCTCCTCCAGAACGCAAAGAGCGGCCTGCGTCTCGATCTTGCGCAGCGGCGGCCGCTCCAGACAGGCCGGCCGGGCAAAGGCGCAGCGCGGTGCGAAACCGCAGCCCTCGCCGATTCTGTCGGGCGTCGGCGGCATGCCGGGAATGGACTTCAGCCGGGCGAGACGCGGACCTGTCAAAGGCGGGATCGAGCCCATCAGGCCCCAGCTATAGGGGTGGAGCGGGCTTGCGAACATCGCCTCCGTCTCGCCACGCTCGACGATGCGCCCGGCATACATGACGGCGACGCGGTCGGCGACTTCGGAGACCACGCCCATGTCATGCGTGATGAGGATGATGGCGGAGCCAAAATCCTTGCGCAGGCGCAGCAGGAGATCGAGCACCTGCGCCTGCACCGTGACGTCGAGCGCCGTGGTCGGCTCGTCAGCCACCAGGAGTGCCGGATTGCAGGAAAGCGCCATGGCGATGACCGCGCGCTGGCGCATGCCGCCCGAAAGCTGGTGGGGATAGCGGTCCACGGCTTCCTGCGGGTTGGAGAGACCGACCTCGCCGAGAAGCTCCACTGCCCGCTTCTTCGCGGCCCGTGCGGAGAGGGCCTCGTGAGCGCGGATCTGCTCGGCGATCTGCCAGCCGATCGTATAGACGGGGTTAAGCGCCGTCATCGGGTCCTGCGAGATCAGGCCGATCTCCCTGCCGCGGATGCGGCGCAGTTCGCCGGGGTTGAGATCGAGAATGCCGCGCCCGCGAAAAGACACCATGCCATTGACGTGGGTGGTCTTGCGGTCGTGGAGGCCGAGCAGCGAGAGCAGCGTCACCGACTTGCCGGAGCCGGATTCGCCGACGATCGAGAGGATCTCACCCTCACGCACCGAAAAGGAGACGTCGCGGACGGCCTTCACCATGCCGCGGTCGGTGGCAAAGGAAACGGTCAGGCCGTTGACGTCGAGAAGGATGGGTTTTTCCGCTGCGGTCATGGCTTCAGCTCTCCCGGACGCGCGGATCGATGAGGACGTAGACGACATCGACCAGCGCATTGGCGACCACCACGAAGAACGAGGCATACATGACGGTGCCGAGCACCATGGGCAGGTCGAGATTGAGGAGCGCCTGGTAGGTCAGCCGTCCCACGCCGTTCAGCCCGAACACGACCTCCGTCAGCAGCGCCGAGCCGCCGACGAGCACGCCGAAATCGAGACCGAACATGGTAACGAAAGGGATCAGCGAGGTGCGCAGCGCATGGCGGATCATGACCCGCGAAGGGCTCAGGCCCTTGGCGCGCGCGGTGCGGATGAAGTCCTCCTGGTAGGCCTCCACCAAATTGGCACGCAATACCCGGCCGTAGATGCCGATATAGAGGGCGGCGAGCGTGAACCACGGAATGATCAGCGTCTTGAACCAGCCCCACGGGTCGGTCAGCAGCGGCTTGTAGCCAAGTGAGGGAACCCAGGAGAAGAAAACCGTGTCGTGGAAGCGGCTCTGGCTAATGAGGTTCATGACCTCGCCCAGCCAGTAGACCGGCATGGAAACGCCGATCAGCGCCAGCACCATAAGTCCGCGGTCGAGCAGCGTATCACGCGACAGAGCCGCGATGACGCCGACGAAGATGCCGCCAATGACCCAGAGCACGGCGGCACCGGCAACCAGCGACAGAGTGACAGGCGCCGCCTGCGCGACGGCCGGCACGATGCGCATGCCCCGGTTGACGAAGGAGGTCAGGTCCTGCGTAACGAAAAGGCGGTTCATCATAATGACGTACTGGACAGGCAGCGGCCGGTCGAAGCCGAAGTCCTTGCGGATCGCCTCCACCGTTTCGGGAGAAGCGTTGCGCCCGGCCAAGCGGGCCGCGGGATCGGAGCCCGGTGTTGCGAAGAAGATGAGGAAGACGAGCGCGGAGATGCCGATCATGACGAAGAGCATCTGTCCGAGGCGCTGGAGAACGGCAAGGATCATCGGCGTTCCCTCAGACCAGCTTCGTGCGCGGATCGAGCGCATCGCGGATGCTGTCACCGAGCACGTTCAGCGACAGGACGGTGAGTGCGATGGCGATGCCGGGCGCCAGCGCCACGGCGGGACGGGTGTAGAGCAGCGTCTGGCCATCCTGGATGATCGTACCCCAGCTTGCATCCGGCGCCTGTACCCCGATCGACAGGAAGGAAAGGGAGGATTCCGTGATGATGTTCAACGCCATCATCAGCGGCACGAAGACGATCAGCATGGTGGACACGTTGGGCAGGATATCGTTGACGAGGATGCGCCAGGCGGGGATGCCGAGGCCCTTTGCCGCCAGCACGAACTCGCTCCTCTTCAGCGCCATGACGCGTCCGCGCACGGGGCGCGCGACATAGGGGACGTAGATGATGCCGATGATGACGATAGGCAGCAGGAGGCTGTCCCCGGTAATCTCGATCGGCCCGATGACGATGCCGTGCGACAGAAGAACGATGGAGAGCGATATGGCGAGGAGATAGACCGGGAAGGCCCAGAGGATATCGAGGATGCGCGAGAGGATCTGGTCGGTGATGCCGCCGAAGAAGCCGGCGGTGATGCCGATGACGGCCGCCAGCGTGAGACAGATGAGCGTCGCGGATGTCGCGATCAGCAGCGAATTCCGCCCGCCGTAGAGAAGCCGCGCGGCAACGTCGCGTCCCTGCGTATCCGCGCCGAGGAAATACTGCGCGCCGTATGTCGGACCGATGGGGGTAACGCCGAGGCCCAAGCCTTCCGTGGACGCCTGCATGACCTTAACCCGCTTGCCATCGACGGTGATGCGCGCCGAAAGGTTCGAGCGGAACGGGTCCGTCGCGGCGACATAGCCAGCATAGAGCGGCGCCGACAGACTGGAGACCACGATGAGGACGAGCACGATGGCTGCAAGGACCGTCGGCTTGTCGCGCCGCATCAGCAGCCAGGCCCGGCGCCACGGGCTTGCACCCACCCGCTTGCCCGCAGTTTCGTCCGGCATATCGGGGATGAAGGCGTCGGGGGAGGCTATATCGGACGGGATGCTCATGGCACCTCCTGCAAGCGTCTGGCGATCGGGAACCACGAAATCTTGACGGGACCGTCCAGCGGCGTGGAGCCCTTCAGGCCACACACCGCTGGCCTTTTCTACTTCACCCAGGACTGGGCGATGTTCCAGCGGTTCTGCTTGTTGAACACGTAGTTCCCGAGACGGGCGGAGGTGAAATTCACGCTCTTCGGCGTGAAGAGCGGGGCCAGCGGAGCCTGCTCCATGAAACCCTTATCGACATCCGCCCAGAGGACGTTGGCAGCGTCCTGGTCGGTCAGCGCCGTGGTCATCGCCTGCTTCATCTTCGCGTCCAGCTCCTTGTTGCAGTAGCCGGCAATATTGATGGATGCGTCGGAGCCCTTGTTGAACGAGCTGCAGGACAGGAGCACGTTCAGGAAGTTGGAGGCAGCGGGATAATCCTGATACCACTGGCTGACGCTGATCTGGACGTTGTTGTTGGTGTTCTGGATGTAGGTGAACTGGATGTTGGGCGAGATCGCCTTCATCGACGCGTCGTAGCCGAGTTCGGTGAGGACGCTGGCGATGTAGGTGCCGACGCCCCGCGCGACCGCATTGTCCTCGGCAATGACCGTGACCTTCTGCCCTTTGGTGCCGCTCTCGTCTACAAGCGCCTGCGCCTTATCCATGTCCGGCTCTGACCAGGTTTCGCCGGGCGCCTTGGTATAGAGGCAGCTATCGACGTGGCCGGGGAAGTCCGGCGGCAGGATCTGGCAGACCGGCTGGGCGAGCACGTCGCCGCCGAAGAGGCCGACGAGCGCATCGCGATCCAGCGCGTAGTTGACCGCCTGGCGGACCTTCACATTGTCGAAGGGGGCAAGGTTGGTGTTCATCGGCGCATACCAGAAGGCAGCCAGCGGATCGATATGCACCTGGTTTGCATATTTCGCGCCGATTTCCGGCAGGCGGTCGGAGGGCGGCGTGTCGAACATCCAGTCGATCTGCCCGTTGATGATGGCGTTGATCGCCGCTTCCTCGGTCAGGCCGAACTTGTAGACGACCTCGTCGGCATAACCGTCCGGCTGTGCGTCCACGCTCCATTCCTTGAAGGAAGGGTTGCGCTTCAGGACCATTTCGGCGTTCGGGTCGTAGCTGGCGATCATGTAGGCGCCGGTGCCGGGAATGGGCGTGGTACCGGCGTCGGCCAGCGGCGCGTCGGCCGGCAGGATGGAGGCATGGGGAACGGCGAGCTTCGAGAAGATTTCCGCGTCCGGTGCAACGAGGTTGATCGTCACCGTTCCAGCCGTGTCGTCACCCGTCACACCGCCTTCCAGCGTGCAGCTTTCTGGCGTCGCGATACAGGCATCGGCCCCGACGATGCCGTTGTAGAAGCTGCCCGTCGTCGGCCCCTTGATCTTGAAGATGCGCTGGAACGAGGCGACGACGTCGGCCGGGGTGACCTCCTTGCCGTTCGAGAACGTGATGCCCTTGCGGATCCTGAAGACATAGGTCTTGCCGTCATTGGTCGGCTCCGGCAGGGCCTCGGCGATCGATGGCACGATATCGAAGCCATCGGTGCCGGCCGCCTGCTTGAACTTCACGAGGCCATCATAGGTCATCTGGAAGATCTGCCAGAACTGGGCCGTGTAGTTGATCATCGGATCCACTGTGCCGGCGGCCGAGACGGCGGCGAGCGTGAGGGTACCGCCGCGATGCTCGGTCATGAGGGCCGCGCGATCCTGCGCCTGCGCGGCACCGCCGAGCGCCGTCTGGGCGAAAAGGCAGGTCGCGAGCAGGGTGCCCGTATGTCGTGTGAGACGGTGTCGTGTCAGCTGTTTCAGGCGAATGGTCATGTTCGTCGTTCCCCTTGTTGTTATGGCTGGGCGTTGTCATGCGTCTTTAGGCTTGTGACTGGACCGTCTGGGTGCCGTTTCCGCGAGGAAGGCTCCCACCACGGCCATGCAGTCTTCCCGTTCCTCCACATGCGGCATGTGGCTCGACTGCTCGAAGATGGTCCAGCGGACGTCCGGGATCTCATCGGCATAGGGCTGGACGCAGGCTTCCGTCGCCTCGTCGAAGCGGCCGGATATCAGCAGCGTCGGCACGGAAATGGTCCCGAGACGGCCGACGATCGACCAGTCCTTCATGGTGCCGATGACGTGGAACTCGTTGGGACCGTTCATGGTGTGGTAGACGGTCGGGTCCGCAGCGATCGCATCGAAGGTGCGCTGGACCTCCAGCGGCATGGGCACGACGCGGCAGACATGACGCTGGTTGAAGACGTCGGTCGCCGCGGCGTAATCCGCGCTGTCCGTGGTTTCCGCCTGCTCGTGCTCAAGGAGGATTTCCTGCACGTCCTCCGGCAGCTCCCGGCGCAGCCGGTTGGCCTCCGAGATCCACGTGTGCATGGAGGCCGGCGAATTGGCGATGATCAGGGCCTTGAGGCCTTCCGGCCGGTCGACGGCAAATTCCGCACCCAGCATGCCGCCCCAGGACTGCCCGAGGAGGCAATAAGCCTGGCGAATGCCGAGATGGTCGATGAGGTTGTGGAGTTCCGCCTTGAAGAACGGAACTGTCCAGAAGTCCCCGCCCTTGTCCGGGAGATGCGTCGATTGTCCGTTGCCCACCTGATCGTAATGAATGACGGCGCGGCCGGTGGCGGCGATGTCCTTGAAGCTGTCGACATAGTCATGCGTGCAGCCCGGGCCGCCATGCGCGACGATCAGAGGCGGCTTGGGGGACGACAGGTCGCCGGTGACCCGATACCAGGTCTGGTATTCGCCATAGGGTGCAAAACCTTCGATGATCTCCATCGTATCCCTCTCCTCATCCATGTTCACGCACCGCTACGGGTGCGTTTGTCATTGCGGCAGATGGCCTCGGCCGCATCTTCGATGGTCATGCCCCAGTCCATTGCGACGGAGCGCAGGCGCTTCCATGCCGCGGCCTCGCCGCCGCCTTCGTTCTGGAGCAGGTGCAGGATGGCACGCACGACGATCGGGCGCTGGCGCAGCCGGTCTTCCAGCACGCGAATATTGTCGGCCTGCGCGCGAACCTGCTCGTAGGCGTGGGATGCGATCAGGAGCGCGCTGTAGGCGCCGGTCGAGCCGATGGGTTTGAGGAGATGCGCGTTCGAGCCTTGATCCAGCGCCCATTCGATCCTTCCCGGCGCTTCCGAACCGATCAGCGCGATCATCGGCATCGGCGCAAACCCCCGCGGCCATGGGAATTGACCGTCATGTCCCATGTCGGCATCGAAGAAGATCACATCGGCTTGCACCAGGCTTTCGTCCAGATGCGGCCAGCAGAGCGTCACGTGGATTTGCAGGAGTTCAAGTTGCCGTCGCAGCGCATCGACAGACGGATGATCGCGATGGAGGATGACAGCGCGCCATTGCGCGAGAGGTGGTCTGTTCCGGCGCGTCATTTGACCACCGTTAATGGTACCGGATGGGCGGCGTTCACCCTCTTCATCAAGGAGCGAACGAGATAGGGATCGGCCGTGATGACCTCGTTGGCACTCTGGAGCAGGGTAAAGCCACCGTCTTCGTCTGATAGACCCAGATGCGGCCGGAATGCCGCGTGATGAGTGCGGGGATCAATCCCGATCGGCCCCACAGGCGTGTCGAACAGCCTGGATGTCGCGATGCTTCGTACGGCCTCTGGTGCATCCGAGCCGGCATCGGCAATTGACCGAGCAAGGATCGACATCGCCATATACGCCGACATGAAGGGTGTCGAGACAATCCGGCCGGCACCCTGACGCGCGGCCATACGCGTCTTGAAGACTCGATTCTCAGGCGTTTCCAGCCGATCGAAATAGATCGACGTCGTCACGTGGCCGCATCTCGCCTCGGGGCTCAGACCATCGAGATCGCTCTCCGACAGATTGCAGGCAACAATCGGCGGCGCATCAGGCTGGCTTTTGCGAAAGGCGCCGTAAGCCTCGATAAAGGCCGTTGCCGACTGGCCGACCAGATTGCTGAGAATGAAGTCTGGCTTCTTCTGCTGGATTTCCGTGACGAGATGATCGACCTCTGTGGAGCCGAGCGGTACGTAGCGATCCGCAACAACCTGACCTCCTGAAGCCTCGGTGATTTCCCGGGCGATGCGACTGATCTCCCAACCCCAAATGTAGTTCGAGCCGACAATAAATGGCCGGCGACCGTGGCGCGGCAGGACATAATCGAACAAAGGCAGCAGGTGCTGGTTCGGACAGGGGCCGAGATAGACGACGCTGTCGCTTGCCTCATAGCCTTCATAGGGAAAGGCGTACCACAGAAGTGCTCCGTTACGCTCCACGACCGGCAGCAGATCCTTGCGGCTCCAAGAGGTGAGAGTGCCGATGACGTGTCGACAGCGGTAATTGCGGATCGCGGACTGGCCCAGACTGGCATAGGCCTCCGCCCGACCGCAAGGATCGTCGATCTTCGCGGCAATTGAAAAGCCATAGGCGGGATCTGAATTGATCTCTGCGACCGCCGCCATTGCTCCGCTCACCGCTTCGCGGCCGACAGCCGCATAAGGGCCTGTGGTCGAATAAAGGATGGAGACCGGCACGATATTCAGAGACATTTGCAGGAAGCTCCTTTCTTGATCCAAGCGTGTACTGTTTACGTCCCACCATCCGCATCAAGGCCGCTGAAAACAAAAAAGCCCCGAACCGCGTTGAGCGGTGTTCGGGGCCTGATTGCCAGCGGCGTAAAACGCCATTTGTTGATGTGACGCTAAGGCAAGCATCGATTTTAGTCAAATATATTTTCTGCTCGTTTTTTACACAGCCTCTCCTATCGCTTTGTGGCATTCCGACAGGATCATCGCGGCCGCCGTTGGCAGCACCATCGCAAAGAAGCCGACCGAGAGCGAGATGCGCCCGGCGTTGAAGAGGCGGGCTGCGATATCCCGGCCGGCAGGCAGCCATTTGAGCTTCAGCGCGAAGACATAGATTGCAACAAGCCCGAACGTCTTCGGCTGTGAACGGCTTGCCGTCGTGCCATTTGCCATCATAACGAAGTGTCACCTTCCAGGTCAGGCCGTCGGCGGAAATGCCGCCACTTTCGACGGATGGCACTTCGGCGGCGAGAGCGGCAACGAACTTGCCTTCGGCATCGGTTGACGATTGGATTGCGTCCGGTGACGATGTCGGCCATCAGCTTGCCGGCGGCGGGGTCGGTCCCGAATGGACCCGGCGGGGGCAGCGGAGCTGTCATTCCCAAGGTTCATCCGTAAAAGCATCGGTTCACATTCCATGGTCCATATTGCATCATGACCCGACTCCAGCATTTCGAGTGAAACGGCCACATGACATATTCTGAGAGCGATATCCTGCGCGCGGTCGGCGCAAACGCTTTCTCGGCAGGGAAAGCCTATCAGCGCCAGCGACGCGTCATTGCATTTCAGTGGGACGGCGATGACGGCATTGCCGCGCAGGTGCAGGGATCGGACCGCAGACCGTATCGTTTGAGCATTTTCATCGGGGCAAACGAGAGAAGCGGGTCGGTTATCGAGGGGGATTGCTCCTGCCCCGTCGCCTTCAACTGCAAACATGTTGCAGCAAGCCTTCTGCATGGATTGGCAATGGCGACGAAGACGGCTTCATCGACGGGGGTGATGCCGCCCATGCCGCCTACGGCATCGGGAATGTCCGCGGCCGCGCGCACCGCGGTTGCACCGGACGCACCGCGCCCGTCGCAGCCGGCCCCATCGCAATTGTCGCCGGCCGTTGCCGACTGGCTCGACCGCCTGCGCCAGGTCGATGCTCGGAACCAGGGTGGCAACGCCGACCTTCCGCAACGATTGATCTATGTCCTGTCGCCGGAGCGGGGCCGCACGGGCATGCCGCGCCTGCGACTGGAGATCCGGTCCGGACGGACCCTGAAAGACGGAACGATGTCGCCGACCTCGACCAGTTACAACCTGCAGAACTGGCAGAATCGTTCCGAGGCGAAATTCCTGCGCAATGCCGACCGGAAAATCCTGGCGGAGATGATATCGATTCCACGTTCGGCGGTGCTTGGCCATGACTTCGCGCTGACGACAGAGCGTGGCGCGGAGATTCTCGATCAGATCCTTGCCACCGGCCGCGCCCGCTGGATGACGCTCGACGGCATCGACCTTTCGGCGGGTGCGGCAGTCCTCGGCCACGTTCGCTGGGAACCGGGACAGGGCGGATCGTTGCGCGCCGCCATGCAGTTCGACGATCCGTCGCTGACGGAAGCATGCGTTTGCCTCAACGCCACGCCGCCCGTCTACATCGATACCAGAGCCGGTGTCGTCGGCCGCATCGAGACCGCGCTTGCACCCACGGTCGCTTACGAGATGCTGGATGGTCCGGATATTCCGGCAGCCCAGCTTCCCCTCGTTGCCGCGCACCTGCGCGCATCCGGCGAGAGACTGGCGACGGCAGCACCGCCGCAGCTGGCGCAAGCCGAGATCGTCACGGGGCCGTTCCAGCCCGTCCTGCAACTGATGACGGTCCAGATGCCCATCCCCCATCGCCCGGGCTTCTACACATATGGGCAGACCGAAGCCGTCGGCATCGCCCGTCTCGCCTTTCGGTACGGCACGTGGGAGGTGGCGGCCAGTCGCGCGGAGGCCATCGTCCTGCAAATGAACGGCCTGACGCCTGTCGAGGTCCATCGAAACGCACGGACAGAAAAAGCGGCGATGAACCAGTTGCGCCTGGCCGGTTTCCTGCCGGCGCCAAGGGTTCGCGGTGGCGTGCCCGCCGCCAGCCAGAAGGATTTTTTGCCGGATGAGGGCGACACTGGCTGGTATGACGCACTGTACCAGGAGATCCCGGCCCTGGAGCGACAGGGCTGGCGGATCGAGATTGCGCCGGATTTTCCCTATCAGTTGCTGCGGAGCGATGGGACTTTCGAGGCACGCCTTGGCCAGGGCTCGGGCCTCGACTGGTTCGAACTCGACCTCGGCGTGATGGTCGCAGGCCAGCGGCTGGATCTGATCGGCCCGCTGGTCCGGCTGCTGACGAAGATCGAGCCGCAGACGCTTGAATTGCTCGAAGACGACGAGCCGCTCTTTATACCGCTACCGGACGGACAGGTGCTGGCGGTGCCGGTCGGCAGCCTTTTGCCGCTGATCCGAACACTGTTCGATCTCTTCAATCTGGCGGGCGGCGTGGGTGCGAACGGGCAGCTGCGGCTGTCGTCGCTCGATGCGGCAAGCCTCGCCGAGCTGGAGGAGGTCGCCGGCGCCGGCGTGCTCTGGCAGGGCGGCGACGGGGTGCGCGCCCTGGGCCGAAAACTGCGCGATCACCATGGGATACCCGATGTCGCGCTGCCAGCCGGGTTCGGCGCGACATTGCGTCCCTACCAGGCCCAGGGTCTCGCATGGCTGGCCTTTCTGAAGGATGCCGGGCTCGGGGGCATCCTCGCCGACGATATGGGGCTCGGCAAAACCGTCCAGGCGCTCGGGCTGATCGCCATCGAAAAGGCGGCCGGGCGGCTGTCCGGCCCGGTTCTGGTCATCGCCCCCACCAGCCTTATGACCAACTGGGCGATGGAGGCTGCGAAGTTCGTGCCGGATCTGTCCCTTCTCGTTCTGCATGGGGCAGACCGCAAGCAGCATTTCGACAGCATGGACACGGTCGATCTGGTGCTCACGACCTATCCGCTGCTGGCACGCGACCAGGCGGTTCTGGCCGGCCGCGACTGGAGCATGATCTTCCTCGACGAGGCGCAGGTGATCAAGAACGCCAATGCGGCGACGACGAAACTGGTCCACGCGCTCAAATCGCCGCATCGCTTCTGCCTGACGGGAACCCCGCTGGAAAACCACCTCGGCGAAGTATGGTCGCTGTTTCACTTTATCGCGCCGGGATTTCTCGGCGATCTGAAGAGTTTCACCCGCACCTGGCGGACGCCGATCGAAAAGAAGGGCGATACGGCGCGGGCACGGCTGCTCGCGGGGCGGATCAAGCCGTTCCTGCTCCGTCGCACCAAGGAAGAGGTCGCAAGCGATCTGCCGCCGAAAACCGTGATCACCGAAAAGGTGGCGTTTACGAGCGGTCAGCGCGCGATCTACGAGTCGATCCGTATGGCGATGCATGCGAAGGTTCAGGCCGCCATCGCCGAGAAAGGCCTTGCCCGCAGCCATATCGTCATTCTGGATGCTCTCTTGAAGCTGCGTCAGGCCTGTTGCGATCCGCGTCTGCTGAATCTCGCCCGGACGAAAGGATCGTCATCGGCGCAGGCAGGATCGGCCAAGCTAGAGCGATTGATGGAGTTGCTCGCCGGTCTGGTGGACGAGGGCCGCAAAGTCATCGTGTTCTCCCAGTTCACATCCATGCTCGACCTGATCCGACGGCAGCTGGACGATGCCGGCATCGCCTATGCCCTGCTCACCGGCGATACGGTCGACCGAGGAACGCAGGTCGCGTCTTTCCAGGAGGCAAAGGTGCCGGTCTTCCTCATCAGCCTCAAGGCCGGCGGCGTCGGGCTGAACCTGACGGCGGCCGACACCGTGATCCTTTATGATCCCTGGTGGAACCCGGCGGTGGAAGAACAGGCCATCGACCGCGCACACCGGATCGGCCAGGACAAGCCGGTTTTCGTCTACCGGCTGGTTGCCGTCGATACGATCGAGGAAAAGATGGACGTGCTCAAGGAGAAAAAGCGCGCGCTGGCCGCCAGCCTGTTCGACCATGACGGCCAGCCGACCCTCGCCATGACAGAGGAGGATTTCGACATGCTGCTCACGTAGCGGATGACGGCCGTCATGGTCTCTCACCTGGGTCAATGCCTGGGTAAGGCAATGTTGCGGGACAACGCTTCAACCAATCCTGCGAAGAGCGTCCATGAGCCACCTTCAAAAGGTACAAGTTGATTGTACGCATCATAGAGCCAAGATATCGTGCGCACCGATCGTGATGATGGAGCCCTCGGTGCCGCAGACCAGCTACAAGATTAGCGAAGCTCGCAAGAATTTTGCCGAGGTGCTTGAACGTGCCAGCCGAGGCGAGGCGATTGTCATCATGCGCGGTAGCCAAGTTTATGCACGCATCGGACCTCCTGACGGCGGAAAGCGCCCGTTCGGCCTACTGCGTCAGCGTGGGCTGCCGGATACTTTGTTCGATGATATCGATCTCGAACAGGCCGCGATCGATGCGGGCGAATGGAGTGACGATGTCGGCATCTTCCAGGGCAAGCCCGAAGAGAACAGCCACACGCGATGAAGATTCTGCTCGACAGCCACGCGGTCTACTGGTGGACGATCGGTAGTGACCGCCTTTCCCGTACGGCGCGTTCGATCATCGAGGACAAGACAAACATGGTTCTCGTGAGTGCCGTCACCTTCTACGAACTCGACAACAAGATGCGGTTGAAAAAGCTCAGTCTGAAACCGCAGGAACTGCGCGCTGCCGTTATGGCAAGCGGATTGCAAACACTCGCCATCACCGATCTGCATGCCGAACTTGCGGCCAGCTTCGATTGGGATCACCGGGACCCTTGGGACCGGCTGCTCGCGGCTCAGACACGCCTGGAACATTGCGGTTTCATTTCCATGAACGTTGCCTTCGACGCGGTTCTGTCTGAGCGTATCTGGTAGGAACAAAGCGGACCGAGCCGGTCGTCCAAGTGGCAGACTCTTCCCCCGATGCTGCGACCGCCCACTCTCACCCGCATAAGCAGCCTCCCTCCCACGTGGCACGAAAAATGCCTCTCGATGGCATGTCCCTCCAATGAAAGCGACAGGCCATGACGACACAGGCAAGTGGATCGCTCGATGTCCGGCTGATGCGGACTTTGCTGCTGCTCCTGACGGAATGCAGCGTTTCCAGGACGGCCGAGCTTCTGGGGCAGGCGCAACCGACCGTCAGCCTGACATTGCGCAAACTGCGCGAGCTTCTCGATGACCCTCTTCTCGTACGCTCGGGCAGCACGCTGGTGCCGACGGAGCGCGGACTTGCGATGCGGGACAGCATCCGGGATATACTGGGGACGATCGATGCACAGCTCGCGCCGCACCCCACCTTCGATCCCGCAACGTCGAAGCGGACCTTCCGTATCGTTGCTGCCAACTGCCTCGGCACCGTCTTTTTGCCGCCGCTCGTGGGACGCATCGCCCGGGTCGCCCCTTCGGTCAATATCGATGTCTGCCCGCTGCCGAGCTATGAGGATTTCCTTGCACAGCTGGCCGACGGCACCATCGATGCCGTGATCGGGAACTGGCCTCATCCGCCTGAACACTTGAGAATGTCGACGCTTCTGACGACCGATATCGTCTGCGTCGTGCGGTCGAGTCACCGTTTCGCCGGTCGGCGCGACCGCATCGGGATGGAGGAATTTCTTCGGGAAAACCATCTTTCGCCGACCTCCGACAAGCGCGCGCATCTCAGCCCCATCGACGGGCGGCTGATCGAGCTCGGCCTGAAGCGGCGGATCGGCGTGACCGTACCAGAATACGCCATCGCGCCTTATGTCGTCGCCCAGTCCGACCTCGTGTTCACCACGGGCCGGCATTTCGCCGAGCAGATCGCCCAGGCTTTCCCCTTTGCGGTGCTGGATGCGCCGACAGAGCTCGGGCAGATGACGTTCTATATGCTCTGGCACGATTGCAAGCATCATTCGCCGGACCATGCCTGGCTGCGCCAGATGATCAAGTCGGTGGCAGCCGACGTCCGCGCGCTGGATCGCGTGGCAACGGAGACATGCCTCGTCCCTCTCTGATACCCTCTTCGCAAAGCCGCAATAGTGTCTATTGCGATCTCGTTATAGGCGTTCGTGCTCAAAAAACGCACACTTGCCGCAGTGCAAAAGAAACCGGCAAGAGGTGAGACGATGCGGCAGGGACTGACACGACGGGACATACTGGCGGGCTTGGCTGCGGGAACGGCTGCCAGCATTCTGGGTTCGACGAGTGCTGCGCGCGCCGCCGTTTCCGAACTCGTCTGGGCGACGTGGGAATCCAACGGTCATCCGGAATATGTCGCCGCTTTCGAGAAGGAGACCGGCGCCCGGATCAAGCTCTCCTTCCTCTCCAGCGAGGATGCGCAGTTCGCGGCCCTGAAGACCGGCTCGGCCTCCGACTGGGACATGATCAACCCCTCGCTCAACGGTAGCTGGCGCTATATCAAGGCCGGCCTCCTCAAGGAGATCGATCTTTCCAAGCTTCCCAATGCCGCCCGCATGTACGATGTCTTCAAGACGACGCCGAAGGTGCTGGACGACAGCGGCAAGCTCTTCGCCGTCCCCTATCTCTGGGGTCTCAATCCGCTCGTCTATCGCACCGACAAGTTCGACAAGGAGCCGGACTATACGACGCTGTTCGATCCGAAATATTCCGGGCAACTCGCCATGCGCGATTATGCGCTGGAATCCATCGCGATCGCCGGGCTCGTGGCCGGCGTGCCGCGCGACAAGGTGTTCGTGATGGATGCGAAGGAACTGGCGGAAGCCAAGAAGCTTCTCGTCGCGCAGAAGCCGCTGCTGCGGACCTACTGGCAGACGATCGGCGACCTCACCAACCTCTTTGCCACAGGCGAGGTGTCCTGCGCCTTCTCCTGGCGCGTCCCTTATGACGAATTGAAGGGAAAGCTTCCCATGGGGATGGCCAAGCCGAAGGCCGGCATCATGGGCTGGTGCGACTGCTTCGGCATGCCCGCCTCGCTTTCGCCCGAGAAGACCGAGCTTGCCCTGAAGTTCGCCGACTATCTGCTCGGCGCGCAATATGCGACCGAGATCGCCCGGATCGGCAATTACGCGACGACCTCCTCGATCATCCGCGACGATCTGACGAAGGAGCAGCAGGCCGCGATCTTCGTGGATGACATGGAGGTGATGAAGTCCTTCATGTGGCCGGTCGCGCCCGACAATTACTCCGACTGGCTGAAGATCTGGAACGAGGTCAAGGCAAGCTGACCATGCCGGAGCATACGTCCGTCAAGCCCGAAGCGGGCCTGATCCTGTCGGCCCGCGGCCTCGTAAAATCCTACGGCAAGGGCCACGCCGTCGACGGGGTCGATCTCGATATACCCGAGCGGGCCTTCACCACGCTGCTTGGGCCATCGGGCTGCGGCAAGACGACGATCCTGCGGATGATCGCCGGCTTCGAGACCCCGGATGCGGGATCGCTCGTCCTCGACGGGCGCCCTCTCAAGGGTGTGCCGCCGGAGCGCCGGCCCGTCAATACCGTTTTCCAGAGCTATGCCCTGTTCCCGCATCTGACGGTGTTTCAGAACGTCGCGTTCTCGCTCACCTTGCGGCGGGGGTCGGGCGATCCGTCCGCTCGTGTGAAACGCGCGCTCGATGCCGTTCACATGGGGGATTTCGGCGCGCGATACCCTCACCAGCTGTCCGGCGGGCAGCAGCAGCGCGTGGCCGTGGCCCGCGCCATCAT
This sequence comes from Rhizobium sp. 9140, assembly GCF_900067135.1. NCBI lineage: Bacteria > Pseudomonadati > Pseudomonadota > Alphaproteobacteria > Hyphomicrobiales > Rhizobiaceae > Rhizobium > Rhizobium sp. 9140. The sequence goes on along the minus strand of NZ_FJUR01000002.1, from coordinate 861,092 downwards.
CGCGGAACCGCACATGCTCCTCCTCGACGAACCCCTGTCGGCCCTCGACCGGAAGATGCGCGGCCACCTCCAGATCGAGCTGAAGGACCTGCAACGCCGGCTCGGCATCGCCTTCGTCTATGTCACGCACGATCAGGACGAGGCTTTCGCCCTGTCCGATATCGTCGTGGTCATGAACAAGGGCCGCATCGTTCAGGAGGCCGATCCGCTGACGCTCTATGCACAGCCGGCCAGCGCATTCGTCGCCGATTTCATCGGCTCGGCAAGCCTCGTCCCTGGAAAGATCGTGGCAACGAGCCGGCGCGATATGCTGGCGAATGCAACACTCGATACGCCGCTCGGCCTCGTGCAAGCGCCGGCGATCGAGGGGCTGCAGATCGGGGCGGACGCCACGCTCGTCATCCGGCCGGAACACCTGCAGGTCTCCGCCGCACCCTCGGCCCTGCGAGCCCGCGTGCAGCATGTCGTCTTCCGCGGCGACCGGTTCCTGATCGAAGCGGAAAGCCATGGCTGCCTGCTGCGCTTCATGAGCGACACGGCCCTTGATCCCGGCACCGACATCGGGCTCGAACACGACAGAGCCCGCGCCTTCATCACCAGCGCGGAGGGATGAGCATGCCGTTTTCCCGCGCCCATCTCGCTTTTCCCGTGGCGCTCGCCCTCGGGCTCGGCTGCGTCCTGCCGCTCGGTCTGCTTCTCGTCTTCAGCGTTTTCACGGTGGACATGGACGCCTTCGAGATGGTGCCCGACCTTTCCGGCCACAGCTGGGGCCAGATCCTGTCCAATCCGGTCTTCGCCTTTCTGATCGGCAAGGCCGTCCTGTCCGGCCTCGTTACCTCAGGCCTCGCGGCACTTGTCGGCTACCCGCTGGCGCTGGCCATGGCCCGCCTGCCGGTCGTCTGGAAGGGCATCGCCAACATCGTCCTTCTCACGCCGCTCTACACCGGCGAGATCGTGCGCATCTATGCCTGGCGGATCGTGCTCGGTTCGGAAGGTCTCGTCAACGCGGTTCTCAAGGGTCTCGGCCTGATCGATGCGCCGCTGAAGTTCCTGCTGTTCTCGCCCTTCACCACGCATCTCGTGCTGCTCTACAACAACCTGCCCTTCATGGTTCTGGCGATCTGGATCTCGGTGGAGCTGGTCGATAACAGATTGATCGAGGCGGCACGCGATCTTGGCGCCCGTCCGGTCGAGGCCTTTACCAAGGTGATCCTGCCGCTGACGACGCCGGGGCTTGCCGTCGGGCTCTTCGCCGTCTTTGCGCTTGCCGCCGGCGACATGCTGACGCCGAGCCTGCTGGGCGGCACCTCCGGCGCGACCCCCATGGCAATGATCGACAACCTCTTCGGCACCGCCTTCGACTGGCCGCTCGCCTCGGCTCTCGCGCTCGGCCTTCTTATCGTGCTTTTTGGCTGCGCCACGCTGATGGCGGGGCTGCTCCTGCGCATGCGGGGTGCGCGGGCCGTCTTTGCGGGGCGCCTGCCATGAGCCGGACCGTCTCCCTCGTGCTGGCGCTCGGCGTCGGCTTCTTCTACCTGCCGATCGTCGTGCTCGCGATCTTCTCGTTCAATGCCTCCAGCCTTATGGCCTTCCCGTTGAGCGGGTTCACGCTTGCCTGGTACGCGGACCTCTTCGGCAACCGGGCCTTTCTCGAAGGATTCCTGACCAGCTTCCTGATCGCGCAGCCCGTCGGCATTCTCGGCGCGCTCATCGGGCTGATGGCAGCGCTTGCCCTGACGGCACCGGGACTGCGGCTTCGCGCGGTTCTCGTCGTCCTCGTCATTCTTCCCTTTCTGGTGCCGAAGACGGTGCTCTCCATCGCGCAGGCGATGCTGATGAACTGGGTGGGGCTCGGGCGGGGCGCAACGGCGCTGATTGCGGCGCAGACGCTGGTCGCCGTTCCCTTTGCCACCACGATCATCGCCGCCGTGCTGATCCGCCTCGATCCGCGGCTGGAGGAAGCGGCGCGCGATCTCGGCGCAACACCATGGCAGAGCTTTCGTCGCGTGCTCCTGCCGCAGTTGAGCGGCGCGCTCGGGGCCGCCTACTCCATAAGCGTCATCCTCTCGCTCGCCGACCTCACGATCTCGATGTTTCTGGCGGGCCGGACGCAGCCACTGTCTCTGGTGGTCGCGTCGGAATTCCGGCGGGAGCTCAAGCCCGACCTCAACGCCATGCAGGTCTCCGTCCTCGTGTTGACAGCCGTCATCGTCGCCCTGACCGAATTGAACCGCCGCCGCCTTCGCCGCCGTGCCTCTCCCATGCGAGACCCCGAATGATCATCTCCCCCATCACCGCCACGCCAGCCACCCTTGATGACCTGGAACAGGCCGCGCGCGCGGATCTTGCCGCCCTCGGATATCCGGCGCCCGGCTGGCTCGCACCCCTCGACGGTCATGCGTCCGGCGCCGTTGCCGATGTCATCATCGTCGGCGGCGGCCAGTCGGGGGTGACCCTGGCAGCCGGACTGAAGTGGGAGGGCCTTGCCGACGTGCGCGTCCTCGACAGCGCACCCGCCGGTCTGGAAGGGCCATGGCTGACCTTTGCCCGGATGGAGGAACTGCGCACGCCGAAAACGCAGGTGGGCAACGAATTCAACGTGCCCAATCTCTCGGTGCGCCGCTGGTTCGAAACGCGGTACGGCGTGGCCGCCTGGGCGGATCTGCCGCGCATTCCGCGCACCGACTGGAAGGCCTATCTCGACTGGTATGCCGGCGTCTTCGATATTACGATCACCAGCGAAACGCAGGTCCTCGACGTCGCGGCGGATGGCGACCTGATCGTGGTGACCAGCCTCTGCCGGGGGACGGTCAACCGGACGCTGGCACGCGCCGTCGTGCTGGCGACCGGGTTCGACGGCGCCGGCGCCTGGCGGGTTCCGGCCTTCGTCTCCGACAGTCTGGACAAGGGCCGCTACGATCACACCAACGGGCCGGTGGATTTCGCCCGCCTGAAAGGCAAGCGCGTCGGCGTGCTCGGCCATGGCGCCTCCGCCTTCGACAATGCCATCAAGGCGCTTTCGGCCGGTGCTGCTTCCGTCGATCTGTGTTTTCGCCGTCCGCGGCTGCCGCGCACCAATCCGCACCGCGCCATCGAGACGCCGGGGATGATGACGCATTATCCCGACCTCTCCGACACGACCCGCTGGCAGATCGCCCGGTTCTTCCGCAAGAACGACCAGCCGCCACCGGTGCGCAGCTTCGAGACCGCGATGGCCCTGCCCGGCTTCCGCCTTCGTCCGGCAACGCCCTGGCTCGACGTTCGGGAAACGGAAGAGGCCATCCGCGTGACCACGCCCTATGGCGTGCTCATATTCGATCACCTGCTGCTGGCGACCGGCATGGCCGTCGATCTGCCGGCCCGGCCTGAACTGAAGAGCCTGTCTGACCGCATCGCGCTCTGGGGCGAACGCTACACGCCGCCGGACGACGAGGCGGACGAGCGCCTGGCACGCCTGCCCTATCTCGATGCCTTCTACGGCTTCCTGCCGAAGCACGAGGATGACGCCTGGGTCGGTCGCGTCTTTGCCTTCAACAGCGCGAGCTTCGTCAGCCAGGGGCCGCACTCCACCTCGATCAGTGGTCATCGCCACGCCGTTCCCCGGCTGGTGCGCGGCGTGCTGCGTCGCCTGCTTCTCGATCAGGAACAGGCGATCCTGCCGGCGCTCGAGCGTTATGCCTCGGTCGATCTCCCGGTGGCAGACGACTTCGAGGCGCGTCTGGCGGCCCTTGAAACGGAGGCGGTGCGATGACCCGTTCGTTTCTCTGGCAGGACCTGACGACAGCGGAATTCGCCGAGCGTGATTTTGCAAATACCGTGGCGATCCTGCCGATCGCGGCGATCGAGCAGCATGGGCCGCATCTTCCCGTCCATGTCGATGCCGCCATCAATGCGGCGATCCTCGACCGCTTCGCAGCCATTCTAAATGACGACGCCGACGTGCTGATCCTCCCGGCCATGACCGTCGGCAAATCGGACGAGCACATCGCCTTTCCCGGAACGCTCGCCATTTCCGGCGAAACGCTGCGTCGTGTCTGGCTGGATCTGGCGGAAAGCGTGCACCGCGCCGGGGTTCGCCGGATCCTTTTCTTCAATTCCCATGGTGGCCAGATCGCGCTGATGGATATCGCCTGCCGGGACATCCGCCGTGACCTCGGCATGCTGGCGGTCGGATGCTCCTGGTTCCGGATCACCGCCATCGACGACCTGTTCTCAACGGCCGAAATCGCCCACGGCATCCATGGCGGCGATATCGAGACCAGCATGATGCTGGCGATCGCGCCCGGGCGGGTCGCGATGGACCTTGCCGAAGACTTCGTGCCGCTGACGGTGGAGATCGAGCGCTCTGGCAGCCCGCTGACGGCCGAGGGCGCGGTCGGCTTCGGCTGGCAGGCGCAGGACCTGCATGCCGCCGGCGTCTGCGGCAATGCGGCCAATGCCACGGCGGCAAAGGGCGAGACCGTGCTGCGCCGCGCGGCAGAGGCCCTCGTCGGGCTCGTCTCCGCCACCGCGGCGTTCGACCTCGCGCGCCTGACGCCCGACACACGTTTTTCGCAAAAGGTGTGAGCGATGCTGCCGATCTTCACCGACACGCCCACCGAGGCACCGATACCGGAGACAGAACGATGACCCTTCAGGAAACCGCCGGGGACGAGATCGCCGCCCTGATGGCGGAGATGCCGCATTGGGGCTCGGAGTTCGACCGCACCTTCGCCAACCACGCACCCATGGTGCTGGTTGCGCTTGCCCGCATCGGCGGAAAGCCGCATGCACTGCGCACGTTCTTCTCCTACTATCGCGACACGAAGAAGCTCCTGCCCTTTCCGCAGGCCCGATCGCATCTCACCGTCGAAACATGGGCATCCCTTCTCGGCGAGCGGCAGAGCGAGCCGGAGCTGCGTTTGTTCTTCGTGGGTGAAGTCTCGCGTCTCGGGCTCGATGGCGCCTTGCGGCACTATCTCCCGCAGCTTGCCCCCGGCATTGCGGCAAGCGCTTTCCACGCGCTGATGCGCACGGCGTATGGCGTCCTGGAACAGGACCCCGATGCCGTCGCCGTCGCGCTCGGCTACTGGGCCGCCACATATCTGCCGCTTCCCGCAGCGACCGGGGAGAGACCCCGGACCGCCGACCCGGCGGAGGTGTTGGCGCTCACGGCGGAAATTGCACCGCTGCACGGTCTGCCGCTGCACGATCTCCTCTGGCAGAACATGCGCGATGCTGCCGCCGTGCCCGCCTTCCAGCCGGTGGTCGACTGGCTGGAGATCGGGCCGGACACGATGCGGCGCATGGCAGGCACGGCGCTCGCACTTTTTGCCGGAACCCAGCATTTTGCGGCGCTGCACGCCCTCACCGGACTGCACTGGATCCGCCTCGTTTCCGCACATTGCGATGCCGCGACGACGGACACGATGCTGCGGGTCTTCTGGCAGGGCATAGCCGCGCTCATGGGTGAACTGGGCTTCCCCGTTTTGCCGGATGCGACGGCACTCGACCGCTGGCGCCACCTGCCCGCGCCCGATTGGGCCGACATCCACGCCGCTGCCGCCGAGAGTTATGACGAACACGATATCAGCCTTGCCTTTTCCGCTTTCGAAGAGATGGCTGCCTATGGCGATCCGCTCTACAGGGTGGTGGCCGCCCGTCGTCTCGGGATGATCGGAGACTATCGATGACCTTGCCCGCGCGATCGCCCGTTTCCGACTGCATCATCGAGGCCGGCACCGTGCTGACCGGGCTCGATGCGGATGGCGGTATGCAGATGCGACATGATGTCGGCATTCGCGTCGATCGCGGCGTGATTGCCCAGATCGGGCCGCTGGAGGCCGTCGGCTACGGCCAGGATCACCTGCCGCGCTACGGCTCCCGCGACATGATCGCCATGCCGGGGCTCGTCAACGCTCACCACCATTTCGGCGTGACGCCGCTGATGCAGGGCATTCCGTTCGCGCCGCTCGAACTCTGGCTGCCGCAATTCCGTGCCATGCGGGCTGTCGATACCCGGCTCGATACGCTCTACTCGGCGATCGAGATGCTGGAAAGCGGCACGACGACCGTGCAGCACATCAACAGCGGCCTTTCCGGCACGCCGGACAGCTGGACGGCAACGGCCGACGCCACGCTGTCCGCCTATGGCGAGATCGGCATGCGGGCCGGTTTCTGCTTCATGATCCGCGACCGCAATATCCTCGGCTATGACGACGATGCCGAAGTATTGGCCGGGCTTCCCGCAGATGTCCGCGACTGGATCGCCCCGAAGCTCGCTGCTGCTGCCATCCCCATTTCCGAGCTCATGGATTTCTACAAAGACCTGCGCGACCGCTGGCTGCCCGCCAACGGCGACCATGTCCGCATCAACCTTGCACCCGCCAACCTGCACTGGTGCAGCGATCCGTGCCTGCAAACCATCGTGGAGACGGCGCGCACGACCGGCGGCAGCGTGCACATGCACCTGCTGGAGACCGAACGGCAGCGGGACTTTGCGCATAAGCGCTATGGCCACAGTGCCGTCGAGCACCTCAAGGCGATCGAATGCCTCGGGCCAGAACTGACGCTGGGCCATGGCAACTGGATGAGCCGGGGAGATCTCGACCTGATCGCGGACTGTGGCTGCACCCTGTGCCATAACGCCTCGTCGGGCCTGCGGCTCGGCAGCGGCATCGCTCCTGTCAACGAGATGCGCCGCCGCGGCATTCCCGTTTCGCTCGGCATCGACCAGTCGAACATCGCGGATGATCGCGACATGACGCTGGAAATGAAGCTGGTCTGGGCGCTGCACCGCGAGACCGGTCTCTTCAACGAACGACCGGATGCAGCCGCCGTCCTCCAGATGGCGACCGAGCACGGCGCCCGGTCCGTCGGCTTCGGCGGCTTCACCGGTCGGCTCGTCCCCGGGCAGCAGGCCGATATCCTGCTGATGGACCGCCGAAAAATCGCCCGGCCTGCCGTACATCCCCGAACGCCGATCGTCGAAGCGCTCCTCCACCGCGGCGGCCGCCATGCCATCCACCAGGTCTTCGTCGGCGGCCGCCTTGTTGTCGATGGCGGCAAGGTCGTCACGATCGATCGCGACGCCGTCCTCACCGAGATCGCCGCCATCCTCGAACGCCAGGATACTCCGGCGGAAGCCACCGCCCGCGCCGCCGTGGAGACGATGATGCCTCATCTGGAAGCCCGGCTGCGGGCCTCCGGCCTTGGCGAGGGACAAAAATCCTATCGCTATAATGCGATGGCGGATGGGACATGATGTGCTTGAGAAATCCGAGGAGACCTCCTTACTGAAACCCGGCGCGGTTCGACAATCCGTTCCGAGATACCGCGTTCTACGACATGTCCTGTTCCGACGGGTACACCAGGACAATCTGACGCCGGACCTCATCCAGCGTCTCCATGATGGCAATGGTTTCTTCGGGTTTCATCACCTGGGAGGTTGAACCGGACCGGACAAGCCGTTCCATCTCGAATGCCTGGAACTGCATTCCACGCCCGCTGACCGTTTCCGTGAACGCTTCCAGAATGGCGCCTTCATGGTCGATGACGCGAAAAGAGGTCGGCGAATACCAGACGGATGCTATCTCGATGCGGGCCTTCGAGCCGTAGATGACGGCGGTGTTAGGCCCGGCGCAGTCCAGAGCGGACGTTGTCATGGAGATCGCGGCGTTAGCATGTTGCATGACCGTCGATACCTCCGCATCGACGCCCGTGTCTTTGAACCGCGCCGTCGCCTTGACCTCCGTTGGATGACCCAGAATGTCGAATGCAAAAGAGATCGGGTAGATACCGAGGTCGAGCAGAGCACCACCTCCGAGGTCCAGCGCGTTCAGGCGATGGTGCGGATCGGTCGGCAGCGACTGCTTGTGCTCGGCCGTCACGGCGCGAAGAGTTCCCAGCGTCCCGGCATCGATGACCTCATGAACCCGTCGCATGTGCGGCAGAAACCGCGTCCACATCGCCTCCAGGACGACAAGGTTTTTCGATGCGGCGCGCTCAACGATCTGCCGGGCTTCCGGGGCATTCAACGTGAACGGCTTCTCGATCAGAATGTGCTTACCGGCATCGAGTGCCAGCAGGGCTGCAGCGACGTGCTGGGGATGGGGCGTCGCGACATAGATGATATCGACGTCAGGGTCGGCAACCAGATCTTCATAACTCCCGTGAGCATTGGATATACCGAAACGTTGAGCGAAAGCGGCCGCCTTTTCCGGGCTCCGCGAACCCACTGCGGCAACAGTAAGCCCTGCATCGATCAAGTCCTGCGTGAACAGTTCAGCAATCCATCCCGTCGCCAGAATGCCCCATCCCAGTGCTTTTTCCACATTATCCTCCATGACAGCGTCCATTCCGACCTTTGGAGCACAAGTGGACGCTCTTCGCCATGGTCGGAAAGACGCTATTTTTATTGCTCGCTTCTGAACACGTGATGCTCGTTCCGTCTGGTTCGAAACGGCTGTATCCGCCGTCAGCCCTTCACCGCACCCGCCATCATCGAGCCTGAGATTTGGCGGTACATGACGAGGCCGAGGAGAACGGGTGGCAAGGCACCGAGAACCATGACGGCGGAGGCTGTTCCCCATTGGACGCCGCCACCGCTGGCGGCGAAGAAGAACGAGGCGCCGACGGTTGCGGGGACGGCGCGGCTGGTGGTCAGCATCAACCCGAAGAGAAACTCGTTCCAGGCCGTGATGAAGCCGAAAATGAAGGTCGTCACCAGCGCCGGACGGACGACGGGACGAATGATCCGCGTCATGATCTGCCAGGAACTCGCGCCGTCCATCCTTGCCGCCTCGTCAAGCTCCAGCGGAACGTCGGAAATGGCATCGACGAGGATCACGAGGGCCAGCGGTATGTTGACGATGGTGAGGATCAGCCCGAGGCCGAGCTGGGTGTCGAGCAGCCCGAGCCACTGATACATCATGTAGAGCGGGATCGCGAAGATGATCAGCGGCACGGCGCGCAGGTTGATGACGATCGGCAGGAGCGTCCGCCGTCCGACATCGCTCTTGGCAATGGCATAGGCGGCGGGAAACGCGAGTAGGATCGCAAAGCCCGTTCCGATCAGCGCGGCGACGGTGCTGTTCCACAGATAGGCGTAGATATTGAACCGGTCCGTCTGCGTGAGGATCCGCAGATAGTTCTCGATCGTCGGCTGGCCGATCCAGAGACCGGGATTGACGGACAGTTCGCGCGCGCCTTTGAACGACGTGACGAGTGTGACGATGATGGGGAAGTTCATCGCGAGAACGGCGATGACAAAGACGATCCAGCGCAATGTTTTCATCATGGTCTAGCTCCTGCGCCGCCGGCCGGCCAGCCAGTTCAGCATGGAGAGGACGGCGAGAGAGGCCAGAAACAGCACCACGGATGCAGCCACGGCCTTGCCGATCGCCCCTTGCTTGAAGAAGGCCTGGTAGATGTAGATCGAAAGCGACATCGTGGAGCCGCCGGCGCCGCTGCCGGTCAGGGCATAGACATTGTCGAACACGCGAAAGCCATCGATGAACCGGATGAAGAAGGCGATGACGAGCGTCGGCAACATCAGCGGCAGTTCAATGAGCCAGAGCACCTTCCAGCCCGACGCGCCGTCGAGGGCGGCGGCCTCGCGAATATCGTTGGGTACGGCGACATAGGCCATGTAGAACAGCAGGAAGGCGAACGGCGTCCATTGCAGGATTTCCACGACACTCAACGTCCAGAAGGCGTTGTTGATGTCGAGAAAGGCCGGACTGTCGCCGAACCATTCGAAGAGATAGTAGGGCACCGGCCCCGCGAACTCGTGCAGCACCAGCCGGTACATCAGGCCGACCATCGCCGGCGCCACCATCAATGGCAACATCAATGGCGCCATCAGCACGGGACGCTTCGTCAGAAGCGGCGCAAGGAACACCGCCAGGAAGAGGCCGAGCAGGCATTCGACAATGGCCGTCAGCAGGCCGAAGCGGAGAGAGAAGGATGTTGCGCGCCAGAAATCCTTGTCTGCAAGCACGGCGAGATAGTTGCCAAAGCCGCTGATCGTCGGCGCGCGCAGCGTCTCGAACGTCACGGTCGAGACGGAATAGACCAGGTTGATGATGGCGGGAAAGCCAAGGAACAGCAGGAGAAAGCCGACCAGCGGCGTCAGAAAGCCAAGTCCCTCGGAGCGTCGTACAATGATCATGTCGATCCATGGACGGTCCGGGCGCCGCGATGAATGCGCCGCCCGGGGGGATGCCGTCACTTCTTGAGGAGGGTCTGCATTCCGGACTTGGTGTTTGCCAAGGCCTCGTCGAGGCTTTGCTGACCGGCCCAGTAGCCGGTGAATTCCTTTGCCTGAAGCTCGTAGATCGAAAGCGTGTTCGCCGACGTTGCGCCGTTCATGACGTAGCCGTATTGGCTGGCGAACGCGCCCAGTTTGACGAGGTCGGGACGTGCCTCTGCAACCTTGGCGACCACTTCCGGCACGAGGGCGGGAGAACCGCCGCTGCGGGCATAGGCGAGCGCCGCCTCCTCCGTCGCCAGCCATTTCAGGAACCGGGTGGCACCCTCCTTGTTCTTGGCATTCTTGTTCAGGCCGAGACCGAGCCCGTGAATATGGTCGGCGCGGCCGTTCGGGCCTGCGGGCGGCGCGACGATGCCGGTAACCCCGGCCACGGCCGGAGAGGTTTCCGGGTTCGTCAGATCGGCCGCGGCAGCGTTCCATTGCAGCGCGGTTGCCGCCTGCCCCGAACTGAAGGCGGCGTTGGTTTCCGGATATTCGTAGCTGAGCGAGTCCTTCGGCGATGCGCCGGCGTCGTAGAGCGTCTTGTAGAGTTCGAGCCCGGTCCGGTAGGGATCGCTGTCAACCGTCACGTTCCCGTCCTTGTCCGTCCAGTCGCCGCCATAGGCGCGCGGGAGGGATTGGAACACCATCATGTTGAACAGCAGGTTCTTCATCTGAAGCACCGTGCCGTAGCGCACCGGGCTTTCGGAATTGACCTGCTTGGAGAAATAGAGAGAGGTCGCCGCCCAGTCGTCCCAGGTCCAGCTGTCCGGGTCTTTCGGTTGCAGCGCCTTGCCGAGAAATTGCTGCGAAATCTCGGCGTATTTCTTCTTGCCCGCCTCGTCCTGCATCAGGGCGTCCATCAGGTCCTTGCGGTAGTACATGAAGTGCAGCGAAAGATCGGTCGGCACGCCATATTGCTTGCCCTCGAACTGCATCGTCTTCAGCACAGCATCGCCGAACGTCTTCGCGGCCTCGCTGCCGAGATCGATCGGCTCCATGTAAGGCGCATAGCGCCCAATCGAGTAGGTGGCGACGAGGTTGATGTCGAAAGCTGTCGAGCCCGCTGCCATGTCGGCCTGCAGCTTGTCGTAGAAACCCTCGCGGTTGAAGAACAGCAGCTCCACCTTGTCGGCATCGGCAAGGCCGGACGTGCCGTTATAGGTTTCGACAGCAGCACGCAGGGCTGTTTCCTCCGATCCGCCCGGCCAGCCGAGCACCGTCACCGTTGCGTTCGAGGTGGCGGGCAGCGCGACGCTCGCGAGAAGCATGGCGAGCGCCGATAGGCATGTCCTGTTCGATGTCATCTACGTTCCCTTTGTTATCGTTGATGGAAGTTACTGTCAGGTCTGCCTCTGAGGCATCTCCGCGGCAAGGCTTGCGACGCCGACGACGCCCGCCCGGCTGCCGAGCAGCGCCGGCACCAACCGGGGCGTCACACGCGCATCCATCCCGTCGAAGGCACGGCGCATGCGCTCGATATAGCCATCGGCAAGCCCGATGCCGCCGCCGATCACGATCACGCCGGGGTCCAGCATCATCTGGATATCGCGGCAGAGCGTCGCGGCGCGGAATGCGGATTGCGCGACGATCTCCTTCGCCCAGGATGCCCCCTCGCCTGCCCAGGTGAAAATCTCTGCCGCCGTTGCCGCATGGCCGAGCTTGGCGGCCTCTGCGGCCATCCAACGGCCCGAGGTCAGGTCTTCCAGCGGCGATTTGCCGGCAGACGGGCCACGGATGAGCCCGAAATGGCCGGCGAGCCCTTGAAGCGGCCGGCCGTTGATCACAATGCCGCCGCCAATGCCGGTCGAGATCGTGAGAAAGACCAGGTTGCCGTGCCCGTCGCGCGACGCCGAAGCCCCGGCGCCGAACCTGTACTCGCCCCAAGCCGCCGCCTGCGCATCGTTGACGGCAAGGACCGGCACGGTGAACAGGGCCGCCGCCCCCCTAAGCAGCGGATATCGATATGGAATATTCAGCGTTGCCGCATTCAAGGCTGACCAGCATCCATCCTCTATGAAGCCGGTGACCGCGATACCGACGCGCGTGTAGCGCCCCGCCCAGGATCGTGTGGCCTCCGCGATGCCCGCCAGCCATGCATCGGGGCCGTCCTCTCTTCGGGTGGGAACCGTGATGTCCTCGACCACCTCGCCTCCGACGACCAGAGCCGCCATGGTTTTCGTGCCGCCGATGTCGATGGCAAGCACCGCATTCTCCTGATCGGTCCTGCTCCCGTAAGCCGACGTGACCGCATCACGGAACCAGGCCGTGACATGCTCCGTCCGGGTGATGGCGGAACCGACGACGACGGCATAGGCCCCCGCCCGTGCCGCCGCGGCCGCCTGTTCGGTCGTGCGGATGCGCCCCTCAGCAATCACGAAGGGGGTCAGCCTGCGCATGGCCGCAATCAGGTCGAGATCGGGATCGACCGGCTCAGGACCGCCGACATAGCCCGACAGTGTGGTGCCGACGAAATCGGCGCCGGCGGCCAGCGCCTGTCTTGCATCCTCGAGGCTCGAACAATCCGCCATCGTCAGCTTGCCGCGCGCCTTGACGGCCTGCACGAGCGCCTTCACGGAGGCCGGACGGGGACGGTCGGTGGCGTCGAAAGCGACGATGTCGGCACCTGCCGCCATCAGCGCCTCCGCATCTGAGACAAAGGGCGTGATGCGGACGGCGCTGTCGTCGAGGTCGCGCTTGACGATCCCGATAATCGGAACGGTGACCGCCGCCCGAACGGCCGCGACATAGGCCACGGACTCGATCCGCAAGGCCCGGGCGCCGGCATCGATGGCAGCCTTCGCAAAGCCGACCACAAAGTCGGCCGTGTCCGTCGGGCCATCGGGCACCGGCTGGCAGGAGACGATGAGGCTGTTCTTCAGGTCTTCGGCGAACACACGCGACACTCCGGTTCGGCATCACGATAATCGGAAAAGACCAGATGGCAACCAGCTATAAACTGGTATCATCTCTGCAGTTCGAACACGAAGTCGTAGACCTCGCCCTTGTAGCGGGTCTCGCAAAACTCGACGATCTGACCGTCGGTCAGGAAGCACCTGCGCTCCGTCATCAACAACGGTGCGCCCACCTCGCAGTGAAGGTGCACGGCATCCTGCGCGGATGCACCGCGCGAGCGCATGCGTTGAACGGCACGTTGCGGCAGGAAGCCGCGGGCTTCCAGCGTCTCGTACAGCGACGCGCCCACCATGTCGCCCGAGGGAATGAACCGGATGGGAACCGTCGAGGTCTCCACCGCAATGGCGACGTCGTCAGCCGTCCTGATGCGCTTCATGCGCAGGATCTGGCTGTTGCCCGCAACGCCAAGGGCCATCATCTCGGCGGGTGACGGGCGGCCTATCTCCTTGGAAAGCCATATGCATCCGGGTATCAATCCCCGCGCGACGATATCCTCCGAAAAGCTGGTCAAAGTGGAAAGAGATTTCTCGACGCGCGATCCGATCTCTGTCCGGAAGCCGTGACGGCGATTGAGCAACCGTTCCTCCTCCAGAAGCGCGAGCGCCTTGCGGACCGTGACGCGGGAAAGCGACAGAGCGTCCGCGAGCGTTCGCTCTCCCGGCAGGACAGCGCCGGCCCTGACCGTATTCGAGCGGATGACGGTCTCGATCGCCGTCTTCAGCCGTTTGTAGAGCGGCTGTCCCTGAGGCGCAGCCTTCAGCTCCCTTCCGATCAATGCGAGCAGATCCTCCCCCATCCTGTTCCCTCACCTGTGGACGTTGCCGATACCGGGCCTCGAAAAAATTTCTCGGATCTATACTGGTATTAGAATGACGCGACAATACCCACACGGTCATCGCCTCGGCGCGCAGACCAGACCGTGACCCGAGGAGTATTTGCGCCAAGTCCAAAGGCTGCGAGACACGGTCAAGCAAATTGGCACGACGAGGAAATTGGACGGAATGGGAACAGTTTCTGCTTGGAATTCGGTATGAGTCATCCCCCGGATCGGCAGGTTCGAGCAGAGGCTTCAGCGCTGCCATTGCGGCATGACGTGCCTGCTCCGCGCCGAGCACGGACACGCGACCATATAGCACTCGCTAAAAGAAAGTTCTTTCCAGGTTTTGCTCAGATTCCGGTTGTAAATTCATTCATATTTTATGAGTTTCGTCCATCCTTGCTTACATCTTTCACGTTGCCGAGGATCTCGTGGCTCATTCCGTCGTAAAACGTCCGCTTTGGATCAAAATCACTGCCTACGGTTTCGCAGCCGTGCTCTTTTCCGCTGTTGCGATCGGCGGCAGCGCATCGTACCGGCAATCGGCCTCGACAGCGGATACGCTGGCACACGAGGCGAGTGCGGACCGTGCTCTCGTCGAGATGGATATGGCAGCGCAGCGGAAGACGGCTTCGGCGATCGCTCTTGCCCTTGCCGGCGAGCCGGAGATGGCGGGGCTGATTGCGTCCAACGCGCGGGAAGCGATTATCGCGCGCTACGCCGGTGCCATGTCTTCCATCGTCAAGGAGGGCGGAATTACGCTCCTCACGGTGACCAATGCAAACGGTGAAGCCGTTGCCCGCATTCACACGCCGGACAAATTCGGCGACGACATGAAGGGACGCCGCAAGACCATCGTCCAGGCGCTGCAGTCCGGCAATCTGGTTGCAGGTATCGAACCCGGACGGACAGCCGTCAGCATGTTCGCATCGGCTCCGATCAAGAAGGCCGGCGTCGTCGTCGGTGTCGTCGATGCGGGCACGAGCCTGACGAACGACTATTTCTCGTCCGTCGCTCAGCGTATCGGTGGTGAGATCGCCGTCTACGTCCAAGCCGATGGCAAGCTGGTCAAGCAGGCATCGACCTTCGAAGGCGACCTGTTGCCGGAGGCAAGCCTCACGTCCGTACTGGCCGGAGAGACGATGCAAGCCAACGTCACCATCGCCGACCGGCACTATATCGTCGAGGCCCGACCGCTGACCAATTTCTCAGGCGCGACAATCGGCGTTCTCCAGATCGCATCGGACGTCACCACGGTGGTGGATGAGGCCTCGGAAGCCTTATGGATGACGATCATCGGCACGGTGGTCGTTTCAATCCTGTCGCTGCTCGGCTTCCTGATCTTTGCCCGCTCGCTTGCCTCGGTCATTGGCGGGATCACGACGACCATGACCCGTCTTGCCAAGGGTGACCTGGACGCCGCCATCGACGGCGGAGAGCGGCCCGACGAGGTTGGCGCCATGGCGCGCGCCGTGCAGGTGTTCAAGGACAACGCCATCAAGACACGGGACCTCGAAGAACAGGCAGACCGCCAGCGCAGCCAGTCTGAGGACGAGCGACGCCGCGCCACCGAGACGGAGAGCGCCCGTGCCGCAGCCATGACCCAGGCGACGAGGGGACTTGCCGACGGCCTCAAGCACCTGGCCGAGGGAGACCTGAGCTTTCATATTTCCGAAACCTTCCACCATGACTTCGAGAGCCTGCGAACCGACTTCAACCAGGCCGTCGAACAGCTCCGCACGACCCTTTCCTCCGTGTCGGAAGCAACCGCGTCCATCGACAGCGGATCACGCGAAATCAGCCAGAGCGCCGACGACCTTTCGCGCCGGACCGAACAACAGGCAGCGTCCCTGGAGGAAACGGCCGCGGCGCTCGATGAAATCACGGTCAATGTCTCGAACTCCTCGAAGCGCGCCGAGGAAGCGCGTGCGGTTGCCGTCCAGGCCAATGAAAGCGCACGACGCTCCGGTACGGTGGTGGGTGATGCCGTCGATGCCATGAGCAAGATCGAACAGTCCTCCAGCCAGATCTCGAACATTATCGGCGTTATCGACGAAATCGCGTTCCAGACCAATCTTCTGGCCTTGAATGCCGGCGTCGAGGCAGCACGCGCCGGCGAAGCCGGTCGCGGGTTCGCCGTCGTGGCGCAGGAAGTGCGCGAACTGGCACAGCGCTCCGCAAAGGCCGCAAAGGAGATCAAGGATCTCATCCGGAACTCCTCCGGCGAGGTCCAGAGCGGGGTACACCTCGTCCAGCAGACCGGAGATGCGTTGCGGACGATCGAGGCCTACATCGTCACGATCAACCAGCACATGGATTCCATCGCGACCTCTTCGCGGGAGCAATCCGTGGGCCTTGCGGAGGTCAACACCGCCGTCAATCAGATGGATCAGGTCACCCAGCAGAACGCCGCCATGGTCGAGGAAGCCAATGCCGCCGGTGCGACGCTGGCGATGGAGGCTGCAAGGCTCAAGGAGCTGGTCGGACGTTTCCAGTTCGCTTCGGCGAGCGGGGCGTCGATGCGGCCGCGACAGGCACCCGTTGAAAGAGGCCCCTCCTCTCCTCCGGCATCTCAACCGCGCGCGATGATCAAGAAAATCAGCAAGGCCTTTTCAGGACGGTCCTCGGCAGCCGTGGCGCTGCAATCCTCCACAGACAGCTGGGAAGAGTTCTGAAATCCGTGGACGTCGCCAATCGTTGCCGGCGTCTATGCGCGCTCCAGTGAACGCGCATAGACCGCTCTAGATGGCGACGAGGTGCCCCTCGGAAACGACGCGGAATTCCCGCTGCACCGGCACGTAATCTGCCGGGCGGATCTGGCTCCTCAGTTCCTCGGCAGCGGCCATCGGCGTCTCACGCCGGCGGTCGGGATCCGGGACCGGCACGGCGGACATCAGTTTCTTCGTATAGGGATGCTGGGGATTGCCGAAGACGGCGCTCCGCGGCCCGATCTCCACGATTTCTCCCAGATACATGACGGCGACGCGGTGGCTGACGCGCTCGACGACGGCCATGTCATGGCTGATGAACAGGAAGGCAAGGTTGAGGCTCTGCTGCAGGTCGAGCATCAGGTTGATGACCTGCGCCTTGATCGAGACATCGAGTGCCGAAACGCTCTCATCCGCCACGATGATTCTGGGAGAAAGGGCGAGCGCACGCGCGATCGAGATCCGCTGGCGCTGACCGCCCGAGAACGCGTGCGGATAACGCGACGCCATGTCCGGCGCAAGGCCGACCTTCTCGAGAAGATCGGCGACCATGGCTTTCGCCTCCTGCGAACCGCCCATGCGGTGCTCGAGATACGGTTCGGCAATCGCGGCTCCCACCGTCATGCGTGGATTGAGCGAGGCGAACGGATCTTGAAAGATCATCTGCACGGACTTGCGCATCTCGCGCAGCTCACGCTTCGGAAGGGTCAGAACCTCGCGGCCTTCGACCAGAACCGAACCGCTGCTTGGCTCGATCAGGCGCAGAATGGCACGTCCTGTCGTAGACTTTCCGCATCCGGATTCGCCGACCAGCGACAGGGTTTCACCGGCGCGCAGGTCGAAGGAAACATTTTCGACCGCATGTACACGCCCGCTCACCTTGCCGAGAAGACCGGTATGGATGTCGAAGCGCTTGGTGAGATTGCGGACCTGAAGTATCGGCTCGCCGGAGGCAATGACGGTATCGGCGACGTCGACCGGGACGTCGGACAGTCCGGTCGCCGGATCGACCATTGGAAAACGCAAGGGCCGGCGATAGGCCTGCATGGCACCGAGCACGGGCACGGCGGACAGAAGCGCGCGGGTGTAGGGATGCTGGCCTCGGTGAAAGATGTCGGTCGTGCGTCCCGTTTCCACCTGCTCGCCGCGATACATGACGACGGTCCGGTCGGCAATCTCGGCGACCACGCCCATGTCATGCGTGATGAACAGGACGGACGTGCCCTCCTCGTCCTGCAACATCCGGATGAGATCGAGGATCTGACCCTGGATCGTCACGTCGAGCGCCGTCGTCGGCTCATCGGCGATCAGCAGCTTCGGCTTGGTCGCGAGCGCCATTGCGATCATCACGCGCTGCCGCATGCCGCCGGAGAAGCGGTGCGGATATTCGTCGAAGCGCGAGGCTGCCGAGGGAATACGAACCTTTTCAAGGATGCGCACGGTTTCGGCGCGCGCGTCCGCCTTGCTCATCGCCGTGTGGCAAAGGATCGCCTCCGAGATCTGGTCGCCGATCGTGAACAGCGGATTGAGGCTGGTCATCGGCTCCTGGAAAATCACCGCGACATCGTTGCCGCGCACCTTGCGCATCTCCGGCTCGGGCAAGGACAGGAGATCGCGGCCCCCCAGCATGACCCGCCCCTCGATGCGGCTCGTCTCGGGCTGTAGAAGCCGCATGATCGACAGCGACGTGACGCTCTTGCCGGACCCGGACTCGCCGACGATCGCCACGGTCTCAGCAGGCGCGATGGTGAAGGAGATATCGCGGACGACAGGTTTCCACGCGCCTTCGACGCGGAACGACGTTCGCAGCGCCTCGACGGAGAGCACCGGTTGCGCCTCTGCCGGCGTGGTCTGACGGGTGTGGGCCTGTTGCGTCGTCATGATCATTCCCATCGTTTCTGTCTTCCACGTGTCGCGCTGATGCTCTAGTCCGGCCAACGCAGCATCCCGTCGAAGCGGTGACGGCTGAGGTCTTCGATCGGGGTTGCAATCATCGCGTTGGAGGCATGCGCCTTGTCGAGTTCCTCGGCGAGACGGGTGGCAACGATATGCTCCTGACCCGGATGCAGATTGCACGGATCGAGGTAGAAATAGCGGTGCTCGACCTCGTGATCCCGCACGATGATCGGCTGGTCGCCCGATCGCAGCGCTGCTGCAAGATCCCAGGCCGTAATATGTGCCTCCTGTGGATCGATGATCACACGCATGCGGTCGAGCGGGTTGTCCGTCGGATCGGGTTCGATCAGCGCGGTGACACCTGGCCGACCGTCGAGCGTTTCCTTCCAGAGCGCGAGAGCACCTGTTTCCCGAGCCCGGATACCCGCGTGATCACGCGTCTCCCATGCCTCCAGCGCCGCCATCGCGCCGTAGATGCTCTCCTTACCGACCTTCATGCCGCGCCCGATGCCCATGTTTTGCAGGAAGGCGTTGCGGACCAGATCCTTTCGACCGGCAACGATACCGGAGGTGGGTCCGCCAAGAAATTTGTGGCCCGAGTAGAGCGCGATATCGGCCCCTTGCGCGAGGAAGAGTTTCAGATCGTATTCGGATGCCGCATCCACGATCACCGGCACGCCCCTCGCATGGGCGATCTCGACGAATTCCTTCAGGTTCAGAAGACCATAATCGACGACATGATGCGACACCACGTAGACGGCCGCTGCGGTCCTTTCGGTGATGGCATTTTCCATGTGATAGCGATGCGTCGATGTTGCCTGGCCGATCATGACGACCTTGCCACCTGCGATGCGGATGGCCTGATCGACCGGAGCGCCGTAGCTGACGACATGCCCCATCTGCAGAAGCACCTCGTTTTTCTCGGTGTTTGTTTCCGGCAGCCGCTCGATCGCAAGGAGATCAGGCCCCGTAATGGTTCCGGCGACGGCAAGGCTCACGCCGGCGGAGCACGACGCCGTAATGAAGCCCGCCTCCCCGCCGGTCATGCGGGCGATCACGGCGCTCGCCTGACGTTGCAGCGCGTTGATCTCCACGAAATGCGGCAGGATCGCCGCCATGGCGGCAATGGCTTCCGGCACGACGATCGACGCGCCAAGGCTCGTCATCGTTCCCGACACGTTGATCACAGGGCGAAGGCCGAGGGTCGTTAGAATATCAGCGGACATGGTCGTTCTCCAGGCTGCGCGACGTCGTGACGGCGCGGGCATCTCTTGCTCTTTCAGAGTCTATGCCATAATACTGCAATAGACAGGACGGATGAGCGGGACGATTGTTGTGAACAGGCAAGCCTCGGAACCGGTTTCCGAAACCACGGAAAAAAGCGTGCGCCGCTCGCGCGTCAGCGGGATCGACCGGGCTCTTCAGGTCATCGATCATCTCTACGAGACGGGCGCCCCGGCCGGCGCCTACGCCATTGCCAAGGCTGTCGGCGCGCCACTTTCCACGGTTTATGTCATCATCGACGACCTTGTGGAAAAGAACATTCTTGCTCGGAATGGCGACGGGACGTTGTGGCTGGGATCCAGACTCTACCACTACGGTCTTGCCTATGCCCGTTCGCTGGATTTCATGAGCGTCGCCACGCAGGAAATGCACGACCTCTGCCGGGACGCGGGCGAGACGGTGCAGGTCTGCGGTCGCGATGCAGAGCACATGCTGGTGCTCGCCATGGCTGACGGGCCGAGCCATTTCCAGGTCGCGTCGCGGGTCGGCACCCGTGTGCCGCTCAACTGGACGGCCTCCGGCCGGCTGCTCGTCGGGCATATGCCGGAAGCCGAGCGCGTCGAACTCTTCCGTCGTGGCGCCCGCATGTCGCCGACCGGCCGAGCCGCGGTCGATGCCGAGACCCTGTCGGACGCTGCGCGAACGGCGTTCGAGGAGAGGCTCTCCATCCAGGCCGGCGAATCCGACTATGCGGTCGCGTGCATTGCGTCGCCCATCGTCGATCGCAACGGCAATTGCGTCGCGACCATCTCCATCGTCCTTCCCGAACAGAAGGCTTTTGCCGACAAGGCCGGCTATGCCGACCGTGTGAAGGCGTCGGCGGCGCGGATCGAGGCGCTGATGGGCTGGCGGCAGCACGGAACGTCTCCTCACGGCATCAATCCGTAAGCGCCACAATGGCTTCGATTTCCACCGTGATGTTGCCGGGAAGCGAGCCGAAGCCGACGGCCGACCGGGCATGCCGACCGGCCTCTCCGAAGACAGCGTTGATGAGGTCCGAGCAGCCGTTGATAACCTTCGGGTGATCCCGGAACTCCGGTGCGGCGTTGACCATTCCGAGCAGCTTCACCACCTGCTTCACGCGAGACAGGTCGCCAAGCGCCTCGTGCATCACGGCAATAAGGTTGATGCCGACCAGACGCGCATCGTCATAGGCCGCCTCGGTGCTGATCTCCGCGCCGACCTTGCCGGTGCGCATGCGCCCGTCCGCCTCGCGGGTCCCCTGCCCCGAGAGATAGAGCATGTTTCCCTCGATCACATGGGTCAGAAAATTGGCGATGGGCGGCGGTGCGGGCGGAAGCTCGATGCCGAGGTCGGCCAGCCGCTGATAGGGCGTGGTCGTCTTCGGATCGGCGAAGGTGGAAAGATGTGTCACGAGAACTCCTGTGTCATGCAGTTTGTCGGCCTCAGCGATACGCGTAACCGTGGCTGTGGCGCACGAGCCTGCGGGCTCTCGGAATGTATCGGCTGGCCGCGATCGCCTCGGCACCGATGACAGCGAAACGCGGCTCGAACAGGCGGGTGAGGCGCGAGACGTCGCCATTGCTATCGGTTGCCTCGAGGTCGGCATCGACGAGGTCGAAGATGGTGAAATCCGCCCGCGCACCGACGGCAAGCCTGTCCTCCATCGAGAGCTTGATGACGTCGGCGGGTGCATGCGTGACGGCATTCACCACTTTGTCGAACGGCATGCCGACGGAGAGCAGCTTCGACATGGTGGTCGCGAGATCCCAGACGGGGAAATTGAGCGAATGGCCGTGAAGGTCGGTCGAGATCGAATACGGCAGCAACCCGCGCGCGATCGCCGCTTCCGCCACCTTGAAGGAGAAGGACGCCCCACCATGGCCGATGTCGAGCCGCACGCCTTCGGAAGCGCAGCGCTCGGCGAGATCGAACAGGTCTTCGTCCTCCATGATGCTCGAGCCGGCCTTGCCGTTGAAACAGTGCGTGACCACGTCGCCCGGGCCGAGGATTTCGAGCACCTCGTCGTAGAGAGCCGGCGGTTCGCCGACATGCACCATCATCGGGATCTTCAGGATCTTGGCGATCTTCTTCCCGAGCTTGACCGGGGTTACGCCCCACGACCCGGTGATGACGTGGCTTGCGCGCACCTTGATGCCGACGATGTGCTCGCTGTTTTCGGCATAGCACGCGATGATCCGGTCGAGGTCGATATCCCTGATATCGCGAAGTTCGGCAACACGATTGCAGGCAACGAGCCCGATCGAACCGAGATTAAGGAACGCCTTGATGCGCTCCTTCGACGGCTCGATAATATACTCCCGGAAGCCATGAAAGTTCGCTTCACCGGCCGATCCTGCATCCACCAGCGTGGTCACGCCGCGCTCGGCGCCGCACTCGGACGGACGGAGCGAGATGTCGGTGCCCCCGTGCCAGATATGAACGTGAAGATCGATCCAGCCGGGGGACATCCACGCACCTTTTCCATCGACGCGCTCCGTGCCGTCCGGCACCGCGAGTCCCTGGCCGATGGCTGCGATGCGTCCGTCCTCGCCGATGAGAATGTCGGTCGCTGCGTCGGCTCCCGGGCTGCCGGCATGGCCGGATTCGGGCTGGCCGAAGGCCATTGGCCTGACATTGGAAAGGAGGAGCGGCTTCTGGTTTTCGCCGGTCATGTCACACGTCCTTCTGAAGTCTGGGGTCGAGCATGTCCCGCAACCCATCGCCGACCATTTGCAGCGACAGGACGGAGAGAATAATGGCAAAGCCGGGGAAGTAGGTCATCCAGCCGGCCTGCCCGATATACTGGCGTCCGGCGGAGATCATCGTGCCCCAGGTCGCGACATCGGGGCTGACGCCGAGGCCGAGGAACGACAGGCCGGCTTCGGCGAGCATGGCGCTGGCGAAGAGGAACGTTCCCTGTACGAGGATGGGCGACAGGAGATTGCGCAGCACGTGCCGCGTCATGATGTGGAAGGTGGAGATGCCGAGTGCTTGCGCCGCCTCGACATAGGGCAGTTCGCGAATGACGAGCGTCGAGGCGCGGACGATGCGGGCGAGCCGCGGCGCGTAGACGATCGACAATGCCACGATCACGGTCGTCAGCGAGGGGCCGAGGGCTGCGACCAGCGCGATGGCCAGCAGGATGTCCGGAAAGGCCATCATCGCATCGATCAGCCGGGCGATGGGCGTGTCCAGCCGCTGGAAGAAGCCGGCGAGCAGCCCGAGCGTGACGCCGATCACGGCCGAGAGCACCACGACGGCGGCACCGACGAGCAGGGAAAGCCGCGCGGCGTAGATCGTGCGGGAGAAGACGTCGCGACCGAACTCGTCCGTGCCGAACCAGAAGATCTCGCCCGGCGGCTTCAGCCGGTTGACGATCGACAGCTTCGAGGGCGAATAGGGTGCGATCCACGGGGCGAGCACCGCGAGCAGCACGAAGAGAACGAGGATGCCGAGCCCGACGGCAACCGTCTTGCGCCGCAGGAAGCGACGGAAGAACCTTGCGGCATCGCTGGCAGGCGGCTTGGTTGTGATGGAGATATCTGTCATCAGTAGCGCACCCTCGGATCGATCAGCAGATAGAGCATGTCGATCGCAAAATTGATGAGGACGTAGAGTGCCGCGATCACCAGCAGCGCGCCCTGGATAACCGGGTAGTCCCGCCGCAGCACGGCGGAGACGACGAGGCTTCCGACGCCGGGCAGGCCGAACACGGTTTCGGTAACGACCGCGCCCGAGATGAGGACTGCGGCGGTCAAACCGATAACCGTGAGGATCGGGATCAACGCGTTCTTCAACGCATGCTTCAGCACAACCTTCCGCTCGATCAGGCCCTTTGCGCGTGCCGTGCGGATATAGTCGTCACCGAGCACGTCGAGCATCGAGGCGCGCGTGAAGCGCAGGATCAGCGCCGAGGAGACGAGCCCGAGCGCAAAGGACGGCAGAGTCAGGTGATACATGCGGTCGAGAAAGGTCGAGCCCGGCCCGCCATAGCCGGAAACGGGAAACATGTTCAGATTGACGGCGAAGACCTGCATCAGGATGAGGCCGAGCCAGAAGCTCGGAATACTAGCCGCCAGCATCGCGACGGTCGTTGCCGCCTGATCGACGAGGGACCCTCGCCGATAGGCGGCATAGATGCCGATCGGCAGCGCGATGACGCAGGCGATCGCCAGTGAAAACAGCGTCAGGAAGAATGTGGGCTCGGCGCGGTCGAGGAGGGCCGACGTCACGGGCATGTTGAGGAAGATCGACTGGCCGAGGTCCCCTTTGATCATCTGCCCGAGATAGAAAACATATTGCACGAGAAGCGACTGGTCGAGACCGAGCCGCGTGCGCAGATCGGCAATATCCTGTGCCGAGGCATCGGGTCCGAGCATCACCGCGGCCGGGTCTCCCGGCGTGACGCGAACGATGACGAACACAATGGTCACGACCAGGAACATGACGACGATCATGCCGGCCAGCCGCTGGAGGATGTAGCGGATCATGTCTTTGGCTCTCCGGTCCCACGAGGGACACAAAGGTGACGAACGCTGGATGAGAGAACGCCGCCCCGCGGCGGCGTCCGGGATGCCGGTTCCGGATTACTTTCTGATCGATGCGTTCCAGAAATACGGCCACGGAGCCGGCACGACGCCTTCGACCTTCTTGCTTTTGGCTGCGAGAGCGTTGAAGTCACCGATCTTCATGTAGGGAATTTCCGCGTACATGGCCTTTTGCACATCGGCCCACAAAGCAAGCCTCTTCGTCTCGTCGGCCTCTGCGGAAAACGCCTCGACCGTCTGCTTGCGCAGCGGCGTGTCCCACCAGCCGGGCGAGCTCGGCGACAGGGATCCGATCAGCGCGGGCTCGGGAAGAAAAGGGCTGTGCGTGATATAGATGTCCCAGAGGCCCTTGTCGGCCCGCCGCTGGGTGAGCGTCGCCCAGTCCACGACCTGCAGATCGACGGTAAACCCCGCAAGCTTCAGATACTCGGCGGCGACCTGCGCCATCTTGTAGTGGAACTCGTACTGGCGGCTCGTCAGGATGCGGATCGGCTTGCCGTCATAACCGGCGGCCTTGGCAGCTTCTGCCGATCCTTCGGGGTCGGCAAGATTGTAATGGCCCTCGACGCCGGCATCCGTGTTCCAGACGAAGCTTTTCGGATAGATATCGCCGTCGAGCGCGTAGAAATCGGTGCTGCCGAAGGCGGCGGCCAGCATGTCTTCCATGCTCAGAGCCTGGCGGATGGCCTTGCGGATGGCGACGTCCTTGGCAACACCCTCCGCCGTATTGAATACGAAGACCGGATAGCCGAACGGCTTCAAGACAAGCGGTTCCGATGCCGTGGATCCCTTCAGCCTGTCGAAGGATTCGACGGGAAGGCTGTCGATATAGTCGTACTGGCCGGAGATCGCCGCCTCGACGCGCGTGTTTGCATCGGGAACCGGCACGAAGCGGATTTCATCCAGATACTGGTGACGCGCGCCGCCGTAGCCGTCGGCCTCGCCGGACCGCGGCGTATAGCCATCGAATCGGGCGAGCTGGATGTACTGGTCAGCCTTGCGCTCCTTCAGCATATAGGGGCCAGTTCCGACGAAGTCCTTCATGGGCTCGGCCTGTTTCTCGCTCGGCAGGACGATTGCGGCGGAATTGTTGAAAGCAAGCAGGGAGACGAGCGGCGCGTAAGGTTGCTTCAACGTGATCGTTACCGTCAGCGGATCGGTGGCTGTGATCTTGTCGAGGAATGCGGCTGCCTGCTTGCCGCGCGAGGCAACCTTGACCCAGCGCTCGAGCGAAGCGACGACGTCGTCCGACGCCATGTCCGAGCCATCGTGGAACGTGATGCCGCTGCGCAGCCGGATCGTATAGGTTTTGCCATCCGCGCTGATCTCGGGCAGGCTCTCGGCCAGAAGCGGCGTCGGCTTCCAGGCCTTGTCGAATGTGTAGAGGGTCTCGAACATATGCTGGGAAACGATACCCACGAGATCGGCCGTGGAGGCCATGGGGTCGAGTGTCGGCGGTTCGCCGATCGTCGCAACATTGATGACGCCGCCCCTTTCCTGGGCCGCAACAAAGGATGGAAGTGCGACGAGCGCGCTTGCAAGGAAGAACGCAGTTTTCAGGCGCATCATGAAGTCCTCCAATTTTGTTCCATTATTATATTATTACGACTTTTATAACAGAATAGCGGAGAAGAAGGTGCTGTCAATGGGCTAGAGCTTGCCGTGCGGTCGTGACCGAACCGGCTCACATCCCTGCCCGCCGCATGCTTGACGCCCGGCGTTTCCATGGGTCACATAGCGACGGAATATGCAGCCCGAACTGTACGAGATCTTTTTGAGGCAGGGACATCGAAACGACAGGCGGCAGCGGATGACGATCCTCGAAGATCTGGACGCTCCATCTTTCCTGGATCCGTCGTCATGCCGACGGTTCGGGCTCTCCCAAGCGCTTTCAGCAGGACGAGGTCTGACATGAGTGGCACTCTCCTCAAAAACTGTGCGGCCGTCATCGCCGACGAAGGCATAGGCCCGGTCGTGCGCCGCAATGTCGATCTCTTGACCGACGGGCCGTCCATTCGTGCCATCGGCGAACATCTCGAGGCAGAGGCTTTGCCTGAGGGCACGAGCGTGATGGATGCCACCGGCTGGTTCGTCTATCCCGGCCTTGTCAACACGCATCACCATTTCTTCCAGTGCTTCGTGCGCAACCGCGCAGATCTCGACTGGACGAAGCTTTCGGTGATCGAATGGCTCGACCGCATCTATCCGGTCTTCTCGCAGCTGAATGAAGCCTGCTTCTACCATTCCTCTGTCACCGCCATGGCCGAACTGATCAAGCATGGCTGCACAACGGCCTTCGACCACCAGTATAATTTTCCCCGCCATGCCGGAAAGCGGCTGATCGACCGCCAGTTCGAGGCCGCAGATCTCCTCGGCATGCGGTTTCACGCCGGTCGCGGCGGCAACACCCTGCCGAAATCGGAGGGATCGACGATCCCCGACGAAATGCTGGAAACGACGGACGAATTCATTGCCGACTGCGCCCGCCTGATCGACACCTATCACGATGCCGGGCCGTTCAGCATGCGCCAGGTCGTCGTCGCGCCCTGCCAGCCCGTCAACGCCTACCGCGAAACCTTCGTGGAATCGGTGGCGCTGGCGCGCGACCGCGGCGTCATGCTACACACGCATGTCGGCGAAGGCGAGAGCCCTGTGATGCGGGCGCGCCACGGCCTGCGCACCGTCGATTATCTGGAATCCATCGGCTTTTCCGGGCCAGATACGTTCTACGCCCATTGCTGGGAACTGACCCATGATGAACTGCGGACGATGGCGGCAAGCGGCACCGGCGTCTCCCACTGCCCGGAACCCGTCTATCTCGTCGGCGCAGAGGTCACCGATATCCCCGCCATGGCGGCCTTCGGCCTGCGCGTCGGGCTCGGCTGCGATGGTGCGGCCTCCAACGACAATTCCAACCTGATGCACAGCCTGCACTCGGCCTACATGCTGCAGTGCCTCGCATCCTCCACGCGCGCACACCCCGTGCCGCCGCCGGTCGATTTCCTGCGCTACGGCACGAGCGGCGGTGCGAGCCTGCTCGGGCGCAGCGATATCGGCCGCCTTGCGCCCGGAATGGCCGCAGACCTCTTCGCCATCGACACCCGCCGTATGGATTATGTCGGCACGCGGCACGATCCGCTGAGCCTCATTCCCCGCGTCGGCATCGGCATGGCGACGGATATGACCATGATCAACGGCCGGGTCGTTTGGGCAAACGGCGCATTTCCGGGCCTCGACGAGGCAAAGCTTGCAGCGGATGCCGAGGCAGCCCTCGCAACGATCAATGTCTGAAGCTCGACGGCGTTGCCTCGCTCGGCGAACCGTCCGAACGTTGGGGCGCGCGGGGAGATCAGCCGGTTACGTCGAATTCGGGATCGACGGGGATGCCGAGCGCCGTGACGAGGCGGTTGGTTTCCGACGCCATGCCGATCACGGCAAGGAGATCGCCATATTGGGCGTCCGTCAGCCCCTTTGCGCGCGCCGCCGCCGTATGGGAATGGATGCAATAGCTGCAACCGCTGGCGACCGAGACGGCGATATAGATAAGCTCCTTCGTCAGCGGATCGAGCGCCGACGGTGCGACCATAACCTCTTTCAGACTGCTCCATGTCCGCTCCAGCGTTGCCGGATCGTTGGCCAGGCCGCGCCAGAAATTGTTGATGAAATCCGAGCCCCGCACGGCGCGGATATCCGCAAACACCGCCTGCACCCGCGGCGCCGCCTCGGCCTCGGTATCCGTCCAGAGTCTTACCGTCGCCATACCAACCTCCTGATGTGACCGTCGGGAAACACCGCCGCCGACCGCCTCGATTGAAATTGCATAAAAAAAGGGCCGCAGGGTGACCCACGGCCTCAAGTCATGAAGGTTAAACCTCCAGAGGGGAACGGCTGGCTGCGATTGATCCGGGAGGGGGATGAGAGCGCAACCGACCATGGTCAGAATGACCTGTTATACCAGCGGCTTCAAAGACGGGAGACACTGTCCGAACGGGAGGATGTGATATTTCCATCTAACCCTTGGCCTTTCGACAATATTTCGTTCCAGTTTGGACACTCAGTTCCCTTGCGCTCGGAAGCGCCGGAGATGCTCGACCACGAAATCATGGTCTTCGATATCGGGAAGGCCGCTGATCGTCGCCGTTCCGATAAGATTGCCGTCCGTCTGAAAGATCGGGACGGCACCGCCGAAGGCCGCGAAGAGGTCCGGCGACAGACCGTAGCGGTGGTGGAAGTCGTAGCCCTCCTCCTGCGCGAGAAGCCGCATGTAGAGCGAACTGTGGTGGAACCGCTCGACCACGCGTCGCTTGCGCTCCACCCAGTGCCGGTTGTCCTCCGCAGCGTTCGCAAGGCGCGTAAAGAACACCGGTTCGCGCGCGATCGTGATCTCGATCGCCACGGCCAGGCAGCCGGCCATGGCCGATTGCCGCATCAGGCTGCCGAGCGTCCAGGCATCCTCGGTCGTGAACCGGGTGACGACCCCCTCGCGCTCGGCCAAGAGGAGGTCTGCGCATGTCCTGTTATCCGGCTGCGGCATGTAAGGCATCCTTGAAGGGTTGAGATTGCGCGGCGTCCCAGGAGACTGTCGTTGCGAGCCTACATCAGCAGAAATGCCCTGAAGTCGTTGACATTCGTGCCGGTCGGGCCTGTCTCGAACAGGTCGCCGGCAAGCGCAAAGGCAGACCATGCGTCGTGTCGCGCGAGGTGGGCGCGGGGCTCCCCGCCCGCTGCCCGGATGCGGGACGCGGTTTCGCCGTCGCAGAAGGCACCGGCATTGTCTTCGGAACCATCGATCCCGTCGGTATCGGCCGCAAGGGCGGTGATGCCGGTGGCCCCGTCGAGATCGATGGCGGCGGCCAGCAGCAGTTCCGTGTTTCGCCCGCCCTTACCAATACCATGGGGGCCGATACCCTGGGGGCCGATACCATCGGGATCAGCCCCTCCCGGGCCGATCGTCACCGTGGTTTCCCCGCCCGAGAGAAGAACCATCGGGCCTTGCCTCTCTCGGTGGCGCCCCTGAAATTCCATCGCCAGCGCCGCATGCATGCGCCCGATATCGCGTGCTTCTCCCTCGATCCTGTCGGAGAGGATCAACGGCGTCACGCCGGTCTCGCCGCTCAGACGCGCGGCCGCCTGCAGCGAGACACGGGCGGAGGCGATGACATGCGCGATGTGGCCGGCAAAGGCCGGATCGTCGGGGCGCGGGGTCTCCCCTGTCGCGATATGGTCGAGAATGTTTGAGGGAATGTTCATCCGGTAGTCGCGGATCGCCCGCAGTGCATCCTCGCGGCCGGCGGCATCGGGAATGGTCGGGCCGGAGGCGACGAAGGCCGGGTTGTCCCCGGGAACGTCGGAGACGACGAGGCTGACGACGCGGGCCGGATGGGCAAGTGCTGCCAGCCGCCCGCCCTTGATCATCGAGACGTGCTTGCGCACCACGTTCATCGCGGAAATCGGTGCGCCGGAGGCCAGCAGCGCCTCGTTCAGGGCCACCTCGTCGGCAAGGGCAAAGCCCGGCGGCGGCGATGGCAGGAGGGCAGACCCGCCGCCCGAGATCAGCGCGATGACGAGATCGTCCGTCGTCAGCCCGCGCACCGCCTCCATCAGCGCGCGTCCGCCGACGATCCCCGCCTGGTCGGGAACCGGATGGGCGGATTGCAGCACCGTTATGCGTGCGCAGGAGGCGACCGGGCCGTGGCGCGCGACGACCACGCCCTCCAGCGGGCCATCCCACAGGCTTTCGAGCGCCAGCGCCATCTGGCTTGCCGCCTTGCCAGCGCCGATGACGACCGTGCGGCCTTTCGGTCGCGCCGGCAGGTGGGCGCGGATCGCCTCCAGCGGATCGGCCGCGCGAACGGCGGCGTGAAAGAGCGACGCAAGGAGTGCGCGCGGGGTCTCGATGGGCATCAGGGTCTGACCTTCCTGGGCGTGGCGACACCTTTTTGTGGCAAAGCCGACGGTAGAATGCAAAGCCGCATCATCGGCTCAGCGAACATGCGTGCGCGCACGGGGGCGCTGATCGTTGCGCTCGTCGGCAAAGATCGTCGCCGGCAGGAGATCGAGGCCGCGAATGATGTCGGCGCCCTTCTCTCCGACCATGATGGTCGGGGCATTGGTGTTGCAGGAGGGCACGCGCGGCATGACGGACGAGTCGCAGACGCGCAGTCCCTGCAAGCCGCGCACGCGCAGGTCGAGCCCGACGACGGCATCCGCCCCCGTCCCCATCCGGCAGGTGCCGACGGGGTGGTGATCGGTCTTTGCATTGGCACAGCCATAGTCGAAGAGCTCGGCCTCCGTGCGCACCTTCGGTCCGGGCAGGCGCTCGGCCAGGATATAGGGTTTCAATGCCGCCTGCTCGAAGATCTCGCGGGCGATCCGCAAGCCTTCCAGCGACATCTTCCGGTCATGCGGGTCCGACCAGTAGTTGGGGTCGATCAGGGGCGCTGCGGCCGGATCGGACGCAGAAAGCCGCACCGTGCCGCGCGATCGCGGATGCAGATAGGCGGAATTCAGCGTAACCCCGGCATTTTTCAGCTTTTCCACGCCCGCCTCGATGCCCGAGCCGAGGCCCAGATGGAACTGGATATCCGGCGAGCGCGCCTCCGGGTCCGCATACCAGAAGCCGCCGGTTTCAAAGAGCGACGAGGCGACGGGACCCGTGCGGAACAGCACATATTCGAGGCCTGCCCAGAGCGTGCGGTGCAGTTTCGCGACGCCGTCATAGGTGTGGTCACCGGTGCATTCGGCGATGACGAAGAGGTCCAGATGGTCCTGAAGATTGCCGCCGACGCCGGGCAGGTCGTGCGCGACGGGAACGCCGACAGACGTGAGATGATCGGCCGGGCCGATGCCCGATTGCAGCAGGAGCTTCGGCGAGCCGATGGCGCCCGACGTCACGAGCACCTCGCGCTCGCAGCGCACGATCTCGCTTCCGTGGCTGGTGGCGATCTCGACGCCGACAGCCGTTGTACCCTCCAGCACGATGCGCGACACGCGGGCGCCCAAGCGGATCGTCAGGTTTTTCCGGTCCTTGATCGGCGAGAGATAGGCGAGAGACGCAGACGAGCGGCGGCGGTTGCGCTGCGTCAGCTGGTAGAAGCCGACGCCAGCCTGCTGGCGACCGTTGAAATCCGGATTGTAGGGAATGCCCAACTCCTGGCCCGCCCGGATATAGGCGTCGCAGATCGGCAGCGCCGATACCGGCATGGACACGCCGAGCGGCCCGCCATAGGCGTGATAGTCGTCGGCAAAGCGCTGGTTGTCCTCGGCCCGCTTGAAATACGGCAGCACCGAGCGGTAGTCCCAGCCCTCGCAACCGTCTTCGCTTGCCCAGAGATCGTAGTCGGCGGCATTGCCCCTTGTGTAAAGCTGCGCGTTGATGGAGGAGCCGCCGCCGATGACCTTGGCCTGGGTATAGCGCAGGACGCGGCCGTTCATGTGCTTCTGCGGCACGGTCTCCCAGCCCCAGCTGGCCACGCCCTTCGTCATCTTGGCAAAGCCGGCCGGCATGTGAAAGAGCGGGTTCCAGTCACCGCCGCCGGCTTCCAGCAGGAGCACGGTGACATCCGGGTCCTCGCTCAGCCTATTGGCGAGAACGCAGCCGGCGGGGCCTGCCCCGGTGATGATATAATCGAAGCTCATGATATCCATTCCTGTCACAGACGCGGGATCGACAGGCCGCCATCGGCATCGATCACGGTTCCCGTTGCAAAGGCGAAGCTGCCCGAGGCGAGCGCCGCACAGATGGCGCCGATATCGCCGGCTTCTCCCCAGCGCCGCATGGGCACCAGTCCTCCGGCGATCAGGGCATCGTATTTCGGGGTGACGCCGGCCGTCATATCGGTCCGCACGATGCCGGGCCGCACCTCGAAGACGGCGATCCCGTCTGCCGCAAGCCGCAGCGCGAGCCCCTGCGAGAAGGCCGCGAGCCCCGCCTTGCTGATGCAATAGTCGAGGCGCTCGGGCGAACTCGCCTCCGCAGAGACCGAGGTGATGTTGATGATCGACCGGGAATGGTCGGGCGCGGTCGCCAGCATCGCCTTCACCACGGCCTGCGTGAAGAACACCGTGCCCTTGAGGTTCGTCGCCATGATCAGATCGTAATGGTCGGGGGAGAGACCCAGGAAATCGCCGCGCACGACGGAGGCCATGCCCGCATTGTTGACGAGGCAGTCGATGCGGCCGAACCGGGCCATGACGTCGTCGACCGTCGTTGCATGCCCGGCGATGTCGCAGATATCGGCTTTGAGATAGATCGCTTCGGCCTCACCGGTGGCGCCAAGCGCGGCCAACGCGTCTTCGGCCGTTTCCGGGCCGCCGATGCCCGTCACGACGATGTCGTAGCCGGCGGCGGCCAGATGCGAGGCGATGCCGAAGCCGATCCCCCGTCGCCCGCCCGTCACCACCGCCACCGGTCTTTGCCGCGGCTCGCTCATTGTTGCAGCTCCTTCGAGACGATATGATCCGCCACGCGCAGGGCCTGGGCCGCAACCGTCAGTGCCGGATTGACGGCGGCCGAGGTCGGCAGGCAGCTCGCATCGACGACGAACAGATTGTCGTGGTCATAGGCGCGGCAGAAGGGATCGAGCGGCGACGTCGCGGGATCGTTGCCGATGCGCACCGTGCCGCACTGGTGGGAGGGGGTGCGCTTGTCGAACGGCCGCGACAGCACAAGCGGAAAGCCGATCGACCGGAGAACGGCCTTCAGTTTGGCCACCAGCGCCAGATGCGCGGCCCAGTTCGTGCGGTGCCATTTGAGGACGATCCGCTCGCCATCGACCATGACCCGGCTTTCGGGATGGGGAATATCCTCGCTCATGGCGTAGAAATCGATCGCATGCGCCGATATCCGGTCGAGCAGCCTCTCGGGGATGCGCGGCAGGCTGCTTTTCAGGATCGCGCCGGACACCCGGCCGAGAAGCTGGACATTGCCGAGCGGCGGCCCACCCTCGCCGTCCGACAGGTAGAAATCGTTGAAGGCGAAGGTCTTCTGATAGACCGACGTGTTCCGGTAGCGCGGCGACACCGCGAGCACGGCCGACGAGTTGTGGTTCATGAAGTTGCGGCCGACCTGATCGGAGCTGTTGGCAAGCCCCTTGGGAAACCGCGCATTGGCCGAACGCAGCAACAGGACCGCTGACTGGACCGCACCGGCGGCGAGCACCACGAGCCTCGGCGAGACGCTGCGGGTCTCCCCGGCCGCGGTGTAGACCACGCGCTCGATACGGCGGCCGGAGGCGTCCGTTTCGAGAAGCCGGACGATCGCGCCCGTCTGCAGCGTGACATTGGGATGGCCGAGAGCCAGGGCGAGGGCCGCACTTTCGGCATCCATCTTGCCGTCGTCGGCATTCGGATGCGCGTCCCAGGGGGTGCGCCCCTTGGCGAGCCACCGATCGATATCGACGCCGAGCGGCAGGGAGAACGGGTGGAGCCCCTTCTGCTTCAGGCGGGCACGGACGTCGGCAATCGGCGGTTCGTCCGGCACCGGGGGAAAGGTGTAGGGCGTGGAATGTTCCGGCTCGGTCGGGTCCTCCCCCAGCGCGCCGCGCACCTGATACATCCGCTCGGCCGCCCCGTACCAGGGCTCGAGCTCGGCGTAGGGAAACGGCCAGGCGGGGGAGACGCCCTCCTGATGCTGCATCTCGTCGAAGTCCTCGCGCCGGTAGCGCGACAGTACCGCCCCGTAGAATTTCGAGTTACCGCCGACATTGTAGTAATTGCCGGGGTTGAAACGCTTGTGTTCCTTCAGATCCTGCCACTCGTACCAGGTCTCCTTAGGGCGGAAATGTCCCCGCTGGAAGATCGCGCGCTGGTCGCGGTTCACCGGCGTGTCGGCGATGTGTTCGCCGGCTTCGAGGATCAGGATCTCGCTGCCCGAGGCGGCAAGCCCGGCGGCCAGCGTCGCCCCGCCGATGCCGGAGCCGATGATGACGATATCAGGGGTTCTGCTCATCTCGCTCCCCGTTCACGCGATGCGCTGCTGGCTTTGCGGATCGAAATAGACGGCCTTGTCGAGGTTGAAGGCGAGCCTTGCGGTCTGGCCGGCCTGGATTCTCGCGTCAGCCCGCAGGCGCGCCACCACTTCCTTGCCGCCAAGCCTCGTGACGGCGAAGGTATCGGCGCCGGCCGGCTCAACGACCTCGATCAGGCAGTCGCCTTCCGCGACGGTGCGCGCATTGCGGTCGGCGCCGTCGATGTCGGTCAGCGCCTCGGGCCGGATGCCGAAAACGATCTGGCGGCCGAGATGGGCCTCCAGCTGCTCCTGCCCTGCCGCCACCGGCAGTTTTACCAGCGCGCCGTTCGGACGGGCGAGCGAGACGGAAAGGCCGGCCGCATCCTTCTCCACGGTTGCCGAGAGCAGGTTCATGGCGGGCGAGCCCATGAAGTCGGCGACGAACATATTGGCCGGATTGTTGTAGATCTCGGCCGGCGAGCCGAACTGCTGCAACACGCCGTCCTTCAGCACCGCGATCTTGGTGGCCAGCGTCATCGCCTCGATCTGATCGTGGGTGACGTAGACGATGGTGGTTCTCAGGCGCTGGTGCAGCCGCTTGATCTCGGTGCGCATATCGACGCGCAGCTTGGCGTCGAGGTTGGACAATGGCTCGTCGAACAGGAAGACCTGCGGATTGCGCACGAGGGCGCGGCCCATGGCGACACGCTGGCGCTGGCCACCGGAGAGCTGGCTCGGCTTGCGGTCGAGCAGATGGCCGATCTGGAGGATATCTGAAACCTCCTTGATCGCCTTCTCGCGCGCTGCCTTTGGCACCTTGCGGATCTCCATGCCAAAGGCAATGTTGCCGGCCACCGTCATGTTCGGGTAGAGCGCGTAGCTCTGGAACACCATAGCGATATCGCGCTGCGACGGCGGCAGGCCCGCAACCGAGCGTCCCTTGATGGCGATCTCGCCGGAGGTGATCGGCTCCAGTCCGGCAATCGTGTTCAGCAGCGTGGACTTGCCGCAGCCGGACGGGCCGACGAGCACGAGAAAGCCGCCCTCCTCGATGTCGATATTGATGTCTTTCAGGATTTCCAGCGCGCCGTAGGACTTGCGCAGATGCGAGATTTTGAGAAACGACATGATGATCAGCCTTTCACGGCGCCGGACATCAGGCCACGCACGAAGTAGCGGCCCGAAACGATGTAGACGATGAGGGTGGGCAGGGCGGCGAGGATCGCGCCGGCAAAATGGACGTTGTATTCCTTCACGCCCGTGGACGACTGCACCAGGTTGTTGAGCGCGACCGTCATCGGCGTCGAACTGGCGCCGGCAAACGAGGCGCCGAACAGGAAGTCGTTCCAGATGTTAGTGAATTGCCAGATGACGGAGACGACGATGATTGGCCCGGACGACGGCAGCAGGATGCGGCGGAAGATCTGGAAGAAGGTCGCGCCATCGATCTGCGCCGCGCGCACGAGTTCGGTCGGGAAGGCCTCGTAGTAGTTGCGGAAGTAGAGCGTGGTGAAGCCGAGGCCGTAGACGACATGCACCAGCACGAGCCCGGGAATGGAGCCGGCAAGGCCGAGCAGGCCGAGAATGCGGGCCGTGGGGATGAGGACGATCTGGAACGGGATGAAGCAGGACAGGAGCAGCATGCCGAAGACGATGTTCGATCCGCGGAAATGCCATTTGGTCAGCACATAGCCGTTGAGCGCGCCGACCACGGTGGAGATGGCGACGGCGGGGATGACCATGAGCATAGAGTTGATGAAGAAGGGCTTGAGGCCGGTCGGCTGGATGCCGATCTGCGCGGTCGACCAGGCCGACAGCCAGGGCTCGATGGTCCAGACCTGCGGCAGGTTGACCATGCCGCCCTGCCGGATTTCCTCCAGCGGCTTCAACGAGTTCACCACCATGATGTAAAGCGGCATGAGGTAGAACATCGCAAAGAAAATCAGTGCGGTGTAGATCAGCGCCCGTGTGAGGAGGGTGTGCGATATCGCGTTCTGCGGATTGACGGCGCCGCTCATCAGCGTTTTCCTCCACGGATTTCGGAATAGAGATAGGGAACGATGATCGAGAAGATCATGACCAGCATGATGATGGCGGAGGACGCGCCGATGCCCATCTGGTTGCGGGTGAAGGTGTAGGAATACATGAAGGTGGCCGGCAGTTCGGTCGCCTGCCCCGGCCCCCCGCCGGTCAGCGCGACGATCAGGTCGTAGGCCTTGATGGCGAGATGGGCGAGCACGACGAAGGCCGACAGAAAGACCGGGCGCATGAGGGGAATGATGATCCGGCGATAGATCGTCACCGTGCCCGCGCCGTCGATCTGCGCGGCCTTGATCATCTCGTTGTCGACACCGCGCAGGCCGGCAAGGAACATCGCCATGATGAAGCCCGAGGACTGCCAGACGGCGGCCAGCACGACGCAGTAGATCGCCATCTTGCTGTCCTTGATCCAGGTGAAGGCGAAGGTCTCCCAGCCCCAGAGATGCATAGTGTTCTCGATGCCGATGCCGGGATCGAGGATCCACTTCCAGGCGGTGCCCGTAACGATGAAGGAGAGCGCCATGGGGTAGAGGTAGATCGGCCGCAGGAAACCTTCGCCGCGGATCTTCTGGTCGAGCATGATCGCCAGGAACAGGCCGAGCGCAGAGCAGATGAGGATGTAGAGCGAGGCGAAGATCGCCAGATTGGTAATCGCCCGCCACCAGTGCGGCAAAGCCCAGAGCTTGCTGTAGTTCGACAGGCCCACGATGTTGGTGGACGGCAGCATCTTGCTGTCGGTGATCGACAGGAACCCGGTATAGGCGATGAAGCCATAGACGAAAATGACGATGACCAGGAAACTCGGCGCGAGCACGATTTTCGGCAACTGGTCCTGTAGGAAGCTGCGGCTCTGCATGGCTTCGTTCCCCTCCCCCTTGCCCGGAATGCGGATGCACGGCCTCAGGCACCGGCCATCATGGCCGGCCTTTCGGAGCACCCGGTATCCCCGGCAGTTTTGACGTATCGGATGGTGTGATGGCTGGAGCTGCGGGCGCGAAGACCCGCAGCTCCCGGCCCTTACTTTGCGGCTTCGACCGCGCTCACCAGCTCGGCGACCGCGTCGTCGGCGGTCAGGTCGCCGTTGAACTGGCGGGTCACGACGTCGTAGATCGCGTTCTTCACGGCTGCCGGATTGGCGTGGCCATGGGCCATGGAGCCGATGAGCTTGCCGCTCTTGTCGGCTTCGGCCGCATCTCTGATGGCCTTCTTGCCGCAATCGTCGAAGGCGGCGTCCGACACATCGGTGCGCACGGGTGCCGAGCCCTTGACCACGTTGAAGGCCGACTGGAATTCAGGGCTTTCGATGGCCGAGGCCATTTCCATCTGCGCCGGCACCTTGCTGTCGGCCACCTTGAACATCGCGAACTGGTCAGTGTTGAAGGTGACGGCACCCTGCGTGCCGGGGAAGCGCATGCAGACATAATCCTTGCCCGGCGTCTTGCCGGCCTTGGAGAATTCGCCCTTTGCCCAGTCGCCCATGAACTGCACGCCGGCCTTGCCGTCGATGACCATGGCGGAGGCGAGGTTCCAGTCGCGGCCCGAGAAGTTCGGATCGACATAGGAGCGCAGCGTCGTCATGCGGTTGAAGGCTTCCTTCATCTTGTCGCCGCCGAGCGCCTTCGGGTCGAGATCGATAAAGGCGGACGTGTAGAAATCGACGCCGAGCGACAGCACGACCGCGTCAAACACCGTCGCGTCCTGCCAGGGCTGTCCGCCGGCCGCGACCGGGATGATGCCCTGCGCCTTGAAGTTGTCGAGGAGGGCGATCAGCTCTTCCCAGCTCTGCGGCTCCTTGCCGCCGGCCTTGTCGAGCGCCGCCTTGTTGATCCACATCCAGTTGGTCGAATGCAGGTTCACGGGCGCTGCGATCCAGTGGCCGTCATATTTCGAGAACTTCTGGAGCGCCTTGGGGATGACCTTGTCCCAGTTTTCCTTTGCGGCGACCGCATCGAGATTGCCGAGCGCGCCTTCCTTGGCCCAGTCGAGAATGTCGAAGCCGAGCATCTGCACGGCGGTCGGCGCGTTGCCGGCGGTCACACGGGCGCGCAGCACCGTCATGGCCTCCGTGCCGCCGCCGCCGGCAACCGGCATGTCCGTCCAGGAGATGTTCTTGGCTTCGAGGTCCTTCTTGAGGACTTCGAGCGCCGAGGCCTCGCCGCCGGATGTCCACCAGTGAAGCACCTCGACGTTTTCGGCAGCCTGCACGGCGCCGGTCATCAAAGCGAGACCCAATGCAGTCGATGTCAGAAACTTGCGCACGATGTTTTCCTCCCATGAGCACAGTGAAGAGCGAAACCCATTTCCGCTCCCGTGCCGCCGCCCTCCTCGAGCGTCGGCGTCAGCCGGCTTGTTCAACCGCATCCCGTCTTCCCGACCGCGTGTTGCGCGCCCGGGCGGGATGCTTCAGGCCAGCTTTTCCGTCTGCGGCATCCACCAGTTCGTGCGGCCGCCGATATGCATGTTGAGCGTCTTGGTCTCGGTGTAATCCTCCACCGCATGGCGGCCGAGTTCGCGGCCGAGGCCCGATTGCTTGTAGCCGCCGAAGGGCAGTTCGGAGGCGCCGTCCATGAAGGTGTTCATCCACACGGTTCCCGCCCGCACACGACGGCCGATCGTCAGGCAGGTGTCGAAATCCTTGCTCCACACACCGGCAGACAGACCGTAATCGACCGCGTTGGCGATCTCGATGGCCTGCGCCGCCGTCTCGAAGGTGAGCACGGAGAGAACCGGGCCGAACACTTCCTCGCGCGCGACCGGCATGTCAGGCGTCACATTGGCAAGGATCGTCGGCGCCATGAACTGCCCGCGCCCGAGATCGAGCGCCTTGCCGCCATGGGCCACGTCCGCGCCGCCGTCTGCTGCCCCTGAAATATAGGCGGCGATCTTGTCCAGATGCTGCGGCGTGATGATCGCGCCGACCTGCGTCTCTGGATCGAGCGGATCGCCGACCCGCACCTCTTCCGACAGCGCGGCCACGCGCTTGACCACCTCGTCGGCGATGCTCTTGTGCAGGATCAGCCGGGAGCCGGCATTGCAGCATTCGCCGGCGTTGAAATAGGCGCCGAACACGGCGGCATCGATGAAGCCATCGAGATCGGCATCGGGAAAGACGATCTGCGGGTTCTTGCCGCCCAGCTCCAGCGACACTTTCTTCAGCGTCTGCGCGGCATTCGCCATGGTCAGCTTGCCGACACCGGTGGAGCCGGTGAACGAGACCATGTCGACATCGCGATGCGACGTCATGACCGACCCAACCTCGGCGCCCGTGCCCGTGACGATGTTGACGACGCCCTTGGGAACGCCTGCTTCCTCGAGGATCTCGCCGAGCACGACGGTCGATCCGGACGAGAGTTCCGACGGCTTGACGACCGTGGTGCAGCCGGCGGCGAGCGCGAAGGGCAGCTTCTGCCCGACGATCAGGAAGGGGAAGTTCCAGGGCGTGATGATCGAGACGACGCCGATCGCCTCGCGCAGGACCACGCCCAGCGTGCCGTCGCCCAGCGTATTGTAGCTCTCGCCGTGAAGATCGCGGGCAAGGGCCGCGGCATAGCGCCAGATATCGACCGAGCCGGCGATTTCGCCGCGCACCTGGGAAATGGGCTTGCCGGCTTCCACCGCGTCCAGAAAAGCGAGTTCCTCGGCACGCGCGGCGATAAGATCGGCGGCCTTCAGCAGGATGCCGGAGCGCTCCGACGCCGTCATCCGCGGCCAGGGTCCGGTGTCGAAGGCCTTGCGGGCTGCCGCGATGGCGCGCTCGGCATCGGCGCGCGTTCCCGCCTGGAACCGGCTGACCACCACGCCGTGGCCGGGCGCGACCCGCTCGATCGGGTCGGCGGTGCCCTCGCTCCACCGGCCGTCGATCAGCATCTTGAAGTCGCGCGGCGCGGTCTCGGCCAGCGCCTTCGGGTTTACCAGAACCGTCATTACCATTCTCCCTTGAACTGTGCGGCGCGCTTCTCCTTGAAAGCGGAAACGCCCTCCTTCAGGTCGCCCGTCTTGGCGGCGAGGATCGACCCCAGCGCTTCCACGGCCGTCCCGTTGTCCTCCCCGTTGGCGCTCGCGATCATCAGTTTGACGATCTCCAGCGCCGCCGGCCCGCGCGCGGCGATGCCTGTCGCCATGTCTTTCGCTGCGGTAAGCGCCTGTCCGGTCGCGGTAACCCGATCCACCAGCCCGAGCGACAGGGCCTGCTCCGCCGTGAAGATCTCGCCGCCGAGCGCCATCCGGCGCACGGGCTGGGCGCCGAAGCGCCTGACCAGCCGCTGCGTGCCCGACCAGCCCGGCACCATGCCGAGCCCCGTTTCCGGCAGGCCGATGCGGATGTGTTCCTCGGCGATGCGGATGTCGGCGGTGCCGGCAAGCTCGAGACCGCCGCCGAGCGCGTGTCCGTTCAGCGCCGCAATCAGCGGCATGCGCAGGGTTGCCAGCCGCTCGAACACGCGGTGCCCGTAGCGCACCCAGGCATGACCGAATTCCTCCGGCCGCATGCCGCCCCAGGCGGTGATGTCGCCGCCGGCCGAAAAGCCCGGCCCCTCGCCCGTGAGGATGGCGACGCGGATGCCGGCCTCCGCCTCCACCGTATCGGCCGCCGACATCAGCGCCTTCAGCATGTCGAGATCGAGCGCATTGCGCTTTTCCGGGC
This sequence comes from Rhizobium sp. 9140, assembly GCF_900067135.1. Taxonomy (NCBI): domain Bacteria; kingdom Pseudomonadati; phylum Pseudomonadota; class Alphaproteobacteria; order Hyphomicrobiales; family Rhizobiaceae; genus Rhizobium; species Rhizobium sp. 9140. The sequence continues at coordinate 820,098 of NZ_FJUR01000002.1, read as the reverse complement.
GGGACACCGTGAGGACGGCAATCGGCCCCTCGATCCCGATGCGAACCTCTCCCCTAGACATGCGCACCCTCCAGAACGCGCGGCGCCTTGGCTGGCAGCGACAGGCCGATGCGCGCCTCGCCAAACAGCGCGGCATCCATCAGCTTCAGATCCGGCGAGACGATCAGCGGAAACTCGGACTGGTCGAGCACCTGCGTCTGGAGATCGACGCCGGGTGCGATTTCGGTCAGCACCAGCCCCTGCGGCGTCAGCTTGAGCACGCAACGCTCGGTGACATAGGTGATGTCCTGCCCCTGCGCGATGGCGCGGCTGCCGGAGAAGGTCACGTGCTCGACCGCCTCGACCAGCTTCTTAAGCTTGCCTTCCTTCTCGATCACCAGCTTGCCGTCGCCGATCGACAGTTTGGCGCCGGCATTGAACATGCCGGAGAACACGATCTTGCGGGCGCGCGCCGTGATATCGACGAAGCCGCCGGCACCGGCCGTCACATGCGGACGGAACGAAAGGCGGGAAACGTTGACCGAGCCATCGCGGCCGATTTCGAGGAAGGACAGCAACGAGGCATCGAAGCCGCCGCCCTGAAAATAGGTGAACTGGTAGGGCGACGGCATGTAGGCATCCGCATTGGACGCGCAGCCGAAGGCAAAGTCGAGCAGCGGCACACCGCCGACGGCCCCCTGCTCGATGACCCAGGTGACCGCGCCGTGCAGACCTTCCTCCAGCAGGATGCGCGGCACGTTGGCCGAGATGCCGAAGCCGAGATTGACGCAGCTGCCACCGTGCAACTCCTGCGCCACCCGTCGCGCGATGACCTTCTGGATGTTGAATTCGGGCACGGAGAAACTGTCGAGCGGCCGGAAGATCTCGCCTGAAATGGCCGGATCGTAATCCGTCAGCGTCGTCTGTTTCTGGTCGGGATCGACGATGACATAATCGACCAGCATGCCGGGAACACGCACGTCGTGCGGCTTCAACGCGCCCTGCTTCGTGATGCGCTTGACCTGCGCGATGACGATGCCGCCATTGTTGCGCGCCGCCAGCGCCTGGTCGAGCCCGCCGAGCGTCGCGCCCTCGTGCTCATAGGTCAGGTTGCCATGCTCGTCGGCCGTCGTTGCGCGGATGATCGCCACCTGCGGCACGATGGCCGGGAAATAGAGCCAGTCCTCGTTCTCGAACGAGACCCGCTTGACGACCGGCGTGTCTGCCGCCAGCGCATTCATGGCGCAGCCCTGCCGCTCAGGGTCCACGAAGGTTTCGAGCCCGATCTTGGTGATGACGCCCGGACGCTTGGCGGCGGCCTCGCGGTGCATGTCGAAGAGGATGCCCGAGGGAATGTTGTAGGCCGGGATCTCGTTGCCCGTGATCATCTGCCAGATCCGCGGCGGCTCGGCCGTCGAGGGGCCGGAGGGATAGGAGCCGGCAAGGATCCGCTTGAGGAGGCCTTTGCGCGCGATATGATCCACGCCCTTGATGCCGCTCATGTCGCCGGCGGCGATCGGGTGCAGGGTGGTGATCTCGCGCGGATGCCCCGTCGCCTCGAAGCGCTCGCCGATCGCCTTCAGCATCAGGTCCGGGCAGCCGAGCCCGCTCGAGGACGAGACGGTAACGACGGCGCCGTCGGGGATCAGGGCGGCCGCTTCGGCCGGTGTGATGTGCTTGCCCATGCTGTGTCTCAGAGCCCCGTTTCGACCGTGACGGCGCGGCCGGACCGGGCGGCTTCGACGACCGCAAGCCCTGTCGCCAGCGACCAGATGCCGTCTTCGGCGGTTGCCGACGGAGATCCCGTGCCGGCGATGGCCGCATGGAAGGCCGCAAGGCCGGTTTCATAGAGATTGCGCCCGTCGAGCGGCAATGACTGCTCGCCCTCGCCGGTGCGCAGGATCACCGTGCCGACAGGCCGCTGCGTCATCACATTGCGGGCGATGAGCGAGCCTTCGGTTCCGTGAACCTCGAAACCGGTCTCGGCATATTTCGTGGTGAAACCGTCGTGAAACTGGGCGATCAGCCCGTCCTCGAACCGCATGACCCCCATCACGGCATCTTCGAGACCCGCCTTGCCCAGACCGCCGGATTGCGAGAAGGCCGTGACCTCCACCGGGTTCTGTCCGAGCACGAAGCGCAGCGTATCCGTGTCGTGCACGGTGATATCCAGAATGACGCCGCCACCGGCTGCGGGATTGTCGAGCCGCCAGCCCTGCAGATGCGGCGGCAGGTAGACCGCGTGGAACACCCGCGCCGAGAGCGGCTTGCCGATCCGCCCGGCGGCGACCGCATCCCGCATGGCGACATGGCTGGCCGCGTTGCGCAGATGATGGTTCGTCGCCAGCACCACGCCGGCCGACCGCGCCGCCTCCCGCATGCGGTGGGCATCCTCCAGCGTCATCGCCAGCGGCTTTTCGCAGAGAATATGCTTGCCGGCCTTCGCGGCGGCAATCGCCTGATCGCGGTGCAGCTCGTTGGTGGTCGAGATATAGACCGCATCGATATCGGGATCCGCGAGCAGGGCATCGAGATCCGAGACGGCCTTGCCGATCCCGTTTTCCGACGCATAGGTCGCGGCGCGCTCCGGGCTGGAACTCATCACGGAGACGACCTCCCCGCCCGTCGCGCGGATCGCGCCGATCACCCATTCCCGTGCGATCGTGCTTGCGCCGATCAATCCCCAACGGTTCGTCATGCAGTTCGCCTCCCCGGCTTCATTCTGTTCACGCCGCAGCTTTCCCGCACGACCAGCCGTACGGGCGTGACCACGGCCTCCGCCTCCGCCTCCGCCTTGCCCGCATTGATCTGCTTGAGCAGCAGCTGGGCGGCACGCCGGCCGAGGCCCTGCGGATCCACCGCGATGGTGGTGAGCGCCGGCACGGACGTGCCCGCCTCGATCACGTCGTCGAAGCCGACGATGGCGAAATCGACGCCCGGCTCCAGCCGCCGCGCCCGCAATCCGTCGTAGACGCCGAAGGCCACGGCGTCGTTGAAGCAGACCCCGCCCGTCGGCCGCTCATGAGCATCTATCGCCCGCCCTACGGCCTTCGCCCCTTCCGCCCGCGAGGGCGCGCAGGCAAAGACGAGGCTTTCGTCATAGCCAAGCCCCGCCGCCGCGAGCCCGTCGCGATAGCCGGCCAGCCGCTCCTGAAAGATCGCCGTATCCTCAAAACCGCCGAAGAAGGCGATGCGCGTGTGGCCGAGCTTTGCCAGATGCTCGACGGCTGCAAAAAGCCCGGCATGATTGTCCGACATCAGCGAGGACACCTTGGCCCCCGGCACGGAGCGCACCACCGCGACGACCGGCATGCCGGCCGAAACCAGCGCCTTGAAATCGACCGCCCGCGAGCCGCGTGCCGGTGAGACCACGAGGCCGGAAATGCCGTGCTCGCGCATGGAGGCGATGACCTCCGTCTGCCGGTCGAGGCTCTCGCTGGTATTGGCGAGGAACTGCACGAAGCCCGCATCCTGCACGACGAGATCGATACCGACCGCAAGCTCGGCAAAGAAGCTGTTGGTCAGGTCGTTGACCACGACGCCGATGATCTTCGACTTGGCGCTGGACTGGCGGAGGTTGGCCGCGCCGCGATTATAGACATAGCCGAGGTCCCGCATGACGGCATTGACCTTGGTTCGCGTGCCCTCGTTGACGAGCGGCGAGCCTTGCAGCACGAGCGAGACCGTCGATTTCGACACCCCCGCCGCCTTCGCAATATCGATGACCGTAACCCGTCCGTTCGCCATGAACTCTCATGCGCCTCCATCTTGCTTCCCTCAATATTTGGATCGTTCCAAAATATCAAGCACCATTTCCGGGGTGTTTGCGGATTTTTTGCAGCGCCTGTTTCGACCAAATATGTAGTTCGTTCCCTGTGCAATGCAGCATCCACAGCGCATCGCGTCCGTAAGTGGCGGCAAGGCCGATGATCATCCGTCAGAAAAATGAGACTTGCAATTTGGATCGATCCAAATTATCCGATTGACATTCCGAGGAGGTATCATGACCCAGGTTCTCAATCTGCCGACATCCGCAGGCACGGTCGAGGCGTATCGTCTTGTGGGCACGCCGATCGCCCGCCCGGCAACGACGCCCGTCTTCAACCGCATCGCATATGCCGCCGCGCATATCGTTTCCGCGCCGGAGCGGGACACCGATCCATGGAACCGCCCGGCGATCGACTGGGACACGACGCTCGCCTTCCGGCATCATCTCTGGAGCCTCGGCTTCAGTATCGCCGAGGCGATGGACACGTCGCAGCGCGGAATGGGTCTCGACTGGGCCGGTGCTCAGGAGCTGATTGCCCGTTCGCTTGCCGAAGCGCGGACGGTCGACGGTGCCGACCTTGCCTGCGGCGCCGGCACGGATCATCTCGATCCGAACGATGCCCGTACGCTGGACGACGTGATCGCGGCTTACGAGACGCAGATCGAGCATATCGAGAAGCATGGCGGCCGCGCGATCCTGATGGCGAGCCGGGCGCTTGCCCGCATCGCCCGCTCCGCGGACGATTACGCCACGGTTTATGGCCGCATTCTCTCGCAGACGAAGGACAAGGTGGTGCTGCACTGGCTGGGCGACATGTTCGACCCGCAGCTGCGCGGCTACTGGGGAAGCACCGACTTCGCGCCGGCGCTCGATTGCGCGCTGCGGATCATCACGGAGAATGCCGGCAAGGTCGAGGGTATCAAGATCTCGCTGCTCGAACACGAGAAGGAAATCGCGCTCCGCGACCGGCTGCCGGAAACCGTGCTCTGTTTCACGGGCGACGATTTCAACTATGCCGGCCTGATCGAGGGCGACGGGCGGCGTCACAGCCATGCGCTGCTCGGCATCTTCGACGCCGTTGCGCCGGCCGCTTCCAAGGCGCTGGCAGCGCTTGCCGCAGGCGACACGGCAACCTTCCGCGCGGTGATCGATCCGACGGTTCCGCTCTCGCGCAAGATCTTCGAGGCGCCGACCCAATATTACAAGGCCGGCGTGGTCTTCCTCGCCTGGCTCAATGGGCACCAGTCGCATTTCACCCTACCGGCCGGCATGCAGTCGGCGCGCGGCATCAACCACTATGCCGATATCTTCCGCCTTGCCGATCAGGCCGATATTCTCGACCGGCCGGATCTGGCAGCCGAGCGCATGCGCCACCTCGCCGGCGTCTACGGCATCGTCTGAAAGCTCTTTGGTTATATGGCCGCGCATCTCGCCTGACGCGCGGCTCCTTTCAGGAGCCTCAGCTCCAGGCGTGGAGCGGTGGCTTCTCACCGTTCAGGACATACTTGTCGAGAATGGCGTATTTCCAGCGCACCGGATCGTGCAGCGTGTGGGTTCGGGCATTGCGCCAGTGCCGGTCGAGACCGGCGGCACGGCTTTGGCGGCATTCTGCGTCTTGATGTTGGAAATCGTCATGTCGATATCTCCTTTGACATCTGTTAGCCGGCAAATTCCGGTTTTGGGAAGGGGCGACTTGGGGATGCAAGGTTTGGGGCGGTCATGGTCACATCCTTTCCACACGCTTCCGCCCAAACGCGCCGAAGGGCCGCAAGCGGGGCGAGAGAGAAGGCCCGGCACCAACGCGAGGTTCTGGAAATTGCCGGTGACACCCGGCCTTCCGAGTTGCTGCGGGAAAACCTGGCCGCAACGCTGCCCCATGGCGGCGACCGTCAGCCGGCCGCCGCTCTCACGGCGTCATTCCGCTGCGATGGCGCTTGCCGCCTCCGCATCCTCGATCGCCCGCACCAGCGGGATGACGTGCCTGCCGAAATATTCGACCTCTTCCTGGAAATGGAGGAAGCCGAGGAGGATGAGATCGGCACCGGCACGCTTCAGGTCCACCACGCGCTGCGCCACCTGCTCCGGCGTGCCGATCAGGTTCGAGCGGAAGCCGTCATTGTACTGCACGAGGTCATCGAAGGAGGATTTCGCCCAGTTCCCCTCGCCTTCCGGCGAGGCCTTGCCGGCATTCTTCACCTCGTGGCCGAAGGCGTTGACGGCCTCCGGATTGGCCTTCTCGACGATCTCGGCGAGCACCGCCCGCGCTTCTTCCTCGGTATTGCGCACGATGGCGAAGGCGTTGACCCCGACGCGCACGCTGTGGCCGTTCTCCTTCGCCTTGCCCTTGAGGTCGGCCACCTGCTTGCCGATCTCTTCGGGCGTGTTGCCATTGGTGAAGTACCAGTCCGACACGCGGGCGGCCATGTCGCGGGCGGCGCGCGACGAGCCGCCCTGAAAAATCTCCGGCTGCGGATCGATCGGCTTCGGCTTCAGCGAATAGTCGTTGAAGCGGTAGAAATCGCCGTGGAAGGTAAAATTGTCTTCTGTCCAGATACCGCGCAGCGCCCGGATGAACTCCTCGGAGCGCCGGTAGCGCTCGTCATGATCGAGCCAGTGCTCGCCGATGGCGTGGAACTCGCCGCGAAACCAGCCGCTGACGACGTTGACCGCGACGCGGCCATTGGTCAGATGGTTGATCGTGGAGATCTGCTTGGCCGCAAGCGTCGGGTTCCACGGCCCCGGCAGGATGGCCGCGATGACCTTCAGCGTCGTCGTGGATTCCAGCAGCGCATGGCTGAAGGAGACCGATTCATGCTGGAACTCAGCACCGTAGCCAGCGGTGAAGCGGATCTGGCTCAGCGCATATTCGAAGCCGCTGGCCTCTGCGATCTTCGCCAGCGTCTTGTTATAGTCGATCGACCAACTCGTGCGCTGCTCGATATCGGAAATGACGAGGCCGCCCGAGACATTGGGCACCCAGTAGGCGAATTTGACCGGCTTGCGGCTGGTGTAGGACATGGTGTTCTCCTCGTTTGCTCCAATACTCTATGGATTTACTATTCTACGGGTAACAATCGCTTTCTAATGTTCCGGTCGATTGTGGAATATTGATCTCGCGTCGGAGAGCCGAAAGGGGATGATGAAACCCGCCCACTGGAAACGGCGATGCGTGGTGATGGCCGAGCCCATATCCGCCGGACCTCACGGGACGAGACGCTTTGGAAAGAAAAGCGCATATCGTGGTGCCTGGCCGTGGCCCTTTCCCCGCTCATCCCAAGGCCTTCAACATGGGGCCAATTGAGAAGCGTCCCTGTGCGGCCTTGGCGGTGAGGTTGCGCAGATAGCCGCCGGGCGAGCGGATGATGGTACTGCGTTGCAGGATCGCAGCGATGACGATGGCGGCGGCGATGTCGCCCATGGCGGTACGGGCTGCGGCCATGGCGCTGGGACTGATGCGCAGCATGGTGCGGACGACCTCGGCCGCACCGATCACGTCCTGCCAGCGGGAAACACCGCCGCGGGCGTAGTCGGCGATATCGGGGCAAAGGGCAAGAAAATCCTTCAGCGCAAGGCCTGTCGATGTCCGCTCCGGCGTATTTGGTTCTCCGGCTTCGCCGTCCACTTTCAGTCTTTGGCCGTTTTTATCAAAAGAAAGTTCTGATTCTGAATTCTGAATATGGTGCTCAGAATGACGCTCACTGGCGCTCATTTCCTCCTCGGTGAGAGCGTTAAGGTAACCGGTCTCCACCTCCGCACGCAGCCGCAGGAGCGCATTGCAGCGGGCCGACAGATGCTCTTCCGTGCCGTTGCGCTGGACGCGGCCGGAGAGGTCACGCAGGCGTTCGACGAACCCGTGCCAGGGATCGGCACCCCGTTCGGTCCGACCTTCTGCAATGGCGGCAGCGATGGTCTTGGCGATGTCGCGAAGGTGCAGGGTGATTTCGGCGCGCAGGCGGGAGATGCGGCGGGCAGTGTCGCGGGACGTGGCAGCGGTTGCGAGGATGTCTTCGGCCCGCAGCGCCAGCGGCGCGAGATCGAAGCCGAAAGCGGTCTCGACGTCGCCGTGATCGTCGCGACGGCAGTAACGCTTGCCGTTGGCGCTATCGCGCCGCAGGATCAGCCCGGCCTCCACGAGGCTTGCAAGATGTCGCCTGAGCGTTGCGGGTGACATGCCGCGTGCACGAAGCGACAATTCGGCATTGGAGGGGAAGACGATGATCGGTGCGCGGCCGTCGAGATGACGGTCCTGATGAAAGCTCGCCAGCGCCTCGAGCACGGCGATTGCCCTGTCGGAGAGGTTCCAGACGGTGCGGGCTTCGCTGAGCGCACGGATGATCTGGTATTTCTCGGCCTGGCCGGTCGCATTGCCGCCCTCGCCGTTCCTCAAACGCGCCTGTCGCTTCTCCAAGTCGGCCCGAAGCGCGAAATTGCGCGCAGTCAACCGTGCGCCGCCGAAAGGCGTCGTTGCAAATTTCTCCATTTCTCCATCTCCGTTGGGAGGCAAGCCTCCCCCGGCACGGCACACGTCTTCCTTCGCTGACACCCTTGTTTTCAGGCATTCAGGCACAGATGTCCTCGATATCAGAAGGCTTCACCAGGCAACCGAAAACGTTCGGTCATGGCTTCGCCATTCAGCATTTCTGCCGCTGACTCTTGACTTTGATGGCTGGAAGTGATTCTCTCGAACTGCTTAGATTGAAGAGGGCTTCCATGACGGTGACGTTTTGGGGGCCTTTTTTCTTGCTCTCTTGGTCGTCCTTTTCTGGTTCATGTCGTTTGAGGCCGCCCCGGTGTTCGAGGCGGCAAGGTCGTTGCGCGTTGGGTTCAGCTTTCGCCGCCCGCCTCGCGCTCGAAGGTTTCATGCGCCTCGGCCAGAAGAGCTGCTGCGGCATCGATGAAGGCCGGCGGCGTGCCCTCGGCAAATTCGATCCGCGTTGCGCCGTTCTCCACCTTCAGTCGAGCAAAGACCCGGCCACGGGCATCCGTCAGCGATCTCACGTCTCCGCTGTCAGTGTCCCCTGCCCTGCGCTTCGTCTTCATCGGCTTGCCCAACGCGTCGAGATGGGAAAACAGGATCTGGAAACGCCTGTCGCTATCGGCCGCCTTGAACTTTGCGGAATGGACGACGTCGATGGCCTGCTCCTGCCGGGCTTCCTTCGACAGGATCTCGCCAAGCTTCATCCAGCGCTCCCGCCCGACCTTCGGCGCCGGGCCGATATGTCGGATGAACCGGTCCGGCACGCCCTCGGCCACCTGCATCAGCCGCGAAAGCTCGCTTTTCTGCACGGCCAGCGCATCGCCGATCGTCTTGCGGTCGAAACCGCGTTCCGTGAGGTTGCGGGCAAAGAGTGCGCGCTCGATGAAGGAGAGGTTGCGGCGCTCGGCATTTTCCTTGCCCTGTGCCAGAACCAGTTCGTCGTCGGTCAGCGCGCGAATGATTGCCTTGACCGGACGGCCGAGGCGGGCGGCAGCGCGGATGCGGCGGTGGCCATAGGCCGTCTGGTAGACGCCCTGCTTCTCCGGGTGCGGGCGCAGAAGCACTGGCACCTGCTGGCCCGCCTCGCGCACGCTTTCCACCAGTGCCTCGAAATCCTCGTCCGTCGGTCCGTCAATCACGAGTCGATCTTCGACGAAGGAGGCCTCGATCCGTGCGGGGTCGATGCCGACGACGTGCTCGCCTTCCGACAGGGCTTGCCGCAGCGCGCGCGCTTCTTCCGCTTCGCGGGTGATCGCGTTCAGCGAGAGGCCCATGACCTTGACCGCGCCGGATGCGCTGCGCGTGTGGGGTGCGGGCGGCACACCATCCCCCGGCGTTCCCGGGTTGGTAGGACCCGGGCTGGCATGCATCGACCCTTCGGCCGATTTCCGTTCGGGCGCCGGATCTTCGCTCGTATCAAGCTTTTGCGTTTCAGCCGCACGTACGACGTCGGCCGGGCTCAGCCCGCCCCCAAACAGCGCCTTCAGTTCGCTCTTGCGGTTCCCCGCCATCATCCGATCCTTTCCGCGTTCCCGGCCCGAAAGCCGCTCGCTCAACTCGTCTGCAACAGCGAAGAGCCCTGCGGCCGCTCGCCCATTCCCGTCCTCGACCCCGTCAACGGTTCCACACCGCATGCACCAGCGTTTCGATCTCGCTGTTGACGGCATTCATCGATTCCACCGCGCGGTCGTAGGTCGCGCGGGTAAAATTCTCTCGGCCGACCTCGTAGAGCGTCTGCTTGGTCAGCCCCGCATCCGACACGGCGGTCGATTTCACCATGGGCGCCGTCAGTACGCGCTCGCCGAAGAGCGAGCGCATGAAGCCGACGATCTGCGCCTGCGGCCCGTCATTCGGCTCGAAGCGGGTGACGAGGTAGCGCAGGAAATCGAAATTCAGCGTGCCCCCGGCATCCCGCACGACGGACAGCAGATCGGCCGTCATAAACAGGAACTGGTTCATCGAGGCGATGTCCAGCATCTGCGGATGCACGGTGACGATGACGGAGGTCGAGGCGCAGAGCGCCGACAGCGTGAGATAGCCAAGCTGCGGCGGGCAATCGATCACGACCACGTCGTAATCGGCCTCCACCGTGTCCAGCACCGCCTGGATACGGGCGAAGAACAGGGGGCCACCGGTCGCCCCCTCCTTTCCGGACTGCCGGTCTGCCAGCGCCTGCGGCGTCACATGCTCGAATTCCTGCAGCTCGATATTGCCGGGCACGAGATCGAGGCCGGGAAAATACGTCTGGCGGATGACGTCGGACAAGGGCCGCTGCTCGGCATCGTAGCGGATGGCGCCATAGAGCGTGTCGTTGCCGGTCAGGTCCAGCTCCGGCTGATAGCCGAAAAGCGCCGACAGCGATGCCTGCGGATCGAGATCGATGGCGAGCACCCGGTGGCCGGTCAGCGCCAGATATTGTGCCAGATGCACGGCGGATGTCGTCTTGCCGGAGCCGCCCTTGAAATTGGTGACGGAGATGACCTGCATCCGCTCGCCGGCCTCGGCATCCCGCCGCGGTAGGTAGCCGCGCGCTTTGGCGGCATGGCCCTTGGCCAGCGCCTGTTCCGAAAGGTAGAGCCGCAGCGCGTTGATATCGGCCAGCGAATAGAAGCGGCGTCCGCCGGCGCCGGTTTCCGGCTGCGGCCCCTCCCCCGCCAGCGACAGCTGGCGCAGATAGCCGTCGGACACGCCGATCAGCTTGGCCGCCTCGCCGGAGGAGAACGCCCGCAGCGTCTTCGTCGCGGTCGGCGGAAACAGCCGCTCGCGCATCGCCTTCAGCTGTTCCGACAGCGCGCTTGCATCCGCCGCGATCGTCAGATCCGCCGATGGTGTCGGCGCCGCGTTTTTCGGGCCGGTGCGTGTCGTGTGGGCCGTTGGGGCCATGTCGTTTCTTTCCTCACTGTCTGGCCAGCGTGCCGGCGGCTTGCGGACGGGCTGCGTCCGGGGGATGTTCGATGTCTGCCATGTTCCCGCCCGCGCGGCGGCGATTCTCTGGCGTCAGTGTATACGTCGCGCTATCACATATACAGAGGTGGCAGCGTGTTACGCCGGGGGCGCATATATCTGCCTCTGACCGTTAGAGGTTGAGGTCGATTGCTGAGTCGCGTCAAGCTATATTTGAAATGTGAAATCTGAATCATTCTTCCTGTCCACAGTGCCTCCTCGCGACTATTCGTCGTGGCGGCGCGCTCAGAATAAGCGGACGGCCAATGGCGGGGAGAAACGAAGGCGGGCGACATTGAAACGGAAGAGCGATTCCGACCTTTTATCCCCGCTCTGCCGCGTCGGCAGAGCGAGTTGACAGCTGTCAACTTTTGAATGGGGGTGAGTCGCGTATTGGCCGAAGTTGACAGCTGTCAACTCGCGCGGCCGCGCGCCGCAACCCGCACTGCCCCACCGCATAACCCCGCGCCCTCTTTTGCCAGTGAAGCGCCATCATCGCCGCCCGGTCGTCCGCGAAGACCTCGGTACGAGACCGCCCCGCAGATCCAATCCGGCAGCAGCGACAAACGAGCACGATTTCGCAGAAGAGCGAGGGCTCCAGCGAGGGCGCGTAGAACCGCGCCATGCCGCGCGACGGGCCGCAGCGTTCCAGATGCAACCGATAGGACGGAGTTTTCATACGCGCAGAGTCTCGCTCTCGGGAGACGGCGTCCAACGAGACTTGTCAATCGATCCGGGGTGGTCGATTCACAGGCATGATAGGACGGTCTCCGTCTATCCTCCGCGCTGCAAAAGGCGCGGCTAAAAGCCGGCTTGACCGCGGCCATGGCTCCATGCAACCTTCCGCATATTCACCAGGGGGGTCCCGGCAAGGGGCTGAGATACTGCTATTGCGCGCAGTGACCCGTTGAACCTGATCCAGTTCATACTGGCGGAGGGACGGTGCGATGCTTGCAGGCTCTTGGGTGGATCTCCGCCAGATAGCCGGCATGCGTCTTCTCATCATTCCAACACTGGGACTGGGTCTCCAACCTCGGAGAGCCTTGCCATGACTGTTGCCACTTCACAATTTGTGCCGAGCGTCACCACCGGCCCACTGCCGGCCTCGACCAAGGTGTTCAAGCCCGGGCTGCTTCACCCCAGCATCCGCGTTCCGATGCGCGAGATCGCGCTCCACCCGACGGCCGGCGAACACCCGGTCACCGTCTATGATTCCTCCGGCTCCTATACTGATCCGGCCCATATCGTCTCCATCGATCGCGGCCTGCCGCGCATCCGGGACGCTTGGCTCAGCGCGCGTGCCGACACCACGGCCTATGAGGGGAGGGCGGTGATCGCGGCCGACAATGGCTTCGTTGCGGGCAACCGCCTGACGCCGGAATTTCCCGTCCGCGCCGCGCCGCTGAAGGCTGCGGGATCCCGCGCCGTGACGCAACTCGCCTATGCCCGCGCGGGCATCATCACCGCGGAAATGGAATTCGTGGCCATCCGCGAGAACCTCGGGCGGCAGAGGCAGCGCCAAGCCCTCGCGCGGGACGGGGAGAGCTTTGGCGCCGAGGTGCCGGATTTCGTCACACCGGAATTCGTCCGCCGCGAGGTGGCGGAGGGCCGAGCGATCATTCCCGCCAATATCAACCACCCCGAGCTTGAGCCGATGATCATCGGCCGGAACTTTCTCGTGAAGATCAATGCGAATATCGGCAATTCCGCCGTCACCTCGTCCATGGCGGAAGAGGTGGACAAAATGGTCTGGGCCATCCGTTGGGGCGCGGATACGGTGATGGACCTCTCGACCGGTCGCAACATTCACAATATCCGCGACTGGATCATCCGCAACGCGCCGGTGCCGATCGGCACCGTTCCGCTCTATCAGGCGCTGGAAAAGGTGAACGGCATTGCCGAGGCTCTCACATGGGAGATCTATCGCGACACGTTGATCGAACAGGCGGAGCAGGGGGTGGACTATTTCACCATCCATGCCGGCGTGCGGCTCTCCTATATCCCGCTGACCGTGAACCGGGTGACCGGCATCGTCTCGCGCGGCGGCTCCATCATGGCGAAGTGGTGCCTGCATCACCACCGGGAGAACTTTCTCTACGAGCATTTCGAGGAGATCTGCGAGATCGCCCGCGCTTATGACGTCTCCTTCTCGCTCGGCGACGGCCTGCGCCCGGGCTCCATCGCCGACGCCAACGACGCGGCGCAGTTTGCCGAGTTGGAGGCGCTGGGCGAACTGACCAAGATCGCTTGGGGCCGCGATTGCCAGGTGATGATCGAAGGCCCCGGCCATGTGCCGATGCATAAGATCAAAGCCAATATGGACAAGCAACTCGCCGTCTGCGGCGAGGCGCCGTTCTACACACTCGGGCCGCTGACGACCGATATCGCGCCCGGCTACGACCATATCACCTCCGGTATCGGCGCGGCGATGATCGGTTGGTTCGGCACGGCCATGCTCTGCTACGTCACGCCCAAGGAGCATCTGGGCCTGCCCGACCGCAACGACGTAAAGACCGGCGTCATCACCTACAAGATCGCCGCCCACGCCGCAGACCTTGCCAAGGGCCATCCGGCGGCCCGTCTGCGCGACGATGCGCTGTCACGTGCGCGCTTCGAGTTCCGCTGGGAAGACCAGTTCAACCTCTCACTCGATCCCGACACCGCGCGCGCCTTCCACGATGAGACCCTGCCGAAGGACGCCCACAAGGTCGCCCATTTCTGCTCGATGTGTGGCCCGAAATTCTGTTCCATGCGCATCTCCCACGACATCCGTGCGGAAGCCCAGAAGGAAGGGCTGGAGGCCATGGCTGCGAAGTACAGGAATGGCGGCGATCTCTATATGCCCGTGGGAGAAGGCGCGGGGAGGGAAGGTGAGGCGTGAAACGGTGCCGGTCGATGGCCTTCCAATGAACGAAAGCGACCGCGTCTGCCTCTAAGGGGGGTGAATGAGGATCCCCCACGCGATCTGTCATCTCCGTTCCCGACCCCGTGTCAAAACTCTTGCAGCCTTGCCTTTTGCACGCTGCGAGAGTTCAATGCCGAAACGGTCCTAACCTTGCGAAAGGCTATCGTGGGAACCCTTGTCACCGCCGTCTTCCTGCTCATCCTCCTGTTTGGCTGCCTGCGGTCTCCCGGCCAGGCGACCATCCTTGCAGGTTTTCTGATCTTTGCTGCGGGTCTCGTGCCGCTGGCGCTGATCACCGACATCCACCCCTATTTCCTCCTCGCCGTCCTGCAGGCCCTCACCGCCACCCCTGCCGTTCCCATCGGCATCGCGCTGATGGCGCTTGGCCGGCTGGTCGTTCACGCCGAACGACGGGAGGCTGCGCGGCAGCGCGATCGTCCTTGAACATCGATCGCTGACATCCGGCTTCGGCACTCAGAGGGAAGGAGGCCGCAGCATGTCTCTATTGCAGCGCCGACTATCCCCAGACGAACGACAGGCCGCGACAGACTTGCCTCACCCTAAATATCGGGTAGGCAGCGCTTCACCACGTTGAGCCCGCTCCCCGATCGGCAGCACGCGCCGCCACACGGCCACCCTCATGGCCGCAAGCCCGGTTCAGCGGCAACCTCACCGCGCGACCCGACGCCCTCCCGCCTCAACCGCCAGAAATGTCACCCGCTCCCGGCAATGCCGGCGTGCAGGAAAGTTGGGAAGCGTTCTGAGGAATAACGGCATGAACCCGCAGCGGAAAAAGGCTGCGGGTCTTCGCGTATTCGGGGGAGGGGATTGCCTATCGTCCAGAGAATGCCTCCGTCAGATGAGCGTATGGTCCGCCTCCCCGTGCCAGGCTGAAAACACTTTCGTCTAAATGAGGAGACACAACTGCATTCTTCGCAAGGGCCGCGGCGGTGCGTTCGAGAAGAGCCACCTTCACGCGGGCAGCGATCAAGGATATCGGAGGAGCGCGAAGCAGCGCTCTTGGCTATCGTGCCGAACGCAACTCCGGAGGAGAACAATGGACGTCAACCTGAAACAGGCCAAGTGGCTGAACGAACCTGCCGTGTGGAAGGCGATCGAAACCGGTGTCACCTTGACGACGGACATGAATACCGATTTTTGGCGCGAGACGCATTACGGCTTCACGCGCGATAGCGGCCATTTCCTGGGCGTCCCCGTCGACGATGATTTTACGGTGCGTGTCCGCATACAGGGGGAGTTCCGGTCCCTTTACGATCAGGCCGGCCTGATGGTCCGCATCGACGAAAGCCGATGGGTGAAGACGGGCGTGGAGTTTACGGACGGTGAGCGTTTTCTCAGCGCCGTTGTCACCGATGGAAAATCGGACTGGTCGGTGTCCCAGCCGTTCGACCAGCTCGAAGACTTCCACATCCGCGTCACCCTGAAGGGTGGCGCTATCCGTATTCAGGCCTCGTCTGACGGCAAACGGTGGCCACTGCTCCGTCTGGCTCCATTTCCGCGGGCGCAGCGTTATCTCGTCGGGGTTACCGCCTGTACGCCGGAGCGCAGCGGCCTGAATGTCCAATTCTCGGATTTCTCCATCAGCGGTGCGATTACAACGGATCTTCATGATCTCTCGGGTTAATGCCTCATCGCATGATGGTCGCTTTTGTGATTGCCTCGGTCCTCACATTGAACGGTATGGCAAGGCCTGCATTCGCGAATGTTTGGTGCCGCCGCCCGACTATTACAGTGAGGTGCGGCACAACGGCCGTTTGGTGCGACCGTGTACGCCGTCACCTGTGCCGTTCACGGGAGCACTGGACTTGCCGAGCAAGTGTGAAGGCTCTGGCATCCCATCGTCAACGATCGCTCCCTCGGTATTCATGCCGCTTCGACATCCGTCTGTTTGAAACGTTCTCCGATAAAGAGAAGGGCGTCATCCGCACGCTTCGCCAATGCGTAGGAAAAACAGTCCGCGAAATTCAATCCTGCGGGATGGCGGCCCTTGCCGTAGGTAAGCCAAGCTTGCGTTGCCAGATCGACCAACTCGACATCGACCGGAATGATCTCGGCACGTATCTTGGCGAGCCACAGGTCGAGTTCGGCCAGGGCATGCTCGCCGCGCCGGCTGACCATGACCATACGGGCTTCGAGCACGCATGTGGCCGGGATCAGCCGGATGGGATCGGCAACAAGAGCTCGCTCCAGTCGTTCCGCGGGCGGCTCGTTTCGCAGGATTGCGACGATGGCCGATGTATCCAGGACCATCAGGTGGGGATCCCGTGTTTGTCGAACCCGACGAGGTCTTCGTCGCTGCGCGTTTCCAATTCCGGGAGCCGTGCGACCCTCAATCTGATAGCGCGTAAGTCATCGAGCATACGGTCCTTCTGGACCTCGCCATGCCCAAGACGGTGAAGGCGCTCGGTCAACGCCTGGTGGATCGCCGCTGTTTTGCTGATACCCTGCCGACGAGCGAGTTCATCGACCAGCGCGACCGTTGCCGGGTTTTTGATATTCAGCGACACGAGAGCCTCCGGAATTCTACCTTTTTGAAAATTTCTACCGTTCATTTGAGAATGTGTCAAATACGTCCGATAATGCTTCTGGAAGGGCGCTTCCGAGTGCGGCGAGTGGGCGTTCAAGTCTCTGAAGAGACGAAGGCAGACTATTTGCCCGGCTAATGACTTGGGGATGCGATCGACCAAACTGCCCAGATAGACGTTGAGAACGAGATCATCCATGAGAGTGACCGGCCGCGCGAGCGACCTGGAGACTTTCGCACATTCCAGCGTCGGCTCGCCGATTTCCAGTTCAGAGAGAAACCGACATCCTACCCTTGCGAAAACTGCAGACGCCTGCCACGTCCGCTTCGGCGTTCGCGTATGCGACGGACCACGATCCCATTGCCGGTTCCTTACGGGAGCAATGATGAGCGAATGGTGGGTATATTCGTATGCATACCGAACGTGAGGGAGCCGACTGCCGATCTGGAAGCAGATACATCTCGTCTCGACGAAGAAGCTTATGGTGAACCCTCGGCCCACGGGGAACCGCTGTCTGTGATGTTGGTTCGTATCAGACGGAGGAGACGATGAAAGACAGTCACTGGATCCACTTGTGCATCGATATGCAGCGCATGTTCGCAGAAGACACGCCCTGGCATGTCCCATGGATGCGAGACGTCTCGCCTCAGGTCCAGGAAATTGCGAGACGTCATCCGCAGCGCACGGTGTTCACGCGGTTCGTGCCGCCCCGGCGGGCAGAGGATATGCCCGGCATGTGGCGAAGCTACTACGAGAAATGGGACACCATGACCGTGGACAAGCTAGGGCCGGACATGATCGACCTCGTTCCGTCGCTCACGGCCTTGGTCCCGCCTGCCCGGGTCTTTGACAAGATGACCTATTCCCCATGGACCACCGGCCAGCTTCACCACGTCCTGGCGGGGGAGGGCGTAGAGACACTCGCGATATCAGGCGGGGAGACGGACGTCTGTGTTCTAGCCGCAGCTCTAGGAGCTATAGACCTCGGCTATCGCGTCATCCTGCTGAAGGACGCCGTTTGCAGCGGCGCCGATGATACCCATGACGCCTCGCTCGAATTGTTAGGGGATCGGTTCTCCGTGCAGTTGGAAATTGTGTTGACGGAGGACTTTCTCGCCAGGATATGAACAAACATCGGCATCATCTGGCTAGACGGCGGCACCGGTATGGAGCTCGACGGATCTCCATGGATGACCGGAAAGGGTCGGCTGTGTGTGGGCACCCGCCAGCAGGGTTCCAGCCTGCGGCCGTCACCGTGCAATGATCTGCTCGAGCTCGCTGCGATACTTGGTGGGATCGTTTCCTCGCACTCTGCCACTTGTCTTTGTTTGCGAACGCGACATATCGCAGAACGTCGCACTTAGGACAGGAGTGATACGGCGATTTCAGGACGGATCAGAACCCCGACCCGGATTTTCGGTCGTCCTGTGCCGACGATCGCTTTCGCGACCTTGGCCCTCTCGGGTTGTTCTGGCCCGCAGTCTGCACTCGATCCGGCCGGGGTAGAAGCGAGCGCCGTGCACCACCTCTTTATCGTCATGGTCATCGGCGGCGCCATCATCTGGGCACTGACCATCGGTGTTCTCGCCTATGCCGGCCGTACCCGCCCAAAACCCATATCCGTGCGTGGAGCGAGCCGACTGATCGTATCGGGTGGGGTCGCCTTTCCGGTGGTCGTGCTGTTCCTTCTGTTGTCCTATGCCGTCTGGCTGATGCCGCAAGTGCGACCCTGGCTCCCGGGCGCCATGGACGGGACGGCGGAGATCGAGGTGACCGGCGAGCAGTTCTGGTGGCGCATCCTCTATCTCGATCAGACCGGTAAACCTGCCTTCGAGACTGCCAACGAACTGCACTTGCCTGTCGGGCGCCGGACGACCTTTCGCCTGAAGGCTGCCGATGTCATCCACTCCTTCTGGATTCCCGCGCTCGGCGGCAAGATGGATATGATTCCCGGCCGCGATAACACCTTGTCGCTTGAGCCGACGAAAACCGGCATTTATCGCGGCCCTTGCGCGGAATTCTGTGGAACGTCGCATGCGCTGATGGCCTTTTCCGTCGTGGTGATGGAGGAGGCGGACTACTTGGCTTGGCGGGCGGCAAGGGCGCAGGCACCGGTCGCTCCGCAAAAGACGTCCGGGCACGAGTTGTTCTTCCGGCATGGTTGCGCGGCCTGCCACGCTGTTGCCGGTACGCCGGCCATTGGGCGCATTGGTCCGGATCTGACGGCCCTCGGCGAACGCCAGACGCTGGCCGCTGGCACGCTCTCGAACACGCCGGACGCCATGGTCCGTTTTATCCGCGACCCCGCCTCCATCAAGCCCGGCGTGAAGATGCCAGCCTTTGGCATGCTGCCGGACGGTGATATCGAGGCGATCTCCGCCTGGCTCGGAGGGCTGAAATGAGCGCGACCGATCTGCCGACCTTTACCGACGAGGAGCGCGCGGGCCAGGAGGAGCGGCTGCGGAAGGTCTGGACGACACCGTCAGGCTGGCGTTACTGGACATCGGTCAACAATACGGAAATTGGCCTCTGGTACGGGGCCGCCGCCTTCATCTTCATGCTGTTTGCGGGCCTGCTCGGCCTGATGGTGCGCGTGCAACTCGCGGTTCCCGACAACAGCTTCATCTCCGCGGATCTCTTCAACCAAGCCTTCACCCTGCACGGAACGATCATGATGTTCCTGTTCGCGGTGCCGATCTTCGAGGCCATTGCGGTCTATCTTCTGCCGTCCATGCTGGGCACGCGGGAGCTTCCCTTTCCGCGCCTGTCGGCTTTCGGCTTCTGGAGCTTTGCCATCGGTGGCGTGTTCGTCTGCGGGTCGATCTTCTTCAATGCCGCGCCCAATACGGGCTGGTTCATGTATCCGCCGCTCGCCACCGACAAGGAATATTCCGGCATCGGCGCGGATATCTGGCTGCTCGGCCTCTCCTTCATCGAAGTCGCCTCCATCGCGGCTGCGGTCGAACTCATCGTCGGCATCATGAAATGCCGCGCGCCCGGCATGCGCATCAACATGATGCCGCTCTTTGCCTGGTACCTGCTCATCGTCGCCGGCATGATCCTCTTCGCCTTCCCGCCGCTGATTGCAGGTGATATCCTGTTCGAGATGGAGCGGATGTTCGACTGGCCGTTCTTCGATGCGGCACGCGGCGGCGATCCGCTCCTCTGGCAGCACCTGTTCTGGATCTTCGGCCATCCGGAAGTCTATATCATCTTCCTGCCGGCCATCGCGATCATGGCCATGGTGGTGCCGACCTTTTCGCAACGCCCCATCGTCGGCTATTCCTGGATCGTGCTTGCCGCCGTCGGCACCGGGTTCCTGAGTTTTGGGCTCTGGGTGCATCATATGTTTGCGACCGGCCTGCCGCAGATGTCGCTCGCCTTTTTCTCGGCGGCATCGGAAGCCGTGGCGATCCCGACCGGTGTGCAGATCTTCGTGTTCATCGCCACCATGCTGGCCGGCCGGGTGATCTTTTCCGTGCCGATGCTGTTCGGCGCCGGCGGGCTCGCCATCTTCGTGATCGGCGGCCTTACCGGCGTCATGGTCGCGCTCGTGCCCTTCGACTGGCAGGCGCACGACACCTATTTCATCGTCGCCCACCTGCATTACGTGCTGATCGGCGGCATGCTCTTTCCGGTCGTTGCCGGCATCTATTACTACTATCCGCTGCTCGACGGAAAAAAGTTGTCCGACCGTTTCGGCAAGGTCGCTTTCTGGCTGATGTTCGTCGGCTTCAACGTGGCCTTCTTCCCCATGCATTTTTCCGGCCTGCGCGGCATGCCACGCCGCGTCTTCACCTATCCGGCCGATATCGGCTGGGACTGGTTCAACATGATCTCCACCATCGGCGCCTTCGTCTTTGCATTCGGCGTCGGTGTGGTGGTGATCGACGTCGTGCGTCCGAAAGGGAAACAGCCGCGCTGCGAACAGAATCCGTGGAACGCCGGTACGCTGGAATTCATCTCGGAGCCGGAGGAAAGCTGGGGCGTGCGATCGGTGCCGATCATCACCAGCCGCTATCCCGCCTGGGACCAGCCGGACCTGATCGCCAATATCAAGGCCGGCCGCTACTATCTGCCGGATAGCCCGATGGGGGAACGCGAGACGCTGGTCACCACCGTCCTCGACGCGCGGCCCGTCCAGTGCCTGCGCGTCGGCGGCACCTCGATCGTCACGATGGTCGCGGCCGCCGCACTCGGCGGCGCGTTCATCGCGCTCACCTTCCACTGGTGGTGGATCACGATTGCCTGCGCCATTGTTACGCTCTGCGCCATCCTCTACTGGCTCTGGACCGGCACGGCGAAAATTCCCGAGACGCAGGATTACGATGTCGGCCTCGGGCTGAAACTGCCGGTCTATGCGTCCGGCCCGGCTTCGGTCGGGTGGTGGGCGATGTTCATCACCATGGTCGGCGACGGCACGGCCTATGCCAGCCTCATCTTCGGCTATTTCTTCTACTGGACCATCCACGAGGATTTCACCGGCGGACATGCCGGACCCGGCGCGTTCTGGCCGATAACGGCGCTGTCGCTCTTCGTTGCAGCCTGGCTTCTCATGCTGGCCGCACGCTCGCTCAACAAGGCGAACCGCATCCGCGCGACGCAGGGCGTGCTCATCTTCTCCACAGTTCTCACCATCGCCGGCTGCGGCGCGGGCCTTGCCGGTCCTTACCTGTATTCGATGGACCCCACGCTGTTCGTCTATCCCGCCATCGTCTGGGTCGTCGCCATCTGGACCGTCGTCCATGGCGCGGTCGCGGTGATCATGCAGCTGTACTGCCTGGCGCGCAGCATGTCGGGCCGTATGACGGCACGCTACGACATGGATCTCGTCAATGTCGTGCTCTACTGGCACTTCATGGTCATAACCGCCGTCACGTCCTTTGCCGTGATCGGCCTGTTTCCGCTGCTGAGGTGACCCGATGAAATGGCTGCGCGAGATCGAGACCTTCTGGACGCTGTTCACGGCGCCGATCGTCTGGGCACTGCATTTCCTGATGTGTTATGTCGCCTTCGCGGTCTTTTGCGCCACGCAGGGTGCGCTTGCTCTTTCTTTCGATACCGTGCGGCTGGCGCTCGGTGGCGTGACAGTCGTCGCGCTAGGCGTCATCGTGCTGTCCGCCTGGCTGGCTTGGCGGCAATGGAGCTTTGGCACCGACGGTCCGCCGCATGATGCGCCGACCGACGAGGATCGCCGGAAGTTCCAGGGCTTTGCCACCCTCCTGCTTGCGGGTCTCTCCTTCGTCGCCGTTCTCTACGTCTCGGTCCCGCTCCTCTTCATCGGAGCCTGCCAGTCATGAGCCGAGTGGGGACACGGAAAAATGCATCGCTGGCAGCAGGGATCGGTGTGCTTATCGCTATTCTCGCGGCCATCGCGCTGAGTTGGGGCGAGCGGTCCTTCACGGCCCATATGGTTGTCCACATGGCCATCGTTGCCATTGCGGCGCCACTCGTAGCCACAGTGCTTTCGGGAAGCCGAGCCGATCTCACGCGGCACCTGCCGTGGCTCGGACCGCTGCTCGCCTCGCTGATCGAACTCGTTATCGTCTGGATCTGGCATGTGCCGGCCATGCGCGGCGCGGTGGAAGCCGCACCCTTTCTCGGTCTTTTCGAGCAGGCGACCTTTCTCGCCGGTGGCCTTCTTCTCTGGCTCACCTGTCTCGGCGGCGCGGCAGATGGAAGGACGGGCCGGCGGCTTGCCGGTGCGATCGGGCTTTTGTTCACCTCCATGCACATGACCCTGCTCGGCGTTCTGCTTGCGCTCAGCCCCCGCCCGCTCTACGGGGACGGCGACGTGACCTGCTTTGGCATTCCCTTGACCGGCGGAACCGACCAGCAACTGGGTGGCGTGGTCATGCTGGCTATCGGTGCGGCGTCCTATCTCATCGGTGGCGTGGCGCTCCTTTCCGGTATCCTGCGGGACGACGGGCCTTTGAAGGCGGAGAACGCGCAATGCTGATCCGCTGGCGTCATCTCCTGGCGGCCCTGGTCGCCTTGCCTGTTCTCGGCCTGATGGTTGCGTGGCTGGGGATCATTCCGGTCGGCGCGAGCGGCGGGCACTGGGCGACGACCGACTGGTTTTTGCACTGGGTCATGCGCAATTCGGTACGAACGGCGGCTCTCGATACCACCACCCCGCCTCTTAGCGATGCCGCCATGCTGCCGCTCGCTGCCGGCCATTTCGAGACTGGGTGCGCGCTCTGCCACGGCTCACCCGTGCAGAAGAGGTCGGGAGCCGCCCTTGCCATGCTGCCGCCGCCGCCGGATCTGAAGGAGGTTGTGCCGACCTGGACCGACGCTCAGCTGTTCGAGATCGTCCAGCATGGCGTGCGTTTTACCGGAATGCCCTATTGGCCAGCGCGCGACCGGGAGGACGAGGTCTGGGCGATGGTCGCCTTCCTTCGGCAATTGCCGGAAATGGACGGCCAGACCTATCTGCAATTGTCGGGCCTCGCCACTCCGGTCGAGATCGGCACCCTCCAGCCACCCGCCCTTGCCTGCGACAGCTGCCACGCGGAAACGCGGCTCGACGGGCACAGCCTGATCCCCATCCTTGCCGGTCAGTCCGAGGCCTATTTGCTGGAGAGTCTGCGCGCCTACGCCGCTGGAGCGCGGCCGAGCGGCGTGATGCAGGTGGCCATCAGCGGGCTGGAGCCCGACAGTTTTCCCGATCTCGCCCGCCGTTACGCCGCTCAGGCGCGCCGAATGTCACCACCTGCGCAAAGCAAACCCGAACGCCTCGATCATGGCCGCCGCCTTGCCGAAGCGGGCGATGCTGGCCGCCGTATCCCCGCCTGTCTCACCTGTCACGACAAGGGCGACGGAAACCCTGCCTTTCCCGTGCTGTCCGGACAGAGCGCGCCTTATCTTGAAAGCCAGCTGCGCCTGTTCGCCGCTGGAACCCGCGGCGGGGGTGCCTATGCACACCTGATGATTCCGGCTGCCGAGAATCTTGAGGAGCGCGACATCGAAGCACTCGCTGCTTATTTCTCCAGCCGCTAGTTCTTTTCCTTCCAGCCCGAAAATCGGACGATCAGTGGCATCGGATCAATGACCTTCCGCCTGGGCGCGCGTGCAGCCGCTTCGACCCAGGCTCTTGTCCCGCTGTGGATTTACATTGCACAACCTGACGGTTTAAGCAGGATCGTGCGTGGACCCGCGATATCCCTGGGTCGGGCAGGATCCTGGCAGGCTATATTGGACTATCTCCTTCTCAAATATCTGCATGTCCTCGGTGCGATCGTTCTTCTGGGGACGGGAACGGGCATCGCCTTCTTCATGCTGATGGCCCACCGCTCCGGGGATGCCGGATTTGTGGCGAAGACGGCGGGAGTGGTGGTCGTGGCGGATATGGTCTTTACCGCCAGCGCGGTGGTCGTTCAGCCGATCACCGGCTATCTCCTGGCGGATCTGATGGACGTTCCCCTTTGGGAAGGCTGGCTCGGGGTGGCACTCCTGCTCTACGGGGTGGCCGGCGCCTTCTGGTTGCCTGTTGTCTGGATACAGACGCGCATGCGTGACCTCGCTCTGGAGTCCGCCCGTGCTGGAACAGCGCTTTCCCCGGCTTATCACCGTTTCTACCGCATCTGGTTTCTGTTCGGCTTTCCGGGCTTCGGCTCCGTGATGGCCATCCTCTGGCTCATGATTGCAAAGCCCGGACTATGACCCAGCTACCCCGCGCCCCCATTGTCGCCGTTCTCGGCGCCTCCGGTCTGATCGGTGAGGCGATCTGCGGATACCTTCTGGCGCAAGGCCATCAGGTCGTTCCCGTCGCCCGGCGCTTCACGCCCGTGCAGAATGCCGCCTGGGACGGTCTGGCCGTTCAAATGCCTCTCGTCGATGCGGAGAGACCGGCTTTACAGGCGGCGATCTCAAAACTGCAGGCCGACGTCATCGTCAATTGTATCGGTGCGCTTCAGGATGCGCCGGGTTCGCCGGCCGCGCGGGCCAACCGGGATTTCGTTGCCACGCTCGTCGACATCCTGCGGGACGAGACCGGCGAAGGCAACAGAGATGGGCCGCCGGGCCGGGATCCCCGGCTTCTCGTTCATGTCTCGATCCCCGGAGAAGGGGGGGACGATCTGACGGATTTCAGCCGGGAAAAGCGGGCGGCGGAAGCGACCATCGCTGGGTCCGGCCTGCCCTTTATCATCCTGCACCCGGGCTTTGTTCACGCAGAGGCAGCCTACGGCGGTAGCGCCCTGATGCGCGCCCTGGCGGTTCTCCCGTTCGATCTGCCGGAGGCCCTCGCATCCCGCCCCTTCGCCGTGACGGATGCTCGCGATATCGGCCGCACGGTGGAGGTCGTGCTGGCGGAGTGGACAAGAGGCCGGCGCGCGTGGCAGTCCCACTGGGACATCATGGAAACGGAGACTTCGACGGTCGGTAGCGTGCTCGCGGGGCTGGCGCGCCGCCTTGCCGGGCCGAAACGACGGATCCGAGTGCCGAGCTGGATGCTCACGACTGCAAGCCGGGCTGGCGACCTGGTCTCCTGGCTCGGGTGGCGTCCTCCCGTCCGCTCGACAGCGCTTGTGGAGATGGCACGCGGCGTCACCGGCGATCCTGCAACATGGCGCCGGGAAACGGGCCTCGAGCCGCTCTCGGGGCCTCGCACGCTCGCGATGACGGCAGCGACCGTGCAGGAGCGCTGGTTTGCCCGCCTTTACATGCTCAAGGCGATGATCGTCGGCGTTCTCGTGGTATTCTGGGTCGTCTCTGGCGGCATCGCCCTGACGGTCGCTTTCGATGCGGCGACGCGTATTCTCACAGATCACGGCTTCGCCGAACCCTTGGCAAAGGCGATCACGATCGTCACCAGCTTGATGGACATCTCGATCGGTCTTGCGATCCTCCATCGCCGAACATGTCGTCTTGGCCTCCTCGCAGGGATCGGGCTCTCCCTCTTTTACATGATCTCTGCTGCCCTCATCACCCCCGATATGTGGATCGAACCGCTTGGTGCCCTCGTCAAGACAGGCCCGTCGATCATCCTGATGATGGTCGGGCTGGCTGTACTTGAGGAGCGGTAGCAAATCTTGCGGCAGGCAAAGCGATTCATATGTCGGAAGGCACTTCTCAGCGGTCATCGACATCGACTATACATCTGACATGATACCGACACCTGATTTAGCGACGCTTCCCACCGGTCCCATCATTCTGTTTGATGCCGAATGCGTCTTGTGCTCGGCGAACGCCCAGTTCGTTCTTGAACGAGACCGCAAGGCCGTGTTCCGGTTGGCTTCCATGCAGAGCGAGATCGGGAAATCCTTGTATCGCAGGCACGGAATGGATCCGGCGGATCCCGCAAGCCTGCTCGTTGTGGATGGAGACCGGATGCGGCGGGACAGCGATGCGGTCCTCAGCATTTACGAGACGCTCGGCTTTCCCTGGTCCGTCGTCCGGGTGTTCCGGATCGTCCCTGCCGCCCTGCGCGATCCCGTCTACCGCTTCGTTGCGCGTCATCGCTACCGCGTCTTCGGCCGGCGCGATACGTGCTGGATAGCCCCGAAACACTACAGGGACCGGATTCTCTGAAGCCAGCCGTCTGACGTTACCAAAGACAGGCAAACAGGTCGCCTTGCCTTATCAATTTCTCTGGCTTGCCTTCCTCCACGATGTGGCCCTGATCGAGAACAACGATCCGTCCATCATTGCGACGGAGGAGAGGCAATGTGTGATGGAAATGACCGTCTTTCCAGCCATGACCCGTTTAAGCTTTTCCTGATCCCGGCCTCCGATTCATTGTCGAAACGAAGGAAGAAGGACCGCATGATGAGCTCGCCAACATCGGCAGAGCCGATCACCAGCGCCCGCAAGTGGGCGGCATCGAAGCGCGATGGCTTATTGCCTGCCGCTCCAGCGCGGGCGCCGGCGAGCGTTGGACGCCCTGAAATTTGATCGACCTCGCCCGAGAGCTGACCCACCTCATGGGCGGTGATCGGCGCCTCGTGCGACAGGCCTTCTTGGCGAAAGACGTCCATGGAGCCTTCGAGCTTAAGCCACGCCGGAGCGGCGTGGTCACCCATTTTGTAGACGACGTCACCGGGTTTGAAACGCTTCGGCTCGCCGCTGGCAAAGCGTTTGGCCGTCTCCATCTGATGGCTGCTAAGCACATTCATACAAGTGCCCCAAGACGCAGTTCAATCGTAACGCGGGATCGGCCCTCGCTGCGGCGTCTGGTTCGGCAGGTCCACCATGATTTCGTCCACGTAACACCAGCCCCGGCCTTCCGGTGGGTCATAACCCTCGATGATGGGGTGCCGGGTCGCATGGAAATGGGCTGTAGTGTGACGGCCGGGAGACTGATCGCAACAGCCGACATGACCGCATTCGCGGCAGAGCCTCAGATGCAGCCAGACCTGTCCGGTCTTCAGGCATTCCTCGCAACCGAGCGTGCGCGGCTCGACGGTTTCGATCGTGGACGTGTGGATGCATTGGTAGGATATCTTTCCGTTCCCTCGAGCTGTTCGTCATCTTCGATGTTTCAGGGTTTCAGCGCGTCTTCGAGACAGCGGACGAGCTGGTCGGAATCGACCGGCTTGCCGAGAAAGGCGTAAGCGCCGCCATCCATGGCCGCTGCCCGCGTCCGCTCGTCGCGGTATGAGGTCATGAAGATCATCGGCGGCTTGTCGGCCGGGGTCGCGTTGAGAGCCGCCTGCAGCTCAATGCCGCTTAAGCCGGGCATGGCGACATCCACGAGCATGCAATCGATAGCAGCGCGATCCGTATCGGCCAGAAAGGCCTCCGCGGACGGGAACAGCCGGCTGCGATAGCCGCAGGACAGGACGAGATCGTCAAGGGCTTCG
Source organism: Rhizobium sp. 9140 (assembly GCF_900067135.1). Taxonomy (NCBI): domain Bacteria; kingdom Pseudomonadati; phylum Pseudomonadota; class Alphaproteobacteria; order Hyphomicrobiales; family Rhizobiaceae; genus Rhizobium; species Rhizobium sp. 9140. The sequence continues at coordinate 792,674 of NZ_FJUR01000002.1, read as the reverse complement.
CGGATCGACGGATCGTCGTCGACGATGGCTATGACCGGTGTGGTGGACACTGTGCTGACGCCTTGCGTGAGTTTCTTAACGGCTCTTATGCGCTCTCGGAGGCGCCCGTTGAACCATACAAGGGTCTAGGTTTCCGCCTTTTGCTACAGTCCCAGCAACTCGGCCTTGCGCACCAGTTCGGCGACCGAGCGCGCTTCCATTTTCCGCATGACATTGCCCCGGTGCAGCTTGACGGTGATTTCGCTGATCCCGAGATTGAAGGCGATCTGCTTGTTCATGAGGCCTTTTACGACGGCGGCCATGACCTCGTGTTCGCGGCGGGTGAGGGTCTTTGCCAGATCGGCAACGGCGCCGTTGGCGGCGGATTGCTCTCGCTGCTCGCGATCCCTCTGAAGCGCCAGCGAGACCGCATCGAGAATATCCTGATCGCGGAACGGCTTGGCGAGGAAGTCGACGGCGCCTGCCTTCATGGCGCGCACCGTCATCGGTATGTCGCCATGCCCGGTCATGAAAATGATCGGCATGCGGTTACCCAGCTTCTCCAGATGCGCCTGCAGGTCGAGCCCGTTGGCGCCGGGAAGTCTCACATCGAGAAGAATGCAGCCAGGCCGTTCCAGATCGGCCGTGTCGAGCAGTTGCCGGGCGCTCTCGAAGGCCTTGGCGCCCGTGCGCACAGACAGGAAGAGATCGACCAGCGCCTCGCGGATCGACGGATCGTCATCGACGATGTAGACGACGGGCATGTCAGCGTCGGGTGCCGGTTTTCTCGCATCAATCATGATGTGCCTCGATGGGTATGGTCATCTCGAACAGGGCGCCCCCATCCGGGTAGTTGCTGGCGGTCAAGGTTCCGCCGCGCACCTCCAGCATGCTTCGGCAGATCGCAAGCCCGATGCCGAGACCGGTCTCCTTGGTGGTGCAGAAGGGTTTGAACAGGTTCTTGAAGACCTCCGGGCTGAGGCCGGGGCCGTTGTCGCGCACCCTGACGACCGCGCCGGCAGCGTCCGTAGCGTCGATCGTCACCCATATCCGCCGCTCCGCTTCCGGGGTCGCCGCCATCGCGTGCAGCGAATTGGTGATGAGGTTGATCAGGACCTGTTGCAACTCGATGCGAGCCGCGCGAACCACGGGCGTGGCCGCCTTCGCATCCACGTCGAGGATGGTCCTGGCCCTTGCGATCTCGTTGTCCAGCAGGGTCCGCGTCTCCAGAACGAGATCGGGCAGCAACACTCGCTCGAAGGCGGGGGTGCGGTTGCCGAGCATCGACCGGGTGCTCTGGATGATGTCGCTCGCGCGCTGGCTGTCGCGAACGATGCGCTCGGCGGACCGGAACACCGCAGCCAGATCCGGGGGATCGCGGTCGAGCCACCGCAGGAGTGTCTGCGCATTGACGATGACGGCGCCGAGCGGCTGGTTGAGCTCATGGGCAAGCGATGCCGACAAGGCGCCGATGGTGGCGGCGCGGGAGGCGAGCGCCAGCTCCGCCTGCGCGTCGAACAGCGCCTTCTGCGCCTTCTCGCGCTCGGTAATATCGAACATGCCCACGACCACCCGGTTGAAATCGGCCGCATCCCGGGGAAAGCCGACGGTGAGCAGGACCAGCTTGCTCGTGCCATCGGCGGTGATGATTGCGCCTCTGCCTTCGAAATGCCGCCTCTCCTCGAAGATCGCGACCAGAAGATCGAGGAACGTCGTATCGTCCTGGGCAATATAGCGGCGGATCGCCCGTAGGTCGCCGGCCCGCACTTTGGGATCGACATTGCCGAGAAGTTCGAGGGCCGCGGCATTAGCGGCAATCGTGGGCACGCAGGCGATGCAGGTTTCGATGAAGGCCGGATGCTCCCTTGCATAGGCACGGAGGTCACGGACCCCATCCTCCCGCAACCGCATCAGCATCTCTCGAACTTTGGAATAATCGCGCTCCCAGAGGGCTACCCGACCCTGCTCGAACAGGGTGCGATAGCGCTCCTCGCTGCTGCGCAGATCGGCGTTCGACCGCAGCAGATGAAGGCGCGCCCGCTGGTTTCGGATGACGAGGGCGCAGGTGATCGCAAGGGCCAGGAGCGCCACGGTCAGTCGCAGGGTCGCCGCGAGATCCGCCTGGAGACCATGGGCCGTCAGATAGGAAAAGATCGCAAGGCCGCCGCAGATCGCCGACAGGAACAGCGTCCCCTTCTCCGTCAGCGTTTCCGCCGACAGAAGCACGGTGATGACATAGAGCGTGGCGAGCGCGCTGTGGATATCGGTAAACGTATCGAGATAGAAAACCGTGGCTGCGAGGAGGGCGGCGAGCGAGAGGATGCCGCCCTCATGGCGAGCGGACATGCGCCGTTTCGGGTTCACAAGGCCGTGCGTCTGCAATGCTTCTTCCATGCTGGTGTCGAAAACGGCATCAAGCCATCCCGATGCCGAAAAGGCAAACATCATGGCGTCCATTGACCGAAGGCGGACGCTTAAACACCAGAAATGGGGTGGCACGCCGGGGACGCTGAAGGGCGAGCGGGCGGCGGGCGAGCTATCGCGAATGTAAGCCGTGTGAAACTATACGATGGTGTGGGTTCGACTAGCCAAGCATTGGATATGGCGCGCCGCCCGCCTGATCTAGAAACGTCTCCAGCAACCCGCTGAACCCTTGAATGGAGACCATCATGGACCGCATCATCGCCGAGACGCATCGCAAGGCCCCGCTCGCAACGCCGACCGGGCTTGGCACCAATGCGACGGCCGACATTTCCGGCGCCCTCACGGCCCTTCTCGCCGATGTCTTCGCGCTCTACCTCAAGATCAAGAACTTCCATTGGCACATGAGCGGCCCGCACTTTCGCGACTACCACCTGATGCTCGACGAGCAAGGCGAGCAGATTCTTGCGATCACGGACGATATCGCCGAACGGGTCCGCAAGATCGGTGGCACGACCATCCGCTCCGTCGGCCACATCTCCCGCGTCCAGCGCCTTCTCGACAATGACGCGGATTTCGTCACACCGGCCGATATGCTGGCCGAACTTCGCGAGGACAACATTACGCTGGTGTCGCTGCTGAAGGCGACGCACGCGCTGTGCGACGAACATGGCGACATCGCCACCGCCAGCCTGATCGAGAACTGGGTCGACGAGGCGGAACGCCGCGCCTGGTTCCTGTTCGAAAGCACCCGTGGCGCCGCGTAAGCCGCCAATGTCCGGGAACCCGCTTTCGCACCCCTTCGCCGTGTCGCGCCGGCAAGTCCTCGTCGTCGGCTCCACCCTCTCTCTCCCCTTTGCCCTGCCGGCATTCGGCCGGAGCGCATCCCGCAAACCCGCTTCCCCTCAACCGAAAGGACTTGAACCCATGACCCATCATTTCATCACCACCAAGGACGGCGTCGAGATTTTCACTAAGGACTGGGGTCCGAATGACGCGCAGCCGATCGTCTTCCACCACGGCTGGCCGCTGTCGTCCGACGACTGGGATGCGCAGATGCTGTTCTTCGTCAACAAGGGCTACCGTGTCGTTGCCCATGACCGCCGGGGCCATGGCCGGTCGAGCCAGGTCAGCGACGGTCATGATATGGACCACTACGCCGCCGACGCGTCGGCCGTGGCCGAACATCTCGACCTGCGCAACGCCGTCCATATCGGCCATTCCACCGGCGGCGGCGAGGTTGCCCGCTATGTCGCGCGCTACGGCCAGCCGCAGGGCCGCGTTGCCAAGGCCGTTCTCGTCAGCGCCGTTCCGCCGCTGATGCTGAAGACCGAAACCAATCCGGAGGGAACCGCGATAGAGGTCTTTGACGGCTTCCGGCAGGCCTTAGCCGCCAATCGCGCCCAGTTCTTCCTCGATGTCGCCGCCGGCCCCTTCTACGGCTTCAACCGGCCGGATGCCAAGGTGTCGCAAGGCGTCATCGACAACTGGTGGCGTCAGGGCATGATGGGCAGCGCCAAGGCGCACTACGACGGCATCGAGGCTTTCTCCGAGACCGACCAGACGGAGGACCTGAAGGCGATCACCGTCCCGACGCTCGTGACCCAGGGCGACGACGACCAGATCGTCCCCTACAAGGCCGCCGTCGAGATGCAGGCCAAGCTGATCAAGGGCAGCGTCCTCAAGCTCTACAAGGGCTTTCCGCATGGCATGCTCACCACGCATGCCGATGTGATCAACCCGGATCTTCTGGCGTTCATCAAGGGCTGATCGCCGTTCGCGAGATTTAAATCCGGCAACCAATACCAGTTGCCGGATTGTCCGGTTTTTCCGTCAGCCGGTAGCGACTTTACGACGAGACGACGCTGCATCCATCCCGTCATTCCGACTCATGTGACGTAAAAGAAGCCATGCATCAGCGCGGCTTCCACCTATCACAGCGTGTGCATAAGCACCTTCCGGTTGCTTGTGGTTTCTGCCGGATGGTCGCAAACCACCGCTGAAGCGTGCCGCAACAGCCGGCATACGACGTCACCTGTTCCGATACCGGAAAATGAAGGTTTACCCATGCCTCTCCAACTCTCTCTCGCGCGCGATCGAATCTCCGTGCTCCTGCTCGAAGGCATCAGCCAGAGTGCCGTGGATTATTTCAAGGCGTGTGGATACACCAACCTTGTGCATCTGCCCAAAGCACTCGATGACAAGGATCTTAAAGCCCATATCGCCGATGCGCATATCATCGGCATCCGGTCTCGGACGCAACTGACGGAAGAGATCTTCGAGTCCGCCAGAAAGCTCATGGCCGTCGGTTGTTTCTCCGTCGGTACCAATCAGGTCGATCTGGACGCGGCGCGTCACCGCGGCATTCCGGTCTTCAACGCGCCTTATTCGAACACACGCTCGGTGGCCGAACTTGTGATCGGCGAGATCATCATGCTGACGCGGCAGATCTTTCCGCGTTCGGCATCTGCGCATCAGGGCGGATGGGAGAAATCCGCTGTCGGCAGCCACGAGGTTCGCGGAAAAACCCTCGGCATCGTCGGCTATGGCAATATCGGCTCGCAGCTGAGTGCGCTCGCGGAAAGCATGGGGATGGTGGTCCGCTATTTCGATCTCTCCGACAGGCTGCGCCGCGGCAATTCCGAATCGATGGCGTCGCTCGGCGAGCTCCTCGACATATCCGATTACGTGACGATGCACGTCCCGGAAACAGCCTCGACGCACAATATGATCACCGAAGCCGAGCTGCGCCGCATGAAGAAGGGCGCCATCTTCATCAACAACTCCCGCGGCACAGTGGTCGATCTGGATGCCCTCGCGAACGTCCTGAAGGACGGCCATCTGGCAGGCGCCGCTGTCGATGTGTTTCCCAAAGAGCCGGCTTCCAACAACGAGCGTTTCGAAAGCCCGCTGCAGGGCCTGGACAATGTGATTCTGACACCGCATGTCGGCGGCTCGACCGAAGAGGCACAAGAGCGTATCGGCGGGGAAGTCGCCAGAAAGCTGGTCGAGTATTCCGACATCGGCTCGACGATGGGCGCCGTCAACTTTCCGCAGGTGCAGTTGCCCGAGCGCCCGAACGGGACGCGCTTCATCCATGTCCACGAAAACCGCCCCGGCATGCTCAACCGGTTGAACGAGATCTTCTCCTCGCGCGGGGTGAACATCATCGCCGAGTTCCTGCAGACCCACGGCGATACGGGTTACGTGGTCATCGAAGTCGAGAGCGTGAATGAGGCAGCAGACGACATCCTTCAGGTGCTGCGCGAGATACCCGGAACGATCAGAACGCGGTTGCTCTACTGACGCATCGAGGAATGGCAGATGTTGTGGCGACCAGCAGGCGCTGCACCACGTCAGACGGATACGCGAGAACGTCCATCACGCCGCCTGCCAGACCTGGTTGAGGATCTTCGCCGCCAGCGCCGCCTTATCTTGCGGCAGGAAGCGGCCACAGTGCCTGGCGACCATGTCTGGGGTGAGGCAATGTGCTTTCACATACGGCACCGCAGTTGGTCGAAGTCAATCGGCCTGAGGCCGGAGCAGCCTGCTAATGCGATGATGTTATCAAAGCGTGTACCAGGCAATGTGAATATAGCTTGGGAACTGTCTGACCTGTTTGGACACAACCGATCTTGTCCTGCATCTTGCACAACTCCACGGAACTGAAGGTCTTCACGCGTTCGCACCGTTCGGAACCCGAGCGACAGGTGTGCGTTCCCGAACACAAGCATCCATCAACCAGGAAATCAGGTGACGTTATGACCCGTGTGATCGTGATCGGAGCAACGGGGCATGTCGGGACCTACCTCGTCCCCGCCCTCGTAGAAGCGGGCCATGAGGTGGTTGCCATCAGTCGTGGCGTGGCTGAGCCCTACCAGGCGAACGCGGCATGGCGTCAGGTCGAACGTCTGCAAATGGATCGGGAGGCGCTGGAGCACGCCGGCACTTTTGGCAAGGACATCCGGTCTCTGAAGCCCGACATCGTCATCGACATGATTTGCTTCACCAAACCCAGCGCTGAAATGCTGGTTGAAGCTCTGTCCGGTCACGTCGGTCATTTCCTTCACACAGGCACGATCTGGACCCACGGCACGTCCGTTGCTGTTCCCACCGTTGAGGACGCACCAAAATATCCGTTCGGCGACTATGGGGTGCAGAAGGCAGAGATTGAAGCTTACCTCTTGAGGAAGGCGCATGTGGACGGGTTTCCAGCGACCATTCTTCATCCCGGGCACATCGTCGGTCCTGGCTGGACCCCGCTCAATCCGCAGGGCAACTTCAATCCGCAGGTGTTTTCGATGCTGGCGCGCGGTGAGACGCTTGTCCTGCCGAACTTCGGCCTGGAGACCGTCCATCATGTCCATGCAGAAGATATCGCCCGCTTGTTCATGGCGGCCATTTCCTCCCATGCAACGGCACTCGGTGAGAGCTTCCACGCCGTTTCCGACAAGGCGCTGACGCTGCGCGGATATGCCGAGAGCATGTCGCGCTGGTTCGGTCATGAACCGAACCTGGAATTCCTTCCCTATGACCAATGGGCGGCTGGCCAGAGCGCTGACGACGCGAAAGCCACATGGGAGCATATTGCGCGCAGCCCGAACTGCTCGATGGAAAAGGCGCTGCGCCTCCTTGGCTTCGTCCCCCGGCACACATCGCTGCAAGCCGTACAGGAAGCGGTCGCGTGGCATATTGCAAATTCCAAAGGAGAAGGCTCACGCGCCGAGTAAGGTATCGGCCGAGTAAGGTATCGGGTGGTTTGATCGAGCGAACTTCATTTCGGTTCACGTACACTGCTTCTGGACCTCGAGGATCAATGAAATATTTTTGTCGGCCGAGATGCGCCAAATGCGGATTGCAGAGACCAGATACTCCAACGTGACGATCCATAATTATCTTCTAACGCCGCCATGGAAGCTTCGAGATCGCCGGGGCCATGCCGTAGCGCACGACAAGGATCCGTTCGTCTATGATCTCGATTGCGACGAGGATGAGCGGCTCGGAGAATGGCGGGCTATCTGGCTTGCACCCCAATCCCATCGCGGGATCAGAACATCTCGAAATATTCCCCCTGCTCCCAATCCGTGACATAGGACTGGAACCGGCCGATCTCGCTTCTCTTCGTCGATATGAAATGGTTCACCACGTCGTCTCCGAGCTTTGCACGGAAGAAGCTTGAGCTGTCGAGAGCCTCGACGGCCTCGTTGAGGTTCTTCGGCAGCGCCGGCTTGTCCGTCTGGGCATAGGGGTCGGACAGGGCGGGACCCGGATCGAGCTTGCGATCGATCCCGTCGAGGCCGGCATAGATCTGCGATGCCATGTAGAGATAGGGATTGGCGGCGGGTTCGCCGGAGCGGTTTTCCAGATGCGTCGCCGGATCGCCGATCCCGCCGACCAGACGCAGCATCGCGGCCTTGTTGTCATCCGACCAGATGGCGCGCTGGGGCGCCAGCGCGTTGCCGTTCAGGCGCTTGTAGCCGTTGATCGTCGGATTGGAAAACGCCGTTGCGGCCGGCGCATGTTCGAGCAATCCGGCGATGAAGCCGAGGCCGACCTCCGAAATACTGTCGGTTGCGGAGGAGAAGGCATTGATGCCGGACTGGCTGTGGCTCAGCGACTGATGGAGATGCCAGCCGGAGGAATAGACGTTCGGGAGGCCCGGCTTGGTCATGAAGCTCGCCAGCAATCCCATGCGGCGCGCGACCTGCTTGACGGTGGACCGCAGGAGGATCATGGCATCCGCCGCCTCGACATTGTTCAGCGGGTCGAGCGTGATTTCGACCTGTCCCGGACCCCATTCGCACTCTGCCGTACGCAGGGGGAGACCGACGTCCAGCAAGGCACGCCGCAGCGGCTTCAGAACGAATTCCATCTCGTCGCTGACGAATTCCGACATGTACTGGTAGCCATGGCGGATCGGGGAGACCGATGCGGGTACGGGAGGATGGCTACAGTTCTCAAGGCTGAGCTTGGGATCGTCGACCTTGAAGATGTGGCACTCCACCTCGACGCCGCCCACGAAGCCGTAGCCCCGCGCGGCCAGATCCGCACAGGCGCGCTGCATGCTGCCGCGCGGATCGAAGGGACAGCGGTCGCCGCTCTTCAGGTAGATATCGGACAGGATCCAGCCGGTCTTGTGCGCCCATGGCAGGACGCGAAAGGTCGATAGATCGGGAACCGCCAGCATGTCGCCCGCGCCGCCCATATCCTTGCGGCCGAAGCCGCCGTCCTCGGAGAACACGTTCTGAAAAATGAAGTTGGCGCTGTCCATCGCAAACAGGGCCGTGCCGAACGGCATGCCGTTGCGCGCGACCGAACGGAAATGCCCGGCTTCGACCGGCCGAATCCGCAGCTGGCCGTGGACATCGACAAAGGCGATGCGGATCACCTCCAGGTCGAGTTCGGCGATCCGGGCGACCAGAGCGCCAAGCGCTTCCTCGCGCTCCGGCGTCGCCAGTCCGATGCGTTCGACAAATCCGCTGCGCCCCACGGAATCCGTCTGCTTTCCGATCATTGCCTGTGGACGGGTAAGCTCGTTCATCTTCCTGTTCCCCTTCGTTGTTCTAGAGCGTGAAACTGTTGTTGTCCTGCGCGAGATCGGCGTCGTAGAGGCTGATGCGCTTGAGAACGATGCGCCAGGACGGTCCTTCCTTGCGCACGATGTAGCCGTTCCAGCCGGCCCTGGTTGACGGATGTCCCGCGAAATTGGTCTGGATGAGAAAGGTGCAGAGCACGTGCAGCGTGTTTTCGGTCGCGCCGGACCAATCGGCGCCCCGGAAAACCTCGATGTTGGAATAGAGATGGGCGGAGCGCGTCGGCGGGCTCTGCGAATAGGCCTTGCCGGTACCCAGCCGCTCCACACGCTCCTCCAGCCGGCGGCGGTCGTTGAACTCCCAACTCACCGCGGTCCACGGTGTCGAGATCGCGGTGTCCGCCGGTATCCAGTAGGCACAGTCCGGGGTGAACAGGCCGAGCCATTCCGGCAGTCTCTCCGCGTCGAGCAGCCGCGCTTCGGCATGGAGCAGGCGCGTCACGGCGGCAGTGTCGGCCGGGTCGGCGAGGCGCTCCGCCGGGATTTCGGCCAGCGCGCGCCAATCCTCGACGATCGCCTGCACCGCCTGATAATAGCTCAAGCCGAAATAGCCTTCTATATCCGTGCGGAGCGTTCTGGGTGTCGCAATCGTCTGGGGCATGGCCGATCTCCGGAAATCCATCAGGCTGTGAAAAGCGGGCTTTCGCCCATGATGCGGCGCCACGCGTCGAAGTAGGTCCGCTGGTGGAGATCCGACGAAACGGGTTCGCGCCAGTGTCCGTCGGTGTCGGTGTAGCCAGCCCCGGTCGTCATGTGCCGGCGCATGTCGATCCATTCGAGTTCGGGAACCAGGGTCATGCCCTGCTGGCAGGATTCGAACTGGGCGGCGTCGTCCACCTCCCCGAAGGACGGAAAGTCCTCCTGCATGCGCATGCGCGCAAGGTTGATGTCCGCGTCAGCGCCCTCCAGCGTCGTGGAGTACCATTTGACCAGCGTCCGGTTGACGGCTTGCGGTTCCAGAACCTGGATCTGGTTGCCGATGATCAGCAGGTTCGGAAAGATGTTGAGGTTCATGCCGGAGCCCGTGGAGGCGTCGAGCTTCGCGATAGCGGCGTCCTTCCCGTAGCGTTCCGTGATGACGGCCTCGACCTGCTCCCGGCTCGGATGCGGGTGCTGCCGTCCCCAGGCGCTGTCGGCGTGCATGGCCGGGCGCTGGTCCAGCATCGTGTGGCCATTGCCGAGCGCCTTGATGAAGAGGGGCGATGTATCGAAGTCTTGTTGATAATAGGCGAGATCGACATCGCCGTAGCGATCCTGGAACACCCGCAGCATCGATTCATGGGAAAACGGCGTGTGGTAGCCATCCGCCGCATTGTCGTAGACGCACTTCCAGTTGGTGTGGATGTTGAAATTCATCGCACCGGAGCGCACGACGATCGCCTGCCGGTCGCCGCGATCGATCCACGCGTCGAGTTGCTGCCGGGCGCCCGCCAGGTGATCGACCAGAGGGGGTACATCCTGCGCCATGCTGGCAAAGACGAAGCCGCGATAGGACTCCGTGTGCGCGGGCCTCGCCAGATCGAGCTCGCGCATGTCGAGATCCTCCCCGTAACCGGAGCGCAGCGGAACGGAGGTACAGCTTCCATCCGTACCGAAGGACCATGCGTGGTAGCCGCAGGTGAAGCGCTTCGTATTGCCCCGGGGCTTGCGACAGACCAGCGCGCCCCGATGGGTGCAGCGATTGATCAGGACAGCGACGTCGCCCTTTCGGGTCCGGGTCAGGATAACCGGTCGCCGGCCGATCTCACGGGTCACGTAGTCGTTTGGCGCGGGAACCTCGCTCTCGTGGCCGATATAGACCCAGGTCCTTCCAAACAGGGCGCGCATCTCCTGATCGAAGATCCTCGCATCGGTGTAGACGTCGCGATGGACGTAGCCGGACCGAAAATACCGATCAAAGCGGAGCGCCTCGGCTACGCCTGGCGGAGATAAACCTGTGTCCATGGATCGCCTTCCCTTCCTGTTTGCCTAAGGAATGTCCATGACTACCATTTGAGCATCCGGCTGCTCCAGCGGCTGGCGCTCGCAGAAAAGCCAGACGGATTTGCAGGAATGCAAGCCTTGCCGCCTACGGCCTGCCACGCTCCCCGCTATGCTGGGGGAATGGCAAACAGAGGGTCGTCGGAATGATCGAACGCTTTCCCGTCCGCATAGAGCGGATTAACCGCGAAACCGCGGACATCGTCAGCCTTGATCTCGTTTCGCACGATACCGGAGTGAAACTGCCACGCTTCGAGCCCGGCGCCCATATCGATGTCGATCTCGGCCCAAACCTCGTCCGGCCATACTCGCTGTGCGGCAACCCTGACGAGGAGGACGTTTACCGGATCGGCGTCCTGAAAGACCGGGCCTCACGCGGTGGGTCGGAGGCCGTTCACCGGCTGCATCCCGGTGATGTCCTGAAAATTGGCGCGCCTCGGAACCTGTTTCCGCTGGTTCGCGATGCGGACAGGGCCGTCCTGTTGGCCGGCGGCATCGGCATCACGCCCCTGCTGTCGATGGCGCATGCTCTCCACGCGCGGGGCGTGCCGTTCGGCTTGCATTATTTCACGCGGGACCGGCACTCGGCGGCATTTCTGCCGCTGATCGAAGCGGTTCCCTTCGCTGCGAACGTCACCTTCCACTTTTGCGACGAGACGAGTTCGGCGATGTTCGACGCGCGGCGTGACCTGCCGGCGCCTTCCGACGGACTGCATCTGTACACCTGTGGGCCGGAAGGCTTCATGGTGGCGGTAACGGCCTGCGCAAGAGCTCAAGGTTACCGGGACGACACAATTCACCAGGAGCACTTCCATCCTCTGAGCGTCGTCGGGGAGGAACAGGACCGGGAATTCACGGTCGTGGATGCTGCAACGGGACGGGAATATCGCGTTCCCAAGGGGCGCAGCATCGCCAGAGTTCTGGTCGAAGCCGGCCTCGATCTCGAGCTTTCCTGCGAACAGGGCATGTGCGGCACCTGTCTTGTCGATGTGCTGGAGGGCGAGCCCGAACATCACGATATCTATCAGACCGATGCGGAGAAGGCTTCGAACCTGCGCATCGCCGTCTGCTGCTCCAGAAGCCGCTCGACCCGCCTGGTTCTGGATCTCTAGGCATGTCGCGCAAAAATGTGCAGCGGTTTTGCGAGACCGAAGTGCGGCACATCAAGGACCGAAGGCAATTTGCGTTCTTCCTCTTTCATGCAAATTGCTTTCGTTTCTCCCGCAATGACGGCATCGTTCACCCCGGGGAAAAAGAACCATCCACCGGATGATCCGGATCGGCGCCTTCGGCCTCATCGTCATTCCCTGCGGTGTGCGCACCGTTCAGCAAAGGTCGGTAGTCCTTGAACCGTTCCACGAGGTAATCGACCAGCCGGCGCACCTTGGGTGCCTCGGCCGAGTCTTCCCGGATCACGATCCAGACGGGGATCCGGTTGCGGCCTCCGGTGACTGGGTATTCTTCCAGTTGCCGATCGCCGGCGCCGAGGAAGCGCGGAAGCAGCGCAAGGCCCATGCCCTCCCGGCACATCGCATGCAGCATCGGGTAATTGTCCGTGGAGCCGGCAAACACCAGTGGACGCTCCAATGAGAGAAACCACCGGTCCTCTGCAAGGCTGAAATCGTGATCGCGATGGGGAAATGCGGTTTCAGAACCACCAGATCGAGCGGTTTTGCGGTATCCTGCGCCAGAGACGACAGGTAGGGACGCGTGCCATAAACCGCGAAGTCCACATCCGCGACCTTCCGCAATTCATGCCGCCCGCGTTCCGGCCGTGCCATGCGAATGGCGATATCGACCCTGTCGGCGTCGAGATCGACGAAATGGGTTTCGGTCGTGACATCCAGCGAGATCCCCGGATGGGCCGCCGTGAAGCCAGCGAATTCCGGCGTGAGCAGTCGTCCGATGATGTCGATGACGGAGAGGCGGATCGACCCCGCACTCGATGAGCGCACGGCACTGTTGGCAAACCGCCGGGCCGCCGACTCCATCTCCTTGGCGGTTTCGAAAAGCAACTGGTGGTCCCCGCGAACGGTCAATATACCGCCGTCGCTGTCGAACAGCGGGCCGCCGACGATCTTTTCGAGCCTCTGGAGTTTCCGCCGGACGGTGGTCGAATCGAGGCCCAGCTGATGCGCCGCGGCCTCGAACTTCTGCAGCCGCGACAGAGCGAGGAAAACGCGAACCAGATCCCACGACACTATCTCCGGCATCGTGAACCTCTGTCTTGCAGGACTTCTTCGAAATTGCCGATGACAGACATGCGTCGCCTTTCAGGCAGGGCGATCTCCTAACCTAGGTCACCTGCCGCGACACCGTATAGCGGTTCTACTCCGTAATATCTCAAGGTCCCGATGTTCAGATGAAATCTGGTAGAAGAACGTGGATCGGGAAAGCATCATGAATGCACGCGCCCGTGTTGAGAAGAGTAACGTGTCCGGGTTTTCACAATTATGAAGCACAGGGGGCCTTATCGCAGCATTTTGCAGTCACTGCCGGTAGAGAAGACCAGAACCACACAGGCTGGGGAAAGCTTTGGCTTCCTCATCTATAGGGCGGTGCAGACCAAGGCACGCCGCAACGGTTACGTGGTCGGCCCTCTTCATTCCGAAGAGCAAGCTGAAGGGCGCTCGCCGCAAGATCTCGCAGGCTTAAACAAGTCTATCACGTGACCATGCCGGCGATAGACGAGCGCCGCAAACAACGCCACGGTGGAGCAAACTAGGCAAGCCTCGCAGCATGCTGAATTGCGATCGGAGTTCGTGCGCATCCTTTTGACAGTCGTCGTCCTTAAAAGGTGGCGATCGGCTGATCATGATGGATGCGGCGTCCGGCGTCGCAGTCGGTGCGCGGCATAAACTGGCATGTTTCCTGGTCGCCCCGTTGTTCGGGGATCACCTCATGACAATCGGCGATGGGAGGGCGTTTTTGTTGGAGCGCGTAGGTAAGGTCAGGAGCAAAGCCATGATGCTTTACGCCGAGGGACTTTTTGTCCCTGCCGAGACAGCGACTCGGCGTCCGTATTTTTGACGCTCCCGAAAGGCCGCAACCTTGAAACGGTTTCCGCAGAGGGCCTGACTGCACCAGCGGCGGCGGTGTCCCTTTGTTCGATCCTGAAACCAGATTGTGCAGGCCGGGTTTTCACATTGACGAATGTTGCCCCAATCGTCACCAGCGACCATCTCGGCGGCGGCAAGGGCAACGGGCGCCATGATTTGCGCGGCATCGGTCCACATACGACGATGCACCAGCTCCACCTCTCCGGTCGTGCCAGTCACGAGCTGACGTGTCATCCTGTCCGGCAGCAGCCAGCGGTTGATCAGTTGCAGATCTTCGATGCGCAGCGCCGAACGCCCCTCGGATGCCATCCGTCCAACCAGACTGCGAAACGCCTCACGCCAGACAACGGCTTCGCGCGCAATCGCATCCAGCGTCGCGGCATTCCACGTGGCGCGAATGTCTGCAGCGTCGCTTTTGGTGATTGCTCCGAACACTTCAAGCCAGTCCACCAGATCCGTGCCCGAACCTATCCAGTCTAGGACCTCTCCTTGGGGAGTAGCGACGGAATTGAGAAAATCAAGCGCCAGATGATCGCCAAGGGCAATGGCAGGCAGAGCCCGGCGCGCAACGGTGGTCGGAAGGGGGCGGTCGGCATCAGTCATGGCCGATGAGTAACCTAAAAAATTTGATTTGAAAAGTTACAGGGCATATGTAACCTAGGAAATAGTTATGTTAAAGGTTAAATGGAACCTGCTAACGGCATCATCTTCCTCTCGTTCCACAATGGGCCTTGCAGTTCTTGTCGGCAGCGGCTTGCTTGCCGCGACAACACCACGCTTTGCCGGAGCGGCAGATCTGGCCGCTTGCATCTACCAACGTTGCTGAGACTTTGAAATTTTTCGCCTAGCAGTCGCTGGTTGCGTTCTCCACTATGTAGCGGGCGTCGGAAAGTGACAGTCTGGACGGCACGTCCTCCGCCATCGCAAGTGATGGGGTCAGCGACAGCACGATGATGACCGCGCGCAAACAAAGATTGGTTTTCGAATTCATTTCAGTCGTCGTAGTTTGAAGGCCGCGCTCCTTAATACCAGTGGTAACTTTATAAATAAGCTTTAATAGGTTTCATCAAAACGTCATCGGCTGGATTGGCGGAGTGTCGATAACCGCAATTTCAGCCGGTCGGCGGCGAAATCGATAAAGACTCTGATCTTTTTCGGCACTGACCCTCGTTTGGGGTAGATGAGGCTCACCGGCCAGGCAGGCCCTTCAAACTCTTCCATGAAGGTTTCGAGACTGCCGGCCCGAAGTGCATCGTCAACCTGATAAGACAGGACCCGTGTCAGACCGAGACCGGATATCGCAGCATCGACGGCTGCTTCGGCCGTGTTGACGGTCAGCCGTGGATGGATATCGACGTGCTGATCCGCGTCCGCAGAGTGGAAAGTCCAGTTGCTGCCGCTCGTCAGCGTTTCGAAACTCACGCAGAAATGGTTCTCCAACTCATCCGGCCGGCTGGGGCGGCCATGCTGTGAAAGGTAATCGGGGCTGGCGCAAAGGACTTGGCGAAGTGTGCCGATGTTGCGGGCCGCAAGCCCGCTATCCCTGAGCGTGCCAATGCGCACGGCAAGATCGACATGCTCCTCTGCCAGGTCAACGATCCTGTCGGACTGGATCAGGCGGACCCGAATCTCCGGATACAGCTTCAGAAAGTCGGCGATGACAGGAAGCACGTGCAGCCGGCCGAACACAACAGGGGAGGTGATGATCAGGCTGCCTTTCGGCCGGGAAAATTCCCCACCCGCAACCCGTTCCGCTTCGGCGACGTCATCAAGGATGCGACGGCATGCATTGGCATAATCGAAGCCGACTTCAGTCGGCACCAGCCCGCGCCCTGCGCGCTGCAGCAATCGTGTCCCCAGATGAGCCTCGAGATCGGAAATTTTCCGGCTCAGCGTCGCCAGCGGCATGGACCGCGCGCGTGCCACTGCCGAAAGGCTGCCCCTTTCCATCACGTCGAGAAAGAGAGCCATGGCGTCCAGACGGTCCATTTGATGTTTTTAAGAAATGAGAGATCATGTTTCAAAAATACCGGATATTCCCGAAAAGTGGAAGGTGAGATGGTGCGGTCGTCGCTTGAACCTCAGGAAAGGCAAGACAATGACAAACATCGTAACGCCCGCCGATATTGCAAATGCGCCCGAAGCCTCTCGTCCGCTGCTGGAGCAGGTCAAATCCCAGTTCGGGAGCGTTCCCAACCTGTTTCGCGTGGTCTCCAACAGCCCTGCTGCGCTCGAAGGCTATCTTGCCATGTCCGGTGCGCTCGGCAAGGGCAGGCTTGCCGCCCAGACCCGCGAAGGGATTGCGCTTGCCGTGGCGCAAATCAATGGCTGTGGCTACTGCCTTGCGGCGCACACCTACATCGGAAAGAACCTGACAAAGATCGATGACGCCGAAATTGCAGCCAATCGCAGTGGCCGATCCAACGATGCCAAGGTGGATGCCGCTATCCGGTTTGCCGCCAAGGTCGCGGTTGAACGCGGTCATGTCACGCGCGAGGATGTCAGCGCCGTCAAGGCAGCCGGTTACGACGACGCGCAGATCGTCGAGATCGTCCAGCACGTAGCCCTCAATACCTGGACGAACTACATCAACGAAGTCGCCGGCACGGAAATCGATTTTCCCGCCGTATCCTGAAGCACTGAATGGAGGTCGGCCGGATATGGTGGCCGGCTTCCTCTTGAACCGGAGAGTGCTATGTCGCGTCCCCCTTTGCCGCCGTTTGATCAGGAAAGCGCTATCATCAAGGTCCGCAGGGCCGAAGATGCTTGGAACGGGCGTGATCCGGATGTCGTGTGTCTGGCCTACACGCCCGACAGCCGTTGGCGAAACCGCGCAGAATCTATCGAGGGCAGGGAGGACATTCGTGGCTTCCTTGCACGCAAATGGACCCGCGAACTCGATTATCGGCTGATCAAGGAACTGTGGGCCTATCAGGGCAATCGTATCGCAGTGCGGTTCGCTTACGAATGGCATGATCATTCCGGCCAATGGTTCCGGTCTTACGGAAACGAGAACTGGGAGTTTGATGGCGAGGGGCTGATGCGGCTGCGCATCGCCAGCATCAACGATCTGCCCATCCATTACGGTCAACGTGTCTTTCATTGGACGCTTGGTCCAAGGCCGCATGACCATCCGTCCCTCAGCGAACTGGGATTATGAAGGAGATTCGATCCATGCCCGAAGTCAGAAATCCTGTCCCCAGCGACGTCGCCTTCAGCTCTGCCGTAAAGGCTGCCCAGACAGAGAGGCATTCAAGGGCAATTTATGCACGCATGGAGGACAATGGCTCTTGGCCGGTGGACCTGTCACCCGATCTCGTCCGGTTCATCGAAAGCAGGAAAAGCGCATTTCTGGCAACGGCCAGCGCTGATGGACAACCCTATATCCAGCACCGTGGCGGTCCTGCTGGTTTTCTCAAGGTTCTCGATCGGCGTATGGTGGGTTTTGCCGACTACGCGGGCAATCGCCAGTATATCACCATCGGCAATCTGTCGGAAAATCCGAAGGCGCACCTGTTCCTGATTGACTACAATCTCCGTCAGCGCGTCAAGTTGTGGGGCAGAATTCGGGTCGTTGAGGGCGACCAGGATCTGATGACCCGTCTAACGCCGCCTGACTATCGGGCGAGGGTCGAGCGCGCCATGCTTTTTACGGTCGACACATGGGATGTCAATTGTCCGCAGCATATCCCGCATCTTGTGGAACCGGAGCCTTTGCAGGCTTTGATCGCTGAACGTGACCTCAAGATCGCTGCGCTGGAACGTGACATCGAGGACCTCAAGCGCCGGGTGCTACCCGTTCAGGAGTGAGGTCGCCAAACCAAATCTCATGGCTGTGTTCGGACGGCAAGCGGGCGAGACCGATCGTCAATAAACGGCGATGTGATGACGCTGCCCGGTTTCGATGTAACAGATCGCCTCTCCTGGACGAACTGTCCATCGTGGGCCGCTGCGGACCCGCTTGAGGCCAACTGCCCCTTGGACGTGAAAGCCAATTCATCGAGATGAGATGTCGACCATGCGTTTATCCGTTCTTGCCTTGCTGGCGATTGGGCTGGCTTCCCCAGCCATTGCCGAGGTTCCTTGCGGTGTGAAGACCGGCTGTCCGATACCCGGGGGCGCGTATCGCATCGCCTTTCCCGCGGACGGCGATGTGCGAGGCGCCTTCGTCTATTTTCACGGATGGAAGGGATCGGCGGATCTGCAAATGGAGCAACGTCCCCTGGTCGCCATGACACTTGCGCATCACCTCGCCTATGTGGCGGTCGATGGCATCGATGGCGGATGGTCCTTTCCCGGCAGTCCAAGCGCCCGGCGAGATGAAAAGCGATTTATCGGCGGCCTTTTCGATGATCTAAGGCAGCGGGAGCATTTTACGCCGGACCGGATCGTGATTGGCGGGTTCTCAATCGGCGCTTCGATGGCCTGGTACACAGCCTGCCAGCAGGGTGAGAAGGCGGCCGGTATGGTGACGTTCTCCGGCGTCTTCTGGGACCCGTTACCGAAGGCGTCCGATTGCGTTTCCGACGTCCCGCCCATGGTGCATTTTCATGGCAGCGCCGATACCACGTTTCCCTTGGCAGGGCGCGCCATCGGCAAGGCCTTTCATCAAGGTGATGCGTTTAAAAGCCTTGCCATCATGCGCCAGCGGTCGCAGTGCGATGTGACGCATGCCAGGCAGATTGTCGTAGGCGGCGTTGTCTGTGACGACGTTCCCGGTTGCCTTCGCGGTGACAGCATCATGTGTGTTCACAACCGCGGCCACGAGGCCGGTGCGGGCTGGCTCGACGCCGGCCTCACCGTTCTGGGATTCCCGAAATAATTCCTGCCGGGCGGGATGGGTAGATTTCGCCGCCCTGTAACGAACCGTCCCCGTCAGACGTATTGGATCATAGTGGAAAGGGCCACCACGCACTTTCAAAACGTCCCGGCGGCATTGTAGCGCCGGTATCCCACAGGAGCAGAGCGATGCTGAATTCGGTTGTCACGCCCAATAGGGGACATCCTGTCGTCTACCACTTTGCCGCAGGTGCTGCCGTCTGGGGACAGAAGATCACGCCGAGCATTGCACATCTGGTACAGAGCCAACGGCGGATTGCTATCGATTATGCGCGCATTGCGCCGGGGATCGTCTTCCAAGTTGTGTCCGGTCAGGTGATGACGCCCCATGTCATCGATCATTCTACCTTTCGGTTTCATGCCGACGCCGTCACGCTTCGCCATGCGATGAGCAGCCCTGAGGCGACGCCGGATGCCGTTCTTCGATGCGAGGTCGGGAATGCCTGCGCTCTCAGGCTGTGGGGTCGTGTTGCGACGCCGGAACAGGCCCCCCAAGAGGACCATCAGTCCCGCGATGGTTCCGTCATGACGGTTCCGATCATCTTCACCGTGACGTTCTGGGAGGTTTCCCGCTCTTCAGAAGCTCAGATCCGCAACCTGACACGGGAGGCCGCAGAAAAAGACAGCGTGATCCGGGAGCTCACAGGGAAAGTCGCACTTGCCATGTGTTCCCAATAGGTCCGGCTTCCTGGCCTGTCCCGCACGAACTCGTGATCGTGATGGATGTAACCTCTCCCCTTGCCACGGCGAAATAGGCGGGTGGTGATCATCTCATGAAAGGATTGAAAAATGACCGTCTTGTTACGTCAAATACTTCCGCTCGCCTCTGCTCTGACGCTTTCGCTGAGCGCCAACGTTTTCGCGCAAGAGATCTTCGCGACCGGAGGGGTCGCGATCAATGGTTATGATCCGGTCGCCTATTTTACCGATCATAAACCGGTAAAGGGCTCGGAAAAATACACGGCAAGTTATCAAGGTGCGACGTTCCGTTTCGCATCGGCAGCCCATCGAAACATGTCCACCGCCGATCCGGCACATTTCGTGCCGCAGTATGGCGGCTACTGCGCGTTTGGGACGGCTCAGGGACACAAGGCGACAACCGAGCCCCAGGCCTTCACGGTGGTGGGTAACAAGCTTTATCTCAATTACAACGACAGTGTCCTCAAGACCTGGCGACAGGATGTGAGCGGCAATATCGCGAAGGCCAATGCGAACTGGGAGACTGTCAGGGCACAGGCGGCGCCGTGATCCCTGCTGCACATGCAGGCAAACGCCCGTTCGCTGCGCGGATGGGCGTCCCTTCAAGCGACGTTATCGGATAGACCATGATCGCCTTGCACCGCCTTTCGCAGGAATGCTCCTTCCGGATCACGCCCAGCTTCAGGGCCGGCTCCCAGGATCGCCGGAGTGCCCCCGTCTCCGATCCCGATGCGTCGATCGATCCGCTGCCGGATGACGGTCGCACCGGTCGGGTAGCGGCATAGCCATGCGCTTCCTTTTGATCTTATGGGCTCTGATGGCGACGGCTGGCGGTGTGTCGGCTTCCGAAACGCCGTTGGCGTTCAACGACGCCTTCAAGCTGAGCGTCGGACGGGGAAGCATCGGCCAGATCCATCTGCACTGGCAGATGCCGCCCGGTTACTATCTTTATCGGCACATCGTTCCCGCCTGACGGCCCCGCCGTCCACGACGACGGCACACAGCAACGATATCGTCGATCGATTCCTCGTTCGCGGCGGAATACCCCTGTTGCTTGCAGCTTTTTTCGGCTTCGGCATCCTGTTGGCCTTCACCCCTTGCGTGTTTCGGCTCTATCCTATTCTGGCGGCAGCTCTCGCCCGTGAGGGAGAGCGCTGATCATCTTCGGAACGGCGGGTTCACAAGCGCTGCCGCGCGCCGGAGCCTGGATGGATGTGATCAAACAGGGTTTCGGCTTCGTTTTTTTGCCCTCGCGATATGGATGCCGAGCCGCTCATTCCCGGCGGACTGCTTCTCGGACTTTGGGCTTTAGGGGGACTGTCTGCCAGCATTTTCCTGGGCGTCCTCGACGCCGCCAAGGGGCGTTCGACACCCCTGCGCATGGGCCTGCAATCCCTTGGTCTTCTCTTGGCGGTGTATGCCGTCGTCCTCGTCGTCGGTGCGGTGGAACGGTCTCTGCTGGCACAGCCTGTTACCGGCGTCTCGTCTCGATCTTGGCGAGTTCATCGAGAATGTTCTGTCGATCCTGATCGACATGTGGCGGAGCCCGGTCAAAGCGGGCGGGCGTGGCGGACATTTTGAGCGGATTGCCGATCACGCGGATCGCTTTGCCATCGGTGGTTTGCATCGGCACGACCATATCACGCGCCAGCGTCTGCGGGTTGGAGACGACCTGATCGATGGTGGCAACGCGGCCCGCCGGGATCTCGACGGCGAGGAGGCGTCGTTCCCAATTTTCCGCGGTGTCGGCTCGCAGCGCCTCGGTCACCAGCAGATCCAGTGCATCGACATGAACGACGCGGTCGCGATTGCGCCTGAAGCGCGTGTCTTCGGCCAGTGAAGTCGCACCGATTGCCGCGCAGAACCGCGCGAACTGCTGGTCGTTGCCGACCGCGATGGCAATTTCGCCGTCCGCCGTTGCAAAGGTCTGATAGGGCGCAATATTCGGGTGCCGGTTGCCGATACGGCCCGGCACCTTGCCCGATACGAGATGATTTGTGGCGGCATTGATGAGCCAGGCGACTTGCGTGTCGTAAAGGGCAAGGTCGATATATTGGCCTTCACCGGTGCGGTCGCGATGACGAAGGGCCGCAAGGATGCCGACACTCGCATACATGCCGCACATGACATCCGCGATGCCAAGCCCGACCTTGACGGGGCGTCCGCCGGCAGCGTCACTTTCCCCGGTAATGCTCATGATGCCGCCCATGGCCTGGACGAGGAAATCATATCCTGTGCGTTCGGCATAAGGGCCGGTCTGGCCGAAACCGGAGATCGCGCACCAGACGATATCGGGTTTCACGGCCCGGATATCCTCAAAGCCAAGTCCCCGCCGATCCAGATCGCCAGGCTTGTAGTTCTCGACGACCACATCCGAGATCGCCGCCAGCCGCTTGATGAGGGTGACGCCCTCGTCGCTGGCAAGATCGATGGCGATCGATCGTTTGTTGCGGTTGGCCGAAAGGAAATAGGCGCTGAGGTCACTGTCATTGCCATCGGCATCGCTGACGAAGGGCGGTCCCCAGCTTCGCGTATCGTCGCCGACATCCGGGCGCTCGACCTTGATGACATCAGCGCCGAGATCGGCGAGCAATTGCGTCGATGTGGGTCCTGCCAGAATGCGCGAGAGGTCGAGGATGCGCACCCCGTCGAGGCTGGCGGCGCGTCGGATTTCGGTCATCGGGGCCTCATGATTTCCAGGGAGAGCTTTTGAACCAACGGACGAGATAGGCGGTCGCAATCATCGTACAGAACCCAAACAGATTGCCGGCGATCTCTGCCGGGACGGTTCGGCCGGCGTGGTCGAGCGCGATGCCGATGGGGTGGGCGATGACCATGCCGGTAAGGAACACGGCAAGCGATTGTTGCCCCACCACCGTCAGCACGCGCACGATGCGACCGCGCAGACGTTCGCCTTTCCGACCCGCCAGTTGCACCGCGATATAGCAGAGCGCCAGAAAGTGCACGAAGCGCAGCAGCCCGAAATTCGTCTTGTCGGTGAGGGGGGCGAGTTTTGCCGCCGCCATCTGGAAGAAGGGATGAACGTCCTGAAAGCGCACCCAGGCAAACGGCACGGTGAGAACCACCACCGCGATTGCCAGCGCCACCAGCCTGCGATCGTAAGCGGGCGACGGCAGATTGCCGCGCATCAGAAAATAACCGGTGAAAAACAGCAACTGCCAACCGAAAGGATTGAAGAACCACTGACGATCCGACCACGGTTCGGCCGGAAGCCCCGTCAGGCCGAACTGGGTCGCCGACCATAAGCCGATCATGAGGAAAAAGGGCAGGTGCCGATGGGCTTTCGACGCAAGGATCATGACCGGCATCAGTGCGAGAATGACGATATACATCGGCAGAATATCGAAATAGTTCGGCA
This sequence comes from Rhizobium sp. 9140, assembly GCF_900067135.1. Taxonomy (NCBI): domain Bacteria; kingdom Pseudomonadati; phylum Pseudomonadota; class Alphaproteobacteria; order Hyphomicrobiales; family Rhizobiaceae; genus Rhizobium; species Rhizobium sp. 9140. Next base: position 769,726 of record NZ_FJUR01000002.1, on the reverse strand, counting down.
CGTAGGTGAGCGTCAGCAGGCCCGCGAGGAGGTTCCCGGGATCCCTCATGAAGGGTACGAGATTGAGGCTTTCGACATAGGTGACGCCGTCGTAGCGCGTTCCCGCGACCACCATGATGGCCGTGACGACGATAAAAACGACGATATGCGCCCAGAAGATCTGCCAGATGCGCTGGGCAACGCGGGCAAAGAGGATCAGCGCGCCGCTTCGATCGAACGTCGATCCAAAGGCGATCGCCGATGCCATTCCCGACTGGAAAACGAACATCTCCGTCGCGTCGGAAAAACCGAACCGCGCCGGTATCCAGAGCGCCCAGCCGTCATCGGGGATATGCGCCAAGAGAATGATCAGCATGCCGATGCCGCGGAAAAAATCGAGCCGCGGATCGCGGGGACGTTTGATCGTCTGAGCGAGAGGACCGCCTGCCGGGGCCGGATCAGAAGGCGCCATCATAGGCGCTGGCGTCGAACCGGCAGGCGATGAGGGTGAAGGTTGTGCGCCTGCGGGCGGCCTCAAGCGCGTTACGGAGGTCATTACTCGTCTCCACATGAATGCCATAGCCGCCAAAGCCGCGCGCGACCATGGCAAAATCCGTCTCGCCAAGCACGACGCCGGCGCTTTGAAGACCGGCGGACGCCTGTTTCAGGGCAATCAGCGCCAGACTGCGGTCCTGGAAAAGCACGATGACGATCGGCAGGCCGAGATCGCGCAGCGTCGCCAGTTCGCCGATACCCATCTCAAGGCCACCGTCGCCCATTACGGCAAACACCTGACGGGAGGGGTCGGCGACCTTGGCGCCGATCGCCAGGGGCAACGCCGCGTTCATCGTGCAGAGGCCCGATGATTGCAGCAGGGATGTCGGGCGTTGGGCGATCCATTTCTGCGATAACAGGATCCGGTGTGCACCGCTGTCGACCGTGACGACAGCTTCCGGATCGACCGCCGCGTTGAGCGCGTCGATGATCGCATGCGGCCCCCAAGGGGACCTAGTGGCAAAGATGCGCGTCAGTTCGGCCTTCGTTTTGAAGGGCTCACCGCCGGGCCACGTCGTCCGATCGACAAGCCCCGCCGACAGCGCCTGCAAGAACGCGCGTGGCGCCGTCTGGATCACCTGTTCTGCATGGTGCATGGCGTGATCGGCTGTCGCCGTCGTGATCTCCACCAGAATCTGGGGATTGCGCACGAAATCCAGCCAGCCGAGCCGCATCTCGATCGGATCGTAGCCGACCAGAAGGATCAGGTCCGACATCCCCAGGAGATCGAGCAGGAGGCGATCGGCAAGCGGCGACAGGCCTGCTCCGCCCAGCGCCAGCGGATGGTCTTCGGCAATGAGACCCTTTGCCTTGTAGGTCGTGATCACGGGCGCACCGATCGTTTCCGACAGATGCCGAAGAGCCGGGCCGGCATGATCGCGCACGGCCTCGAGACCCGCGAGAATGAGCGGCCGTTGTGCAGCAGCGATCCGTTCAGACAGCATCCGCACGGTTTGATCCGACGTCGCCACCGTTGGCCTCAGGCGGTGGGGTGGCGATACGATCCCGGCACTTGGCGACAATGCGGCCGCACTGGCGGGGGAGAGGTCGAGATGTACAGGCCCCATCGGCTCGCTCAGCGCCAGTGCAACCGCGCGCGCGACGGTGGCAGAGGCGCTTTCCGGCTCGACCTCGAAAGAGGCTTTGACAAGGGGACGAAGCAATTGGGCGTGGTCGATGACCTGGTGGGTGTAACGCGCGCGCGTTGCCCGATCGACAATGCCGGAGATGACAAGCAACGGCACCCGCTCCTGTGCGGCATCGGCAATGCCGTTGACGGCATTGGCCAGTCCGGGGCCGACCGTCGTGACAAGAAGCTGCGGGCTTTGCGTCATCGCGCTCGCGCCGGCCGCCATGATGGCCGCAGCCGTCTCATGACGGGCAAGGTGGAAGGCAATGCCGGCCGCCTGCAGGCCGTCGATCAGGGTCACCACCTCTCCACCCGGCATGCCGAACGCATGCCGGACCCCATGGGCATGAAGGGTGCGGGCCACGATGTCGGCCACTCTCGGCGTGGCGGGGATATCAAGGGTCACGATGCTGTCTCGCAGGGTTTGGCCGCCGAATGTCATCGGTGGAACGGGATCTGGAAATCGCGGGCCTGCCCGCCGGATGATCGGTCGGGCAGGCCTCCTCAACGACCGGTCAGCGTTCGATCTGGCGGATGACAAACGCGACAACCGTGCCGAACAGAATGTGGCCGACCAGGGATGCCCAGGTCAAAGGGACGAAGCCGAGGAAGGCCGGCTGGCCACCGAAGAGATGGGCCATGACGTAGAGCGCGAAGACCCAGAGCCCGACGCCGAACCCCATGCCCGTCAGCAACAAGGGCAGTGTGGGGAACATCAGCCGCTGCAAAGGTCGTGCGACAAAGAGATAGCCGATCGGATAGAAGAGGATGCCGACGATGGCATGGATGGCTTCGGCAGCCAGCAGATTGTTGAAGCCGAACACCGACTGGACGAGGGCTGCCGGCTCCAGTGGGCCGCCGATCCAGAGCGGCGTGACCAGCCGCGCCCAGATCTCCCAGGTGATATCGGCTGCCAGGCCCGACAGGATGATCGAGCGCCCGAGGCTGGGCCGGATTTCCGGAAAGATACGGCTTTTCTGCATTTCCATCATGGACATTGTGGCTTTCCTTCTTGGCGTTGACGCTATGCGGACAGTCGAATGCTGACCGAGTGTTCGATGGATCTGAAAAGGCGGTCCTGCGCTTTCAGGCGTTGCCGGATCTGTCCGATGCGTGTGACACCGGCCCTGTCGCCGCCCGTCCCGACCGCCTTGGCAAGGGCAAGCACGAAGAAATCGCGCTGGGCGTTGCTGCCACCGATCCTGGGAAGATTGGTCACCATCCGCTCGAGCATGCGGCGGTCGGCAGATCGATCGAGACCGGCCAGAATCCTCGCCATCGGGATGCCGATCTCGGCGGCGACGCGAGCCTGATCGTCCGTGCCGAGCGCTTTGGCTTCGATCTGGGCCACGAGTTCGGCTGCGCCCTCCTGTTCGCCGACCGCAATCATGGCCGCGAGATTATGCAGAGCGGCAAAGATCAGGGTCGTGTCGGACCGGCGACGGTAGGCGATGTCCGCGACATCCGACCAGCGATCGCCAACGTGAACGCCGGATTGCTGCATGCGCCATAACAGCGAGATGGCATTGGCCATGTCACGGAAATCGTCGGTTTGCTGCGGGCGGACCTCGTCGTCGTAAATCTGCAGAACGCGGCCATGGTCGCCACGTTCGAGATGCAGAAGCGCCAGATGCCAGGCCATGTGAAACGAAAAATTGTTGCAGCGGGACCACGATTTTCGACCCCTTTCGAGCCAATCGATGCCCTCGAGCGTATCGCCACGCATCTCGAAGACATGCGAAACCGCATGCAGCCCCCAGGAATCATCGGGCTGCAGCGCGACGGCGCGCTGCCCTATGGTCAGAGCCTCGCCGTAGCGTCCATGCTCTTCGAGGGAAAAGGCATGGCAGCCCAAGACAAAACCTGCCGCCGGCGATTCAAATGTCAGTCGATCGACAGCGCGGGTGCTTGCATCGAGCATGCCAGCGGCATCGCCCAGCATAAAACGCAGGGCTTGGGAAATCTTGAAGGGAAGAAAAGGGGTTGGGCTATCCTCGAAGCCGTGATCGAGAAGATCGGCGGCCTGATGAAAGGCGCCGCGAGCGGCAAATTCGAGGGCCTTAACCAGAATACGTTCGTCGCCGGACCCACCGCCCTTGATCGCCAACGCCGCCCGGGCATCGCCAAGTGCGGCCGCGGCCGGAACGTCGAGCTCGGAGCGCGCCAGGATCAGGTTTGCAAAGCCCTTCAGAACATGACCGGCGACGTGGTTCGGATCAGCCTTGAGAGCCGACTGAATGGCAGCCCCCGCGGTGGGGCGATGCGCCGCCAACCCGAAGACCGCAGTCTCGAATGCTCTCTGTGCCTCGTCGCTATTCGTGCTGGTCACCAGACCATAAGCATCGCGTCTCATTCGTTTGCTCCTTCAGGCGGGGACGTCGATAGCGACCGGAGGAGGTGGCTGCACGCGTCTGACAATGCACAATACGGTTGAGAGGAGCGGTTCGTTACAGCCGGTTTTTCATTTTCGAGCGGCGCTCATAAAATTTCCCGACGTTCGGTCACATGCGTGTAAACGGTTCAAAACACTTGAAGCAAAACCACGCGACTTCGAGAATGCGACAGGCTGTGCGATGTACTGTACCGGCCGGATTGCGGAGGGGTGTTGTGGCAGATCGCGTTGGCCGTCGTCAGGAATTCGGGATGACCGAGGCGGACCGCATTTGCGTCAGGCACGATTGAAGGGCGTTGGGAAAAGCCAGCAGTCGGCCTGCCCGCACCAGCGGGAGCAAGTGCTTTCCCTGGAGGTGACAAACGCCGCGCAGGCGCTGTCTGCCGAATGTTGGCAAGGCGATACGGGCAAGGGCCGGCGCGTGCCGGCACGGCTGGACACGTCCGGTCGACCGTCCGTGCATTCAGCGGGATGCCGTTCCTGCTTTTCGCGCCACCCGCCGCCTCTCCATCATGATCGGCCGGTATGCTCGATAGAGGATCATCGCGATCAGCAAACCGATATAGATAAACTGCTCCAGCGACAGAATCTTGGTAGACAGCGCGAAATGCAGGGCACTGGAGGCCGCGACGACAGAGATCAGGCGATGCAGCCAGATCCATTTCTTGCCCAGGCGTCTGATCGCGAAGGTGTTCGATGTCACGGCGAGCATCAGCAGCATCACGAAGCCCGCCATGCCGAACATGATGAACGGCCGCCTCAGCACGTCGTTGATGACGGTCTGCACCTCAAGCGCCTGATCGAGAACGATGTAGACGGTCAGATGCATCAGCGCATAGTAGAAGCAGAGCAAACCGAGGGCTCGGCGATAGCGCAGATAGTTCCAGCCGAAGAGATCCCGAAGTGGCGTGATCGCCAGCGTCAGCAGCAGAAAGCGGACCGCCCAAAGTCCGAGGAACAGCTCGAAGGTCTTGATCGCATCGGCGCCGAGTTGGTCGGTGGCGCCGAGATAGAATGTCCATCCCGCCGGCAGCAGCCCGATGAAATAAAGCCCCCAGACCGAAGCCGGTTGCCAACGTTTCGGCAGAGCGAATGACGAGATCATCAGAAGTTGGCTTTCAGATCCATGCCGCTATACAGGCTGGCGACCTGATCGCCATAGCCGTTGAAAGGCAGGGTAGGGTGGCGGCTGGCACTGAAGAATCCACCTTCGCCAATGCGCCGTTCAGTGGCCTGGCTCCAGCGCGGATGATCGACTGCAGGATTGACGTTTGCATAGAAGCCGTACTCTTGGCTGTTGGCCGCCTGCCAGGTGTTGACAGGCTGTTTGTCGGTGAGCGTGATGCGCACGATCGACTTGATGCCCTTGAACCCGTATTTCCACGGAACGACGAGGCGGATCGGTGCGCCATTCTGAGGGAGCAGCGTCTCGCCGTACAGCCCGACCGCGAGCAGGGTCAGCGGGTTGCGGGCTTCGTCAAGGCGCAGCCCTTCGACATAAGGCCAGTTCAGGGATTGAAAGGCGCCCGCTTGACCAGGCATCTCCGAAGGCCGCACGATGGTCTCGAAGGCAACGAACTTGGCGCTGCCAAGCGGCTCCACCTTGTCGAGCAGCGCCGCCAGCGGAAAGCCGTCCCAGGGAATGACCATCGACCAGGCTTCGACGCAGCGCATCCGATAGATGCGCTCTTCCGGCGGGAACGCCTTGATCAGCGCCTCGATGTCGAATGTTTGCGGTTTGCCGACCATGCCATCGACCGTGATCGTCCACGGGCTTGGCTTGAAGTCGCCGGAAAGCGCGGAAGGGTCACTCTTATCGAGGCCGAACTCGTAAAAATTGTTGTAGGTCGTCACGTCCTTGATCGGCGTCAGTTTCTCCTTGACGGTATAATCCGTCTTCGTAGCGTTCAGCGTACCGGCGAATGCGCCCCTGCCGCTCGCAACCGTGATCCCGGCGCCGGCCAGGGCCGTTCCGAGGAATTCTCGACGCTTGAGATAGACCGGGCGCGGTGTAATTTCGGAAGAGGAAATGTGCGGCGGGCGATAGATCGACATCGAAACGTCCTTGCTGGAAATGGCTCTGTTTCCAGTCTTACGTAGGAGACACCGCCGGTGTTACAGGGTCCCTCGATAAAATTTGTCCCGAATGGGAACAGGAGCGTCCTTCCGGTCCTGGCCGCGACATCCCTGCAGCTTGCGGAGGGAAAGCCCCCGTCATCACGAAGACGTTACCCGGGGACCCGTAACGAACGTCAGGACATTGGCGAATCTGTTTCGCGCTCAACGAGAGCGTCAAAGCAATATGGAGATCGCAATGTCTGTGAAAACTGCAATCAATTCGGTGGTGCTCGCGGGCGCTATAACCACCGCTCTCGCTTCGATGGTCAGCGCTGGACCGCTCACGAAGGCCGAAGCCAAAGCGGCTGTTGCCGCGCATAAGGAAAAGTGCTTCGGCATTGCCCTCAAAGGGCAGAATGATTGTGCCGCCGGTGCCGGTACTTCCTGCCAGGGCACTTCGACCGTCGACTTTCAGGGCAACGCGTGGAAGTTCGTCCAAGGCGGCACTTGCACCTCGATTGTTCTGCCGAACGGCCATCATGGCTCTCTGAAGGCCATTTAATCTCGCATGCGACAGCAATGACCAGTTGGAGGCGGAGAGAAGTTATGACCAAAGATATGATGCCAACAACAGCGGTTGCGGCACAAACTCTCCGCTTTCCGATCCATCCGATTGCGGGGCTGGCAGGAACAAGCTTCAAGCATGGACATCTGCCGGCAATCGCCGCCGACGGGCCGCAACGCGGCTTCTTCGAAGTGCATGCCGAAAACTACATGGGTGCCGGTGGACCGCCACACCGGATTCTGGAGCAGATCCGCCGCGACAACCCCGTGTCGCTGCATGGCGTTTGCATGTCGATCGGCAGCCCTCAGCCTCTCGACAAGGTGCATCTGCAACGTTTTCGCGCGCTTGTGGAGCGCTATGAACCGGCCTTGGTTTCCGAGCATCTCGCCTGGTCGACGCATCAGACGACGTTCTTCAATGACTTGCTGTCACTTCCCTACACGGGGGATAGCCTGACGCGCGTCTGCGACCACATCGATGAAGTTCAGGCGACCATCGGTCGCCCGATCCTTCTTGAAAATCCGTCAACCTATGTGACATTCAGCCAGTCGATGATGAGCGAGACCGACTTTATCCGGTCGATTGCCAAGCGTACCGGTTGTGGCCTTCTGCTCGATGTCAACAATGTCTTCGTCTCCGCGACCAATCACGGCTTTTCGGCGCTGGATTATCTGGCCGACTTTCCGCTTGCCGCTGTCGGAGAAATCCACCTGGCCGGCCATGCCGAACAATCCGACGACGAGGGCGACCTGCTCCTGATCGACAGCCATGATGGGCCGGTGGCTGACGCGGTCTGGAAACTCTATGAGATTGTGATTGCCCGTTGCGGCCCCATACCGACGCTTGTCGAATGGGACAGCAAGACACCGGACTGGCCGATATTAAGGGCGGAAGCCATCGCAGCGCAGGCCATTCTCGACCACTACGCCACGATCATCGGACGGAATCAAAGCCATGCCGCAGCTTGATTTTATTGGCGGACCCGCGCGGCCCCTTGCCTATAGCGCTGAATTTTCATCGGCCCTGATCGACCCCGATGCCAGAACGCCTGAGGGCGTCGTAGGACCGAAGGGCAAGGGCGCGGTCAAGCGCTACAATATTTACCGCAACAACGTCACCGTCAGCCTGATTGACGCGCTTATCGGGATTTACCCCGCCGTCCAGCGTCTCACCGGAGCTGACTTCTTTCGCGCCATGGCCCGCTTTCACCTTCGCGCCACGCCGCCGACATCGCCATTGCTCTTCGAATATGGCCGCGACTTTCCTGATTTCATCGCGCAATATGAATATGCCCAATCGGTGCCCTGGCTTGCCGATGTCGCAAGGATCGAGCGCGCATGGCTGGATGCCTACCATGCTGCGGATGTCGAGCCGCTTGCAGCCGATGCGCTTTCCTGTGTGCCGCCGGAGCGGCTCGGTGAGCTTGTGTTCATCGCCCATCCGGCGACGCGGATCATTCGCTCGGCCTATCCGGCACTGACGATCTTTGCCGCCAACCGCAGCGACGGTCCCGCCGGGCCGATCGAGACCGCCGAGGCGGAGGATGCGCTGATCACCCGGCCCGCGATGGACGTTGTCGTGCGCCACCTTCCGCTTGGTGGCGGAGAATTTCTTTTATCCTTGATTTCGGGCGAGCCCTTGGGCATCGCCGCAGCCAGGGCTGTTGACGCTTCTTCGTCCTTTGACATCGGCGCCAGCGTCGCGGGCATGATCGAAGCCGGCGCGTTTTCTGCCATCACTCTTGGAGACGCATGATGATATCGACCACCACCCAGCAGCCTTCCATCAAGGCCAGGCTGCAGCCGATCGCGACACGTGTGGAGATGGCACAGAGCCTTATTCGCGCCATCGCCCAGCCGACATTCGTCCAGGCCGTCATGCGCGTCGCGCTGGCCGTGCCCTTCTGGAAGTCCGGGGTGCTGAAATGGGATGGCTTCCTGCAGCTGAATGACACAGCCATCATCCTCTTCACCGACGAATTCAGGCTGCATCTTCCGGGCGGCCCCTATCCTTATCCGGCGCCGGAAACGATGGCGTTTCTATCAGGCGTCGCCGAGATAACGTTCCCGATCCTGCTGGTCCTCGGCCTTGGCACCCGCTTTGCCGCCACCGGCCTGCTGTTCATGACGCTGATCGTCGAATTGACCGTGCCCGATGGATGGCCGATACACATCACCTGGGCTGCGATGGCCCTGTCGTTGATGGCATGGGGGCCGGGCAAACTGTCCATCGACCATCTCCTGAGGCGGCTTTATCCAGCATGACTCGCGATCAGACTGCGGTGCAGCCCAAATCGACCTCGGATACCGACGGCAACTGGGAGCCAGACATATGATCGAGAGGCGTGCAGCGCGTGGCAGGCTCAGTCAACTCGGCTGCTAACGATTACCGGCATCCTGGCAATAAGCCGATCGCCATTCCTATCACAAAGCGGAAACCGTCATGATCAACTTCTATTATCATCCGACCCCGAACCCGGCAAAGGTTGCTCTTTTTCTCGAAGAGGCGGGCCTCGCCTATGAGACGTTCCCCATCGACACCAGCAAGGGTGAGCAGCATCTGCCCGCATTCCGGGCCGTCAATCCGAACGGCAAGGTTCCAGCGATCGTCGACACCGAAGGGGCGGGCGGCAACGCGGTGCGTGTTTTCGATTCGACCGCAATCCTGCTTTATCTTGCCGAGAAGACGGGACGCTTCCTTGGTCCGGCGGAGGCGCGCCCGGAGCTTTTGTCATGGCTTCTCTTTCTTGCGTCCGGTTTGGGGCCGTTCTCTGGGCAGGCCGTGCATTTTCAGTTCGCAGCGCCAGACGGCCTCGATTATGCCGTCAATCGCTATCGGCGGGAGGCGGAACGCCACTACCAGGTCCTCAACGATCATCTGGCCGGACGTCATTTCATCCTCGGTGAACAGTATACGATCGCCGACATGTCGGCATGGGGATGGCTTGATCGTGCATCGCGCGTTCTGAAAGGTTCGGGCGATCCTTTGTCGGCCTATCCTCATCTGAAACGACTGTTCGAGACCGTGGATGCACGGCCGGCGGTTGCTCGCGCTCGCGATGTCGGAAAGGAACATCCGTTCAAACGGATCACAGACGAAGAGACGAAAAAGGCGCTCTTTCCGTCCAATTATCCTTCAGCCCATTGATGGCCAACGAGATATCCGGAGCTCACATGACAGATTCTCCCGTTTACGTTCCCTCCAAAGTCTGGGCCTGGACCAAGCCGAGTGGTGGAGCGTTCGCGAATATCAACTGGCCGATCGCCGGGCCGACCCATGACAAGGCGCTGCCCGTCGGCCGCCATCCCCTTCAGCTCTATTCGCTGGGCACGCCGAATGGTGTGAAAGTCACCATCATGCTCGAGGAATTGCTGGCGCTTGGCCATGCCGGGGCAGAATATGATGCGTGGCTGATCAGGATCGGGGATGGCGATCAGTTCGGAAGCGGTTTCGTGGACGTGAATCCCAACTCGAAGATCCCGGCCCTGCTGGACCGTAGCGGCAGCACTCCGATCCGCGTCTTCGAATCCGGGTCGATCCTGACCTATCTTGCCGAGAAGTTTGGCGCCTTCCTCCCTGACGAACAGCCGGCGCGTGCGGAATGCCTCTCCTGGCTGTTCTGGCAGATGGGCAGTGCCCCTTATCTCGGCGGCGGCTTCGGTCATTTTTATGCCTATGCGCCGACGAAGATCGAGTATGCGATCGACCGCTTCGCCATGGAGGTGAAGCGCGAACTGGACGTGCTCGACCGCCGTCTGGCCGAGAGCGAATATATCGCCGGCCGTGAATACACCATCGCCGACATGGCCATCTGGCCCTGGTACGGCGGTCTCGCGAAAGGCTGGCAATACGACGCCGCCGAATTCCTTCAGGTTCAGGACTACAAGAACGTCCAGCGCTGGGCGGATCAGATCCATATGCGCCCAACTGTCAAGCGCGGCCGCATGGTCAACCGCATATCAGGCGATCCGGCAGAGCAGTTGCATGAGCGCCACGATGCCAGCGACTTCGAGACGAAGACGCAGGACAAGGTCGCGCCTCCGGCATGATGACGAGGCGACCGCGCTTCGTACGGTGTCGATCGACGCACACGGAACGGTGGTAGGGATATGCCGGCATGTATCTTTATGTGAAGGCTGTGCATGTCTTTGCTGTCGTTCTTCTGATCGGCGGTATTTTGCTGCTCGCCATGACGTTGAGGAACACGCATCCCCGGATCGATGAACGCTCCCGCCGGTTCGTCGAAGGCGTCCTGCGGTGGGATACTATCGTGACGACGCCGGCCTTGGCGGTCGTCTGGCTGGCTGGCTTCACCATGGCTTTCGGAGCTGGGTGGGACACCTCGATCTGGCTGCTGCTGAAGACGATACCCGCGGTCTTCCTGACCGGGCTGCACACTGTCGAGGCAGACATGCTTCGCCGCGCGTTACGCGGCGGAGTGGAGTTGCCGGCCTTGGTTCGGCACGCACCGGCCGCCACGCTCATCGCAGTCGCTGCGATTGCGTGGCTGGCCGTCGGTAAGCCTTTTTAAAAACGAGACGGACAGCGGAGGTCTAATCCGTGACTGCAGACAGGATCGGGCCGCCGTTCGGGCGCTGGACGAGAACTGCGGTCTTCAAGCCGTGTTCCGAGGCCGGCAGGGTGAAAGACGCGCGCTGGCCATTCCAAACTCCCAGCCGGTCAAGACGGTGAACCACATGTGTATGCTGCAGCGTCCTGCCGCCGTTTTCTCCCCGCGCCACCGGAACCGCTTCGACGGAAGGATTATAGCGAACCAGCCAGACGTCGGCCGGCGTGTCGATATCGGACGAACCGATCCGCACCTTCTGTCCGATCAGTGCGAGACTTGGCCCTTTCCCAGGTTGGGCATCGTCGAGAAGCGATAGGACGTCGTCGAACCGGTTTCCGACGACGGTCGCGCGTCCATTGACGACCATTTGCGGGGTGTAGGGACCAGCTTGGTTGAGAGCCGGCTCGTAGGCAATCTGGCGTTCGGTGAATTCCGGCTTTCCGTAGGTGTCTCTCCAGCCGAGATAATCCCAATACGTCACTCAAAAACTCAGCACCAGAACATCCGGCCGCTTGCTGATTTTGGTAAGATTGGCATTGGCCGGCGGACAGGACGAGCAGCCCTGACTGGTGAACAGTTCAACGACCGTCGGTGAGCGATCTGCCGCATGAGCAGGCATCGTGATCCCGACGACGACAGACAAGACAAAGGCCGCTTTTTGGATTTCGCTGAGGTAAACCATGGCACGCTCCCGAAAGGATCGTCACGCCCTGGAGGATCCAGAGGGACAGTGCGGATTCGTCGGGACACGCCCGGATGTTACGGGGTCACAGCCTCGTGATCGACCGACGAATATCAATCCGTTCGGTAACAACCGTGGACGCGGGTGCGTATCAGAGGCTCAATGCAAATATTTCCCGGAGTTCCCATGCGCTTGCCTCATCTTGTCGGTCTCGCTATCGCCGCAGCCCTGAACCTTACGGCAGTCTTTCCGGCGCTGGCTGACGAGGTGTCATTCGCGGCCAAGGACGGTGTGCGAATCTACGCCGATCTCCGCAAGCCGGTGGGGCCAGCCAGAGGCACAATCCTCCTGTTTCACATGGCCGCATCGAACAAAGGCGAATATGAACCGCTGGCACCGCTCCTTAACAAGGCGGGTTTCGAAACCCTTGCCGTCGATCTGCGTTCCGGCAGCGACCTCTGGGGCTCGGTGAACGAAACGGCTGCGAACGTCCGGTCAGGCGTTACCTACGCCGACACCCTACCTGATCTTGAGGCTTCCCTCAGTTTCGCCAGGGCTCGTGCCAGCGCTCCCATTGCCTTATGGGGATCGAGCTATTCTTCTGCGCTGGTGTTTGTCGTTGCGGCAAACCATCCGGAGGTAAAGGCTCTCCTGGCCTTTTCGCCGGCCGAGTACATTGCCGGCTATTCGATCCAGAAAGCGGCATCCCGACTGGAGATACCTGTCTATATAACCTCCGCGCCGGACGCCGACGAAATCGCCAGCGCGATGGCCTTGGCGAAAGCTGTGTCGAACGGTCGGGCGCAACGATATGTGCCCCGGCACGGGGTCCACGGCTCCTCCAGCCTTCGACGTGACACGAACCCGTTGGGCGCCGAGGAAAACTGGAGGCGTGTGCTGGCCTTTCTGGATAAGGCCATGCCGCGTTCCTGAGCACAGGTTCAAACAATGATACCGGACAATGCCGGTATCAAGCCATCTCCGCTGCGTGCAGGGCTTCGCCGATGGCGTCCGGGGAAAGCCGCTTGCGATAGTCGATCTCGCTGTGAACCAGCATTATCTTCCGGTGGCCTCCGATCGCGAAGATGGCGGGGATTAGCAGTCCAAGGCTCCGTCGAGAGAAAGAGGCGCGCCGGTCACTCCGGGCAGAGAGACGTCCGGAGCCAGATCTCTGACGTTCGGCACGCCGTTGAACAGAAATATCGCGGTCAGTTCCTCGATTTTGGAGTCCAGAAATGCGGCGATGCCGGCAGGTGCGCTGGCTTTGAAACGGGTTCTGTAATCGAGGAGTTCCTGTTCAATCCTCAAGTGATCGTTCCTTTCAGCGCGTAAGCGGCGTTTTCGCAAGAGATTGCGACACGGCTTCTTGAGTTTTAAATCGGTTGTTATAAAATGCATCGGTAGAGCTACAGGTCGATCCGATCAACGTTTTGCGAGACAGGGTGAATGGCAAGACCGAGAGAATTCGAAGAGGAAGCCGTTCTTGTGCTTGCCGTGGAGCGTTTCTGGCAGCATGGATACGAGACGACATCGATCCGGGATCTTGCCACCGCGATGGGAATAACCACCGCCAGCATTTACAATGCTTTCGGCGACAAGCGCGCTGTTTATCGCAAAGCCCTTGATTTTTACGTCAAGAGGAGTTTTGGCGACCGGGTGGGGCGCTTTGAAACCAAGCCTCCACGGGAGGCGATCAGGGCGTTTTTCGAGGAAATCATCGAGCGCTCGTTGAGCGACACGAAACGCAAGGGATGTATGTTGGTCAACTCCGCGCTGGAGGTGGCCCCGCATGATTCCGAATTTCAGCGGGTGGTCGCCGAGGTTCTGCGGCAGGTGGAGGCCTTTTTCCGACGGTGCGTCGAACGGGGCCAAGTCGATGGCACGGTCAATTCGCGTCACAAGGCGGATGATGTGGCTCGCACGCTTCTGAGCACCTTAGTGGGCATCAGGGTCCTGGCCAGAACGCGGCCGGAGGGGGAATTGCTCCAGGGACTGATCCGTCCGGTCTTTTCTCTTCTTGAACCCGACGTTCGCGAGGCAGCGCATGTCTCCGCCTGATGACTTCGCTCGCCGTTGCAGCTCCAGATGGTCTTTTCACATGACAGCAAATGAGCCGTTCCCGCGCTGTAACGTTCTCCTTGCGAGGCACGAATTAGGCTTTATCGGATGAGACATCCGGCGCGCGAGATCGAATGGGCGTCGTGGATGCGCGCCGCAATAGCGGGCGATAGCAACGCCTATCACAACCTGCTGACAGCATTGACACCGCATGTGCGTGTCATGGCGCGCAGGCGCTGTGAACAGTTCGGAGCGCCGACAAGCGAGGCTGAAGACGTGGTGCAGGAAGTGTTGCTGGCAATCCATCTCAAACGCGGGACGTGGGATCCGTCCAGACCCCTCGGCCCGTGGATTTCGGCTATGGTTCGCAACAAGCTGGTTGATAGCCTTCGCCGCCGCGGCAAGCAGGCGATGGTTCCGCTGGAGGATGTGATCGCAACGCTCGAAACCGACGAGCGCATTTCCGTTTCCGACCGCATCGATATCGAGCATATCCTGGCGAAGCTGAAAGACCCCCAACGGACCATTGTCCAGTCGATCTCCATCGAAGGGTCGAGCGTTCGCGAGACCGCCGATCGTCTGAAGATGACGGAGGGCGCGGTTCGCGTTTCCCTTCACCGAGCCTTGAAGACGCTGGCGTCGTTGTACGGGGAGCGCGCGATATGAAAACCGATGATCTGATCGATCTTCTCGTGCAGGATACGCCGGTCCGTCTTAATCTCGATCACATTCTTGCTCACGCCGCTATCGCCGCGACGTTGATCGCCGGCATTTCCTTCTTTTCCGTGATCGGCCTGCGTGACGATATCGCCACCGCGATCGCGACCGGGCGGTTCCTGTTCAAGTTCGTCATCACCATGTCTCTGGCGGTCACGGCTGGTGTGGTCATGCGTCGGATCGGCAAACCAGGGGCGCCATTGAAATGGGCAGCCATAGCTCTCGTTACGCCAGTTCTTCTGGTGCTTGGTTCGGCGGCGTTCGAACTGATCGTCATGCCGCCGGCGACATGGATGCCGCGGATGATGGGGCATAATTCGGGGTTATGTCTGACGATCATTCCGTTCCTGTCCTTCGGGCCGCTTGCCTGCTTCCTTTACGCGCTTCGTTATGCGGCGCCTGTCCGGCCGGCGCTTGCCGGTGCCGTTGCGGGCGTGGCGTCGGCAGCCATTGCCGCAACATTCTACGCAGCCAATTGTGATGACGACAGCCCGCTCTTTGTCATGTTCTGGTATCCGATTGCGATTTCGATCGTTGCCGCGACCGGCGCCTTGATTGGCGGCAAGACATTGCGGTGGTAAGGGTTTGGTCGGACCTACACAGTGTCGTCGCGCAGATGGCGGCGAATGGCCCTATGTCGTAGGGAACGTCGAGATGCCCCTTGATAGACAAGCCTGAAATTGATGAGGCGCAAGCCAAACCCCATATGAAGTCCACATGACAGGGAATGGATCGCATCATCTTATTAGAAAGAACATCTGCGTGAAGACGGACGAGTTAATCAAGCTGATCGCCGAGGATACGCGTCGGCCGGCCAACCTGTCTCAGGCGCTTGCGCTGGCGATGATCGTCGGTAGTTTGGTGGCAGCGGCTATGTTCTTTCTGACATTGGGATTACGCCCGGATTTCGATCAGGCTATCAAAACCCTGCGCTTCCCGTTCAAGTTCGTCGTAACGCTGTCGCTGTTTCTCTCTGCGGCATTGCTGATCGGGCGGATGGTCCGGCCGGGTCAAAGCCTGACTGCCTGGCGTTGGCTGCTTCTCCTCGGACCAGTCTTGTTGACAAGCGCTGTCATCATCGAACTGGCTGTTGTTCCCGCCGGTCTGTGGACCACGAGATTGATCGGCCAGAACGCGCTGCATTGTCTGATGACCATCCCGGCGCTCGCCTTCTTCCCGACCGTGTTTCTCTTTCTGGCCATGCGGCACGGCGCGCCAGACAACCCCGGTTTGGCTGGTGCTATCGCGGCGCTTGCCTCAGCCGGCATTGCCGCCACTCTTTACGCCTTCAATTGTCCCGACGACAGTCCGCTGTTCATGGTGACCTGGTACTCGATCGCAACGTTGATCGTGGCCACAGCAGGTTATTTTGCCGGCAGGCGCTTTCTAAGCTGGTAGGACTGGCAATTACCCCGTCAGAGCAGGGTTGCGCCCTGACAGCAACAGCCGGGTTGTCTCAACGAAAACTGATGGTGTGGAATGGCCTTTCGCACCCGCATGGGCTATCCGCTTGCCTTCCTTGGACCGATTGCGGGCATGCCGAGAAACGCATCGCAGGCTCCGTGCCAGTCGCGTGCGGCGTACTCTATCCCTCCAGTTGTTTGGGGTATGACGATGGACTGTGGTGGCTTTGTCGTCTTGAACATGACTATTTTACCGTCATCAGTTGGCCGTTTCCATTTTAGGCTCTTACACGCCAATGCCTTCGCCATGCGACGACAATCCACCTCCTCCAAGTAAATTGGCGGGATCGGCCCATGCGGCGATCATCGACGATACGTCGGTTGACCTCAAGATCCGGATAGCTGTTCTACATGAACTGGAAACGCGTCGGACGTTTGCACAGGTTTCGAGATCACTTGATTTGGCGAAGAACTTTATGGTCCGGAATGGCATAGAGGTTCAAGGCATCGCATTTGGTGAGATGGGAACTGCTAGAGTCGAAATTGTAGCTGCTATGCTTGCGAAAGGTCGGCGCCTGCCTGTCCTCCGGCGTCTGTCATAATCTCATCCAACCTTCCACTCTGGCGCGATCTTCGCAAATACTCCACCAGCGCTTTGAGTTTCGGCGCGATGTTGCGGCGGCTGGGGTAGTAGAGAAAGAAGCCCGGGAAGCGCGGGCAGAAGTCCTGAAGAACGGGCACCAGTTCCCCGCTCGCAATTGCCGGCCGGAAACTGTCCTCCATGCCGAAGCTGATGCCGGCGCCTGCGCAGGCGAGCTTGATCATCAACGCCATGTCGGTCGTGGTGACCGTATCCGTCACAGCCACAGAGAAAGCCCGCCCCTCTTCTTCGAACTCCCACCGGTAGGGTGCGACCTTTGTGGCTCGACGCCAGCCGATGCAGCGACGGCTTGCAAGCTCGCTCGGATGGTTTGGCGTCCCGAAGTGTTGAAGATAAGCCGGCGACGCTACGGCCAACTGGCGCTGCTCACCCGAGACCGGCACGGCGATCATGTCCTGGGCGATCACTTCGCCGAGTCGAACCCCTGCATCGTAGCCCTCCGCGACGATGTCCAACTCCTCGTCGGTGACGGTGATGTGCAGCGTGACCTCCGGATTTTCCTCCAGAAACGCAGCGAGCATTGGCCCCGACAGGAAACTCTCTGCGATCGACGAAACCGCGAGCGTCAGTTGCCCTCGCGGTCGGCCGCGAAAGTTGACGACCGCCTCGATAGCTCCGCGCATATTCCGCAGCGCCGGCGCTGCGTCGACGTAGAGCCGTTCACCTGCCTCCGTCAACGACACGCTGCGGGTCGTCCGATGGACGAGTGCGATGCCAAGCGTTTCTTCAAGCCTGCGGATCGTCTGGCTGACGGCAGAGCGGGTGACGCCCATTGCGTCGGCTGCGGCGCGAAAGCTCTTTTTCTCCGCAACGAGAGCGAAAGCTGCAAGTGCATTGAGGTCTGACTGCATTGGTTAGAACTCCTTACCAGCGAGTGAACAAGTCGGTGAGTTATCACGACAGTGCTTCAGGACTATTCTCCTGGCTACCGCATCAAGCGGATTCAAGAGGAGAAAGTTATGGATAAGATCGTTCTGATCACTGGCGCCTCCAGCGGCATCGGGGTCGGCATCGCCCACGAACTGGCAAAGGCCGGCGCGACCGTCGTTCTCGGCGCCCGCCGGACCGATCGTTTGGAGGCCGTCGCCGGAGAGATCCGCGCGGCCGGCGGAACGGTCATGACCCGCAGGGTCGACGTGACCGATCGTGCCGACGTCGCGGCCTTCGCAGAGGCAGCTCGACAGGAATTCGGGCGGATCGACGTGATCGTCAACAATGCCGGCGTCATGCCGCTGTCGCCGATGGCCTCGCTGAAGGTCGACGAGTGGGACACCATGATCGACGTCAACATCAAGGGGATGCTCTACGGCGTTGCCGCTGTCCTGCAGGAGATGACCGAACGCGGTTCCGGCCAGATCATCAACATCGCCTCCGTGGGTGCTCTGACGGTGTCGCCAACCGCGGCTGTCTATTGCGCCACGAAATATGCTGTCCGGGCGATCTCCGATGGTCTGCGCCAGGAAAATGACAAGCTGCGCGTCACCTGCATCCATCCGGGTGTCGTTGAAAGCGAGTTGGCCAACACGATCACGGACCCAACAGCGATCGAAGGCATGAAGGCATACCGCGCGATTGCACTGACAGCCGATGCAATCGGCCGCGCCGTCCGCTTCGCGATCGAGCAGCCCGAGGATGTCGACGTCAACGAGATCGTCATTCGTCCGACCAGAGCGGCATTCTGACCGGCCACGACGTAACACGGCCGCAAAAGGAGAACATCATGTTCCAGCAGTTCGGATCCAACCTGGCAACGGCCGCCGCCGTCTCGCTTCTCGGGCTCTTTCCGGAAGCCGCACTCGCCCGGACGGCAGAAGAAAGGCGGGAGCGCGGGTCTGCGGTCATCCGTAGCCTGAACAACGGCATGACGCAGCCAACGCTTGAAGGCATGCGGCGGGAGTTCCCCTTCCTTGCCGAAGCGACTGAGGCCTATGCCCTGGGAGACGTCTGGTCGCGCACGGGCCTCGACAACCGGACACGCCAACTCGCTGCGGTCGCAGCCTTCGCCGCCATCGGCGAGACCGCTTTCATGAGGATTCATGCCGGCTATGCGCTGAACATCGGCGTGTCGGAGGAAGAGCTCAAGGAGGTCATCTACATGGTGACCGTACCGGCGGGGTTCCCCAAGGCGATTGCGGCCTCTCAAGCCTTGTCGGATCTGTTCCGCGAGCGGCTCGACGTCAAGAGCGATGAGCCCGCCGCTGAGCGTCCAGCACCGACACTACCGGAGGTGAAGCAGCCATGAGCAATCTCCTCCGTATCATCGTCACCGCCCTTTCGATCAGCGCGGTGGGCCACAATGTAAAGGCAGAGGACACCATGCCCACGCAATTCAACAACGCGCAGAGCCCTGACACCATCACCAACGCCCCGCCGCAGAGCCATCCTTATATCGGCATGTGGGTCACCGGCGACGGCCGCATTCGTCAGGAACTGCTTCCCACCGGCCGCTACGACGAAGCTCGCGGCACCCGCCGCAGCGCTTACCAGGGCCGTTACCGCGTAACCGGCACACACATCGACTACTGGGACGACACCGGCTTCACCGCCGATGGGGCCTTCATCGACAGCGACACGCTGCACCACGGCGGAATGATCTTCTACAGGGAGAAGAGTTGACGCTTGGAAGGCGCCCCAGTCTATTTCTTGCTCAATGCAGAAGAGTCGAGGTGACCGCATGCAACGCAACGAAAAGTCACGACGTCATAAACTGTCTGGCCTCTGAGGCTCAGTCCAGTAAAGAGGCTTTGTTGGCATTGCCCGCAACCCATGTCTCTGGCCTGCACCACCACATGCAACCATTTCCCACGTCAGTTCATACGTTTTTCTCTCACGAGATTGTACATCACGAGCGCCGCGACCATCAGAACGGAGGCGATGAAGATGGCGCCGGACATGGCGTAGATCACGGGGGAGGCGCCGGAGTTCATCTTGCTGAACAGGACGACGGGAAGGGTATTCTGACGTCCGGCGAGATAGAAGGCGCGCGTGAATTCGTTCAGCGACAGCAGGAACGAAAAGATGAAGGCACTGACCAGGCCCGGGCGGATAAGCGGCAGCGTGATATCGGCGAACTGCCGCCACCGGCCGGCCCCGAGATCGGCTGCCGCCAGCAGAACGTTCTGCCGCACGGCCGCAAAGCTCGTGAGAATGACGATGAAGGCGAACGGCATCGCCCAGAGCAGGTGACCCGAAATGACCGTGATCATCGAAGCCTTCACGCCGATCCGGGTGAAGACGGCGGAGAGCGCCAGCCCCTGGACCACGCCGGGCACGAACATGGGCAAAAGGACCGCGAGAAACCACGTGGTTCGCCCGAGCCGCAGCTCGATATAGCCGAGGGCGGCCAGAAGCGACAGAAACGTTGCGAGAACAGCCGTAGCGAACGCGATCAGGAACGATTGCTGGAGCGCGCCGATCAGGGCCTTCTCCCGTGGAAGCGCCATATACCAGTCCAGGCTGAGGGCCGACAGGCTCGGCAGGCCCGGCTGCAGCGCTGGATTGAACGAGATCGCGAGCAGATAGAGCGGTGGCGCGTAGATCACCAGCAGGCCGAGAGCGGCGATGACCCAGAGGACGATGCGGTTGCCGAGACCTTCGTGGACGGTCATCGTTCCTCCTCTCCGAACAGCGAGGCCAGTCCGAAGGCGGCATTGCCGATGAGCACGAGCGCAAAAATGACGGCGAGGACGACCGTGGAGATCGAAAAGGCGAGGGGGTAGTTGGCGACCCGCATGACGTCGTTGATCATCACCGAGACGATGGAGGCACCGGCACCGCCCAGCATCTGCACCTCCGTGGACGAGCCGGCCACCATGACGAAGACGAACAGGAAGCCGGCGAAAATGCCGGACATGGTCAGCGGCACGAGAATCGTGAGGACAGTGCGCCAGAAACCGGCGCCGAGATCCTGCGCGGCGGCCATCAGGTCCGGAGAGACGCGCCTCAAGGCGAGCAAGAGCGGAAAGACCGCGAAGGGAAGATAGGAGGCGACCAGTCCGACCACGACGGCAAAGTTGCTGAAGAGCAGCCAGTCCAGCGGTGCTTGCGTCAGGCCGAGCTGCTGGAGCGTCGTATTGACGATGCCGGTTCGCCCGAGGACCAGCCGCCAGGAAAAGGCGCGTATGAGGTAGGAGGTAAAGAAGGGGATCGTGATCAAAGCGAGGAGGAAGGTCTGCAGGCGCGGTCCGCTGAGGAAATGAACGGCATAGGCGATGGGAAAGGCCAGAACCACGCACAAGGCAGCTGTTCCCGCAGCCTTGAGCAGGGTCGAGACGATCACCGTCCAGCGACCCGCGTCGAGGATCGCGCCGTACCCGGCAAGGCTCAGATCCGGCTTGATCCAGTAGGTGGCGGGATCCCAGGTCCAGAAACTCCAGACGAGCACAAGCACCAGCGGCACGACGCCGAGCATGAGGATGGCGAGGAGCGGCGATGCGATGAGGGCGAGGGGGCGACGGTTCATGGGCAGGATCCGGTTGGCGGTGCCGGCGGCAAGGATTGCCGCCGGCCTTTTCTGGAGATCGCAGAGCTTCCGTCACGCGATCAGGCATTCCGCAGCTTCTGCCACCATTCCTCATAAAGCTGGAAATTGTCCGGCCGCGCGTTCTGCCAGAAGACCTTGCCCGCAAACTTCGCCTTGACGTGCTCGGCGAGCTTCTCGACCTCTTCGGGTGCATATTCCGTCGGGTGGGCCTTGGCGTAGTCGAGGTTCTTGTCGGTCGGCACGATGTAGCCGCGCGCCTTGCCCAGTTCGCAACCGTAGAAGCCGCCCAGAAGCCCATCGACGAACCGATGCGCCGCCTCGGCGGTTCCACGGTCTTCGGCGCCTTTCAGCAACACCGTATTGTTGCCCCAGCCCTCATAGCCTTCGACGGGTGCGGCATATTCCACCTGAAGGCCACGCTTGCGGCCTTCGTAGACGATCGGTTCCCAACCCGTCATGGCATCGACTTCCTCGTCCGCGACGAGCTGCACGCCCTGCTCCCAACCGTTCCAGAAGGTGCGGAACTGTCCGTCGGTCTTGTGTTTGATCAGGAATTCCATCACGAGGCCGAGTTCGGATTCCGACAGGTTTCCCGGGTCCTTGATCGGCTGGTTCTCGCTTTCCTTCAGATACATGGCGGTGAAGATGGCACTGTTGATCCAGGCATCCTCCATGGCCACGCGGCCTTTCAGCTTCGGGTCGAAGATGGCGCCGTAGCTGTCGATCTTGCCGAGCTTGTCGGGCCGATAGATGATCGAGTCCGCGTTGATGACGGTGGGTATGCCGTACTGCTTGCCGTCCTGCTTGAGATAGGCGATGTCCTTGGCCCAGGACCAGACGCTTTCGTAGTTCGGGATCTTCGAGAGATCCCACGGAACGATGGCACCCTGACGGGCGAGCTCTTTTTCCGCGCCCCCCTGGAAGCCGCCGACGTCGAACAGATCGTTGGCATTCCCCGCGGCAAGGCGGGCGATGACGGGGCCAAGGTCGTTGCCGTTGTCGGTAAACTCGGGTGCGATGCCGGCCTGAGTCGCGAATTCCGGCCACTTGTCGGCGATATCGAGCGTTGCGGTTGCCCAGAAGGCGACCGTTCCCGCCTCTTGTGCAAGGGCGCGCCCGCCAAGGCCGAGGCCGCCGGCTGCCAGAGCCGTGCCCCCAATCCCCATGAGTTTCAGGATCTGGCGCCGGCCGATATTGCTGGCGAATGCGGAAGGCACTGGACGTCTCGTCATGGTCGTTCCCCTTTTTGTTGACCTCCGTCGCGTCACGCGGCCGGCGGCATTCCCGAACCTGATAGAAGCATCGCTGCATCCGGAAGAAGCGAAAGCGGTACCTGCGTGCCCGGCTTCACCGTCGCCGTAGGACTGTCGCTGGAGACGACGGCGACGAGGTTCTGACCGTCGGCGAAGGTAAGGCGCACATCCGTCTGCAGCCCGCGAAACGTGATATCCACGACCGTCAGAACGAGATCCGCGGTGTCGATAGTCTCCGAAATCCGCAACCTGTCCGGTCGAACGGCGACGAGGCTGTCGGCGCCTAGGGTCGTCACCGGCGCGCGGAGCCGCAGAGACTGGCCGCCAACGATGGCGTGAGGACCGTTATCCCGCATCTCGATCCGCTCCGGCTTGAGCAGGGTATCGATGCCGACGAAGCGGGCGACGAAGCTGTTTGCGGGATGCTCGAAGAACTGCGCCGGCACTCCCAGCTGCTCGATCCGGCCCTTGTGCATGATCGCCATGCGATCCGACAGGCTCAATGCCTCATCCTGATTGTGCGTGACGAGGATGAAGGTCGCGCCGGTTCGCCGGTGAAGCCGGCCGAACTCGTCGCGCATCTGCTGGCGCAGGCGCTCATCAAGCCCGGTCAACGGTTCGTCGAGCAGAAGAATTCCCGGTTCCATGACCAGAGCGCGGGCAAGTGCGACCCGCTGGCGCTGTCCGCCGGACATCATGCCGATCATGCGGGAGCCGAAGCCGGGGAGTTCGACCAGATCCAGCGCATCCTCGACCTTCGCCTTGAGAGAGGCCCCGGAAAGACCGCGCAGTTTCAAACCGTAGCCGACGTTTTCCGCAACGGTCATGTGCGGGAACAGCGCGAGACTCTGAAAAACGGTGTTCACGGGCCGCTTGTTGGCGGGAACGTCGATCACGTCACGGCCATCGAACAGGACGCAACCTGCGCTCGGACGATCGAACCCGCCGATGAGCTTCAGGAGCGTGCTCTTTCCGCAGCCGGAGGAGCCGAGAAGCGTGAAGAACTCGCCGGCCTTGATCGAGAGATCGATGCCATCCAGCGCCTTGATGGGGCCGTAGGCGCGGCTCACCGACTGTATGTCGATTGCGATCGCCATCTAGCGGCCTCCCCGTCCGGCTTCGCGAATGACCATGATGCCGTTTGTGGTCAGGGTCAGCACCTGATCGGGTTGAACGAGGCTGGTGGTCGTCGCTTCCTCGACCAACAGCGGACCGGGGATATCCTGCTCGATGGGCAACGCCAGGCGATCATAGACGGGGCAGGGCAGCCATCCGCTATCCCGGCCGAAATAGACTCGTCGTTCGCCTTTCAGCGCCGCCCTGAGCGATCGCCCGGCCGCGCTCTGCACAGGCAGCGTGATGACCGGGCCTTCGAGGACGGCTTCGAGGTGTATCGTTGTGATCTCCACCGGCGCTGTCGTCAAACGGAAGGCATAGGCACGCTCATGCGCCGCGTGCAGCCGTTCGGAAAAGCTTTCCACAGTATCCTCGACGGAGAAGCCCACGAACACGCCGTGTTCCTGACCACGATAGCGCGCCTCAACCTGATAGAGGAAGCGGATCGGGGCGTCTTCGTCCTTGGCGAAGTAGGTCGTCGCTTCCCTTTCTAGGCCGGAAAAGCGCTTAGCGAGGGCTGCGAGAGCCTCGTGCGACAATGGCGCGAACCAGGTCGACCGGAAATCTGCCCGCGGCTCGGCGGCTAGCATGCCCCAGGCAGAGAAGATGCCGGAATGCGGCGGGATGATCGTTGCCTTGACCGCGAGGTCTCGGCCGAGACGGCTGGCCAGCGCCGGTCCAGCACCGCCGCTGATGATGAAGACGGAATCGCGCGGATCATGGCCCCGCTGCACCGTCACCAGCTTCAAAGCATTGATCATGCTGGCATGCGCAATCTCGATGATGGCCAGTGCGGCATCCTCCACCGACATGGCGAGGGGACCGGCGACGGATGCGATCGCCTCGGACGCCCTGGAGACATCGAGGCGCATCGTCCCGCCGGCAAAGCTCTCCGGATCGAAAATGCCAATGGCGACGAGGGCATCAGTCAGCGTCGGCCGGGTTCCCCCGCGACCGTAACAGGCCGGCCCCGGGGTCGAACCTGCGCTCTCCGGCCCCACGCGCAGGCGGCCCTGCGTGTCGATACGGGCAATGGAACCGCCGCCCGATCCGATCTCCACGATATCGACCACCGGTACCTGGACCGGATGTCCGGGGGCGATGCGGGTATGTTCAAGCTTGTAATCGACGTTCAGCGTCGGCCGTCCCTCATGGATCAGCGAGCATTTGGCCGTTGTGCCGCCGACATCGAGGTGGAGCACTTCGCTCTCGCCCAGGAGGCGCCCGATGCAGGCCGCCCCGGCGACGCCGCCGGCAGGTCCGGATTCCACCAGCGTCAATGGGCGTGCGGTCGCCTGGTCGAAGGTGGAGATGCCGCCGTTCGACTGCATGGCGTAATAAGGACAGGTGAGATCGCGCGCCATCAGGGCGCGCTCCAGCCGCTCGAAATAGCGCTGAATGATTGGTTGGACATAGGCGTTCAGCACGACGGTATTCGACCGCTCATATTCGCGCCATTGTCGAGAGACGGCATGGCTTGCACAGACGGTCGCCTCCGGGAGCGCTGCGGCCAGCAGGCGGGCGCACATCTCCTCGTGCAGGGGATTGGCGTAGCTGTGGAGAAAAAGGATGGCGACAGCCTCGATCCGCTCGGCCTTGCAGGCTGCTATGATCGACGCCAGATCGGCCTCCTCGAACGGAAGAACCACATTTCCCCTGGCGTCCATCCGTTCACGGACCTCGAAACGCAGGTGGCGCGGGACGAAAGGTTCGGGGCTCTTGAACTGAAGGTTATAAAGGTCCGGACGGTTGCCGCGCCCGATCTCCAGCACGTCCCGAAACCCCGCCGTCGTGACCAGTGCGGTTCGCACGCCCTTGCGCTCGGTGATCGCGTTGATCACGGTGGTGCCGCCATGGGCAAAGAACGTCACGTCGCGGGTGGCGAGGCCATCGGTTCTCTCACAGGCGGAGATCGCGTCGAGGACGCCCTTGGATTGATCCTCCGTCGTCGTCAGGCTCTTTGCGGTAAAAACCCGGCCGTTGCGCTCGTCGTAGCCGACGAGATCGGTGAACGTACCGCCGACATCCGTTGCCAGTCTGATCATGATGCCGCTTCCTCAAAGCCATATATCTCAAGCGCCACATCTGGCGACACTCGTCCGTCACGCAGATCCTGCGCGATCCTTGGCCGTTCGCGCTCCTTCGGATCTCCCCAGCCGCCACCGCCACCGGTGACGATCCGCACGATATCGTTCCGGGCGAGATCGAGATGTGCGACACGGCCATGAACATCAAGGCTTCCGGCGTGCCGTTCGATCTCGAGCCGGTTTGCCGTTCCCTCCGCCCCGCCGTCAACGCCCCAGGGGAGGGTTTTCGTTCGGCCGAAGCTGGCATAGGCAGATGCTTCCGTCGAAAGCACCTCGTACTCCCTGATGATGCCGAAACCACCGCGTCGGCGCCCGGCGCCGCTGCCGCCTTCGACGTTCAACGCGTAGCGGCGAACCCGCAGGGGAAAGCGGGCTTCGATGACCTCGACGGAATAGTTGTAGGTGTCGCCATCCGTCAGCGCGATCAGCGCGCCGGCTCCGTCCTCGTCCGGCGTTGCGCCCCAGCCGCCGTGCTGCGGCTCGATGTGGATGAAGGGCGTACCGTTTTCGTCCCGGCCGGAAATGTAGACCACGCAGAGGCTGGAATAGGACCCGGCCGAGAACCGTCCGGGCTGAAGCGGCGCCAGAGCCTTCCAGAGCAGTTCCGACGCGTGGACCGAACCCTCGTAATACCAGCCGGTCGGCGAGGGCATTTCCGCCGTGAACACCGTTCCCGGCGGGCAGATGACGTCGAGGGGGCGGAACCACCCTTCGTTGGATGGGGCCTGGGGATCGACGAGGGCCTTGACGATGGTCTTGACGGCGGATTGCAGCGCGCCGCGTGCGCAGTTGATCGGCCCGGCAACGGCGGGCGGGCAGCCCGTAAAGTCCGCGACGATCCGATCCGCCGCAATGGTGATCGTAACCCTGACCTCGATCGGTGCGTCGGTGACGCCATCGCCGTCGATCACGTCCGTTGCCGTATACACGCCGTCCGGCAAGGCGAGGATCGCTGCGCGCGCGCTGGCTTCGCTGGTGACGAGAAGATGCGCGAATGCCGCCTCGACCACCTCTGCCCCGTACCTGGCCGCAAGCTCCGTCATCCGACGACCGGCGACGCGAACGGTGGCGATCTGCGCGTTGAGATCACCGAGGGCCATCTCCGGCATCCGGACATTGGCGGCGATGATGTGCAGGATCTCGTCGCTGAACGCATCGGCCCGCATCACCTTCACGCCAGGAAGCCGCAGGCCCTCCTGAAAAACAGAGGTGGCGTTTGGCGCAAGACTGCCGGGCACAGAGCCTCCGACATCGAGGTAATGGGCGACGTTGATCGCGTATGCCAGTATCGCGCCATCGACGAAGAGCGGCTTGACGATTGCGAAGTCGCATGCATGCGTTCCCCCGGCATACGGGTCGTTCGTCAGAAGCACGTCGCCATCGGCAAGTTGTCCGCCAAATCGCGCGATCAATGCCTTGACCTGCACCCCGAACGTGCCCGTGAAGAGCGTGATGCCGTTCATCTGCGCCACGAGCTCGCCATCCCGGGTCAGGAGGCCGCAGGCAAAATCGAGCACTTCGTAGATGACGGGGCTCATGCTGGTGCGGGCCATCACGATGCCCATCTCATCTACGGTGGCAACGAGCTTGCCCTCGATGATTTCCTGCGTCACCGGATCGACGGCGTTCTGTCCGGACGGCATGTGGACCCCCTTGGTTCGTGAAGCACAGCCTAGGAGGGGATGGGAACGCGGCATAGCCAGCCAGACGGGTGGGATGCGGGCAGCAATACCCGCCCGAACGGGTGGTCAAAGGTCAGGACATCAGGGAAGCAGGCCGGCTGTGCGTGCTGCCGCCACCGCGCCCGTGCGGGTCGTCACGCCAAACTTTGCAAAGATATTCCGAAGATGGAACTTGACCGTGTTGTCGCTGAGGGACAGTCGCCGGCCAATATCCTTGTTCCCCAGGCCGGCGCTCAGAAGCTGCATCACGGCCTGTTCGCGTTCCGTCAGGCCGCCGGTCTTCGTGACGACCGGAGACGGCGATCCCGCCGCCTGCAACAGACGCTGCAGGACGACGCCCGGCACCGGTGCCGCGCGGGCGAGCGCAAGGATGTCAGTAACAAAGGCAGGCCCTTCCGACAGGAGCATGGCGCGATAGTCCATGACGGGCAGGCCGAGCACGAGATCCGAAAGTCGGCTGGCGGCGGTCGTGCTGTCGCCGGCGGCCATCGCCAGCCGGATACCGAGAAGACGCAGTTCGATCTGGCGCAGAACATGCGGCTTGCGGGCCTGGCTCGTTTCCAGCCGCAAGAGCAGATCGCGCGCCACGTCGAGGCGCCCTTGCGCTAGATGCATCCGCACCCACAGAAGGGCCGGCACCGTTCCCCGCAGCCGCAGCGACAGGTCGTTCGGCTGGTCCGCCCGCGCCGCCTTCTCGCCGAACCCGCTTGCCTCGGCATAACGCGCGGCTTCCGCGAGATCGCCCGACGCGATCAGCAGCGCGACACGCTCTCCATCGATCATCCGGACCAGCCGGTCGAAGCCACGCCGTCTTGCCGTTGACCGCGCCCGGTCCATGGCCGCGTGCGCACCGATTGTGTCGCCCGAAAGGATGAGAACGCGCTGCTGCGCCAGCAGGCCGGCGGCCAACGGATCGAGCCACGTGTCATGCCGTTCGACATGCGGTAGCGCCCAGGCAAGTGCCCGTCCGGCCTCCACGATGTCCCCCCGCATCGACAGGACCTCGCATTTCAGCACATGGCCGACGGCATCGAAATCGCTGCCACGACCGATATGGGCCGCGACCTCGGCAATCAGGCGGTCATAGGCTTCCTGCGCCGAGGTCATGTCGCCGCTGAAGAACGATGCCTGGCCGATATGGGTATAGAGGTGCAACGCTCCGAAATCCGCACCGCCATCCCGGAACGCCTGCATGGCGAGATTGCCGTAATGCAAAGCGCGATCGAGATCGGTGCGGATCAGGAAATTATAGGAGAGCATGTTAAGCGAGAGCGCGCGATGCACGAGCTCTCGGCCGGAGTGACCGCCAAGTTCGCGCTCCAGTTCTCCAAGATCCGCGCTGCTGACCCAGCGGTCGGTGTAGAGCGACACGAGAACCCGCACGACCCGAAGCGCACTCGCCAGCCTTTCGTCCATGGTGTCTGCTCCACGGGACGCGATCTCAAGGTAATAATCCGCCGCATCGAGCTGCGCCGTCTTGGCGCTGACGACGGCAAGGCCGAGCGTGGTGAGAGGGTAGGCCGAGAGATCGATCTTTGCCGCCTCGTCCGAGAGCTTGCGGAACAGGGCAGCACCGCCTCGGTTCGTCGTGTACACCCGCCGCCAGCCTCCGGCCGCCTCGATGATCTCGGCCGCAAGCTCCGGCGCGCCGGCGGCAAAGGCATGCTCGACCGCCGCCTCGAGATCGCCTTCCCCGGCAAACCAGCGCGCGGCACGGGCAAGGATCGCGCCGCTGTCGATGCCGAGACGAACGGCCTCATCCTTCAGGAACCCTGTGAGAACGGGATGCAGGCGCAGCCATTGTCCCTCGTCATCGAGCACCGCAATGGGCAGAGCCTGTTCGCGCAAGGAGGCGAAGGCTCCGACGACCGTTTGGTCGCAAAGCGCGGACACAAGCCCGCGGCTGATGGCCGGCAGGGACGACGTTTCGACAAGCAGCCTCTGCAGGGGAGCCGAGAGGCCCGAGAAGACCTGCTCCGACAGATATTGTCCCATGTCGCCGCTGCGATCTTTGAACGCGGAGAGAATGGCCGGACTGTCGGCGCCGGACTCCTCCAGCAGAATCCGCATCATCTGCAACGCGACCGCCCAGCCCTCGGCACGTTCGTTCAGGCTTTTCAGCTGCGGGCCGCTCAGCGCGGCGCCATCGCCGCCAAAGAAGGCCTGCACCTCGTCGTCGGAAAATCCGAGATCGGCAAGCCCGATCTGCTTGACCTCCCCGGCAAGGCGAAGGGCGGATGTCGGAAATCGTGGCGCGCTGCGGGAGACGAGCACGAACCGGATATGTCCGAGATCGTCATGCGACAGCAGCCGTGCGACGAGCGCCTCCGTGCCATCGGTCTGGGAAGCATGATAATCGTCCAGAAACAGCGTCGCCTCCGGTTGAACGCGTTGCAGACGTGTGACGAGCACGGACAGGAGCGTGGCGACGGACACGGAGCCGGCATCGACCGGCTTTGCCGGATGGTCGAGGGTCTGGCCCAAGGCCTCGATCATCGCCAGCAAATACCGGCTCTGGTCACTGTCATCCGGCCCGAGCGATACCCACGCGGCCGTGAGGCCCTGCGATAGAAGTCCGTGATACCATTGCGCGGCGAGCGATGTCTTGCCGTAGCCGGCCGGTGCGACAAGGATCGTCAGCCGCCGTTGCCGGGGCAGCGACAGGAGATCGAGAAGCCGGGGGCGTGCGACTTTGCCCGCAATCGACGGCGGTCGAAAGCGGGCTTGCCGGCGAAGCGACGATGTGGGCAGCACGGCTTTCGGCATTTTTCCCAGGCATAAAGGACGGCTCGCAACAGGGGCGAATAGAGCGATCTTATGGCCTCGGAGCCTGTTTGGAAACCCGGACGGCTTCAGCCTCCGGTGCTCTCATCAGCCGTACATTCGTGGGCTCAAGCCGAAGCGCTGCCTAAAGCTTGAAGAGACGTGGGCTTGGCTGAAAAAGCCGCATTGGTGGCCTATTTTGCCGAGATCGACGGGCAGCCTTGCGGCGGGGCCTGATGGAAAGGCGGCTGGTTTCGACGCCATTATCGGATCATCCACATGTCGATCTTCCCCGACCCTGAGAACGGTGGGTCAACGCAAAAGTCCGTCGCGGCCGAACGCTTCCCAATCGTCCAGTTTTGCAGCCGCCTCATCCGGACCCGCTGGTGGTGACGCCACCACACTCCGACCCT
This sequence comes from Rhizobium sp. 9140, assembly GCF_900067135.1. Lineage (NCBI taxonomy): Bacteria > Pseudomonadati > Pseudomonadota > Alphaproteobacteria > Hyphomicrobiales > Rhizobiaceae > Rhizobium > Rhizobium sp. 9140. Next base: position 739,160 of record NZ_FJUR01000002.1, on the reverse strand, counting down.
TCCTCAACGAACGGGTGAGCTTGGCTTTGTAAGCCGCCCGCCGACGGTTCTCGGCGGCAGCGGCCAGGTCATCTTCTCGCCACGCATCGACCCTGCCGCTATTGAGGAGGTCTTCGACGATCCGGGGATCGAAAACATGAAAGGTGATCTTCTTGGCGCGGCCTGCCAGTCGGACTGTTCTTGTTCCGGCACTCGGAAGCCGCCCGTCCGCGAGCCAGCGATGTCTCTCGCCTGGCTTGATCGTCAGGATGTCCTGGATCTCGCGCGGGATCACCGGGAGGCGTTCGATATCTTTCATCGCTGCAGAGACAATGCTGGCGGCGGCGCTGAATTCGGCCTTCGCCCTGGCGGGCATCGCAAGAACAAGCTCCCCCGACTCCAGAACAAGCAGCTTCTTCGTTGATGCCGGCAGTCGCGCGCGCATTTCCAGGAGAATGCCTTTCGCGCGCACCGATGAGCCGAGCGTCGCCGCTGACGGCAACGTCCAGATCCGCAAGAGTTCGACGTCATCTTTCTCGCGCTTCGACATGGCGGTGAGATGGGCCTCAGATCCGGCCAAGTCAACGCAGGGAGCGTTTTACCCTCTTGCTCCCTGTCACGGGCGTCTATCTTGCGGACAGCCTTGGCTGTATACGGGGCTTCTGACGGAAAATTTATCTCGGGCAAAGATAGCTTCGCGATCCCGCATCCCCATCTTCAGGGCAGTTCGACGTCCTTTCTGCCACCCATCAGCGATCGGGACAGCCAGCCACAGAGGAGAATGTCATGAGCACTGCGCTCGGGCCATACGTGCAGATGGTCAAACTCGCCCAGCAGATGGCGTTGATGTGCCAGGCGGACAGGAACCTCGATCTGGGTCTGCTGGTGTCGCATTACGTCGAAGAGGTCGAGGTGAACGTGCGGTCGGATGCGTTCGATCATCTGGGCTTTATCGACAGGATACGGGGCGAGCTGTCGAGCGAAGCAGGACGGGCGGGAGATGGCAGGCGTGGAGAATATCTACGGGCTGTCGTCGCGGCGCTTCACGCATGCGCTGGGTCTTTGCCGAGTGCTCCGGACGCAAAAACCTTCGGCGCAGAAAAAACGATGTGACATCTAGCCGATGGTCACATGCGTTTCCATTGCCGCTGTCCGCGCCATTGCATCGGCCAGTTCATTGCCTGGAATGTCATCGTGTCCGCGACACCATGCAATGCGAATGTGGGGATTGGCGGTGAGCTGATGGTCAAGCTCCTTCCATAACGCGGCGTCCTGTATGACACGCTTTCGCTTCTTGGGATTTGCCTCGATACGACGCCAACCGTTGTTTCTCCAGATAGCCCTGGAGATCTGACACCCTTTCACCGTCTGGCGCGAGTCCGTCCAGATGGTAGCGGAAGTGCTGGCACGTTCGGTCGCGATCCACGCCGTTGCTTTCAAAACCGCCATAAGCTCGAAGCTGTTGTTCGACATCCCGGTCGCAAACCCGTGCGCCCGATGGATCTCCTGTCCGTTCTGGAAAACCACGAACGCCCACCCACCTGTCGAAGACGTCTGGCGGAAGGAACCGTCTGCGTAAACGTTTACCAAGTCTGTCTCCAACACATCCTCGATTTTCCTAATGTGTGAACCCTTTGCCGATGCCGACTTTCGGGACATCAACAGCACAGTATCATCGCCCAGCCGGACGGAATGATCTGCTTTCTTGATCTGGAACGCATGTTCGGGAAGGGGGAGACGATGCAGATGGCCGCGGCGTAAAACCTTTGATCTGGCGAACGCCCACGAAGGCTTTCGCGAGATTGAGACTGTGCCTTTGCGCTCCGTTGCAGAAAAGGAGCACGCCTTACGGAATGGGAGTCAGAGACACGCCCGTTTCCGCATCGAACAGATGCATCTGGTTCATGTTGATGGAAAGAACGATGTCCTCTCCCGCCTTGGCGCCGGCTTCCGGGTCGATGCTGGCGCAGAGGGTGGTTGTTCCCACGTCGAAATAGATCATGGTCGAGGGTCCGAGCGGTTCCACGAGGTCGATCCGGGCGGTCAACGGCGCGTAGCCTGGGCGCTGCTGTGCGGCGCTCACAGCTTCCGGGCGGATGCCGAAGGTGACCGGGCGGCCTATGCTGGACGCGTAAAGGGCGGCGCGTTCCAACGGCACAGGCAAATCCGTGCCGTCTTCGAGGCGAACGACGCGTTGCCCCGCGACGTCGAGAAGTTGAGCCTCTAGAAAGTTCATGGCGGGCGAGCCGATAAAGCCGGCGACGAAGCGCGTGGCCGGGTGATGGTAGAGACGCTGCGGCGGGCCGCATTGCTCGATCAATCCGCCATTCATGACGACGACGCGATCCGCCATGGTCATCGCCTCGATCTGATCATGCGTGACATAGACCGTGGTGGTCGGCAAGACTTGATGTAAGCGCTTGATTTCGGTTCGCATCTGCACGCGCAACTTGGCGTCGAGGTTCGACAGCGGCTCGTCGAGCAGAAACACCTTGGGATTGCGCACGATCGCCCGGCCCATGGCGACACGCTGTCGCTGCCCGCCGGAGAGTTGGCCGGGTCGGCGGTCCAGAAGCTCTTCGATGTGAAGCGTGCGCGCGGCCGTCTGGATGCGGCTCTCGATCTCGCTTTTCGGCAGGCGCTGCTGTTCGAGGCAGAAGGCGATGTTCTCGCGCACGGACATGTGCGGGTAGAGCGCATAGTTCTGGAACACCATGGCGATGTCGCGTTTGCCCGGGCCTAAGCGGTTGACCACCTGATCGCCGATGACGATATCGCCGCCGGTGATGTGTTCGAGACCGGCGATCATCCGGAGCGTCGTCGATTTGCCGCAGCCGGACGGGCCGACGAAGACGACGAACTCCTTGTCCTCGATTTCCAGATCGATGCCGCGTACGGCTTCGTAGATGCCATAGGATTTGACGACGTTTCGCAGTTCGAGCCGAGCCATTTTTGTCTCCTACTTCTCGTTCAGCCAGACGAGCATGGCGCCCGGGTCGCGGTTTGCCCAGAGATGGTAGGGGATCGCCTTGAACGCGCGGGGTTTGAGTGCCGGCGGGACCGTGCGGTAGAGCCCGTCCCAATCGCTCGCCTCAGCCTCCAGTGCCTCGCCCGTCAGCACGGTGGCGCCGCCCAGCAGGTCCGGATCATAGGCGACGTCGAGCTTGGCATCGGCGGGCAGCCGCAACCGTTGCGGCTCGGTGCCGATATCGGTTTCCTCGACGCAATAGACCACGGGACCGCGCTTCAGCGCCACCCGGCCGGCATCCTCGCCCACCGCGGGATGGGCGTAGAGCCGGTCTATCGGCATGTCGAGGGACAGCCGTACCTCGTCGCCATCGGCCCAGGCGCGCTGGATCGCGACATAGCCTTTTGTGACGGATGCCCTCACATCGACGGCCTCGCCATTGACCGTCAACCGTGCCGCCCGGCACCAGCCGGGGATGCGCAGATGCAGCGTGAAGGATGAGGGCGTATCGAGCCCGAGCGCGAGCCGGATATCGCCGTCCCAGGGATAGCGCGTTTCCTGCGTGAGCCGGACGATGGTCTGCCCAAGCGCGACCTTCGCCGTGTTGGCGCCATAGAGATGTACCGCCAGATCCGCATCCGTCGCGGAATAGACGTACTGACCGAGTGAGGTGATGAGGCGGGCGATGTTGGTCGGGCAGCAGGGGCAGTAATGCCATTTCCAGCGGCGGTTCTGGCCATGGCTCTCCAGCACGTTCTCGTAGAAATAATGCTCGCCGTCGCGCGAGATACCGGAGAGCGCGCCGTTGAAGAGCACGGTTTCCAGCTTGTCGGTATATTTTGCATCCAGATCGAGCTGCGCCATGCGGTGGCTCCAGAACCCGAGCGCAACGGCAGCACAGGTTTCGGCGTAGGCCGTCGCGTTGGGCAGATCGTATTCCCGCGTGAAACCTTCGTTGGACGCCGACGGACCGAGCCCGCCCGTGACGTAGAGCTGGCGGCCGGTGAGGTTGTCGAACAGCCGCTCGCAGGCTGCCTTCAGGGTCGGATCGTCATTTTCATGCGCGAGATCGACCATGGCGGAGAAGAGATACATGGCGCGCACCGCATGGCCGACCACCTGTGTCTGCTCGCGCACTGGCATGTGTGCCTGGCTGTAGGCATAGGTCTGGTAGACATAATCCTCCGGGTTCTCGCCGCGACGGCGGGCTTCCTCATCGTAATAGGAGGGCATCCGGCCGCGCTCGTCGACGAAGTAGGTCGCAAGGGCCAGATGCCGCGGATCGCGCGTCACGCGGTAGAGCTTGACCAGCGCCAGTTCGATTTCCTCATGGGCATCATAGCCGCGCAGCTTGCCCGGCTCCGGGCCGAACGTGTCGATGATGTGGTCGACGGCGCGGATCATCACGTCGAGGAAGCGCCGTTTTCCCGTCGCTTCGAAATAGGCGACGGCGCCCTCGAGCAGATGCCCCATCGAATACATCTCGTGGAGATCGCGCAGGTTCGTCCAGCGTTTCTCCGGCTCGCGGCGGATGAACCAGCTGTTGAGGTAGCCGTCGGTCATCTGCCCCCGTTCGAGCTTCTCGACGATCGCGTCTATCTTCGCCTCGATCTCGGCATTCGGATGTGCTTTCAGCGTGTAGCTTGCGGCCTCGATCCATTTGCCGAAATCGCTGTCGAAGAAATGCTGCATCGACAGCCCGCTCGGCTGGATACGGCGCACCAGCGGCGACGGTGGCTTGTCGAAGTCGAGGACCTCGAGAAACCCTTCCTCCTCTAGCCGCATATGCTGGGTGGGGATGGTCACGTTGCGCACGGTGTCCGACCAGCTTTCCCAGAACCCGCCGGTGAAATCCACGGAGGCATGATCGACGGGGACGAAGCGGTGGGGCGCGGTCAACGGCTGGACGCGCGGGGAGGCGGGCGTGGACGACATGGGAGAAGCCTTCTGGGAATGCACGATGCTCATTTCACGGCGCCGGCGGTGAGACCGCGCACGTAATAGCGTTGCAGGAGGAGGAACAGGATGATGCAGGGGACCATGGTGACGGTGACGCCGGCCTGCAGCGCACCCCAGTCGATGATGCCGTAGATGCCGGAGGAGACGTTGACCAGCATGATCGGCAGCGTGAACTTGTTCTGGTCCGACAGGAAGATCAGCGCGGCGAGGAACTCGTTCCAGGCATTGAGGAAGGCGAACATGGCGATCGTCGCGACGCCGGGCAGGGCGATCGGTAGCATAATCCGCCTGAGAATCGTCCACTGCGAAGCCCCGTCGATCCGCGCCGCCTCGATCAACGCGCGCGGCACCGCATCGAAGGCATTGCGCATCATAAAGATCGAGAAGGGAAGCTGGAAGGTCACGTAGATCAGCACGAGGCCGAACAGATTGTTCTGAAGCTTCAGCACTTTCAGGATCAGGAAGAGCGGTGTGAGGATCGACTGGAACGGGATCATCATCGTCGCCATCACCACGATGAAAAGCGCGGACTGACCGGGAAAGCGGAACTTCGAGAAGCCATAGCCGGCGGGAACGGCGACGAGCACCGTCAGAACCACGGTTCCGAGCGCAATCATGACCGAGTTGCCGGCATAGACGGTCCAGCCGGCACCGACCGTATCCAGCCGCCGGTAGTTTTCTAGGGAGAATGCCTTGGAGAAAAGCGCGACGGGATGGGCCAGGGCTTCGGCCGCAGGCTTGAAGGAGTTGGCGAACGACCAGACGATCGGCAGCAGAAAGAACAGCGCGAAGACGACCGAGACGAGGATGAAGGCTGCAAAGCCGAGCCGTTCGCCTGCCGGCATCGGCGCGGATGTGGGAAGGGTGCGGCTCATCAGCTTTCCTCCGGCCGCTGGCGCAGGAAAGCGAGCTGGATCGAGGAGATCGCGACGAGGACGACGAGGAGCACGAAGGACATGGCCGAGCCATAGCCGAGGCGATAGGAGGAGAAGGAGGCGAGGTAGATCGAGAACACGGCGGAGATGGTGCTGTTCGACGGGCCGCCCTGCGTGATGATGAAGAACTGGTCGAACGCGAGCATCGACGACGTCACATTGAGCACCAGCGCCAAAAGAAGCGAATTGCGCATCAGCGGCAGCGTGATCCGCCGGAAGCGGCTGAAGATGCCGGCGCCATCGATCTTGGCCGCTTCGGTCACGTCGGCGGGAATGGCCTGAAGACCGGTAAGAAGGATGACCATGGTGAAGCCTGCCGTCTTCCAGACCACCATGAGGATGATGACGCCGAGCGCCGGCCAGAAGCTTTCGAGCGGCCGCGGCGCGCTGTCCACGAGGCCAAGGCCGCGCAGTAGATGGGCAAAGACGCCATTGTCGGGATTGAGCAGCCACATCCACAGCGTGGAGGCTGCACCGAAGCCGATGACGACGGGCATGAAATAGACCGTGCGGAAAAAGCCGGCAAGCCGGAGCGGCCGGTCCACCAGCAGCGCCAGCGGCAAGGCGACGGCCATGATGGCGGCGGTGACGAGCACGGTATAGAGCAGCGTGAACCCAAGGGAATGCCAGAGCTGCATGTCTCCCAGCAGTTCCGCATAGTTGCCAAGCCCGATGAACTTGCGGCGTCCGAGCAGCGGCCAGTTGTGCAGGCTCATCCAGAGCGCCATGACCAGAGGCACGACGAAGAGGCCGAGGATGAAGACAAGGCTCGGCGCCATGAAGGCAAGGCCAAGCCAGCCCTTCGGTTCGGGGTCGTTGCTCGCCGTCACCGTCTGCGTCGGTCTTTGGGCCGTCGAAGCCAAGATTTCGCTCCTTGGTTGATGATGGGACGGGGTTGATGATGGGACGTGCGGGGTGCGGGACGTTTAGCGTTTCGGTCGCAACTGCCCCTCATCCGCCTGCCGGCACCTTCTCCCCGCTCGCGGGGAGAAGGGACTCGGAGCAACCTTGGGGCACGTTCCCTCTCGCCGCATGCGGGGAGAGGGCTAGGGTGAGGGGCGGACAAGACCTCAGGCCTTGGAAAAGGCTCTGCGGCAGGTCACATCCGACGGCTGAACCCTTAAGGGTTGGTTCGCTCAAGAACCTTGGTGAACGCATCCTGCGCGGTCTTGATGGATCCATCGACGTCTTCCCCGAAGATCGCGCCCTGGATCAGGTTGACGAAGGGTCCGGTACGGCTGACGAAGAGTTCGTCCGAGGAGAAGGTGTAGGGCGTGCGTGCCTTCGACAGGATGTCGTAGGACACCAGATTGCGCTTGTCGAAGTTCGCATAGGCATCGCCTGCGAGATCGGTGCGCGAGGGCATGCCGGATTCCTTTGTGATGTAGACCTGCTGCTCCGGTGTCATGTAGAAATCGACGAAGTCGAGCAGGACCTTCTTCTTGTCCTCATCGATGCCCTTCATGACGGCCAGCGTATCGCCACCGGCAAAGCTGGAGGCTCCGCCCTTGGGGCCGGGGATCGGCGCGACGGCGAACTTGACGTCCGGATACTTGCTCGTCAGCAGGTTGACGATATAGGAGCCGGTCATGAGAACGCCGACCTTGCCGGAGGCAAAGGCTTCGACCGCATTGTTGCCGTTGCCGGAGCGGGAAGTGGGATGGATCGCACCCGCCTTCCACATGTCGCGATAGGCGGCGATCGTCTCGCGCAGCGCCGGCGTATCGACGGTGGCCGTGCGGCCGTCCTCGCTGAGGATGTCGGCGCCCGCTGCCCAGAGATGCGGCAGGAAGTCGTAGATCAGCCAGCTGCCGGAATTGGCGACGAAGTAGAAGCCGTAGGTCTCGTTGCCGAGCGCCGCGATCTTCTTGGCGTCGGCGGCAATCTCTTCCAGCGACGCCGGCGCCTTGTTCGGATCGAGACCGGCCTTTTCGAAGAGGTCGGTGTTATAAGCGATGATCGAGGCATCGGGGAGGGCCGGTACGCCGTAAATCTTGTCCTCGTAGGTCGCAAGGCGGATATGCGACGGGCTCATGGCGCTTGCATAAGGGCGGCTCTTGACGAACTCGGTAATGTCTTCCAAGCCATCGGCTGCGGCAAAGGTCGGCAGATAGATGAGATCGAGCACGGCGCCATCGGGTGCCGCACCGCCGGCGATGGCCGCGCCCAGCTTCGGCACCATCTGCTCGGCCGTAATCTGCGTCACGACGATCTTGTCGGAATGGGAGGCGTTGTAGTGATCTGCGAGGCCCTGGAGGACGGCGCCGGACGAGGTGCGAACCCACAGGGTGACATCGGTTGCATTCGCCAGCGTGGTGCTGGCAACAAGCGAAAGCGCGGCGAGCGCCAGTGTGATCTTCAGCATGGAGCGTTCCCTTTTTCGTTGTCGCCAAATCTCCCCTGGACATGCCGGGACATTGACGTGACACAGACGGTAATCGAGAATATTTGTATTGTCGACAGCGTGAACACAGCGAATGCCAAATGAAATGCTAAAACCTTTTATCACTTGAGATATTTCTTGATGAAACCTTTTATCAAGCCAACTTCAGGGTGCTGATGATGACCACTTGGCATGGGCGAAGAGCGACGATCCGCGATGTGGCGCTCGCTGCGGGCGTCAGCATTTCCACCGCTTCAAACGCACTGAATGGACAGGGCCGGACAAATGCCGAGACCCGTGACCGGGTAAAGCGCATCGCTGAAAAGATCGGCTTCCGGCCGAATGCACTCGCGCGCGGGTTGCTCAGTCGACGCAGCCATTCGATCGGCATGATCACCAACGACACCTATGGACGGTTGACCTTGCCGATGACGGCGGGCGTTTCGGAAGCGCTCGTCGATCATGGCGTGTCGGTCTTTCTCTGCGCCACCAACAACGATCCCAGGCTTGCCCGCCTTCATCTGGAAGCGCTGCTGGACAAGCAGGTGGACGGGATCATCTTCACGGCCACCCGGGTCGATCTTGCGCCGCAGGTCGATCTCTCCCGCCTGCCCATACCGGTGGTCTATGCCTTTGCGGAAGGGCCGGACACCAGTGTGTCATTCGTTCCCGATGATCAGCAGGGCGCCCGCCTGGCGGTCGAGCACCTCCTGTCGCTCGGGCATCGCCGGATCCTGCACATCACGGGACCGGAGGACTTCGCCGCTGTTCGCCGCCGTGCCGAAGCCTATCGCGCCTGTGTGGGGGGCGAAGGCGAGGTTATGTTTGGACCCTGGGGTGAAGATTGGGGGCACGAAGCCGTTCACAGGATACTGACGCGCCCGGAGCCGCGCCCGGATGCGATCTTCTGCGGAAGCGACGAGACCGCCCGTGGCGTGATCGACGCTTTGCGGGACCACGGACTTGCCGTGCCCGGCGACATGGCGGTCGTCGGCTTCGACAACTGGCATGTCGTCGCTGCCCAGACCCGCCCGGCCCTGACGACGATCGACATGGGCCTGAAGGAACTGGGCAGACGGGCGGGTTTGGCAATGCTGGACCTCACCCAGGGCAAGCCTGTGGAGTCGGGGATCAACTACATCGCGTGCGAACTTGTCGTGCGAGCATCCTGCGGCACCGACCTGGCTTGTCAGAGTTTGATGTCGTCGCAAGGCCCTCAAGGGCAAAATCGCTGAGGCCGAGAATGCGTTGGTGCCCTCTGCGGATCACGGTGGGCGCGCATCACCCACGAGCGCGCCATCCGTTCACGCCTGTTCATAAGAGTTTAACGATGACTCCAGATTACGCGCTTGAAAGGATTCTTCACCTAAATCGCATTCATTTTCATAATGTGGCGCCGCAGGGTGCGGGTTGAGATGTCGTATTGCCTGGCGATGGAGTCGATGTCTTCGCCGGCATTCATCGCTCTCAGGGCCTGTTGCACGTCGGTCGTGCTCATGGATGGCTGTCGTCCGAGATGCGTGCCTTTCATGCGGGCTGCCTCCATTCCCGCCTTCGTTCTTTCGCTGATCAGCGTTCGCTCGAACTCCGCCAGCGCGCCCATAATGTGAAAGATGAGCCGCCCCCCGGAGGATTTGGTATCGATGTTTTCGGTCAGCGAGAGAAAGGCGATGTTCTGCTTTCCCAGCTGGTCGATGAAGTCGATAAGTTTGGGAAGAGATCGCCCCAGTCTATCCAGGCGCCAGACGACGAACATCTTGCCAGGGTGCAGGCTCGAAATAGCGTTAGCAAGTCCAGGCCGCTCGAATACCTTGCCCGAGACGCCCTTGTCGAAGAATATCTTACTGCAGCCAGCTTTTTGAAGAGCATTGATCTGGAGATCAAGATTTTGATCGTCCGTTGAAACGCGCGCATAACCGATCACATGCAGTTCCCCTAAACATGCGTAAACGCTGGTCGCGGAATCTTAAATTTCACTCCCCTTATTTAGTTTTTTATTGATATGTATTACAATTTTCTATAAGTCGAAAGCTACAGTCTGGTTTTCCAGGCTGTCAATACCCTTGAATTCTCTGGTGGAGCCTCTCGAAGCTAGACTATAGGGACTTCCCTCGCTGGATGACCCATTGCGGGACGCACCCGCAATGGGTCATCGCAGGCTGGCGATGATCCCCCCGACTGACGCGCTTTCCCGTTACATCGGACAGAGATCCGGTCCGCAATGTGCCTGCAGGGAGGCCGTACCGAAGTCTCTGCCCCTGGCAATCATGCGCCGCAGGGAGCGGAGCGAGACATTGTTTCTCATCGCCGCGTCACGAAGACTTTCTCCGCGTTCGTTGATCGCCTTGACGATGGCGGTCAGCTCGTCATCGGTCAGGGATGGAGGGCGGCCAAGCCGTTGACCGTTGTTGCGCGCGGCCGCCATGCCGGCCCGCGTCCGTTCACTGATAATCGTCCGTTCGAACTCGGAAAGAGCGGCGATCATGTGAAACATCAGCTTACCGCCCGAGGAACTCGTATCGATGTTCTCGGTCAGCGAGTGGAAATGAACCCCTCTCTGGCGGAACTCGTCCATGACCTGCACCAGCTTGACCAGCGACCGGCCGAGACGGTCCAGCCGCCAGACAACAAGGGTGTCGCCTCTTTCGAGCCTGCTCAAAGCCTGCTCCAATCCTGGCCTATCGAAGGATCCACCGGAAAACCCGTGATCCGTGAAGATCATGTCGCACTCCGACTTGTTCAGAACCTGTGTTTGAAGATCGAGTTTCTGATCCTCTGTTGAAACCCGTGCATAACCAATTCTCATGACTGCGTGTTTTCTCCGATGTGGTCTTTTTCTCCCCTTCACCCGCCAGGCGATTTTTTTTGCATGCCTGGCGAAGGATTGCCGACTTAAAGTTGACAATAAAGGGTCCCTTCTGTCCGCACGCTTTTCGGCCCGTTTCCATGACCGAAACATTGGATAATCGCCGTTTTCATCACAGAAACGCCTTGTTATGAGGGGATACCAGAACGGACCCCTTTATGCAGCGAAGCTGTGCGATCTCCGATCTGATCAGGGTTGACGCCCGCGCCGTAAAGACGGCCGGCGCATGCACAGACACCCCCGCTTCACTGGCCCTCCCGGATGCGCTTTCCCGCGTTTCCCAGCGCGGAAGGACGCAGTCCGTCACGGAGGTCGCCCGATGACACAGCCCATAGTGCTGATGACCACCGACAGGCTTCCATTGGCGGACAAGGGCACCAGAACGTTTCACTATGTCATTCAGAACATTGACGATATCTCTTCGGTTTACGGCCATGGCCTCGCAGGACGCGTTCTGGTAGAAGTGGCCGCCCGTGCGGATCTCGCGTTTGCGAACCGGTCATGGCCGGCCGTGATCGAAGCCTGGGGCGTGACCTTTGTCTGCTATGATTTCGACGACGGCGTGGATGACTGGACCATGCTCGAATCCAGTCTCGTCGTTATCTGCGGCGACGCCATCGTCGTGGGCGGACACGCCGTTTTCGTCTCGCTCACCCTGCTGGAAATGTCGAATATCGCCCGTCTCGCCACATCGCGACAAAGAGGACGGATGGTCAATGCGTTCGAGTTTCGCGGCGATATGTGCGTGGCGGCCTCGATCCATCGTGCGCTGGCGCGTTCGGGCATCTATTTTTCGGAAGGTCGCGTCACGGCAAGCGACGGCGGCGCCGATCTCTACAGGCCGCTTCTGCCGCACGTGGTCTATGGAGACGGCCGCGAGATCGCTGACCGGGAGGTCAGCGCCCGCGACTTCCTCCCGGCGCTCGACCGTGTCGGCCTGACGCGCGTGTTCGACCGGATGGTCGTTCTCGCGGCGATCGATCGCCTGCGCCATCACCCCGATGAAACGCTCGGCTGCAGCATTTCCGCTCTCTCGGCCATCGATGACGTCTGGTGGCATTCGACGCTGATCATCCTCTCTGCGCAACCGGCCATCGCTGTCCGCCTTATTGTCGAAATCGAGCGCCTGCATCTCCTGGCCCATCCTGAGCCCGTCGCGCTGTTCGCCGCCGCGCTCCGCGCGCGCGGGTGCAGGGTGGCTATCGGCGATTTCGACGGCACCGCGCCGGCGTTGGCGCTCGCACGCGACGGCGTCATCGACCTCATCAAGATTGATGCCGGACGCGGAGCCAACGGCCAGCCTGCGACGAGGCGTGCCGACATCAACGCACTGATACGGCAGGCGAGCCATCTCCAGGCGGCGGTGGTGGCTGCGAATGTCGAGAACGAGACGGATTTTGCCGAGGTGCTGGCAGCGGGAGCACGTTGGGTCCATGGGTCCTTCATCGGCTGACCCACGGCAGATCCTGTCGTTTGTTTGGCACCTCCGGTGCCGACGTGAACATGAACCGGTTTGGAGTTTGGGGAAATGGTCCAGTACGTGGATATCTTGGAACGTGTACGAAGCGAGCAGGTCATCGCCCCGGTTCAGTTCGATCGCCGGATCTTCCGCGAGCCCTATCCCGAGACCCCGCTCAGCGACTATGAGCAGGTCGCCGCGGAATTCGATGAGAGCTTCTACCAGAGCCAGGTTCTCGAACCGATCGGCCCCGAGATCGATCTTATTGAACACTTCCTGTCGACGGGGTGGAAAGAGGGCTACGATCCGTCACCTGCCTTTTCCGTCAAAGCCTATCTTAAGGCGAACCCCGACGTTCGCGAGGCCGGGCACAACCCGTTCGTCCATTACCTGCGATGGGGACGGGACGAGGGACGAGCGGCACCGCTTATGCCGGACATCGGCGAACCGCCGGCCGAAACAGAGCATGCCCCGGCCGGGACGATCGCGGGGGTTGCGCCCAGCGACTATGAGTGCGTGGCCGAGGAATTCGATCCCGCCTTCTACCTGACCTACTTCCTGAAGCCGCCGGGGCCGGAGATCGACCTGATCGAGCATTTTCTGTCGAAAGGCTGGATCGACGGTTACGACCCGAGCCCCGCATTTTCCGTCTCCGCCTATCTCGAGGCCAACCCGGATGTGCGGAGCAAGGGGGTGAACCCCTTCGTCCATTATCTGCAGCGCGGACGGCTGGAAGGGCGACGTTTTGCGCCGACCGCCGCGAGCCGAGACAGCGACATCGCCAATATCGAACTCAGCGATTACGAATGGGTCGCACCGGAATTCGACAGTCAGTTCTACCTGCGGCATTTTCCCGAGCCGCCGGGAAGCGAGATCGACCTCATCGAGCACTTCCTGTCCAAGGGCCATCTCGCCGGGTTCGATCCGTCGCCGACCTTCTCCGTTTCGGCCTATCTCGACGCCAATGCGGACGTACGCTCGTCCGGCTTCAACCCTTTCGTTCACTATATCCGATGGGGACGACGCGAGGGCAGAGACCTCGCAAGACCGGTCAGAACCGGGGAACAGGACCACCGAACCTTTGATCTCAGCGATTATGAGCTCGTCGCTCTTGAGTTCGATAATGCCTTCTATCTCGGCCATTTCCCCGATCATCCGGGAGAGGATATCGACCTCATCGAGCACTTCCTGTCAAAAGGCTGGTCCGACGGCTGGGATCCGTCCGCGTCCTTTTCGCTGAGTGCCTATCTGGAGGCCAATCCCGACGTCAGCGATAGCGACTGGAATCCCTTCGTCCATTACCTCAGATGGGGGCGGGCGGAAGGGCGCAGCTTCTCGGAAGTTTCCCATGCCGGCGAGCGCGAGGACGAGCGGGTGCGCGCCGCCTTCGACGAGGATTACTATCTCGCATCATCGCCGGATCTGCAGGGCTCGGGGCTCGATCTCTTCGAGCATTATATGAACCATGGCTGGCGCGAGCTTCGCGATCCGAGCCCGACGTTCAATACGCGCTACTACCTGGAGAAGAACGAGGACATCAAGAACGGCGGTGGCAATCCGTTCAAGCACTTCATCCTGCATGGCATCAGCGAGGGCCGTCGTGCGATCCGCTACGAGACGCATCTGGCGCTGAAGGAATACGCGCCTCTCGTGACCGCCATCGTTCCCAATTTCAACCATGCACGGTTCCTCCAGAAGCGCCTCGACTGCATCCTGAACCAGACCTATGAAAACCTGGAGGTGATCATCCTCGACGATTGCTCCACGGATGACAGCCGGACGGTCATTGCGGACTATGCCGCGCGTTATCCGCAGATACGCACGATCCTGAACACCGCGAATTCGGGCGGCGTTTTCAAGCAGTGGCGCAAGGGGATCGAGAGTGCAGCAGGCGAGGTCATCTGGATCTGCGAGAGCGACGACTTCTGCGAGCTGGACTTCCTCGAGCACTGCGTGCGACCGCTGGTGGACGAAAGCGTCATGGTCGCCTTCGGGCGCATCCAGTTCTCCGACGCCGTGGGCAATATGAGCCCCGGCCTCGACGACTACCGCGAACGTGCCGCGGCGGGTATCTGGAGCCAACCCTTCAAGCGTCCGGCCCACCAGTTCTTCCGCGGCGGCTTCGGCAAGTCCAATCTCATTCCGAACGTCGGCGGCTGCGTCTTCCGCAACCAGAACATCCCGGAAGAGGTGTGGGACGAACTCGTCTCCTACAAGATCTGCGGCGACTGGTATCTCTACTCGATCCTGGCGGGCGGCGGTCAGATGGCCTATGCGCCCGAGGCCGTGGCGTATTTCCGCCAGCACGGCAAGAATACCTCGGTCAAAGGCTTCATTCAGCCGAAATATTATGCAGAGCACCAGAAGATCATGGTGTCGCTACGCGAACGCTGGGGCACGCCGGATGATATCGCCCTGGAGTTCTACTTCAACGTCTACCGTCAGTTCGTCTATTCCGGAGCCGAGAAGCACATCGGCGCGCTGACGATGCACTATCATAACGAAAAGGTGCTGAGGACCAAACGCTCGACCAAGCACATTCTCGTCGCAACGCTCGGCTTCCATCTCGGTGGCGGCGAAATCTTCCCCATCCATCTCGCCAATACGCTGGTGGAAATGGGATATCTCGTCTCCTTCCTCATCACCGACGGGTGGAAGCAGAACGCGAACGTTCGCAACCTGCTCGACCGGCGCGTCGCCGTCTACGACGCACACTGGGTTACCGAAGTCGGCATCGATCATTTCATCGAAACGGCCGGCATCGATCTGGTGCATTCCCATGTCGCATCGGTCGAGTATTTCTTCTTCGGCGCCCGGAACCGCTGCAACAACAAGGTGCGCTACATCGTGACGCTGCACGGCTCGTACGAGGTCACGCCGATGGGCGAGGACATGCTGTTTCGGCTCATTCGGGGCGTGGACCACTGGACCTATCTGAGCGCGAAGAATCTGGCCCATCTCGACGGTGTTCCGCTCGATCCGAACCGGGTGACCTTTATTCCGAACGGCATGCCCTCCGACGACCGGCCGTTCCCGATCTCGCGGGCAGAGCTTGGTGTGCCCGAAGGGGGCGTGCTGTTCACGCTCGCCTCCCGCGCCATCAAGGAGAAGGGCTGGCGCGTCGCCATCGAGGCGAAGCGTATCGCGCAGCGGCATTCCGAGGTGCCGTTGCACCTGATGCTGTGCGGCTCAGGGCCGGAACTTGCGGTGCTGCAGGAAGAGTTCTCGGAAGAAGAAGGCGTTCATTTCGTCGGTTATCAGGAGTGCATCAACGGCGCCTACGCCATCTCCGACGTCGCTATCCTGCCATCCCGGTTCGAGGGCGAGTCATTCCCGCTCACCCTCATCCAGGCGATGCACATGGGCGCGCCCATCATCGCTACGGATATCGGCGAGATCCGCAAGATGCTGACGGCCGGAGAGAAGACGGCGGGCATCCTGGTGCCGAATACCGCGGCGGACGACATATTCACCACCGATTTTTCCAACGCAATGATCGAAATGACCCGGAAAGACGTGCGCGACCGCTTCTCCAATGCCTCGCTGTCCGTCGGATCGTCTTACACGATCGAGGCGGTCGCGAAGAAATACACGGAAATCTACAAGAAATACCTGAAGTAGACCGACCCGTGACGTCACCCACACGTCCGGCTCGGTGCGACGATCGTCCATCGCGTTGCCGCTACGGCTCCAGATAAAGCAAAGGAATGTCTCTTGTTCAAATCTCCTCTCGTCCTTGGAATCAACGTTCGCGGCGTCCTCAACAATGGCTTCACGGTCGAAAAGTGCCTGAGCGTCGCTGGCAACAATACCGGCAACCTCATTTTCTCGGAATCGCTCTTCCGGGTGATCCGCAACGGCGTCATCTCCTCCTACCACTTCACGCCGGAGGTCGCCAAAGGCCGGGACGCGGTGGTGGTCGCTGCGGCCAACTGGCTGAACCCGCATAGCGATTTCGGCGTGCTGGCCGAGCGTCTGGAGGCCTTGAAACTCCCGGTCATCCTTGTCGGGCTCGGCGCGCAGCCGAGCAAAGGCCGGGAGCATCCGACCCTGAAGCCGGGTACGGAGCGTCTCGTCCGGCTGGCGGCCGACAGCTCGAAGATGATTTCCGTGCGGGGTCCGTTCTCGGCCGAGGTTCTCAACGGCTTCGGCGTGAAGAACGTCGAGGTAACCGGATGCCCGTCGCTTCTTCTTGCCAGCTATGCACGCGGCCCGCTTTCCAAGGTGTCGAAGAATCCGCAGCGGGTGGCGTTCCACTCTACACGGCACCTCATGCACGATACGAGCCCTTTGCAGGACTATTTTTACAAGGAAGCCTACCGCCAGCGCTACGATATCGTCCTGCAGTCCGAGCTTGCCGATTTCTACTATGCGCTGGGCCGCACCGTGAACAAGGAGATCATGGCAAAGGTCGATCCCATCGTCTGCAAGTCTTACGGCGACAGCGATGCGGAGGCGGTCGGGCGGTATCTCCGGCTGCACGGCAAGGTGTTCTACGACCTCGAGAAGTGGACCGACTACGCCCAGACGCAGGACCTGTTCGTCGGAACGCGCATCCACGGAACCGTTGCGGCCCTGCTGGCGGGAACGCCCGGCATCCTGATGACGCACGACGCAAGAACGGTCGAGCTCGCCCAGACGCTGAACATTCCGTTCGTGCCCGCCGAGACCGTCGACATGACGCGAAGCCTCGACCTGCCGGCGCTTATCGAACAGGCCGATTTCAGCCGCTTCGAGGCGCGGTACGGCGCCTATCTCAGGACCTTCACGGCGTTCTTCAAGAGCAACGGTCTGGAGATGCGCGAGGAGCAGGACATCATGGCCGCCTGAGGCTGCTTTGCATCGCATCGTCCGGCGCGCGGCGCAGTCGCTTCGCCCGGGCGGGCTCGCGGCTTTTAGAGCGGGATCGCTGCCACATGGGTTTCACAGCTATGAGAACGGAGACATGCCGGCAGGACAAAGTGTCTGTGCGGCGCATCGTGCTCGGCTTTACGGCCGCGCTCTGCCTGCTCATCCCGGTCTATGCCTCGGCCTTGCAGGACACGAGCCTCCAGGGTCCCGCAGCCGAGAACGAGGCAGAGTTCGCCGAGATCCGGGTCCGCCTTTCCGAAGGCCGGTCGGTGTTTCTGGAGAACCGGGGCCGCCCCTACAGGATCAACGGGACACTGACATTCGCCCGCAATGCCAGCCTTCGCGGTGCGGTCGGAACGGTTCTGATCGCCGAGGGCGATGGTGCCGCGTTCGACGTGCCGCCCAGTGCGACGCATGTCGCGATCGAGAACATAACCTTTCGCCAGAACGGGCGGAGCCGGACCCTCGGCACCGTTCGTGCCGGTAATTTTCGCCTCACAGGCGGCGGTGCGGTTGATGCGGGAACCTTGGTCTTCTCCAATGCCCGCAACGGGCGCGTCGAACGCGCGCGCTTCGAGAACGGGGTGGCCGCCAACGCGATCGCCATCACCAACGGTTCCTCCGGGATTGCCATCGAAGGCAACGAATTCGAACGCAATGCCGGCTTCGGCATCCAAATCGACAACGGTGCGAACGGCAATGACATCTCCAACAACTCGACGCGGGCAAACGGCATCGAGCTCGTCGGCATTCGCTACAACGCCTTCGGCAACGTGATCGCCTACAACAGAGCCGAAGGTACGGGTGATAATGGAATCTCCGTGACCGGCGACCGCAATGTCGTGCTCGGCAACCGCGTCTCCGGCAACGCGCTGAACGGCATTGCGATCTATGGCGACGAAAACACGGTTATGGGTAATGTCGCCATCGGCAACGGGCAGAATCTCAACCCGAGATCTCCGCTGCACAACCCGCAGGACACGAGCGTCTATGCCGGCATCCTCGCCAACGGCGCATTCGGGGGCGGTGGCCGAAACAACGTGATCGTCGGCAACATCATCGCGGACGACCAGGGGCGACCGACACAGTTGCGATGCGTCATGGTCGGGCAGGGCTATGGTCGATGGAAGGCCGCGACGGATTACACTGCGAGACGCTTCATCTATGCGGATGGCGAAATCTATCAGACGGAGAACGCCGGTACCTCCGGTACGCTCGCGCCCTCGGGCAGGGGCGTCGTCACGGACGGCCGGATCGCCTGGAGGCATATCCGGACGCTCGCCGGAAACGGACGACCGTCGGGCAACATGATCGCGAACAACCAGACGGCAGGCTGCGACCATCCGCCCGCGCACGCGGAGACCTCCGGACAGCCATAGCCGCCGCGCCTGCAGGGTTGCGCGAGGCGGCATCCTGATGGGACTCTTTCACATTCAACTTTTCAACGGGGGACGAGGACATGACATTTTCCCTTGCGAACGCCATGGAATGGTTGGGGGGATTGTCGGGCATGCACGGGGCGAGGCGATGACACGGCCACGCCGCCGCATCGTCGTTACAGGACGACACGGACAGGTCGTCAGCGCGCTCCTCGATCGCGCCGCCGTCCATGCCGATCTCGACATCATTCCCCTTGGGCGGCCGGAGCTGGACCTGGCGGATAGCGGGTCGATCGGCCCGTCCTTGTCGGCAGCAAGGCCGGAGATCATCGTTTCTGCGGCAGCCTATACCTCCATCGAACAGGCCGAAGCCGACGAAGGGCTCGCAACCCTTGTCAACCAGACGTCTGCCGGGGTTCTCGGGCATGTGGCCGCCGCACTCGGCGTCCCGATCATCCACCTCTCGACCGCCTGCGTCTTCGACGGCACGAGGTCGGGAGCCTATGCGGAGACAGACCCCGTGGGGCCTCTCAGCGTCTACGGCCGATCCAAGCTCGGCGGCGAGCGGGCTATCGCATATGCGACCGCTGATCATGTAATCCTGCGCACCGCCTGGGTGTTCAGCCCCTTCGGCTCGAACTTCCTGAAGACGATGCTGCGGATTGCCGAGGGGCGCGACTGCGTCAATGTCATCGCCGACGAGTTCGGCACGCCCACATCCGCCTTCGACATCGCCGACGCCATCGTGTCGGTCGCGCGGAACCTTCTGGCGAGCGACGAGCCGGGCCTGCGCGGCACGTTCCACATGAGCGGTAGCGGGCAAACGAGCTGGGCCGGCTTCGCCGAGGAGATCTTCCGCGCGTCCAGGGCGCGGGGAGGTCCGTTCGCCGCCGTCAACCCCATTCCCTCGCACACCTATTCGAGCGCCGTCGAGCGACCGGCGAATGCGGAGCTCGACTGTCGCAAGCTGAAGGCCATGCACGGCGTCGCCATGTCGGGCTGGCGACCCGCGACGGAACGGGTGATCGAACGACTTTTCGACACGATGAAAGAGGCAACGCCGATGAAGGAGAGGCAATCATGAAGGGTATTATTCTGGCAGGCGGCAGCGGTACGCGCCTGCATCCGATGACGCTGGTCACATCCAAGCAGCTGATGCCGATCTACGACAAGCCGATGATCTACTATCCGCTGTCGACGTTGATGCTGGCCGGCATCAAGGACATCCTGATCATCTCGACCCCGGTGGACCTGCCGAACTTTCGGCGCCTTCTCGGTGACGGCAGCAAGTGGGGACTGAAGCTCACCTATGCCGAGCAGCCGTCTCCGGGCGGCCTCGCGCAGGCCTATCTTATCGGCGCCGACTTCATCGGCTCCAGCCCCTCCTGCCTGATTCTGGGCGACAACATCTTCTACGGTCACGGCATCACGGACCTCTTCGCACGCGCGAGGAAACGCAGGACAGGGGCGACCGTGTTCGCCTATTACGTCAACGATCCCGAACGCTACGGGGTGGTGGATTTCGATGCCGGCATGAAGGCCGTTTCGATAGAGGAGAAGCCTCTCGTTCCCCGGTCGAACTGGGCCGTGACGGGCCTCTACTTCTACGACAGCAGCGTCGTGGAGATCGCCGCGAACCTCGAACCCTCGCCGCGCGGGGAACTGGAGATCACCGACGTCAATCGCGTCTATCTGGAACGCGGCCAGCTGAATGTGGAACTGATGGGGCGCGGCTATGCATGGCTCGACACCGGGACCCCGGACAGCCAGCTCGACGCTGGAGAATTCGTCGCCATTCTCGAGCGCCGGCAGGGCTTCAAGATCTCCTGCCCGGAAGAAATCGCCTTCCAGAAGGGCTTCATTTCGAGCGAACAGCTTCTTCAGCTGGCACGCGAACTCGGCAAAGGCGCATACGGGCAATATCTGTTGAAACAGGCCCTGCAACCTTCCAATGTCGTGCCGTTTCCGATTGCGAATTAGCCGGTCATACCCACCGTCGGGGATAGTGGTCTTCTCGGCGTTTCCCAGTGCGCATGACGACCATTCGCGGCATTCGCGGCATTCGCGGATGGCGCTCCTAAGCTCGAAGGGAGGCGGACCAAGCTGACCCGCTGAGCGCCATCCTCGAGGGTCATGGCATGGTCTTTGGGCCTGTCGTCGATCGGCTCTCCGACATGCCGACGATCTCCGCAAGCCTGTAGCCGACGCCGGTTTCGGTGAGAATGTATCGGGGCTGATCGGGGCTTTCTTCTATCTTCTGCCGGAGCTGGCGGACGTACACCCGTAGGTACTGCACATCGTTCATCTCGCCCCAAACCTTCTCGAGGATGAAACGATGTGTCAGAACGCGGCCAGAGTGCTGCACCAGCAGCCGCAGAATATCGTACTCCTTGGGCGTCATCTTCACTTCGTTTCCGCGAACCTTCACGATGCGTTTCACGAGATCGACCGACAGGTCGCCCGCTTCGAAGACAGGGGCCTCGCCCTGGCTCTGGAAACGATGGCGCAGGGCCACGCGAATGCGCGCGACGAGTTCGTTCATTCCGAACGGTTTGGTGACATAGTCGTCGGCACCCAGTTCGAGTGCCTGAACGATGCCGGTTTCGTCCGTGCGGCTCGACAGGATGATGACGGGAAACGGGACGTTCTCCGAGCGCCATCGGGCCAAGAGTTCATGCCCGCTCATGTCGGGAAGACCGAGATCGAGCAGGACGAGATCGGGACCATCCGCTTGCGCCATCTCGATCGCGGAGCGGGCATTCGGCGCTCCGCTGATCGCAAATCCCTGAGACGACAGACCGACATCGAGCAGCTTGCGGATCGGCGGCTCGTCGTCCACGACGAGGATCTTGACGGTGGCATGGGTCATGCTGTCGTTCCCTTCGATGCAGGCGCTTTCGGCAGTGAGATCTGGAACAGGGCACCCGCGTCGTCCAGTCTGTTCTCGGCCGTGATGCTGCCGCCCATCGCCTCGATGAACCCCCGGCAGATCGACAGGCCGAGGCCTGTGCCGGCTGTGACATGGTCAGTCTTGCTGACACGGTAGAAGCTGTCGAAAATCCGCTCCAGATCGCCCGGCGGTACGCCCGGCCCCTCGTCGGTGACGCGAAGGCGCACGAGGCCGGCGTCGCCATCCGCCTCTATCCGTATCGTCGTGCCGTCCGGCGCGTATCTGGCGGCGTTGTCGATCAGGTTGAAGAGAACCTGTTCCAGCAGAACCGGGTCGACCTTGACCATGGGAAGATCGTCGGGGATCGCCGTCTCCACACGGTGGTCCGCCGTGATCTTTGTTGCGCGCGCAAGAGCCGAGCCGACGATGTCGCCGACGAAGTGCGGCGCGGTATTCAGTGTCAGCGCGCCGGACCCGATGCGGGTCATGTCGAGCAGGTTCGCGATGAAACGGTTTAGCCGCTCCGACTCCTCGATCACCGTCGTCAACAGGTCGTCCTTGGCGTCTTCCGACAGACCGGCACCGAAGTCCTTGATCGTCCCGGCCGATCCGAGAATGGCGGCCAGCGGCGTCTTCAGATCATGCGAAATGGAGGTCAGAAGCGCCGTTCTCAAACGGTCTGTTTCGGCGGCGAGCCGTGCCCTGTCGATGTCCGCCACGAGCTGGATACGCTCGATGGCGAGCGCTGCCTGGTCGGCAAGCGCATCGAACAGACGCTGCTGATCGGAATTGAGGAGCGGCCCCTGTCTGTCGTTGTCGAGGCCGACCACGCCGATGGCACCGCGGCCCGTCCTAAGGGGCAGATAAAGCCTTTTGGCGCCGGGGAGCGTATCGGCCGCGCGGCCTGCTGGCCGATCGTGCTCCCAGGCCCATCGCGCGGCCGCGATGTCGGCATCCACGAGCGTATCGTCAGGCGGATAACCGGCTCTGACGGCGATCGTGCCGTCCTCGGGCAGCAGGATGACGACGCGGACCTTCAGCATCGAGGCGATCTGGAAGGCCGTCGCCCAGAGGACGTCGTCGAGCGTGCCGGTACCGGCGAGTTTCCGCGAGAACAGGTAAAGGTCCTCCGTGGTGCGCGCGCGCTGTCGCGCCGCCGTCGCCTGCCTTTGAACGGCGGCTGCCAGATTGCTCGCCACGAGCGCGGTCCCGAGAAAGAAGAGCAAAGCGACGACGCTTTCGGGATCGCGGATCGTCAGCGTATAGCGTGGTTCGAGAAAGAAGAAGTTGAAGGCGGTCGCACCCAGGAAAGACGCGAAGAGGCCGGGGCCGAGCCCGCCCCTGACGGCGGAGGCAAGAACGCCCATCAGGAACACAAGCGCCAGATTCTGCACGTTGAGCGTCTGGTCGAGCAGGATGCCGATCACCACGGCCATGGAGACGAAGGCCAGACTGAACAGGTAGTCTTTCGGCTTTATCCTGTTTGCAGCCTTCGCCGTGCGCACGCCTCTCGGTGCAACCTCTTCGCCGCTGCCCGACATGACGTGCACGCTGATGGCGCCCGCGTTGCGGATCAGATCGTGGGTGATCGATCCCTCGAACCATTCCCGCCAGCGCGGCCTGTCGGACGTGCCGACGATGAGGTGGTTGACGTTGTTGGCGCCGGCATAGGCGATGAGCTCGCGGGAGACGTTCGAAGCGGGAAGCGTCACGGTTTCCGCCCCCAGTTGCTCGGCCAGCCGCATGCAGGCCGCCAGACGGTCCTTGTCCGCGTCGGCCAGATAGGCCGAGCGGGCGGTTTCCATGTGGATGACCGTCCAGGGCGCCCGCAGCCTGTCAGCCTGCCGCCGGGCATAGCGAACCAGCGTTGCCCCGTTGCGTCCGTGATCGAGGCAGACGAGAATGCGTTCGCCCGCGGCCCAGGGGCCGGAGATCGCATGGGCCTGCATGTGGTTGAGAAGCTGGTCGTCCACCCGCTGCGCCGTGCGTCTGAGGGCGAGCTCGCGCAGGGCGGTCAGGTTTCCCGGCGAGAAGTAGTTCTCGATGGCGCGCCGCGCGGTTTTGGGAACGTAAACCTTGCCGTCCTGCATCCGCTTGATGAGATCCTGCGGCGTGATGTCGATGATCTCGATGTCATCGGCGCGATCGATGATGCTGTCGGGGACGGTCTCGCGCACCCGGATACGGGTGATCTGCGCGACGATGTCGTTGAGGCTCTCGACGTGCTGGATGTTGAGCGTGGTATAGACGTCGATGCCATTCGCCAGCAACTCCAGCACGTCGAGATATCGCTTCGGATGGCGGCTTCCGGGAGCGTTGGTGTGCGCCAGCTCGTCAACCAGCGCGAGGGCCGGACGCCGTTCGAGGATGGCATCGATGTCCATCTCGTCCAGCACCTGT
Organism: Rhizobium sp. 9140; assembly: GCF_900067135.1. Lineage (NCBI taxonomy): Bacteria > Pseudomonadati > Pseudomonadota > Alphaproteobacteria > Hyphomicrobiales > Rhizobiaceae > Rhizobium > Rhizobium sp. 9140. The sequence continues at coordinate 715,091 of NZ_FJUR01000002.1, read as the reverse complement.
CCTTTGTAGTCGATGGACGTCCGCGCGACGGTCTCCAGCCCGTGGACCAGCGCTTCCGTCTCCTTGCGCCCATGCGTTTCCACGACGCCGATGACGACATCGGTCCCGTCGGCGTGTCGGGCGCGGGCCGATATCAGCATCTCGTAGGTCTTGCCGACGCCGGGTGCCGCGCCAAGGAAGATCTTCAGCTTGCCGCGGTCTTCCCGCTCGGCCCGAGCAAGGAGCGCCTCCGGGGACGGTCGCCGTTCCTGTCTGCCGTGCTTGTCGTTGGCCATCGTCCGCTCCGTGGTTTCCCGGCAGCCCCCGGTCAGGGGCTGCGGGCTGTCTCTCAGTCTCAGGGCGCTGCGGCGTTGTCCAGCGCAAGGTTCATCTCCAGCACGTTCACCAGCCTGTCCGGCGTGAGCACGCCGCCCGGTGAGAACGCGCTGCGATCGATGAGCTGGTTGACTCTGTCGAGCGACACGTTGCGCGCCCGCGCGATACGCTCGGCCTGATAGCGGGCGGCGCGCTCGGTGATATGAGGGTCGAGACCCGCACCCGAAGCGGCGGCCAGTTCTGCAGGGAGGAGGTTCTCAGGCGTCGCTCCATAGGCGGCGGCTGTTTCCTTCGCGCGGTCTGTCAGGTCTGTGCTTGTCGGCGACTTGTTCGAGCCACCGGCGCCAGCCGCATTGTAACTCACGGCAGACGGACGCGGCCAGAAATACTGCGGCCGGGTGAAGGCCTGCGCAACCTGCCGGCTGCCGATGACCTTGCCGTCGGGCGCCGTGATCAGCGAGCCGTCGGCGAGGTCGGGAGCGGCCGCCTGACCGACGGCCCAGACGACGCCGGTATAGCCTCCGACGCAGATGACCATCGTCGCAACGGCGATGCGGAGACTGGAGAGAAGGGTTTCCATGATGACGGTTCTCACTTCATGAACATGACGTGTTCGGCGATCGGGCCGAGTGTGGCGGCGGGGAAGAACGTCAGCGCGCCGACGATAACGACGGTGACGGTCAGCATGCCGGCGAAGGTGCCGTTTTCGACCGACAGCGTTCCGCTGGACTCGGTTGCGCGACGCTTGGTGGAGAGCGAACCGACGATGGCGAGCGGCAGGATGATCGGGATGAAGCGCGCAAGCAGCATGACGATACCGGTGGCGATGTTCCAGGCGGCCGTGTTGTCGCCCAGCCCCTCGAAGCCGGAGCCGTTATTGGCGGCGGCCGAGGAGAACTCGTAGAGGATTTCGCTGAAGCCGTGCGGGCCGATATTGTTGAGCGTCGCCGCACCCCATGGCGTCACCGCAAAGATCGCCGTGCCCACGAGAATGAAGAAGCCGTGGCTGAGAAGGCCCATCATGGCGAACTTCACTTCCTTCGCCTCGATGCGCCAGCCAAGAAATTCCGGCGTGCGGCCAATCATCATGCCCGCGATGAAGACGGCGACGACGATGTAGAGAAACATGTTGATCATGCCGACGCCGACGCCGCCGAAATCCTCGTTCAGCCACATGCCGATCATCGGCATCAGGCCTGTCAGCGGGTTGAGGCTGTCATGCATGGCATCGACGGAGCCGTTGCTGGTGGAGGTGGTGACGACCGACCAGACAGGCCCCGCCGCTGCACCGAACCGCAACTCCTTGCCTTCGAGATTGCCGACGTCCTGCGTGATCGGCAGAGATGCGAAGGCGCGGGTCGGCGCGGCTTCAAAGCCGATCGCTCCGGTGACGCGGGCTCCCATGAGGACGAGCATCACCGTGAAGAGCACGGCGGCATGTTTCATCCGCCCGATGATGCGGCCGAACATCCAGACGCAGCCCATGGGAATGATGATGATCGAGATGGTCTGCAGAACATTCGACCAGAAGGTCGGGTTCTCAAGCGGATGCGTGCTGTTCGGCCCGAAGAAGCCGCCGCCATTGGTGCCGAGCTGCTTGATCGCGACGAAAGCGGCGACAGGCCCGCGCGCGATCGTCTGCTGCACGCCCTCCAGCGTGGTCGCGACCGCCGAGCCCTGGAACGTCATGGGCACGCCCGTGAAGAGGAGCAAGATGGCAACGACCAGAGCGAGCGGCAGGAGCACGAGAAACATCGCGCTCTGGACATCGACGAAAAAATTGCCGAGCTTGCGTCCGGCAAGCCCGCGGGCCAGCGCTGCGAGCGCTGCAAGGCCGACGGCTGCTGAGACGAACTGAAGCCACATCAGCGCCGCCAGCTGCGACAGGTAGCTCATCGCGACTTCGCCCGAATAGTGCTGAAGGTTGGTATTGGCGACGAAGGAACTTGTCGTGTTGAAGATCAGCGTGCCCTCAAGCGCGCCTTTGCCGTCGGGGTTGAGCGGCAGGTATTGCTGAAGTGCCAGAAGCGCGAAGCAGGCGACGAACATGACGACGTTGAAGCCGAGCAGGGAGAAGACGTAGCGCTTCCAGTCCTGCGTCTGCCGCGTTGCCGATCCGCCGATCGCCTGGAATGTCGAGGTGAAGAGGTTTGGTTTCCCCTGGCCGGCACCCGGGTCCATCGCCCAGGTGATGTAGCGGCCGAGCGGCCACGAGAGCAGCGCGGTGCCCCCGATGATCATGATTACGAAGAGGATTGCTTGTATCATCGTGATGTCTCCAGCATCAGGCCCGTGATCATGTCAGCGATCAGGCTTTGTCGAGGGCGGATGCCAAGGCGAAGAGAAGTCCGAAAAGGATCATGCCGAGGATGAAGGTGAGGATGGTCATGGTCTGCTCCGGTCATGCGAGGTTGAGGGCCGACACGATCATGTCGATGAGCTTGATGCCGACGAACGGCACAACGAGGCCGCCGAGGCCGTAGATCAGCAGGTTCCGGCGCAGCAGCGGCCCGGCACCGATCGCTTTGTAGGCGACGCCTTTCAGTGCCAGCGGGATCAGCGCGATGATGATCAGGGCATTGAAGATGATCGCCGACAGGATCGCGCTCTGCGGGGTGGCAAGGCCCATGACGTTCAGGGCATCCAGCTGGGGGTAGAGCGCGACGAACATCGCCGGGATGATCGCGAAATACTTGGCCACGTCGTTTGCGATCGAGAAGGTGGTCAGCGATCCCCGCGTCATGAGCAATTGCTTGCCGATTTCCACGATCTCGATAAGCTTGGTCGGGTCGCTGTCGAGATCCACCATGTTGCCCGCTTCGCGCGCGGCGACCGTGCCGGTGTTCATGGCGACGCCGACATCCGCCTGCGCCAGCGCCGGCGCATCATTGGTTCCGTCGCCGCACATGGCGACCAGCTTGCCCTTCGCCTGCTCGTCGCGGATCAGCTGCAGCTTGTTCTCCGGCGTTGCCTGCGCCAGGAAGTCGTCGACGCCGGCTTCCGCAGCGATGGCCGCGGCCGTCATCGGGTTGTCGCCGGTGATCATGACGGTGCGGATGCCCATGCGGCGAAGCTCCGCGAACCGCTCGCGGATGCCGCCTTTCACGATGTCTTTCAGGTGGATGATGCCAAGCAGTTTCCCGTCGCGCGCGACGGCAAGCGGCGTACCGCCCGCTTTCGAGATGGAATCCGCGATTGCCTGACCTTCCCGCGCAACGGCGTCCATTGACGCGCTGCCACCGGACACGGCATGCCGTTGCAGATATGCGAGCACGGAATCCACCGCGCCCTTGCGGATCGAGGTCCCTTCAAGGTCGACGCCGGACATCCGGCTCTGCGCGGTGAAGGGGACGAACGTCGCGTTGAGGTCCTTCATGTCGCGCGCGCGAATCCCGTATTTTTCCTTCGCCAGCACGACGACGGACCGGCCCTCGGGCGTTTCGTCGGCCAGCGACGCGAGCTGCGACGCATCGGCGAGATCCTGTTGCGTCACGCCTTTGACGGGGTGGAACTCGGTTGCCTGACGGTTGCCGAGCGTGATCGTTCCCGTCTTGTCGAGCAGCAGCGTATCGATGTCGCCGGCCGCCTCCACCGCACGGCCGGACATGGCCAGCACGTTGAAGCGCACCAGACGGTCCATGCCCGCAATGCCGATGGCGGAGAGAAGCGCGCCGATGGTGGTGGGGATGAGCGTGACGAACAGCGCCACCAGCACGACGATGGGAATGGAGCCGCCGGCATAGCTGGCAAACGCCGGAATGGTCGCCGTCGCCATCACGAAGATGAGCGTCATCGCGGCCAGCAGGATGTTGAGGGCGATCTCGTTCGGCGTCTTCTGGCGTTCCGCGCCCTCGACCAGCGCGATCATGCGGTCGATGAAGGTGGAGCCGGCAGCGGCGGTGATGCGCACCTTGATCCAGTCGGACAGAACCTGCGTGCCGCCCGTGACGGCCGAACGGTCGCCACCGGACTCGCGGATGACGGGGGCGGATTCGCCGGTGATCGCCGCTTCATTGACGGAGGCGATGCCCTCGACGATTTCACCATCGGACGGGATGATGTCGCCTGCCTCCACCAGCACGATGTCGTTGACCTTGAGCGACGCGCCGGGGACATCCTTCCACGCGCGGCTGTCGGCAGAGACCAGCAGTTTTGCCTGGGTTTCGGAACGCGTGCGGCGCAGAGATTCGGCTTGGGCCTTGCCGCGACCCTCGGCCACGGCCTCTGCAAAATTGGCAAAAAGGACGGTGAACCAGAGCCACAGAATGATCTGGAACGAGAAGCCCAGCCCTTCGGCGCCTGTCGCAAGGTCTTTGAAAAAGAGGACGGTGGTCAGCAGGGAAACGACGGCAACCACGAACATGACCGGGTTCTTGGCCAAGGTTCGCGGGTCGAGTTTCCGAAACGCGCCGCCAATGGCCGGCACGAGGATGCGGGCATCGAGAATGCTCGCGGATGTGGGTTTGCTCATGAGAGACCCCGAGTGATGGTTGAGTGGGAAGGTCGGATCAATGGGACGTGGAAAAGAGGGAGGCCGCTTCCGCCAGCGCGACGACGGCGCCCAAAGGAGAACCATGCCGAAGACGACGTTCGATCCGCGGCAAGACGCGCGAGGGTCGATACGTGGAAAAACCGCATCGTTTAAAAAGCGAAGCAGGGGCTCCACGGGGCTCTAGAAGCGCTCCGGTCGCCAGAGCGCGTAGGCAAGGTAGGCCGTGACGAAGACGGTCACGCCGCCGCTGAGGATATAGTCGAATGTCATGTCGCACCGGTTTTTCGTGTCGCAACCTTGCACGGCGGGATCGCCGAGGCCGACCTGACTTTGCGACCGATCTGCGTATGAATTCGAGATGGAAGACATGCAGAAGATATAAGGATTCTATGTGAACTCTCGTCCGGGAGGAGGCGCGGACAGATATGCAGACGCTCGCTGGCCGGTACGGAGCCATCACAACGGTCCCTCATGTCGCAATGACGAAACGTGGAATTGTGTTGCCATGACCGCTTGAACGGAGCCTGTCGGCTGGCATTCCTTTTCTAACGGGAAATCCTTGCATTCCAGCTTCGCTTACCCAAATACCTGTTGCGGACCGGGCCCCTCTGATCAAGGCGATCGCCTTTATGATGTCGGACCGCATCGAGCGTGCTCGGTGCGATCTTATGGCCCATTCGTAAGCTCCCCAGCCGTGTTCGATGTCTTGAACCTGACGCAAGATGCGTCACTTTGGAGAGTGTTTTTATGTGTAACGTCTCACGCCGTCTTTTCCTGACAGGGACCGCTGCCTCCGCCGCCGTGGCCCTGCCGACTGCACTTCAAGCTCAGGAGGTTGGCACGGCCGCCGTGCCCTTGGCGCCAGCACCCGCCAAGGATGGAAAGTCAACGTTGACACCGGATGAAGCACTGGAGCTTCTGAAGGCGGGCAACGAGGCGTTCCTGCGAAACGAACTGGTGTACCCGAACCGGACCGAGACGCGTCGGCTGGAACTCGCCAAGGGGCAGGCGCCCTTCTGCGCCTATGTTTCCTGCTCCGACAGCCGCGTTCCTCCCGAACTGCTGTTCGGACGAGGCTTGGGAGAGCTGTTCATCATCCGTAATGCCGGCAATACGGTCGATACCGTCGCTATGGGATCGATCGAGTATGCCGTTGCCGAACTCGGCGTGCCTCTCGTCGTCGTCATGGGACACGAGAGCTGCGGTGCCGTGAAAGCGGCAATGGCCGTTGTGGAAAGCAATGCTCGCTTTCCCGGGCAGATCGACAACATGATCGAGCCCATCATTCCGGCCGTTCTTGAAGCCCGCGGGCAGACGGGCGACCCGACGGAGAATGCGGTGCGTCAGAATGTTCGCCGTGTCGTGCGCACCTTGCGGGAGGAAAGCGACCCGCTGCTGCTGACACCCTTGTCCGATGGCCGCGTCAAGGTCGTCGGTGCATACTATCGGCTCGACACCGGCGTCGTTGAATTCTTCGACCAGGCATGAGGTGAGCAAAGAGCACCGATCGGGTTGACGTCAACAAAACCGAAGACCTCAACGGGTCGGTCTCCCCTCATTCGCCCAGCGCGGCCATGAAGCTGGTGTCATCTCCGCTTGGCGGCGGAGAGACCCGTTGCCAATCTGCTTGCGGACAGCGCTCGCATGCATGGCTTCGCCCGGCAGGCCTTTCCGGCAAAAGTGGGACGGGAGCGATACGCTGGTCATGCTGTCGTCATCTCCCGGTGGCATGGCAGTGTCATGAACGGGAGCGACGTCGTTGCCACGCTTGACCTTAGAGGCCGTCACCAAGCGTTTCGGGCGCCATCGGGCGCTCGATGATGTTTCATTCTCCATTCCCGACAGGGCGTTTCTGGCCCTTCTCGGCCCCTCTGGCTGTGGCAAGACGACGCTGCTGCGGTTAATCGCCGGACTGGAACTGCCAGATCAGGGTGAGATCCTCTTCGACGATGAGGTGATGGCAGGTGATCGCGTCTTCGTGCCTCCGGAGAAAAGGGGCATCGGCATGGTGTTCCAGTCGTATGCGCTCTGGCCGACCATGACCGTTCGCGGCAACGTCGAATTCGGTTTGAAAGTTGCGGGTCTCGGTGCCCGGGAGCGACGGGAGCGGATCGATGACGTCCTGGAGGTCGTCGGGCTGCAAGGCTTGAACGACAGGCGCCCGCATGAGCTTTCAGGAGGCCAGCGGCAACGTGTGGCATTGGCGCGGTCTCTCGCGACGCGCCCAAAGCTTATCCTTCTCGATGAGCCGCTTGCCAATCTCGATGCGCATCTGCGGGATGCGATGCTGGCCGAGTTTCGCCGGATCCACAGCCTGACCGATGCAACCTTCGTTTTGGTCACGCATGATCAGGACGAGGCTATGGCGGTGGCGACACATGTCGCCGTATTGGATCAGGGATGCCTGCAACAGCTCGGGACGCCGGAGGATCTCTACCGCCGTCCTGCCTCGCCGATGGTTGCCCGTTTCATCGGCCGCGGAAAAACGCTTCCCGTGCGTGTGGTGAGCGCGCAGGGAGCGCGGAACCGGGTCATGCTCGGCAGCGAGATGCTCGACCTGCCGGGTTGTGCGCCGGTTGGCGAGGGGTGGCTCTGCTTTCACGCCTCAGACCTTCATCGCGTGTCCGACGGTGGACACCTGAAGACGGAGCTCGTCGGGCAGGTCTTCCAGAATGGTGCCTGGCTCAGCCATTGCCTGCCAAGCGAGATCGACGGCAATGTCGTCAGTTTGCCGCTGGCCGAACAGTTCGCGCCGGGCACGCGCATCAATCTGACGATTTCGGGCGGCTGGGTTGTCGAACGCGGCCCCAGCTCGCCTTGCACCTTGCCTTCCGATCTGGCGAGCGTCACGTGAAGATCATGAAACTGTAGCTTCACTGTCATCCCGCAGCGCTACGCGGAGAGGTCGGCTGCTGTCATTGCAGTCACTCCCACGTCCAAGCGGGCCGCGTCCGCCCCGTGCGCTTTCAAGCGAGGTTCCCATGTTCATCCGCACGCTTCTCGCCACCACGATCCTTGCAGGCCTGGCTTTCCACGCGCAAGCCGAAGAGACCATCACCGTCTACACCTCGCAGCCGCAGGATCAGATGACGGATGTCATCAAGGCTTTCAACAGCGAGCACCCCGATATCAAAGTCGAACTCTTCCGGTCGGGAACGACGGAGATCATGGCGAAGCTTCAGGCGGAATATGCTGCCGGCAAGAGCCCTGCCGACGTGATCCTGATCGCCGATACGGTTGCCATGACGCAGCTGAAGACAGACGACCGCCTGCTGGCCATGCCGGACGCGCCGGTGGCGGATATCGATCCTGCTTTCATCGATGCCGACAAGACCTATTTCGGCACCAAGGTCATTACCACTGGCATTGTCTACAACACGAACCTCGTGAAGACGGCTCCCAAGAGCTGGAACGAGTTGCTTGCCTCCGACGTGGCAAAGAGCTTGATCATGCCGAGCCCGCTTTATTCTGGCGCTGCGGTCATCCATGTGGGCACGATGACGCAACAGCCGCAATTTGGCTGGGCCTATTATGAGAAGCTGGCCGAGGCGGGCGCGGTGGCTGGACAAGGCAACGGCACGGTGATCGAAGCGGTTGCCCGTGGCGAAAAGGCTTATGGCATCATCATCGAATACATGGCCCTCAACGCGAAGAAGAAGGGATCACCTGTCGATTTCGTTTTCCCGTCCGAAGGTGTAAGCTCCATCACGCAGCCGGTCGCCGTGCTGAAGGCATCGGATACCGTGGAGGCCGCCAAGATCTTCGTCGCCTGGCAGCTCTCCAAGACGGCCCAGGAGCAGGCCAGCGCGCAAGGCTATTTCCCGGTTCTGCCGGGCATCGCCCAGCCGAAGGGTTATCCAGCCCTCGATACGTTGAAGATCCTGCCGGCCGATAGCGCCGCCATGCTCAAGGCCGACGCCGAAAACAAGGAGAGGTTTGCCGAACTCTTCGGCGGCTGATCGGCTCGATGGTTCGCCCGACGTCAACAGGAGGCGAGCGCATGCTCGTCTCCCTTCTTCTTGTCTATGTCGCGCTGACGACGCTCTGGCCACTCGCGCGGCTCTTTGCCTATGCCTTGCAGCCTGGAGAAGATGGCACGCAGCTCGGGTTGATGCTGTCCACGCTCACCAGCCGCTCCACGGTGCGCGCCCTGTCCGGCACCCTGCAGACATCGGCCTTATCCGTCCTCATCTCGACCCTGCTCGGTGTTATCATCGCTTTTGCCGTCAGCCTGTTGAAGCTCCGGACGCGACCGGCTTTGACCTTCCTCATTCTGATGCCGCTGATCGTGCCATCCCAGACCATGGCGCTTGCCTGGATCGAACTCCTGGGAGCGCAATCGCCGATCCTGAAGCCGCTTGGACTTGCGCCGCCACCGGGCGCCACCAATCCTCTGTACTCGACAGGCGGCATCGCCTTCGTGATGGGCATTGAGCACATGCCCCTCGTCTTTATCGCGGTGCGTGCGGCCCTCAGGGCGTTGCCGGCGGACTTGGTCGAGGCGGCCCGCATCCTCGGCATTCCCCCAAGTCGGATCGGTCGCGGCATCGTGCTGCCGATCGTCATGCCGCCGGTCTTGGCCGGCAGTTTGATCGCCTTTACTGCTGCGATCGGCAATTTTGGCGTACCGGCGCTGCTTGGCATTCCCGGTCGTATTCCCGTGCTGACGACGCAAATCTACCAGCGTCTGAACGGCTTCGGTCCGGCTGCCTCCGGCCAGGTGGCAACGCTGGCCCTTCTCCTGGCCCTTATGGCCGCGTTCGCAATCGTCTCGCGCAATCTCGTCACGAAACGCTTTGCCGTGCCGCTTCCGGCAGGAGCCCCTTTCGTCCCGCGTCGGACCGCGCCCGCCGTCGAGGTCCTGCTCTGGCTGGTCGTGATCGCGCTGGCGCTGGTGCCGCTCGCAGCCCTCGCAATGACGGCCCTTCTTCCGGCCGTCGGCGTCCCCTTCGGCGCCGATACCGTCAGTCTCGATCAATTTCGTGCTGTGTTCGACAACGACGCCGTGCGGCGCGCCTTTTCCAATTCGCTCCTGCTGGCCTGTGTGACCGCTCTCCTCTGCGGGCTCGTCTCCATTCCTTTCGCATTTCTCTGCATCCGGCGCTCAAATCCCGTCCTGAAGGTTCTCGACACGGCGATCGAGGTCCCTTGGGTTGTCCCCGGCACGGTCGTGGCACTGGGTATGATCCTCGCATTCCTGAAACCCCTGCCGTTCATCGGTGTCTCGATCTACGGAACGATGACCATCCTCGTTATCGCTTATCTCGCGCGCTTCCTGCCGCTGGTGCTCAGACCGATAGCCGCAGCTGCGCAGTCGACCGATCCCGCGCTCGACGAGGCTGCGCGCGTGGCGGGCGCGGGCCTTGCCCGTCGTATCCTGTCGATCTTCTTTCCCGGCGTTCTGCCGGCAGCCGTGGCGGGTGCAATCGTCATTGTTATGACGGCGCTCAATGAGTTGACGGTCTCGTCCCTCCTGTGGTCCTCCGGTAACGAAACGATCGGCGTGATGATCTTCGCTTTGCAGTATGAAGGCAATTCGACAGCCGCTGCCGCGGTCGCACTTTTGTCCACGTTCCTGGTGACGGCTCTGGCCGTCATTGTCACAGCCACCGGCGGATGGCTGCCGAAAGGAACGCTTCCATGGGGAGAATAGAAGAGGGGGGCGGATCGGTTGCATCCTCGGTCTCCCGGCCTTCGCTTTGCTGGTGTGGTTATGCCCGTCAATTCCGGATATGTGCTTCGAGCTTTACCAAACCGAAATAGCCATGGCCCATAGTGTCAGCCATATCTAACGCAAACTCATGTGGCTCATTGTGAAAAATCTGAGCGTGTCGCGAAAGCTCTTCGTCTGTTTCAGCAGTATCGTCCTCGTCGTATCGCTTTTCTGCGGACTGGCCTTCTGGTCACTGACCGAAATCAGGAGGGCAACGGCGGAGAACCACGAGACACAGAGCGTGCTGAAGCTCGCGTCCGACATCCTTGCGACGCTCGTCGAGCAGCAGAATGCGATGCGCGGATACGTGGCGAGCACGAATGGGGACTTCCTCGATCGGGTCAAAAAATACGGGGACGCCGTCGGTCCTCTTCTTCAGGAGCTGCAAGACCGAGCTTCCATTGGCGGCTATGCGGATATCGTCAGGTCGCTGCCGGAGGCCGTGGCGACGTTCAACCGCGAGATCGAGAGCGCGCTTTCCTTGGCGAAGGACACCTCGACCCTGCAGAGCATGCGTGAAGGCATTGCCAAGACCGCTCGATTGACCAGGATCCGCGAGGTCCTGAAGGGTCTGACAGATCAGGAGCAGGCCGCATCCCTGGCCCGCAATGAGGCGCTCAGCGCTTCATTTGCCGTCGGCATGCTGACGCTTCTTGTCGGAGGCCTCCTGACCGTCCTCATCTCGTTTATCGTCGGCATGGTTCTGGCGCGTGGCCTCGGCCGTCCGATCGTCGAGATGACGGACATCATGCGGCAACTCGCCGGCGGCAAGATCGACCTGACGGTGCCGGCACAGGATCGCCGCGATGAGATCGGCGCGATGGCAAAGGCCGTCGATGTTTTCAGGGCGAATGCGGCTGCGAATGCACGTCTTGAGGACGAGGCCGAAGCGCAGCGTACCGAGAGCGAGCGGAACCGGCTCCGGCTCGCCGACGAGGAGAAGCGGCGGGCTGCCGAGATGCGCTTCGCCACGGCCGGGCTTGCTCGTGCACTCGATCGATTGGCGCAGGGCGACCTGACGACATCTCTCGATGAACCTTTCGCACCGGAGTTCGAGACGATCCGGACGGACTTCAACAAAGCGGTCGCGCAGCTTGGTCAAACACTGACCGCCGTCTCCCAGGCAACAGCCGCCATGGACAATGGTACCCGCGAGATCAGCGACAGCACGAACGACCTCTCGAGACGAACGGAGCAGCAGGCCGCCTCGCTGGAGGAAACGGCAGCAGCCCTCGATCAGATCACCGTCAACGTTGCCAATGCTTCCAAGCGCAGCGAAGAGGCGAGAAGTGCGGCTGCAAGCGCGACAGTCAGCGCAGAGCAGTCCGGCCAAGTCGTTGCCAGCACCGTGCACGCCATGGAGCGGATCGAGAAATCCTCTTCGGAAATCTCGAACATTATCGGCGTGATCGATGAGATCGCGTTCCAGACCAACCTTCTGGCGCTGAATGCCGGCGTTGAAGCCGCGCGCGCTGGCGAGGCCGGCAAGGGATTTGCCGTTGTTGCCCAGGAAGTTCGCGAACTGGCACAGCGATCGGCAAAGGCCGCCAAGGAGATCAAGGATCTCATCAGGGCATCCACGGTCGATGTTGCCAACGGCGTCAAACTCGTCAGCGAGACGGGCACGGCGCTGAGAACGATCGAGGGTTATATCGTCAGTGTGAACCAGCATATGAACGCCATCGCGACGTCGGCGCGAGAACAGGCTGCCGGTCTGGCGGAAGTGAACACGGCGGTGAACCAGATGGATCAGGTGACGCAGCAGAACGCGGCCATGGTGGAGGAAAGCAGTGCTGCCGGTGCGGCGCTGGCGTCGGAGAGCGCCAAGCTTCGCCAGCTGATCGCGCGATTTGAGTTGCGGACTGGAGCACCGATGTCCGTGGTGTCCGGCCGGGTCGCATCGACACCTGTTCCAACCCTGAAGGCGGCACCTGTGCGCCGAAGCATGTCGGCCGCATCTCACGCAAACGCAGCGTTGAAGGACAGTTGGGAAGAGTTCTAAACCCGGACGCCAAGTCGGTTTACACGGTGCGCCGATCGGCGTTGCAGCGTCATGCGGGTTTCATGTCCGAGCGATAGACATTGCTGTTTATCGGCCTGCGACAGGAGATCTGCACAATGCAGAGATATTTCTTCAACATCCGCGAAAACGGCGTTCTCAAACAGGATGACGAGGGCGTTCTCTGCGTCGATGCCGATCAGACCTGTCATGGCGCAAGCGCGGCCATGCGCGATTTTGCCCGCGATACCGCCGTTGTCGTTGGCGATTGGCCTGTTTCCTTGGACGTTACCGACGAGCAAGGCACCGTGATCGCCACCATCTCGACAGACGATTGCCGCGAGACGCCGGTCGATGGCAAACATCTCTCGTTCTGCCAATGAGGTAAATCTTACCCGTCCGACCGGCTGAATGCGTGCGCTTTCGCGCGCTCCGCACGGCAATCGGCCCGTCGCCAGATCCGCGGCAGAGCCAGCGGAACGGCGCCTGTAGCTCAGGTGTCATGATTGAAGGGTAAGCTTGAAATGACCCCTTCACTCGGACATCGAGATCAATCCTGATGGCGACACGACGAATTTCTGCCGTTGCACTGCTGTGCATGCCTTCATTCCTTATCCAGCTTATGGCGTTTTCGCCGATGGCAGCGGCATCGCCGCTCACGACAGGCGCGGTTTGCACAGGCGCATCGTCATCCTGCAACCGCTGCATTTCCAACGTGGCGGACGCCGTCAACACCTTGCGGGATCATGGCGACCCCATGGGGTTCAGCGTTGTCGGCGACCCCGTCGGCAATGCGGCGTCCTACCACCACTGGCAGGGGCTGCAGCGTTTGTCGGGCAACGGCGAGAATTACCTTGTCATCTCCAGATCCGACAACGGCCGGGGAACGGTACCCTTTTCGCTCGTGCGCATGGCGCAGCCGCGCAGCGTTGCCGAGCGCTGGCGGTCGAACCGGCTTTCCACCAGCCCGTATCCGGCGACCGCGCCCGTGAATGCCCAGATGGTCGGCGACCAGCCGATGCCGGCCTACCTCTCCAATTATGCGCATTCGGGCGGGCTGCAGTCCAGCGGCAATATCCTTGCCGTCGCGCTCGACGGATCGCTGAGCGGCGGCATGGGACAGGTGCTGTTCTACGACATGTCCGACCTTGCCAACATCACGCTTCTCCCGCCGCGTATCACGACGATGACGGGAGAAGCGGGCTCCGTGTCGCTGACGCAGCTCGGGGACGGAACCTTCCTTGCAGCCACAGCCCGCAACGCAGCCAATACGCTCGAATTCTACCGGTCGACCGCGAGCGACCTCGGCCAGTCGGGAACGACATTTTCAAGCGTCGGCACCTGGAACGAAAGCGCCTTGCAGACGACCATCGGCGATAGCGAATTCGGCGATTACCAGTCCCTGCACTTCATCACGCAGTGCGACGGCAGTCTTTTCCTCGCAGGCACCCACATGAACACCTCCGTCGTCATCGGCATCGGAGAGGACTGGCTCGACCTCTTCCGCGTCACCGATATGAACGGCCAGATCGTGCTGACGAAGGTTGCCAAGAAGCATCTTTATTGCGGCTATCCGTCGCCGAACTACGGAACGGGAGCCAATACGCAATGCAACATGGATGCCGCGGGCGGCGTGTTCGTCGATGCCACGGGCCAGCTCCTCGTCTACGCCTCCGAACACGACAATAGCGGGCCTGGCAACAGCGTGAAGATGATGGAGTTCCGCTCGATCTTCCCGGTGCCGCAGCAGAAATGCCTGACCGATATCCAGTACGCCTGGGCCGAACTCTATGACGACTCCGACTTCAGCGATCGCGGGCTGATGATCGATTATGCCGACTACACGCTCCGACGGTACGACAACCTCAAGAACGTCGAGGGCTTCGGCGACAAGACGTCGGCCGTGCGTTGGTGCATTCCCGCGGGCTGGCGCGTCAGGCTCTACGACGACGATGGCTTTCGCGACCGTTACAAGGAGTTCACCGGCACCGGAGAGCAGAACCTGAACGCGGCCGGGTTCAACGACAAGACGTCCTCCGTGCGTTTCGTCTATGTCGGCAACTGATGCAGGGGGAGGCTGGTGCCCGCTTCGCATCGGGCTCCGCGCATCTCGGCCCTAAAGCGTCATCAAAGTGTTGCGGAACGACCCTATCGTGCACAGCTGTGCAGAGGATCACGTCAGTGTCGGAAATATTTCTCCAGATCGATAATATCAGCGTCAGCTACGGAGCGAACCGTATCCTCGATGGTATCGATCTGCATATCGCCAAGGGGGAATTTGTCGCTCTCCTCGGCTCGTCCGGTTGCGGCAAGACCACGCTGCTGCGCACGATCGCAGGCTTCGCTCAGCCTGCTGCCGGCGCCATTCGCGTGGGGTCGCGCGATGTCACGACGCTCCCACCGGACAGGCGCGGCATGGCGCTGGTCTTCCAGTCCTACGCGCTCTGGCCGCATATGACGGTTGCCCAGAATATCGGCTATGGTTTGAAGCTGCGCCGCCGCTCTGCCGCAGACATCGCCGGCACCGTCACCGAGATGGAACGGCTGCTTGGGCTGACGGGCCTGTCTGCGCGCAAGCCTGCCGAGCTATCCGGCGGGCAGCGCCAGCGCGTGGCGCTCGGTCGGGCGCTCGCGATCAACCCCGAGATCCTGCTTCTCGACGAGCCGATGTCGAACCTCGATGCGCGGATCCGCCTTCAGGTTCGCCACGAGATCCGCGCCTTGCAGCAGAAGCTGGGCATCACGACGGTCCATGTCACGCACGACCGGGAAGAAGCGATGGTCATGGCGGACCGCATCGTTATTCTGAACGCCGGGCGCATTGCGCAGCAGGGTCGGCCGGAAGCCGTCTACAATCGCCCGCAGACGGCCTTCGTTGCGGCCTTCATGGGCGCAGAGAACCAGTTGATCCTTCCGGGCGGTATGGATGGCGAGACCATCGTCATACCCGCCGGTGCGTCGAATGCAGCCTGCCGCGTGCCGAGACATGAACGCATGCTGTCCACAGGACATCTCGAGGTGCGGTTCCGGGCGGAGGCCGCCATTCTTAAGGAGCGCTCTCTGGCCGGTGTTCCCAATGGCGAAGGCCTCGTGCTTGCCGGCGATATTGTCGACGTCAGCTATCCCGGCGGCCTCTGGCGCCACACCGTCCGTGTCGGGAGAGAGATGATCCAGGTCGATGCACCGCGTGCCTGCGCCCCCGGCGCCGTCGTTCAGGTTACCATCGCACCCGACAACCTCTTCCTTTTCGACGCGCCGGCCGGAACCATCCCGGCCGCGCTCCCTCATCCCGCAACGGCCGCGAACGAGGCTCGCCTGCTGGAAGCATCGCCGAATTAACCGACCCTTCACCGGAGCATTTCCATGAAAACGATCCTCAAGGCCGCCCTGCTTGTCAGCCTGGCAGCACCATCGGCCTCGGCCGCAGAACTCACCGTCATGACGGCCGGCGACCAGAATATGGTCGACTACGTCAACGAATATCTCGGGCCGCTGTTCGAAGAGCAGAACCCCGGCAACACGGTGCGCGTCGTCGGCACCGGCCCGGGCGACGCGGGCTCGCAGAAGATCGTCGAGCGTTTCGAGGCGCAGTCCAAGGCCGGCACCGCCACATGGGATGCCGATGTCGCGGTGGTGCATGAGAAGTTCACCGGTCCGATGGTCAAGGCCGGCTATCTCGAATCCTACCGCTCCAAGATCGACACCGGCGCGCTCGTCACGCGGGCGAATGCCGACATGGCGCTCGGCAGCGATGTCAGCGGCTATGTCATGCCCATGTACAACAGCCAGGCAGCGCTCGCCTACAATCCGGCCCTCGTCGAAAACCCGCCGAAGAGCTATCCGGAGATCGTCTCCTGGGCCAAGGAACATCCCAAGATGTTCGGCTACAACGGCATCAAGGGCGGCGCCTCCGGCGTCAGCTTCGTCATGGGCTGGATCTATGCCTTCGGCGAGGGCGATGCGAAGAACCTCATGACCGGCCCGTTCGAGGAGAGCGAGACGCAGAAGTGGGGCCAGGCGCTGGCCAGCCTCAAGGACTTCACCAAGAACGCGACACTGACGCCCGGCAATGCCGGCACGCTGGACCTGCTCAGCCGGGGCGAAATCGCCATGGGTCCTGTCTGGGTCGACATGTTTTATTCCTGGCAGGCCAATGGCCAGCTGCCGCCGGACTTCAAGCTCGTGCTGCCGGCGCCCGGCATGCCTGGCCAGCCGATGCATTACGTGATTCCGGCAAAGAGCGCGAACGTGACGCTTGCCGAGAAGTTTGTGCAGCTCGCGACAAGCCCCAAGGTTCAGGCTGACGGCATCGTCACGCGCTTCAACTGGTATCCCGGCATCGACGCGAAATACGTTCAGGCCGAACTCGACAAGAAGACCTGGGACAAGCTCTTCACCGATATCTCGCCCGAGGACATCGCCACCAAGGGCAAGCCGTTCCCGATCGCGCCCTACAACAATGCGATCCTGGAAGCCTACGAGAAGCAGGTCAGCAACTGATCCTGCGTCGTCTTTAAACACATTCGACACGGGAGCCGGCCAGAGCCAGCTCCTTATCCCTTGATGTCCCTATTTCCGATGCCGTGGTTACCATGTCCCACCGACCTTTGAGCCTGCTTCTCGTCGCGCCGGCGCTCGCCGTCATCCTGCTGCTCTTCGTCGTGCCGCTGGTGGCCTCGGTGGTCGGTGCTTTCGAGGTTGGTGACGGTTTCGGGTTCGGCAATTTCGTCAAAGCCACCGAGCTCTATACGCAGGACGCCATCTTCACGGTGGTGATCGTCAGCCTGTCGACCGTCCTGATCGGACTCTTCTCCATCGCGATTGCAGGATATCTCACCCTTGGGGAAAACCCACGGACGGTAGCGATCCTTCGCTGGCTTTATCGCTGGCCGATGTTCATTCCGTTCATCGTCACCGGTCAGGTCCTGCGCACGTTTCTCGCCAAGAACGGCCTGTTCAACAACGTCCTCATCAGCCTTGGCATTCTCACACCGCTTCAGGCCGAAAGCTTCCTCGATTGGCGCGGCATCGTCATCGCTTTCGTCTGGAAACAGACGCCGTTCGTCACGTTGCTGCTCGCCGGCGCCATGGCTTCGCTCGATCGCTCGACCATCGAGGCCGCGCGCAATCTCGGCGCGTCACGGCTGCGGATCCTGTTCGAGATCGTCGTGCCGCAGGTGGCGACCACCTTGCTGGTCGGACTGATCCTGTCTTTCGTCACGATGATGTCGGTGCTCTCGGTGCCCCTGATGATCAACGCGCAATCCCCCACCATGCTGACGACGGATATTGCGTTCCGCATCAATGCCTATGGCGACTACGGGGTCGCGAACGCGCTCGGGCTCGTTTCGCTGCTCATCACATCGGTCGTCGCCTGGATCTATCTTCGTCACGGCGTGAGGAAAACTCTGTGAGCACCAGCAACGACGCTATGCCGGCACCACGCTCCTCTATCAAGCGCCTGCCGATGATCGATCTCTGGTGGCTGCCGCGCGCGCTCGTGCTGGGTCTGCTCGCCTTCGTAATCTTCGGTCCTTTGACCAACCTCGTCCTGTGGACCGTCGCGGAACGCTGGTATTTCCCGAATGCTCTGCCGATGAGCTACGGCTTCAGTTTCTGGGCTCGGGTATTCTCGCCCCGCGGCAATGCCATGGAAGCGCTTGGCAACAGCGTGCTCGTCGCCATGCTGACGGTGATCCTGGCCCTGGCGCTGGCCATTCCGGCAGGCTTTGCGCTCGCCCGCCTCAAGCTGCCGTTCCGGGGTCTCATCCTGCTTGCGTTCCTTCTGCCGCAGGCCTTTCCCAACCTGCCGGTCTACGTCAACATCGCCCGCGTCTTCTACCAGCTCGGCCTCAACGGAACCATTCTCGGCGTCGTTCTCGTCCACATGACGCACGGGCTTGTCTTTGCTGTGTGGATCGCAACGGCTGCGTTTTCTGCTGTCGACATCGAGCTGGAACAGGCTGCCCGTTCGGTCGGCGCGTCCGCCATCCACACGTTCCGCGACATCACCCTGCCGCTCGCCATGCCGGGGCTGATGGCCAGCGCGATCTTCGTCTTTCTCGAATCGCTCGACGAATTCACTGGCAGCTATTTCGTCGGCGCACCGGATATCAACATGTTGCCTTTGCTGCTCTACACCGCGAGCGGCGGTGGCAATTACCAGATCGCCTCCATCACGGCGCTCGTTCTGCTCGTACCCTCGATCGGCTTCATGCTGGTGGTCGAGCGCTTCCTGAAGTCCGACGTCCTGTCGAAGGTGGGGCACTGATCCCATGCGCCCGTCCAAGCCGTCGCAGACACAGGACTTCGTCAGTGCCCAGCATGTGGCAAAGCTTGCCGGCGTCTCGCGGTCGGCGGTATCGCGCGCGTTCACACCAGGGGCAAGCATTGCAGAAGAGACGCGGCGCAAGGTAATGGTGGCGGCGGAGACGCTGGGATATCAGGTCAACGACCTCGCTCGCGGCCTGCTCGCCAACAAAAGCCGCCTCGTCGGACTGGTAGCGACCAAGCCGGAACTCGGCTTCCGCACCCATCTTGCCGCCGCGCTGACCAAGGCGCTGATCGCGCGCGGCAGCATCCCCCTGATGATCAACACCGGGCAGACCGATGCGGAACTGCTGGCTGCCCAGCGCGCTTTGTTCGGCCATCGGGCGGAGGCGACGATCATTCTCTCGGGCTCCCCGCCCGCCTCCTTCGTCGATCTCGCGCGCCGTAACGGTCAGCCGCTGGTGGTCATCGGCCGTTCCGAGCCCGATGCGGATCATGTCGAGATCGACAACGGATCGGCCGGACGGCAGGCGGCGTCGCTCTTCGTCGCTCGCGGGTTCACGCGTCTCGGCCTTGTCGGCTCCCGATCGGCAACGCCCAGCGTCGTCGAACGCGAAAACGCCTTCTGCGCGGAAGCCCGGCGCCTTGGCGCACACGTTCTGGCGGTGCGCGGTGGCGATTCCGATTACGCAGGCGGGCGGGATGCCGGTCGCCAGCTTCTGGATGCGCGGGAAAGACCACAGGGCGTCTTCTGTATCAACGACCTCCTCGCACTCGGCGTCATCGACCACGCTCAGCGCGAAGCCGGGCTTCATGTCCCTCACGACCTTTCCGTCATCGGCTTCGATGATCTGCCGGAAGCCGGGTGGCTCAGCTACGGCCTGACGACCTTCCGGCAGGACCCGACCGAGATGGCCGACACTGCGGTGGCGCTCATCGATCGCCGCCAGACCGAGCCACACCACCCGCCACTCCGCGTCCGAATTGCAGCACCGCTCGTCGTTCGCCACAGTTTCGTTCCGCATACGTCGATTCGCAGCGAGAACGAGCATGACAACGTTCGTTGAAGTTCCCGAGTTTCCCGCTTCGTGCAGCCGCGGGCGACGACCCTGAAAGCGGGCCGGCTTGGGCTCTTTCAGACTGCAGATGGGCTGCGATACGTGGTTGTGAGAACGAATAGGGCAATCTCTACGTGTATTAAGGCGCGTTCTCGATTTAAACCAAAATTATTCAAAATAAATCGTCGCACGATCCTCCGCAGCAACGATGAGCAAATGCAACGTTCACGCTGCCTTAAACAGTTACACCCTATAATTCGGGTGCCCAAAATCAAATGTTCGACGTGAGGTTTCGTTGGGGCTGCATCCGTCGTTCCCAACGAAACGGACGGCGTTTCTGTGGCTGGGAGTGTCGATCTCTCTCGCGACAAACGCGTTCGTGGCGATGGTACGGCCTTCACGAAACAGCATCCTCATGGAGCCTTGATGACGACCCGGAACTCCCTGTTTGCTCTCTTTTTAACAGCGGCCTCGACGCTTCTTCCCTTCTCTGCACGCGCGCTCGACGTGCCGAGAGGCGACGTTATTCTGACCGTTACAGGTCGCCTCGATCATCCCAATGCGGAAGGCAAGGCGCAGTTCGACCTGCCGATGCTGGAGGCCTTGGCAGGACGTTCGGGCGAGATGGAAACGCCTTGGACAGAAGGCAGGCTAACGTTTTCGGGTCCGCTCCTGCGTTCTGTTCTGACGGCTGCAGGGGCGCATGGCACCAAGGTCAAGCTGACGGCCCTGAACGACTATTCTGCCGAGCTCCCGATGGAAGATGCGACGGATCTCGACACGATGCTGGCCACACGAATGAACGGCGCGGTGATGTCGGTTCGGGACAAGGGGCCGCTTTTTCTGATCTATCCGTTCGACGAAAAGCCCGAGCTTATGAACGAAAAATACTTCTCTCGTTCGGTCTGGCAGATCCGTGAGATCGAGGTCACCGAGTGATCGATCTGGATCCGGGCAGCGGCGACATCATGCAGCGGGCGAGCAAGGCGACCGTCGTGCTCCAGGTCTTTGCCGTTCTGCTCCTGGTCGCGCTGGTCATCCTCTTCGTTGATATTTCCCGGAAATACTCCGCTCTGCAGGATGGTATTCGCGAGAATGCCCTGTGGTCCGTCTATCAGCTGGATCGCGAGGCGCGGCGGCTGCACGAAACGCTCCACGTGATGATCGTGGAGAAGGATTTTTCTGCTGTCCGCGTGAAGGCGCTGAGCACCCGCTACGACATTCTCTATTCCCGGATGAGTATCCTCGATAAGGCATCCTTCGATCAGAAATTCAGGGCGAACGCCACGATCGGCGGGCTGCTCACGGAGATCCGGCAGGGAGTTCTCGATCGGGAAGGCGTCTTCAACGCCCTCGCGGCCGGTCGTCCTGTCTCTCCCGCCGTTCTTGAAGACGTCGTTCGCGGCTTCGACCTGCTCACGAAAGACACCGAACAGCTTCTGCTCTATTCCAATACCACCGTCAGCATCGGCCGTGCCGATGCGCGTGATGAAGTGCTCTGGTTGCAGGCAAAGTCGGCAGGCCTCGTGATCCTTCTGGTGTGCTGCATGGTCTTCCTGATCGTCACGCTCCGGCGGCAGCTGAAGACGGTGCGGCTGGCAGGCCTGAGCCTTGAACGCGCAACAAGCCGGCTGAAAGACGCCTATCTCGATGCGGAGGCCGGCAATCGCGCGAAATCACAGTTCATGGCCACCATGGGCCATGAAATCCGCACGCCATTGAATGCCATCCTCGGTACGGCGGAACTCCTGCAGCTTTCACCGCTCCCACCCATGGTCGCCCCCGGCGTGCAAACGATCCGCCGTTCCGGCGAGTCACTCCTCGAACTGATCAACGAGATCCTCGACTTTGCGAAAATCGAGCATGGAACGCTGACCGTCGAGGAGAGGGCCGTCGATGTCGCTGCCGTTGTTGCGGCCGCAGTCGATATCCTTCGCGATCGCGTCACCGAGCACGGCAACCGCTTCGTGTTAGAGATGCCGTCGGCGCTCCCGGCAGCGGTCATTGCCACGGATCCGACCCGCCTGAGGCAAGTTCTTCTCAATCTGCTGAGCAACGCTATCAAGTTCACGAGCGAAGGCGTCGTGACGCTCAGGCTCATTCCCGCCGTTTTGGCCGGACAGCCGGCTTTGCGATTTGAGATCAAGGACACGGGCATCGGTATCGACCAGGCAGGTCTTGAGCGTCTGTTCAGGCCATTTTCGCAGGTGGATGCATCGATCAGCCGCAACTACGGCGGAACAGGTCTTGGCCTGACGATCTGCAAGCAGATCGTGGAAGCGATGAATGGCAGGATCGGTGTCGAAAGCCGGAAAGGCGAAGGCAGCACGTTCTGGTTCGAGATCCCTGCACCCGCTGCGGGACCTGGCCTCATCGATGCCCAGGCTCTCGCACGCGATACGCACGAAAGCCTGCCGGCACTGCGCATTCTCCTCGTCGAGGACAATGCCGTCAACCAGCAGGTGGCTGCGGGTTTCCTCGCACATCTCGGCCAGACGGTCGTCATCGCAAGCAACGGGCTGGAGGCCGTGGAACGGGCAGGCGCGCAGCCGTTTGACCTGATTCTCATGGACATGCAGATGCCGAAGCTCGATGGTATCGAAGCGACGCGCCGTATCCGCGCCTCCGCTGGGCCGTGCAGCCAGACGCCGATCATCGCCATGACGGCCAACGCATCCGATGACGACAGGCTTTCCTGTCAACAGGCCGGCATGACCGGCTTCCAGTCGAAGCCCGTGACGATGCGCCAGTTGCGTTTGGTTATCGCCGCGGTCGACAGGCCCGAGGACATGCAGGCTCCCACGGCGGCGCCAGTGTGTGCGGACGATGCCTTCGAACTGCGGCGGACGGAAATCGTCGATGCTCTCGGGGCTGACGCCTTCGATGAACTGCTGGACAGCTTCTTCGATGACGCCAGCACCCTGCTTGCCGAACTGCATGTGACGCTCGCCACGGAGGGCAGCCGTGACGCAGATCGTCTCCTGCATACGCTGAAGGGCGCTGCGAGCAGCATGGGCCTGCAGAAGGTCGCCGATCACTCTGAGAACCTCCGGCAGGGCACGCTGTCGAAGACGCTTTTGAACGAACTTGAAATGACCGTCGCCGGATACCGGCGCCACATTGCCGCGTAGGAGACGAACGAGCATGCGCATCCTGCTGGTGGACGACAAC
This sequence comes from Rhizobium sp. 9140, assembly GCF_900067135.1. Classification (NCBI taxonomy): domain Bacteria; kingdom Pseudomonadati; phylum Pseudomonadota; class Alphaproteobacteria; order Hyphomicrobiales; family Rhizobiaceae; genus Rhizobium; species Rhizobium sp. 9140. The sequence continues at coordinate 692,073 of NZ_FJUR01000002.1, read as the reverse complement.
CGGACCACTCTTTCCATCCTGACGCGCCTCGTCGAGCGTGTTCCCGACTGTGTCGCCATTCCCTTTCTAAAGCCGGATGACGTCCTGGCTTGTGCTGCCGAGCTTGAATTCGATATCGCGGTCATCGACTTTCAGATGCCGGTCTATAGCGGCGTCGAGCTTCTCACCGAGCTTATCCGTTTCGAGCGCCATGCCGAGAAGCTGTTCGTGATCGTGACGGCCGATACCGATGCCGCGACGCGGATGGCGGCCCTCAATGCGGGCGCGATCGACTTCCTGACGAAGCCCGTCAACCCGTTGGAATTTCAGGCCCGCATGCGCAACCTGATGGCATTGGCAGATGCACGCAGGAAGCTTTCGGACAGGGCGGAATGGCTGCGCGCCGAGGTGGAAAGTGCCGTGGCGGAACTGCGCGCGCGCGAGGAGGAGATCATCGACCGGCTGACGATCGCCGCCGCGTACAAGGATCTCGACACCGCCCGCCATACACGGCGTGTCGGCGCGTATTCCGAGGCCATTGCACGCGCTTATGGCCTGTCCTCACGCGCCTGCTCGGACATAAGACTTGCATCCCCCATGCACGACATCGGCAAGGTGGCGATACCGGATGCCGTTCTCCTGAAAACGGGAAAGCTCACTGAAGATGAGTTTGTGATCATGCGAAAGCATACGGTTGTCGGCTGCGACATTCTGAAAGAATCCAAGTCCGGCCTGCTGCAGCTCGCAGCCGAAATCGCCGGCAGCCACCACGAGCGCTGGGACGGGCAGGGGTATCCTTACGGGATTGCGGGAGAGGCCATTCCCCTCTCCGGTCGCATCGTCGCGATTGCCGACAATTTCGACGCGCTGACGACGGCACGCCCCTATAAGGAGGCCTGGACCGTCGAGCGGACTGTTGAGCACATAAGACAGCAGGCCGGCGCGCAGTTCGATCCCCGTTGCGTTGCCGCTTTCGACGCAGCGCTCTCGACGCTCCTGACAATCCGGGACGATGACCTGGCTGCGGCCTTGGCCGAGCTTCAGGTGGCCCCGTCAGTCGGATCAGGTTTCTTTCGGTCCGAAACGCGCCTCAGAGCGTAAGGCCTGACATCAGAGCGTCGAGTGCGCGGATCGATGAAAAGAGCGTTCCGCCCGAACCGTCCCGTGATCGCTGAGCCACGACCGGAACAACTCGATTTGCTCAACGAACAGCGCATCCGTGTTCGGGGTAGAGTACCAGCCGTGCAATGCCGGCCGATGGCAATGACGATTCGTCCAACCGGGATCTCCCGCGCACGGCGCGCGATCGTTCGGCTAAGGCATGCCCGTCATCAGATCGCCGATGCCATCTTTCTCTCGATATACAGCGCGCGAAGTCTCCATGTCAGCGGCCCAGGCTGTCCGTCACCGACAAGCTGACCGTCGATCTGTGTCACCGGGAGTACGAAATTCGTCGCCGATGTGATGAAGGCCTCTGCTGCGGTCTTTGCTTCCTCGACGCTGAAGGGACGCTCCTCGACGGCAACGCCGATGCTTGCTGCAAGATCGAGAACACTGTGGCGCGTGATCCCGTGAAGGATCGCTTGTGACAGAGGACGGGTGACGAGGACACCATCGCTGGTGATGATATGCGCGCTCGCCGAACTGGCTTCGGTCACGAAACCGTCCTCGACCAGCCACGCGTCGTCGGCACCCTGCCGCGCCGCCTCCATCTTGGCCATCGAGGGATAGAGCAGCTGCACCGTCTTGATGTCGCAGCGCGCCCACCGCAGGTCGGGAAGCAGTGCGACCGAAATGCCGGTCCGTGCCTTGGGGTTGTCGAGCACGGCTTTGGCCTGGGTAAACAGCACGAGCGTCGGCACGGGGTCTGTCGGAAAGGCAAAATCGCGATCGGCCGGTCCGCGGCTGATCTGAAGATAGATCAGGCCCTCGCTCAGTGCATTGCGCTGCACGATTTCGCGGTGAACGCCGAGCAGTTCTTGGGGCGAAAGTGGGCAGACCAGCCCGAGTTCGCCCATCGACCGCTGCAGTCGGGCCGAATGGCCTTCATATTCCAGCAGCTTGCCGTTCACGACGCCGGTCACTTCGTAGATGGCGTCCGCAAAGAGGAAGCCGCGATCGAAGATGGAAACGTGTGCGTCGGCTTCGGCAAGCCAGGCGCCGTTGAGATAGACGGTACGGTTCAAAGGGACTTCTCCTCGTGACGACGCTTGGGTGTGTGAAAGGGGGCGATCGCGATGCCCACATTCGTCAATTGCGCGCGAAGGGCACGCGCGGTCGTTGCGGCACCGGGCGTATCGCCGTGGATGCAGACGGTTGCCGGATCGACGGGAAGGCGCTTGCCGCCGATCGTCGGCATCGTCTTGTCGCAGAGCATCGACAGGACCTGATCGACGCTCTCTCGGGGATCGTGAATGACGGCGCCCTCCATCTGGCGCGGCGCGAGCATGCCGTTGTCTGTGTAGCGGCGGTCGGCATAGACCTCGCAGGCGATCTGCAGCCCGGCCGCCTCCGCCGCCTTCATCGTCTCGGAAAAGGGCAGGGTGATGAAAACGAGGCCGGCATCGACGGCCCGGATGGCATCGACGCAGACCTTTGCAAGCGCAGCGTCTTCGGCTGCCATGTTGCCGAGCGACCCGTGCGTCTTGACATGCGTGATCGGCCAGCCGAGCGCTGACGCCATGCCCTGTATGGCGGAAATCTGGTAGATCAGTTGCGCTTCGATATCCTCCGGCCGCTCCCCGGAAATGCGTCGCCGGCCGAAGCCGTAGAGATCCATGAAGGACGGGTGCGCGCCGATAGCGACACCGCGCGCCTTGGCCAAAAGGATCGTATCGCGCATGACGGAGGGGTCGCCCGCATGGAAGCCGCATGCGATGTTGGCCGTCGTCACGATGTCCATCAAGGCGCGATCCTCGCCGATCGTGTAGGCGCCGAAGCTTTCGCCCATGTCGCAGTTCAGGTCGATGGTCGCCACGGAAAATCCCCGCTCGATAGGTCGGTAAAACGAAGCCCGGACGAGGGCTGCGGGGCTTGACATACAGATGGTGTACTGAAATGACAAGACCTTGCCGCACTATGCCGACAGAGGAATAGCCAGACGGCAATGAGCCGTTTCGCCGATCCGTCCTGCGAAGGCCGGGACCACTCTGCGAAGGCCGGCGCGGCATTGTCGAACGAGGGAAGGCCATGGCTGTGATGACAAATGCCCCGGCGCATTTCCCCCGCATCGCCGCCTGTGGAGACAGCGCCCTGGCGGTGGAGTTCTCCGACCGGATAGACGAGGCGACCAGCGCCCGCGTCGTCGCGATGGCTGACCGTTTGGCGACAGGTGCGGTCGCGGGCATAACAGAGGTCGTGCCGACCTACAGGTCGCTTCTCGTGCACTACGACCCTGCTGTCGTTCGGGGTCGCGACCTGACCGTGCAGCTCGTGGACATGCTGGAATGCCGGCCGGACACGGAAAGCACCGCACGCCACATCATCGTCCCCGTGCTCTATGGCGGGGAGACCGGTGCGGATCTCGATGCGCTGGCCGAACTGAAGGAGATGACGCGCCGCGACCTGATCGCGCTGCATGCCTCCGCCCACTATCGTGTCTATATGATCGGTTTTGCGCCCGGTTTCGCCTATCTCGGCGGACTGCCCGAGCGCCTGCACACGCCCCGGCTTGCGGTGCCCCGCCAGAGGATCGAGGCCGGCGCGATCGGCATCGGTGGACAGCAGGCCAGCATCAACTCGGTTCCCGGGCCGAGCGGCTGGCGGTTCATCGCGCGGACGCCGCTGAAACTGTTCGACCCGTCGCGCAAGGAGCCGTTTCTGCTGCGTGCCGGCGATCGCGTTCGGTTCCGCGCGATCAAGGAGACCGAGGCCGCGCATCTCGATGCGGCGGTCGCCAGAGGTGAGCCTGTCGAAGAGTGGGCGGCGACATGAGCGTTCTCCACATCAAGGACGCAGGCCCCATGATGACGGTGCAGGATCTCGGCCGCGCCGGGCTCTCGCGCTTCGGTGTTTCCGGGGCAGGGCCCATGGACCCGCCGTCCCTGCGAATGGCCAACCGCCTCGTCGGAAATGCCGAGAGCGATGCCGGGCTCGAATTCGCGCAGGTCGGGGGAACGTTCGTCGTCGATGCGCCCGTGCGCTTCGCCGTCACGGGTGCGGCCGTCGGCATGACGATCGACGGGAAACCCGTCCACGCCTGGGAAAGCCACCATTTGCTGCCCGGACAGACGCTTCGCATCGGCGCGGTCGTCAACGCCGTCTGGGGCTACCTTGCGATATCCGGCGGCATCGATACGCCGCCTGTCCTCGGCGCGCGGACGACACATCTGCGCACGGGGCTTGGCGGTATCGACGGACGGCGGCTTGCGGCCGACGACCGCTTGCCGCTCGGCACTGCGGGACACGCGCCGCTCCTTGCGCTGCGCCAGCCCCTGTCCCGTCCGCGCGGCCCGTTTCGCATCGTGCCGGGACCGCAGGCCGATCATTTCGATGCCTCGGCCTGGAAGATTTTTCTCGAAGAACCGTTTTGTATCGCGACGCACCGCGACCGGATGGCGCAGATGCTGGACGGGCCTGCGATCTCGGCCTTTGCCGGACATGACATCATCTCCGATGGAACGGTCGCCGGCTCCATTCAGGTGCCGTCCTCCGGCCGGCCGATCGTGCTGATGGCCGAGCGGCAGACCACGGGCGGCTACCCCAAGATCGCCACGGTCGCCTCCGTCGATCTGCCGCGGCTGGCGCAGGCGATGACGGGAAGCATCGTCCGCTTCAGGACGATCACCCGGGACGAGGCCGAGGACCTGCTGCTCGACCAATCGCGCGTGCTGGCCGCAGCCCTTTCCGGCCTTGAGGAAAAGGGCGAAACTCTAGAAACAGCAGAGACAGCGACGACATCCGGGAGATCGAACACATGAGCCAGCCCCTTGCAAAAAAGGCTTATGATACGATCATCGACATGATCCTTTCCGGCGCGCTGATGCCGGGAGATGTGCTGCAGGAAGCCAAGCTCGGCGAAGAGTTCTCCATGTCCCGAACCCCGGTTCGCGAGGCGATCAAACGCATCGAAGCCGAAGGACTGGCGGTTCAGGAGGGGCGTTTTCTCAAGGTCCGCCGGTTGGCGGCGGAGGAGGTCGAGGAGATCTTTTATCTGCGCAGCGTGATCGAGGGCTACTGCGCGCGCATCGCGATCGCGGCCCCGGCCTACGCCCTCGACGATCTCGAACGCCGCATCAAGGTCTTGATCGCGACGGGTCCGGGCGAGAACGGAGAAGCGCTCGAGGTCGACGACGATTTCCACTTCTGGCTGGCCAATGTTTCGGGAAACCGCACGATGATACGCACGATCGGCGATCTGCGGCGGCGCACCTGCATGTTCGACCACAGTCTCGTTCCCGAACGCTTCCTGAAAGGATGCCGGGAGCACCTCGAGATTCTGGATGCCCTGCGGGCAGGCGATGCCGATGCGGCGGGAAGCCTGATGAGCCGCCACGTGCTGAATGCGCGGGACGCCATTCTCGAAAAACTCGACGCCTCCAGCCGGGGATTGCCGCGATGAAATGTCTTCTCGTTCAGCCCATTCATGCGGACGGCATCGCGATGCTCCGTGACGCGGGTATCGACGTCGAACTTTGCCCGGATGCCGACATGGAAGCGGTGGCGAGCCGGATCAAGGGCTGCCATGCCGTCATCACGCGGGATGCCGGTCTTTCGGCACCCGCGATCCTTGCCAGCGACGTGCTGAAGGTCATCGTCGTTCACGGGGCGGGCCATGACGGTGTCGACAAGGCGCAGGCCGCGGCGAAATCCATCCTGGTCTGCAACACGCCCGGCGCCAATGCGCAGTCCGTGTCCGAGCTTGCCCTTGGCCTCGCGCTTTCGGCCGCACGCCTGATCCCGGCTGCGGATCGCGCGGTTCGCGACGGCGCGTCCGGCTTTCGGGAAGCGGGCCTATTTCACGAACTCTCGGGAAAGACCGCGCTGATCGTCGGATGGGGGGCAACGGGGGCGGGCCTCGGGCGGATGCTGCATGCGGCACTCGGCATGCAGGTTCTGGTTCATTCTCCCAGAAGCGTCGATACCGGGCCTTTCGAGCGCGTGGCGACACTTGCAGATGGCCTGGGCCGGGCAGACCTGATTTCGCTTCATACGCCTCTGCGGGACGAAACGCGGGGGCTGATCGGCAGGGCCGCTCTTGCCCTGACGAAGCCCGGCGCAATCCTGATCAACACGGCGCGTGCGGGGCTGATCGACGAAGCAGCGCTTGCCGAAGCGCTCTTGAAGCGACGGATCGCCGCTGCCGGTCTCGACGTCTACACGCCGCAGGCCCCGCAAGGGCCGCTTTCCGCATCGCAGCGGGTCATCTTCACGCCGCACCTCGGCGGCACGACGCCGGAGGCCCTGCAGCGTGTGGCGACCGGTGCCGCCGGCCATGTGCTGACAGCCCTTTCCGGTCAGAGGCCGGCAACGACGATCCATCCTCCGCAGGACGCCATCGATCCCGCCGATCGCGTCGCGGCGGTGGAGACCGTGAAGATGGCGAGCATGGAAGGCGGTGCCCGGCATGGCTGACAAGGAAACACTGACGCAGCAGATCTACCGCGATTTGAAGCAGCGGATTCTGGAGGGTCGGTTCTCGTCCGAGGACATGCTGACGGAGCGCACGCTGGCGCTGGAATCGGGTATTTCCCGTACGCCGCTGCGTGCGGCCATCTCGCGGCTCGAAAAGGAAGATGTGATCTCCCGGCTGCCGAACGGCGCCCTGATGGTCCGCGAGGTCACGGTCGAGCAATTGCTGGAGATTGTCCAGATCCGTCGTCTGCTCGAAGGGGCCGCGGCCGCGAAGGCCGCCACGCGCGCGATCACACCGGCGCTTCTCGCATCGCGCGATGCGATGCGCGCCTATGCCGATGGCGGCGATATCGCGTTCGATCGGTTCTGGCTGGACGACGATGCCTTTCACGATGCGGTCGCCCACGCTGCCGGACTGCCGCTGCTGGCGACGATGCTGACCGAGATGCGCGGCATTGCGCGCCGCTGCACGATCACCCGCACGCACGACCGCTTCGACCAGCAGGCCCGCGAGCATCTCGACATCATCGATGCTATTGCGACGAAGGACGCGACGGCGGCGCGGGCGGCGATGGAGCGCCATTTCGACAGCGTTCGGGCACGCTTTCTCGCCTGGCTGTCTCGGACGTGAGGCGGGGTTGATGGACAACGCGGCATTCCTGAACGATCCCACCATGCGCGGCAGTGAGGCGGCCTTTCCGAGAGACGAATACGCCGACCGTCAGGCCCGCGCGCAGGCAGCACTCCGGGCGAGCGGGCACGCGGCACTGGTCGTCACCGGTCCGGAAACGATCTACTGGCTGACGGGCCGACAGACGGCCGGCTATTTCGCCTTCCAGGCGCTGCTTCTCCCGGCATCCGGGCCGATGACGCTGCTCGTGCGGCAGTTGGAGTTCTTCGGCGCTGTCGCAAATACGTGGTTGAGCGACATCGTCACCTACCAGGACGGCGACGACCCGGCCGGCGCGCTGGTCTCCCTGCTGCGCGCGCGCGGCATGGGCGTGCCCGCGATCGAGCTTTCCGGCTGGTTCCTGCCAGCGCGGCTCGTCGGCGAGATCGCCCGTCGCCTTGGCGTTGCGGAATTGACGGACGGTTCGGACATCCTGCCGCCGCTGCGCATGATCAAGAGCCAGGCCGAACGCGATGCGATCCGCGCTGCTGCCCGTTATGCGGACGCCGGCATGGTTGCCGCCATCGACGCCTGCACCGTCGGGGCCGATGAGAATACGGTCGCCGCCGCCCTGCTCGGCGCCGCGACACGCGCAGGGTCCGAGGCCATGGCCATGGAGCCGCTCGTTTCGTCGGGCGGGCGCAGTGGGCTACCGCACATGACATGGCGCCGTCGTCCTTTAAGCGACGGCGATCCCGTCTTTCTGGAGCTTGCCGGAAGCCACGCCCGCTACCACTCGGCCCTCATGCGCACGGTCTGGCTCGGCAAGCCGCCGGCCGAGGCGCAGCGGATGATGGACTGCGCGCTCTTCGCACTGGACGCGGCGATAATTCAGATCCGGCCGGGTAACCCGTGCGCTGCGCCGCATGACGCCGCGCAGAGGATCATCGACGCCGCCGGCTTCGCCGCCGCCTTCAGGAAGCGTATCGGCTATTCCATGGGCATCGCCTTCGCCCCCGACTGGGGCGAGGGCGGCATTCTCAGCCTGTTTTCCGGCATATCGCGCGTTATCGAGCCCGGCATGGTCTTCCACATCCCGGCGACGCTGCGCAGCTTCGGCCACTGGACCGTCGGAGCATCGGAAACCGTCATCGTGACGGAAGCCGGCGCGGAGCCGCTCTCGACCCTACCTCGAACACTCACCTGTCGCTGACCTCCGTTAGCCCCGCATAAAGGAGACTTACCCGTGCGCTCACTCTTTCATCTCGCCTACCACATTACGGACCTTGACGAGGCTCGTCGCTTCTACGGTGATGTTCTTGGATGTGCAGAGGGCCGATCCACCGACACCTGGGTCGATTTCGATTTCTTCGGTCACCAGATCTCGCTCCACCTCGGCAAGCCGTTCGAGGTTACGCGGACCGGCAAGGTTGGCAACCACATGGTCATGATGCCGCATCTGGGCGTCGTCCTGCCGCTCGATGCCTGGCTGGCATTGGCCGACCGGCTGGAAAAGGCCGGCATCGCCTTCGATATTCCCCCGGTCATCCGCTTTGAAGGCGAGCCGGGCGAGCAGCGCACGATGTTCTTCTTCGATCCGAGCGGCAACCCGATCGAGGTCAAGGGCTTCAAGGATTTCGACAGCGTTTTTGCGCACTGACGCTGCGCGATGACGGCTTCCGCCAAGGCGATGCCGGGAAGGTTGACTTTCCCGGCACATCTCCGATCCGGTGTTTCCGTCAGAACAGGCTTGGAGACGTCGTCAGCACCTCGTTGCCGTCCTGTCCGACGATGACGATGTCCTCGTAGAAGGCGGCGCCCACGCCGTCGAGCGACAGGAAGGCCTCGATGCCGAAGACCATGTCCTGCTCGACGATGTCCTCCGGCAGCGACATGCTGGTCGAAATGCGCGGCAATTCGAAGCCGAGGCCGATGCCGTGGCCATAGAAGGGGAAATTCTTCATGATCGGCGAGATCGACCCTCCGAAGGCTGCGGTAAGCCGATCGCCCTCCGCTGCGATATCGAGCAGCCTTACGCCCGGCCTCAACATGTCGGTCAGCCGGTGGACGAGATCGCCGGCCGCCTCGATCAGGCGGCGCTGGTCGGCATTTGCGCGACCGCGCACGGCGGTGCGACCGGGGTCGAGGTAGTAGCCCTGGAACAGCGGGCCGTGCAGCGTGCCCGTCACGACATCGCCGATATCGGGCACATCGTCGCTATACCCCGTCAGCGGGAAACGCTGGTCGAAGCCGAGTGTGTCACCGTGATTGGTGCCGATCATCTGCACGCGTCCGCCGCGGCGCACGACCTCGCGCGCACATTCGCCGGCGGCTTCCCGCTCCGACATGCCGCCGACAAGGCTTTCCATCAGGATCGTCATGCCGGCCGTCGCCGTCTCCCCGGCGGTCCGGTAGGCATCCAGTTCGCGTCCGCTCTTGATCCGGCGTACCGAGCGGACGAGGTCATCGACCGGAACCCACTCGATATCGGGTGCTGTGGCTTCCAGTTGCCGGTAGTATTTCACGGGGATGAGGTTGGTGCCGACCAGTGCCACCCGGCCGGAGACGCCGCGCTCGACCAAAGCGCGCGCCACGCTTTCGAAAGGGTGATTGCTGGAGCGCACGTCCTCAATGGCGACGAGATCGCGCCGGACCTCCGGTTCGTCGATATGCAGCTGTGGGTCGCTGCCCGTCTGCAGGATGACCCCCGTGAAGGAACGGGCCGTCCAGATCAGCGAGTCCATGCCGCCGCTGATCGAGTACTGGTTGGAGAGGTAGAGCACGTCGCCGCAATTGTCGGTCGTTCCGCCACCCCGGCCGAACACGACGGCGGTGTCAAAGCCCCGGCACTTCATCTCGACCAGGAGGCGGTCCCAGCGCGTGCGATACTCATCGAGTGGGAAGTAGCGGTTCATCCAGTCATCCTCAGGCGCGCTTCGTAATTTCGGTACACCGGCTGTATCCGTTCGTCAATTCTGGCCGTTGCTTCCGATACGAACTGGCCGAGGAAATGGTTCGAACGAGCGGCGCATGCGCATTTTTTGCTCACGCACTGCTTCGTCTTTCATCATACTGCACATTTACCTTCCACTAAATAGTTGATTTTTCAGCTTGAACTCCAGTGGTATACTGGAATAGGCTGAAGGTAAGAGGATGCTGCAAGCGGCGAGCCTCCTTCCGCCCCGCCTTCCGCGGCGAAAAAATCGAAAGCAGCGATATCCATGCGCCATGAACAGATGATCGTGCCAGCCAGCCATGGCGAGGCCTGCCGTGTGAAGGCGGGACAGCATGTTGTCATCGAAAATATCTACGGCAATCAAGTCGTGGATCTCTGGGCGCTCGCAGCAGACGATGCGTTCGAGACCTCGTCGCTCGACCATACACGCTCGGTGAACAGCAATATCTTCTTTACGACCGGCATGACGCTCATGAGTTCCCGTCGTCGCCCGATGCTGACGATGGTGGCCGACAGCGGTGACGTGCGCCACGATACGCTTCTGTGTCCGTGCAGCCGTGAGCTCTACCAGCAACTCGGCTGCGCAGACGGCCACCGCAGTTGCAGCGACAATTTCCACGAGGCTCTGTCGACGCTCGATCGTGCGCTGCCCTTCACGCCGGCCTCGCTCAACCTGTTCATGAACGTCCCCGTTGCCCCGGATGGCATGGTCGATCGCCGTCCGCCGGCAACCGTAGCCGGCGATACCGTCGTGCTGCGGGCCGAGATGGATCTGGTGCTCGTTCTCTCCGCATGCCCGCAGGATGTCACGCCGATCAACGGCGCTTCCCGCACCCCCCGGGACATCGCGGTCACCCTTCACGACACCAACCCCGCCGAGGTGACAGCATGACACCGCCATTGCTGTCGCTGCGCGAGATCCGCAAGAGCTTCGGAGAGAACGAGGTTCTCAAGGGCGTTTCCCTGACGGTGCAGGCGGGTGAGGTGGTCTCCATCATCGGGGCGAGCGGCTCGGGAAAGAGCACCTTCCTGCGGTCGATCAATGCGCTGGAGGTGCCGCAATCCGGCTTCATGGATTTCGAGGACCAGTCCTTCGACTTCCGCACCGAGTCGCGCTTCTTCCCGACCGCCGCCCAGCTGCAATCGCTGCGGACCCGGGTGGGCATGGTGTTCCAGAGCTATCACCTCTGGCCGCACATGACCGTGCTGGAGAACGTCACCCACGCGCCGATCCGCCTCCTCAAGATGCCGCGCAAGCAGGCGGTCGAGGAAGCGGATGCGCTTCTGTCCCGCATCGGCCTTTATGAGAAACGCGGCAGCTACCCGTCGCGGCTGTCGGGCGGACAGCAACAGCGCGTCGCGATTGCGCGAGCGCTTGCCATGAAGCCGAAGCTGATGCTGTTCGACGAGGTCACGTCGGCGCTCGACCCGGAGCTCGTCCATGAAGTCCTCGTGCTCATGGCCTCCCTCGCCTCGGAGGGAATGACGATGCTGCTGGTCACGCACGAGATCGCATTTGCCCGTGACGTCTCGTCCCGCGTGCTGTTTTTCGACCAGGGCGTCATCGCCGAAGCGGGCACGCCCGATATTCTCCGGCACCCCGAGAGCGACCGCCTGAAGCAGTTCCTGCACCGCATCCTCCATGACGACGTCGGCCATGGGTATTCCGCCTTGAACGCGCAGGAAGGACAGTCGTCATGACATTCGTTCTCGAAGAATTGCAGCTCTACGGCCCCGGCTTTCTGAAGGCCGCCTGGACGGTGTTCGCCCTGACGATCCTGACGATCGTCGTCAGCTGGGCCTGCGGGCTTCTGGCCGCTCTCGCGCAGCGGTCGCGGTTGAGATCCGTCCGTGCGGTCGCGGGCTTCTATATCTGGTTCATCCGCGGCACGCCGACGCTCATCCAGATCTTCATCATCTATTTCGGCCTGCCGCAGTTCGGCATCCGGCTGTCGCCGTTCACGGCGGGCGTACTCGCCCTCGGGATCAACAGCGGCGCCTATATCGCCGAAATCGTCCGCGGCGGCCTGACGGCGATCCCGTCCGGGCAGAGCGAGTCGGCGCTCGCGCTCGGCTTCAGCCGGGCCGAGACGATGCGCACGATCATCCTGCCGCAGGTCTTCCGCATCATCCTTCCGGCCGTGACCAACGAAGCGATCTCGACGTTGAAGAACACGTCGCTCCTGTCGACCATCACCGTCGTCGAACTGACGCTCTACGCCCAGACCCTTATCGCCGCGACCTTCCGCCCCTTCGAATTCTACATTGCGGTCGCGGTCATCTATCTCGTCCTGACGACCGTCCTGACGCTTCTCGCATCGTGGCTGGAGCGCCATTATGCCCGGTTGAGCTGAGGGACCGGCACAGGCGTTTTTCCGGCAAGGCACATTCGCCGCGCCGTCGCAGTGCAGACCGAATACATCAAAGAAAACAGGGAACTCGACATGCTTTTCAAAACGCTTTTCGCCGTCACTGCAACCGTCGCAAGCCTCACGCTGGGCTCGCTCGCCCACGCCGCCGACCTCGAACTGCTGGAACCCGGCAAGCTGATGGTCGCCACGGAAGGCACCTATGCGCCCTTCAGCATGCGGGCACCCGACGGCACGCTCGATGGTCTGGAAATCCGGGTCATGTCGGAGGTCGCCAAGCGCCTGAACCTCGAATACACGCCGGTTCTCATCAAGTGGGATTCGCTGCTCGTCGGCCTGCAGGCCGATCAATATGACGTCATCAGTGCCGCGATGGACATCACCGAGGCCCGCCAGAAGCAGGTGACGTTCTCCAACGGCTGGCTGGAATCCGGCGGACGTGTCGTTGTCGCCGAACAGTCCGAACTGAAGACCGCCACTGACCTCAAGGGCAAGACCGTCGGCGCGCTCGTCGCCTCCAGCTGGACGAAGATCGCGGAAGAGAAGGGCGCGACCGTCAAGGGTTACAAGGCGGAGTCGGATGCGATGCAGGACCTCGTCAACGGCAATGTCGATGCGGTCATCACGGACGCGATCGCGGCTGCCTATGCCATCAAGACGGCAAAGATGCCGCTGAAAATGACCGACGACTATGTCAGCCATGTCCAGAAGGGCTTCGCGTTCAAGATGGGCAAGCCGCACCTCGTCGAGGCCGTGAACAAGGCGCTCGCCGACATGGTGTCTGACGGCACCTATGCCAAGCTGACGACCGACCTCGTCGGCTTCGATCCGACCCCGAAGGATCCGATCAAGACGATCAAGTAAAACGTGTGTGGCGGACGTCCGATGACGTCCGCCACATCATCATGCAGGCTTCTCTTCACCTGTGTAGCGGGTCGTCAACTCTTGACCGACCCCGATGTCATGCCGGCGAGGAAATATCGCTGGGCGAAGAGGTAGAGGAGGAGGAGCGGCAGCGAGCCGAGGACGCTCATGGCCATCATCTCGTTCCACTCAAAGGCATGTTGCCCCATGAGAAGCTGGATGCCGATCGGGACGGTGCGCAGGTCCATGGATTTCGTCAGCGTCAGCGCAAAGAGGAACTCGTTCCAGGACAGAAGAAACGTGTAGACCGCCGTGGCCACGATGCCGGGAACCGAGACCGGGACGATCACGCGCCAGAGGGCCGTCCAGCTGGTGCCGCCATCGACCAGCACCGCTTCGTCCAGTTCCTTCGGCAGCGTGTTAAGATAGCCGGTCATCAGCAGGATGGCATAAGGCAGCGTGAAGACGAGGTAGGTGAGGATCAGCGCGAAGTAGGTATCGAAGATGCCGAAGGCGACCACCATTCCGAAATAGGGAATGAGCAACGTGATCGGCGGCACGGTCTGCGTGCTGATGATGAAGATGTTCAGCGTGTTCTTGAATCGAAACGCATAGCGGCTGAAGCCATAGGCGGTGATGATCGCTACGAGCAGTGTCAGCAGGGTGACGACGCCGGCGACGATGTAGCTGTTGATGAAGAAGCGGATCTTCACCGGATCGTCGAAGATCGAGGCATAGGCGACGAGCGTATAGACGTCCGGCAGCAGTTTCGGGGGCAGGGCGAAGATTTCCGTGTTGGATTTCAGCGAGCTGAAGAACATCCAGAGAATGGGGAAACCCGCAAAGACGAGGCCGATCGCCAGGCCGATATAGGTCAGAACTGTCGGAAGAATGGAGCGGCTTGACGAGCGCTTGGAGGAGCGTTGGGCCATGGGATTACCTGCCCTTCTGGTGCTTGATGTAGAAGTAGGTCACGCTCATGGAGATGACGAGGATGATGATCGCGCTCGCCGAGGCCAGCGAGAACTCGTATTGCGAAAAGGCGAGCTTGTAGGTGTAGGTGCTCAGCACCTCGGTCGAATAGATCGGCCCGCCGCCGGTCGTCATCCAGACCAGCGGGAAGACCTGCATCGTCCAGATGAAATCGAGAAGCGCGATCGAGATGATGATCGGCATCAGTTGCGGGATGGTGATGTACCAGAACTTCTGCAGTTCGTTCGCGCCGTCGATGCCGGCCGCCTCATAGAGCTCCTTGGAGATGCCCTGCAGGCCGGCCAGCAGGCTGACCATGTAGAGCGGATATCCGGCCCAGATGTTCGCGAATGTCAGGGCATGAAGGGCGGTCGCGGTGGATGAGAACCATTCGACTTTGAAATCCACGATGTGGAGCGCCATCAGCACGCTGTTCACAACGCCGTTCGGGTCGAGAAGCAACCGCCAGATGATGGCGATGATAACGGCGGTGAACAGCCACGGCAGGATGTAGAGCACGCGCAACAGGCTGCGAACCGCGGGATCGATGCGCTGGGTATTGAGGAGCAGCGCGAAGGCGAGGCCGATGAGGAAGTGGAAGACCACGCTCATGACCGTGAAATAGAGCGTTTGTCCGAAGGCCTGCCAGAAGATCGCGTCCCGGAAGATCGTCAGGTAGTTCTGAAAGCCGACGAAGACCGCGTCCTTCTTCATGATCGCGCCGTCCATCAGCGAATAGCGGAAGACCATGATCATGGGAAACAACATGAGCACCGAGAAGAGCAGGGTTGCCGGCGCAATGTAGAGATAGGGGACCAGCCGCTTTCGCGTCCGATAGGTCAGAAGGCCGCTGCTACGCTTTTTCGCCGGTTGGACGGCCAGACCTTGCATCACACTGCTCATGACGATTGCTTTCCCGGTTTCCTCAAGGGCGGATGAAGCACCCCGGCAAGCGGTTGATCGCCTGCCGGGGCTGGACATCCTGCTCGGCTTTAACCTCTCGTTTTGCCGCATTGTCCGACGCCGAAGCGATTCCGCCTCGGCTGGAAATGCTCTAGAACTTGGTCAGCCACTGCTTCTGCGTGTTGGCGGCAGCGTCCTTTGCCGTTTCCGAGCCGTCGAACATCTTCTGCACCTCGATGCCCATCTGGCGCATAAGCTCCTCGGCCACGGGAAGGCCGACGAACTCGTTGGCGAGATGGCCGCTCTGGAAGATCGCGAAGGCTTCTTCGAACAGCGGGTCGGACTTCGAGAAGTCGGGCTTTGCGTTTACGTTGCCCGGAAACGCATTGGCGATGGAGACGAGGCGGCCGTTGACGTCGGGGCTCATCAGGTATTCCACAAGCTTCCAGGCCTCTTCCTTGTGCTTGCTGCCTTCGCTGATGCCGATGCCCCATGAGGCATAGGGCAGTCCGCGCTTGCCGGTATAGCCATCGACAGCGGGCAGGGCCGAGATGCCGAAATTGAGCTTCGGATTGCGTTCGCGGATAAGGTTGATGTGCGCCAGCGAGTCGACCATCATGCCGACGCGGCCGTTGACGAATTCCTCGACCTTGTCCTGCTCCTTCTTGGCGAAGATGCCGGGAGAGATGACGCCCGCGTCGTGCAGGGACTTGATGTATTCGAGCGTGCCGACGACGGATTCGTTTTCGAGATCCGGCTTACCGTCTTTCAGCATCGAGCCGCCGGACGCCCATGTCCAGGACATCACGTCGTTCTGGATACCGCCGGGGTTCTGCAGTGACAGCGGCAGCACCCAGCCATACTGGTTCTTGGCCGCATCTGTCATCTTCTTCGCCGCATCGGCAAATTCCGTGCGGGTGCCCGGGATTTTGTCGATGCCGGCGGCCTTGGCAAGGTCGAGATTGACGAACACCGGATAGACGAAGGAGGCGAGCGGGAACATGACGCTGTTGCCGTCGACCTTGACGATGTCGGCGATCTGGCCGGCATCGTACTTCGCATTGGCCATCAGCGGGTCCATCGACGCGATGGCACCCTGCTTGGCAAGGCCGTTGACCCAGGCGCCATCAAGACCGACGACATCGCTGAGCGTTCCTGACGCAGCACCGACGACGATCTGGTCGCGGGTGGTGGCATAGGGGCCGCTGACGAGCGTGACCTTGATGCCCGGATTGGCCTTCTCGAAATCGTCCATGATGCCGCGGAGCGCGCCCGCAGGCATCTCCGGCTCCCACCACTGGATGAACTCGATGGTGGTATCGGCGAACGCAGCCGTCGAGCACAATGCCCAGACTGCTGCGGTAGCAAGAAGCTTCGTCGCTTTCATGATCCCCTCCCAGGAATACGGTTTGTTCGATCCTCCCAGATCGATATGGCAGTAGGGTCCCGAACGCCAACACCTGTCAACGTCCATTTTCGGCATGAAACGTGTTTCGCGTTCCGTCGTCTTCGCTGTACCAGTCAAATCCTTGATATATATGCATTTATAGAATGCATATGTCGGAACATTTTATTTGTTATAAATGACTTTAGGATCGTTTTTTCTTTACGTCCGTAAAGAAATGAAAGCGGACCTCGCCGGATGCTTTTTGGCCTTGATCGTGCATCCCTGTATCGCCGTTGTCAGCATGCCGATCGGCGGCTTTCCCCGCATCCACGGCACCCCGCCAGCGCTCCCGGCTCAGAGCGCCAGATGGCTCTCCGGGTCGAAGAAATGCAGCTTGGCGACATCGATCGCCACGTCGATCCGCTCGCCGGCACGGGCGTGGCTCGTGGCTTCGAACTTGGCCACGGCGTTCGCTGCACTGCTCAGCTCCTCGACGGCATCGGGGTCGCCGGAATCGACGCGGACGGCATCGATGTTGAGATGGACGATCCACTCCGATCCAAGTTCCTCGATGGATTTGACCGTTGCCGGGATCGTCGGATGCATCGCACCGGACGCGAGCCTGCTGTCGTGCAGATCTTCTGGCCGAATCCCGAACAGCACCGTCCGCCCCTCGAACGCCGCCAAGCCCGGGAACTGTGCGAGAGCTTCCGTCGACAACGGCAGAGAGAAGGTCGGCAGGACGATATGACCATTTTCGAGGCGGCCCTGGAAGAGGTTCATCGACGGCGAGCCGATGAAGCCGGCGACAAAGGCGTTGACCGGCTTGCTGTAGAGGATCTTCGGCGTATCCACCTGCTGCAGCACGCCGCCTTTGAGCACGGCGACACGGTCGCCCATCGTCAGCGCCTCCGTCTGGTCATGCGTCACGTAGATCGTCGTCACGGCCAGCTGGCGCTGCAGGTTGACGATCTCGGCACGCATCTGCACGCGCAGCTTGGCGTCAAGGTTGGAAAGCGGCTCGTCCATCAGGAAGGCCGCCGGCTCCCGCACCATGGCCCGCCCCATCGCCACACGCTGCCGCTGCCCGCCGGAAAGCTCCGCCGGCTTGCTGCCGAGCACCTTGGTTAATTGCAAGGTCTTTGCGATCTCGTTGACGCGTTTCGTTCGTTCGTCCTTGCTTTTGCCCGCGAGCTTCATCGAGAAGGCGATGTTGTCGAACACCGTCATGTGCGGGTAGAGCGCGTAAGACTGGAACACCATGGCAATGTTGCGATCCTTGGGAGAGAGATCGACGACGTTTTCGCCGCCGATGCTCAGCGTGCCGCTGCTGATCTCCTCCAGCCCCGCGATCATGCGAAGAGCCGTCGATTTGCCGCAGCCCGAAGGCCCGACGAGGATCAGAAACTCGCCATCGCGGATCGTCAGGCTGAGATCCTTGATCGCATGGAATTCCGTTCCAAAGGTCTTGCAGATTTTGTCCAGAACCACATCGGCCACAGTGTTTTCCTCCCTGTTTCCTCAGCCATCGGAACCTTGCGATGGCTCTATGCGACAGCGCCGATAGAAGGCCTGTCCGCACCCCGTTCGTCAACGGCCTATCGCCGTCAGGAGCATCCAAGATTGTCGGACGCTCGTGATGTCAGTATCCTAGGCTTTTGAGAAGAAACATTTTTCTCAGCATTTCCTGGGCACTTCGAATGAAAAATTATTTTTTTACGCGTGCTATTTTATTGGTGGGTTCGCTGCCTGCGCGTCAGGACATCGCCCGCGGTTGCGGCGCGCCCACTGCCTGCATCAGTGCGGTGCAGGCGGGGTGATCGGGAAGGGCCATTCGACCACCCTTTCCAGTGACGGAGATGGCGGCAGCAGCAGCGGCATATCGGACGCAGTCGATCGGCGGCTGCCCCCGGGCCAGGGCCAGGGCGTAGGCGCCGTGAAAGCAGTCGCCCGCGCCCGTCGTATCCACAGCACGAACCGCGTAGGCCGGCACGTGCCAGTTTCCGGCATCGCCCGCCTGCCTCACGAAGGCGCCGCGATCGCCGTCGGTCAGGACGACAGCTGCCCGGTCGTCGGTCCACAGATGTCGAAGGATGGCAGCAGGCGCGGTCTCGCCCGTCTGCGCCTCGGCATAGGCCAGCGGCAGGACGAGATGATCGGCGAGAGCGATCAGGCGGTTCGTCGCCGTGCCGATCGACCATTCGATGTCGGCAACCACCGACAATCCGAGGGCACGCGCCCGCGCAACGGTCCGCTCGGAATGCGTTGCATACCCATCGACGAGCAGAACACGAGCCTCCGACAGCGTCTCGTCGCTCAGATCGTCGCAGGTCCCGTGAGGCACATCGTCGTCATAGGCGATGAAACGATCGCCATCCGGCCCGACGGTGATGACGGAGCGGATGGCACGGGCATCGGGCCGGCGCGGGGCGCGGGAAACGTCCACGCCCTGCCGCTCCAGTTCGCTTGCACTCGGATCCTCGTCCGGCGTGCTGCCGAGCCAGCCGATGAAGCCTGCCTGGCCGCCCAGTTTCGCAACCGCCACGAGGGCGGTGGCGACGTTGCCGCCGAAGTCTCGCGTGCGCCCCACGACCTTGCCTTTCCCCGTCTTCAGCGGGCGATCGACATAGACGATGTCGTCGATGGCGACGGCACCGAAGCCGAGAACGTCGAGGCGGTGCGGTGCCATGGCGTCAGGCGCCTGCTGCCGTCAGGGCCGCTTCGGGCGCCATGCCGTCGTGAATGACGAACTTGAAGGCGCGGGCAGCCTTCGTCGTATCGCCGTGACCCCAGAGGTTGCGGCCGACGACGGCACCGCGGGCACCGGCGCGCAGCGCGTCGCTGGTCTGCGTCAGTGCGCCCAGGAGCGTATCGGTCTTCGGTCCGCCCGCAATGACGATCGGCACCGGGCAGGTGGCGACGGTTTCCTTGAAGCTGTCGAAGTCGCCGGTGTAGCCGACCTTGATGACATCGACGCCGGTCTCGAAGCCGATGCGGACGGCATAGGCGATTTCATCCGGCGTGAAGACGATCTTGCCGCCATTGGCGTAATCGCGGGGATAGACGTGTGCGACGACGGGCATTTCAAAGCGTGCGGCGGCGTTGACGGTGTCGGTCAGCCAGCGGATGTAGTGGCCTTCGGTATCGCCGCGTACGGGAATGGCGACGGCCAGTGCATCGGCGCCGTAGCGAACCGCATCTTCCGGCGTGGCGATGAGCTGCCGGATGCGGTCGTCCGGCGTGAAGCAGCCGGCCTGGATGACCAGCGCCGCCTTGCCGGCATAGGCCGACCAGAGGTGCCGGGCGGCACCCGGCTGGATGCTGATATAGTCAGGGCCTCCCGCCATGACCCGCTCCAGCGCGCCGGGCAGGTCCGCAAGCCCGCCTTCGCGCACATTGCCATAGCCGACGAAATGATCGACGGCGCCGCCGAACAGGTTTCCCGATGCATGCGAAAACAGGCGCGACAGCCGTACTTTCGTTCCAAGGCCCATGATGATCTCCTCCGTTGATGTCTTTCTGCGTATTGCTGCAGCTAACTCGAAAGAAAAGAAACATTCAATATTTCGATTTCTTTCGTTTATCATTTAGTTTATCGATGACTGATTATTTCTTCCGCGATATTGCACTGCACATGCTCGTTTCCGTATCATATCGCGAATGTCTGTTTCGTTTTTCGAAAGTCGCCCTCGTTCCTCCTCATCGGATCCGTCATGCTTGCAGAACAAAGACGACATCAGATCATGCTCGAACTCCAGCGCGTGGGTCAGGCAAAGACCCGCGAACTTGCGGAGCGCTTCGGCGTATCCGAAGTCACCATTCGCTCGGACCTCGAAAATCTCGATGCGAAGAAACAGCTCATCAAGACCCATGGCGGCGCGATCGCCTTGCCGGTGGACGCGCCGGCGGCCGCTTTCGAGGAGCGGATGAACCGCAATTTCGAAGCCAAGCGGCGCATTGCGCAGATGGCGGCGCGGCTGATCCTCGACAACCAGTCCATCGTGTTCGACAGCGGCTCGACGCTGCTGCAACTGGCGATGCAGATGCCGCCCGTTCATAACGTCGTCGTCGCCACCACCGCCATGAACATTGCCCAGCATCTGATGTATCGCCCCGGACTGGACGTTCACATGATCGGCGGACGGGTGTTTCCCAATACGGTCAGCACCATTGTCTCCGATGCGGACAAGGCCGTGGGCGGCCTTGTGGCGCATCAGGCGTTCGTCAGCGCGCATGCCATCGATCACGCCTTCGACGTGGTCGATGTCTCTGAAGATATCGCCCGCACGAAACGCAACCTTGTGCGCATGGCGCGGCGCGTCATCCTGGTCGCGGACTCCACGAAGTGGGACATCGGCGCGTCGTCCAAGGCGTTCCCGCTGTCGCGGGTCGACATGATCATCACCGATACGGGCATGCCCTATTCGATCCGGAGCCGTCTCGACAAGCTGGACGTCGAGGTCCGCTACGTCTGATCGCCGCCGCGCGTTAGGACGCCCTGTGCCGGAAAGACCAGCCCCGCCGCACCCACCAGCCCGGCATTCGTTCCGAGCTCCGCCCGCACGATGACGACGTCGCGATAGGCCGTCATGGCACGCGTCGCGACGACGCTGCGGATGCCGCCGATCAGGAGATCGAAGGCATTCGAAAGGCCGCCCCCGATGACGACGATATCCGGGGAGAAGATGTGCAGCAGGTTGGTCAGTCCGATGCCGAGCCATTCCGCCTCCTTCGCGATCAAGGAGAGGGCGACGGGATCGCCGACCCTTGCCGCCTCCACCACCGCCCGCGCGCCCGGCCGCCCGATGTCGATCTGCGCTGCGGCGATCTTCTCTCCGCCCGGCCGGAGAGCGGCCTCTGCACCGCGGTGGCCGAGCGCCGTTCCCGATGCCAGCGCCTCGAAACAACCCACATTGCCGCAAAGGCAGGTCGGGCCGGAACCGGAAAGCGTCATGTGGCCGATCTCGACGGCAAGGCCGCGGCTGCCATGGAATATGCGTCCATGGGAGACGACGCCGCCTCCGATGCCGGTGGAAACGGTGACGAACAGCACGGTCTCGAAGCCGCGGCCGGCACCATGGCGCCACTCGCCAAGCGCCGCCACATTCGCGTCGTTGTCCAGGAAGACCGGAAGGCTCAGCCGCGCGGACAAGCGCTCCACCACGGGAACATCGTGCCAGCCGGCAAGCGTCGGGGGCGCGATCATGACGCCTGCCACTGGATCCAGCGGACCGGGCGCGCCGAGCCCGACGCCCGCGATCTCGTCGGCCGCTTGCGCCGTCAGCTTTTCGGCAAGCGACACCATCTGGTCGAGCACCGCATCGACGCCGTCGCGAGAACGGGTCGGCACCGTCAGGGACTGCCGCACTTCGCCCGCCCGGCTGACGATGGCCGCGCGCAAATCCGTACCGCCGAGATCGAAGGCGAGTGCGACGGCGGTCATGCCGCCCTGCCGCCGAGCCCGTGCAGCCAGTTGATCCGGGCAGCGAGATCGGACGCGCCGAAGGCGAGCGAACCCAGCACGACGGTTTCCGCGCCCGCTGCGCGCAGATCCGGCACCGTCGTCTCCCTTATGCCGCCGTCGGCCGCAAGAATGATATCGGGGTGCCCCGCTGCCTCGATGAGGCGTCGCGCTTCGCCAAGCCGGCTGCAGGCCTCGGGCGCAAGCGATTGTCCCTTGACGCCGATCCGCGTGCCGAGCAGCGTGACCATGCCCACATGCGGCAGGAACGGCAGGATCGCCTCGACCGGGGTCTCGAGACGCAGGACCACCCCGCCGACGACACCGGACGCGCGCGCCGTCGCCAGTGCCCGGAGGCCCGCTTCGCCGTTTTCGGCGTGGACGCTGAGAAGGCTGGCACCGGCCTCGATGAACTGCGCTGCCTGCGCCTCCACGCTGTCTGCCTCCACCATCAGATGCACATGGATCGGAACTTTCGTGTGCTGCGCGATCTGGGCCACGAGATCGGGGAAGAACAGGTATCCCGGCGCAAAGCGCCCATCCGCGACATCGACGTGGTGAAGGTCGGCCACCGCCTCGATCCGGCTCAGGTCGCGCTCGAGGTTGACCAGATCGGCCGACCAGAGCGAGAATTCGGCCAGCAGCCGGTCGCGGGGCAGAGAGGAGATGGCGTGGGCGTGATTGTCGATCATGGCGTTCTCCGAGCGTGCAGGGCGAGAAAGTCCGCAATCGCGGCTTTGACCTCATGGTGGTGGCGATGGCGGTCCAGCGCCTTCGGCACGACGCTGACGAGCCGGGCGCCGGGGATCGTGGCCGCCAGCGTTTCGGCGCAGGCCCGCGGGTGAACCGCATCGTGGTCGTTGACGATGATCAGCGTGGGAAGCCGCAGGGCCTCGACCTCGTGCCGCGTGACGCCGGGGGAACCCGCAGCGATATCGGCCAGGACCTCGGCAAACAGGGCAGCCTGCGGCTTATCGGCATAGCCGAGCAGCGAGGCGAGATTGTCGGGCGCTTCCAGTGCAAGGCGGCGTCCGGTTTCGCCTGAGGAAAATTCGGCGCGGGCGGCATCGGGCGGGAGACGCTTTAGCAAGGCCGCCATTTCCGCGATCGGCGCCATGTTTGCGGGCGCGCTCGTAAAACTCCAGGCAGGCCGCGCCAGGATGAGGCCCGTCACGCGCGCGGGATGGTGGCAGGCCAGATAGAGGGATATCGCGGCGCCCATCGAGATACCGCCGGCGATGAAGCGGTCATGACCGTCCATGGCCATCAGCGCGTCTCGGGCGAAGAGGGGAATGCTGAACGGCCGATCCGGACCGAGCGTCGTCTCCTTGTGTCCGCGGCAGTTGATGGTCACCCGAAGCGCATCCGCGGTCTCCGGCCAATTGGCCGCAGCCTGCGCGTCGTCTCCGCCCAATCCATGCTGGAAGAGGACCGTCTGCATCATGCCGGCACCGCAATGAGAGGCGCGAGGAACCGCGCCACATGGGGTGCCTCTTCTGGCCCCAGTCCGTGCGTCACCACGGTGTCGTCGAAGCCGGAGGCGCGCAGGCGCGCGATGAAATCGGCGAAATCCACGACGCCGTGTCCGGGTGCTGCAAACCGGCCATCGGCATGGCGGTCCTTGGCATGCGCCATGGCCGTGAAACCGGCCGCGATATCCACGGCGCGCGCGACGATCTCGCGGGCCTCGTTCGCATCGGCTTTCTCGAACAGGTTTGCGGGATCGAGTACGATCCTCAACCGGTCCGATTGCATCTCCGCGATCAGCCGGCGGGCATCTTCGGCTGAGGTGACGACATTGGCCTGTTCCGGCTCGATGCCGAGCATGATCCCCGCCGCGTCCGCACGGGCAAGGGCCGCAGCGATCTCCTTTGCCATGTCGGCCCAGGCTTCCGGCGTGGCATTGTCGGGGTGCTGCGCCCACTGGTCGCTCGGATGGCGGGAGCCGGTGCAGAGCGTGACGAGCGGGATGCGGAGCGCGCCCGCGATGTCGATGACGCACCCAAGCGCCTGCCGTCCGCGTGCGCGAACGTCGGGATCCGGGTGGGCCATGTTGTAGGTACCGGAAAGGGCGGCGAGACCGACGCCGGAGGCCAAGCGTGCCGCATCGATCCGCGCAACCAGCGCGGCCATGTCCTCGATCTCGTCCGGCAGCGACGGCAGCCCGGCACAGGCGAGGTTGAACTGTACGGTCTCGTAGCCGGCCGCCCGCGCCGCCTGCAACACGGGGGCGGGATCAGTACCGGCAAAGGTCTTTGCAAAGATGCCGAGCTGCATCAGACCGCTCCCGTGACGGCGCTGAGCTCGACGCGCTCGCCGCTCTCCACCGAGCGGGCGATGGCCACCATGGCGCGGATGGAGGCAAGGCCATCGTGGACATCGGCGCCGCGCATCGGCGCGCCGTTGAGGACCGTATCGGCAAGCCCTTCCAGCTGCCTGCGGAAGAAATGGCCGTCGGCCCCGAGCGGGCGCCGCGACGTCGCATCCTTCTCATGGAAGATATCGACTTCGGAGGACCGGAAGTACCAGGGGTTGAAGGTTTTCGCGACGACCGAGCCGTTCTCGCCGTAGAGCTGGAAGCCCTCGTGCCAGTCCATCCGCACCGCCACCGTCAGGTCGAGATGACCGAGCGCGCCATTGGCGAATTCGGTTTCGACGAACCAGCAATAGGCGCCGAAGCGCGTCGTGAGACGCGCGCGGACGGCGACGATATCGCCGCAGAAGAAACGGGCAGTGTCGACCAGATGCGACCCGTGCGCGAGCATGAAATATTGCCGGAGATCGGCCTTGGGATTGCCACCCGGCCGGCGCGCCAGCTTGCTGGAAACCGGCAGCGGCTGAATGGCGTCCGTGTTGGTGTAGCGATGCGTGCTGTCGCAGTACCAGGCCTTCAGCGCCAGGATCTCGCCCATGTCGTCTCGCACGAAATCCCGTGCCGCCTCCAGCGCCGGATCGAACCGCTTCATATGGCCGACCTGCAGGATCTTGCCCGAGGCATCGACGGCACGGGCCAGCGCCTCACCCTCTTCGATGGATACGCCGATCGGCTTTTCGCAGAGCACATGCTTGCCGGCCTCAAGCGCCTTGATCGACATCGGCACGTGATAGGCATCCGACGTCGCGACGATCACGGCCTCCAGATCGGGGTCGGCCAGCATCGCGTCGTAATCGGCAAACGACCGCTGTGGCTCGTAAGTCGCCGCCATGCGTGCCAGAAGGTCCGGCGCCGCATCGCAAATGGCGTAGAGATCGGCATTCCCAGCCTTCACGCAGGATTCCATATGCGCGAACTGCGCGATGGGTCCGCATCCGAGCACGCCGACCCGGAGCCGTCTCTCCCGTTTGCGGATCACGATTGCGCTCCTTTGCGCGTATCGGGAAAGCCCATATGCGCCAGCGTCTCGCGGTTGACGCGCACGGCGCTTGCCGGGTCTTTGCCGGCCTCTTCGCTTTCCTCCTCGACGACGATCCAGCCGTTGAAGTGCGGCGCCTGACCGGCGATGTCGATGACCTCGGCAATGTCGCAGACCCCGGCGCCCAGCATCGCCCAGTCGCCGTTGGCATCCACATCCTTCAGGTGGACGTAGCGGATGCGATCCTGGAATGCGGTGAGCGTCTCGGCCATGACCTGGCCGCCGCGCAGGATATGCCCCGTGTCCGGCACCCAGCCGACCTGCGGGTCGAGGCGCGAGAAGATCTCGTCGTAATCGCTGCGGGTGTAGAGCAGCGTCCGGTGATGGGAGGAGGGGTGGACGGCGACCGTGACGCCGGCCGCGCGCCCGATATCGCTCGCGCTGTTGTAGATCTCGGATGCGACTCCAAACCCGTCTTCCCGCGGCGCATCCGACACCGAGGTGGCCGAGCCGAGGGACACCAGCGCACCGGGAAAGCCGGCCACGAAATCCACCCAGCGCTTGACGGCATCCAGATCGTCTTCGATCCGGTCCGGCATGGTGAAGCCGCTGTCGGCGCCGAAGGCGAAGGACACGAGCGTGAGGCCGGCATCATCCAGCGCGCGCCGGAAGTCGGCGGGGCGCTCCGCATAATCGCCGATCATGGTGTTGGTGATCTCGATGCCGGTGTAACCGCCTCCGGCGATCGCCCTGATCAGATCGTCCGGGCCACCTTTCCAGCCAACTCCGAGCATCTCCCACGTGTAGGTCTGGCAGCCGAACGCCCGTTCCGTTTTCGTCATCTGTCGGTTCCTGTCATGGTTTCCGGGTCCATCGTTTGCGGGCGCATGCTTTTCGGGCCAGCCGCGCGAGCGCCTCTGCCTGTTTTTCCCGGCAGAGAACGCGCTGGTCTCTTCAGGCGAGAATGCGGCCCCGGCCGACTTGCGGGCGATGGGGCAGGCGCCAGCGGCAGGCCTCGAAAGCCTGTAATTGGCCGGAGTTCGCTGCGATTTTGATGAATATCACCGTTGCCTCCCAGCTTGGTTGGTTGTACGTAAGATAAATTCTTATCGCACGTCAACATATTTTGTCTGCGTGTTTGTGACAACGCGGCGCAACGATCAGGTTCAGGACATGACGGACACTCTTCGCCAACCACTTCGGATCGGCATCGTGGGATGCGGCAACATCTCGATGGCCTACCTGCGCAACGCGCCGCTGTTCCGCGGCGTTGACGTCGTCGCCTGCGCTGACGTCAACCCGCAGGCAGCGGAGCAGCGCGCCGCGCAGTTTGGCTTGCGCGCCAGCAGCGTCGATGCCCTGATGGCGGCAGCCGATGTGGACCTCGTGCTCAACCTCACGATTCCCGCAGCGCATTTCGACATTTCGATGCAGGCGCTGGAAGCGCAGAAACATGTCTTCACGGAAAAGCCGCTGGCCGTGACGGCGGAACTCGGTCGCCGGCTGGTGAGCGAAGCTGCTGCGCGCGGACTTCTGATCGGCTCGGCGCCCGATACGTTTCTCGGTGCGGCCGGACGGTATGCGCGGCGACTGATGGAATCCGGCGCGATCGGCAAACCGGTGACCGGCACCGCCTTCATGATGGGGCGCGGCATGGAGCATTGGCATCCTGATCCCGGTTTCTACTACCAGCCGGGTGCCGGCCCCGTGATGGACATGGGTCCCTATTACCTGACGATGCTGGTCAACCTCATGGGTCCCGTCCGGCGGGTGCAGGCCGTGGCCACCAGCGGCCAGAAGGACCGGCTGATCACCGCCGACGGCCCGAAGAAGGGAACGCGCTTTTCCGTGGGAACACCCACGAGCGTCCTGTCGCTCCTGGAATTTGAGCGCGGTGCCACGATCACATTCGGCGCGTCATGGGATGTCTTCCGCCATTCCAACCACCCGATCGAACTGCATGGCACCGAAGGCTCGCTGCGCCTGCCGGACCCGGACACGTTCGGCGGCACGGTGGCGCTCTCCGAGCGGGGTGACGACTGGAAGATGATGGATACGGCGACGCTTCCCTATGGCGCCGTCAACTGGCCGGTCGATGCGCCGGACAGGGCGAACTACCGCATGCTGGGCCTTGCCGATCTCGCCCGGGCGATCGAGGAAAAGCGCCCGCCGCGTGCGTCCGGTGACCTTGCGCTGCATGTGCTGGAGATCATGGAAGGTATTCTGCGGGCAGGCGAGACCGGGGTCGCCCAGGTCATCGAAGGCGGGGTGGACCAGCCGTCCGAACTGCGGGAAGACGAAGCCCGGAGCCTGCTCGCATGACCGGGCTCGATATCTCTGCCAAGTGCCTCCTCGATATGGCCGCCAGCGACAATGCGCCACCTATCGAGACGCTATCGCCGGCGGAGGCCCGCAGCGGCTTTCTCGAAGGATTCGCCCCGCTGCAGAAGCCGCTCGAAGACGTAGCGGCGACGGAGGAACGCTTTCTTGGGCCATTGCGTCTCCGCATTTGGCGCGGGCAGGGCGCGCCAGTCGAACGCGCGCCGGCCCTTCTCTACCTTCACGGCGGCGGATGGGTTATCGGGGCGCCGGAGAGCCATGAGGATATCTGCCGCATCCTTGCCAATCTGGCAGGTGCCGTCGTTGTCTCGCCCGATTACCGGCTCGCGCCCGATGATCCGTTTCCCGCGGCGATCGACGACTGTGCCGCGGTCCTCGCCGACATGGCGGCACACGGCGAGCGCTACGGCATCGACCCCGCCCGCATCGCGGTCGGCGGCGACAGTGCCGGCGGAAACCTTGCGGCTGTTCTGGCGCTGATGGCGCGGGACGGCACGGCGCCGCGACTGACGGCGCAGATCCTGATCTATCCCGTGACGGATCAGGCCCAAGACTCCGACAGCTATCGCCGCTATGCGCAGGATTTCGGCCTCACCGCCGCCGGCATGGCCTGGTTTCGCGCGCACTATCTGCCGGAAGATGCCGACAGGACGGACTGGCGCCTGTCTCCGCTGCTGGCGTCATCGTTGCACGGCGTTGCCCCGGCGTTCGTCGCTCTTGCCGGTCATGATGTGCTCTACGACGAGGGTGCGGCCTATGCCAAGCGCTTGCAGAGGGAGGCAACGGTGATCGTCAGAACCTGGCCGGGTCAGATTCACGGCTTCGTCTCCATGGGCGGCATCATTCCGCAGGCGCGAGAGGCTCTGGAGGCCGCCGCCGTGGCATGGGCTGCGTTCGATGCAGGAAACAGCCAGGCACGACGATAAAAATCAGGCGGACTCCCGCATGACCAGCGTTGCCTCGAGGATGACCTTGTCGTCCTGCATCGGGCGCCCCTCGTCAAGATCGTCGATCCGGCGCAGAAGGATCTCGACGCTCGTCGCGGCGATGGCGCCTGCGTTTTGCGCCATGGTCGTCAAAGGCGGGCATGTGTAGCGGCTGAGCGGATGGTCGTCATGGCCGGCGATCCGCACGTCGCAGCCCTCTCCCCGCCCGATCTTCAGCCCGGCCGCAAAGGCCGCGGCCATCGCCCCGAAGGCGAAGCGATCGTTGGCGCAGAAGAGCGTACGACCGGGAAGGCCGTCCCGCTTCAGGATCGTCTGCATCTGCTCGAAGCCCAGCCGCTCGAATTCCCAGGATGCCGGCGTCTCGCAGTCGATCACCAGCGGTTCATGTCCTTCCTTCAGCATCGTCGCCCGATAGCTTTCCTGCCGCTCGCCGGAGTTTTCGTTGACCTGCGGAATTTCCAGAAAGACCGGCGGCTCGCCCGAGCGGCAGAGATACTGCACCATGGCCGCAACACTCTGGGCATTGTCGTTGCCGACATAGGGCAGGTCGAAGCTTGCGGGACTGTCGAAACAGACGACGGGGATCGTGTCCGTCAGTCTCTGGAGCGTCGATGCCCGGGACCCGGCACCCAGCGGCGCGACGATGGCGCCGGCGACCTTCAGTGCCAGGAGCGTCCGGATCGCTTCCTCTTCCAGGTCGGGCCGTGTGTGGCACGAAATCTGAATGGGCCAGAATCCGCGGGCGCGGAGTTCCAGTTCAATGAGTGTGACGACCTGCACGTAGAAAGGATCGGAGATGGTGGGAACGAGCACGCCGATGTTGCGCGTGCGTTTGCGGTTGAGATGCCGGGCAAAGAGATTGGGCTCGAAGTTCGACTTCTTCAACGCAGCCTCGATGCGTTTGCGCGTAACCTCCTTGACGTTCGACGGATCGTGGAAATACTTCGACAGCGTCGGGCGCGAAACGCCGCAAGCACCGGCGAATTCGTCCATCGACTTGTAGCTTTTCTTTGCCACGGATGCTTCCTGCTCGTCGTCGCCTCGGCGGGTCTTTCCACCTCTTCCAAATTCACAACGGACAAAAATTTTACAAGCGAAAAGAAAAATATTCCGCAAGGAAAACGTCAGGAGACGGACGCGTTCGGGATGATCCGGTTGCTATGAGCAGCAGCCTGCTTCAACGCATCACGATCGCCGACGAATCCCGACGCATATCAACGATCCGATGGGAGTCGTCGGGATCGCAGATAGCTCCGTCACTCGGCTGACGATGATGAGATCAAACAGGTTCCAACATTCTGGCGTGATTGTCCGCTTGTCGTCCGGAAGGGACCTTTGTTCTTAAGGTACAGAGCGTAGAATACCGCTATAGCAACACTTTGGGGAAGGACAATGTCCGACACGGCACTGATCGTCATCGACGCTCCAGGGTCCTTCCGGCATCGCGACTATTGGGACGACGAGATGGTGCCAGCCTCTATCGGGCGGCAGCAGGCGCTGATCGATGGGGCGGAGGCTGCGGGGATCCCCGTTGTCCAGATCTTTCATGTCGAAGACAGCGGCCTCTTTTCCGAGGCCTTCGGGTTTGTAACGGCTCTGGCGCCTCTCCGCATTGCGCCCGATGCTGTTTTCAGGACGCCGTCACAGTGCGCTGATGGGAACTGGGCTTGATCGTACGGGCTAGTCTCGATGGCATCGCCAATGCGATCTCACCATCGATTGTCCGGACCGCGTTCTCCAAAGAGATCTGGAGCGATGATGCGCGGGAAAAGGCCTTGTTGGCGAAAATCCCGGCTGGACGCATCGCAACGGTCGATGACATCGTTGGCGCTGCCATTCTGCTCGCCTCACCGGGCGGCGCCTATATTCCGGCCAGACCGTGTTGATCGATGGCGGGCGCTCGGTCTGGTAAGAGCGGTCTCTCGTTCGGGTTGGCCCCTGGCACATGGGGCCAATCCGGTCCCGCGATCCTGTCTGGCAATGCAGACCCTTTACGGCCTTGCGACCTGTTCAAACTCCACGAGCGTTCCGCAAAAATCCTTGGGATGCGCAAACAAGACGGGAAGGCCATGCGCGCCGATCTTCGGCTCACCGGAGCCGAGGATACGAACCCCGATGTCTTGCATTTTCTGGCCCGTGCCCTCGATGTCGCTCACCTCGAAGCAAAGGTGGTGAATCCCGCCCGACGGGTTCTTTGCGAGGAAAGACGCTATCGGCGAATTCTCACCGAGGGGATACAGAAGCTCGATCTTCGTATTCGGCAATGCGATGAAGACGACGGTGACACCGTGTTCGGGCAGATCCTGTGGCTTGGATACCTGCGCCCCCAGAGCCTCGTAGAGCGATATGGCTGCAGTCAGGTCCGGGACCGCGATTGCGATGTGATTGATGGGTCCTAACATGCTGCCTCACTGGTTGCGCAATTTGCCCTGCATCAGATCGATCACGGCGCGGGCGGCCTCAAGAACGTTCGTACCCGGCCCGAAGACGGCGGAGACGCCGTTGTCGATCAGGAATTCGTAATCCTGGCGTGGGATGACACCGCCGACGACGACGATGACGTTATCGGCACCGCGCGCCTTCAGGGCCGCGACCAGCTGCGGCGCCAGCGTCTTGTGGCCGGCGGCCAGGGACGACATGCCGACCACATGAACCCTGTTCTTCACCGCCATCTCGGCGGCCTCGTCCGGCGTCTGGAACAGCGGACCGACCAGCACCTCGAAGCCGATGTCGCCGAAGGCCGAGGCGATGATCTTGGCGCCACGGTCATGGCCGTCCTGGCCAAGCTTTGCGACCATGATCTTCGGCTTGACCGAAAGCGCGGCGGCGAATGCGCCGAGCCGGCCGACCAGCGTGGTATATTCCGGGTCGTTCTCGTAAGCCGCGCCGTAGACATCGGCGACGACTTCGGAAACGGCGGTGTGATCGCCGAAGACCATGCGCATGGCATCGGAAATCTCGCCCACCGTGGCGCGTGCCCGAGCCGCATCGACGGCGGCCGCCAGTAGATTGCCGTGTCCCTGGCGTGCAATTCCGGTGAGTGTCGCCAGCGTCGCTTCGACCGCAGCCGGATCACGGCGCCGCTTGGTCTCCTCGATGCGCCGGATCTGGGCGATGCGCACGGCAGCATTGTCGATGTCGAGAATGTCGAGCGGGTCCTCGTCTTCGAGCCGGTATTTGTTGACGCCGACGATGACCTCCTCGCCACGGTCGACGGCAGCCTGTCGGCGGGTGGCCGCTTCCTCGATCCGGCGCTTCGGCATGCCTGTCGCCACCGCCTCGGTCATGCCGCCCAGCGCCTCGATCTCCTCGATCAGCTCCCAGGCCTTGCTGGCAAGTTCGTCGGTCAGACTTTCGACGTAGTAAGAGCCGGCCAGCGGATCGACCACGCGGGTGACACCGGTCTCGTGCTGCAGGATCAGCTGGGTGTTGCGGGCGATGCGGGCGGAGAACTCCGTCGGCAGGGCCATCGCCTCATCCAGTGCGTTGGTATGCAGCGACTGGGTGCCGCCGAGCACGGCCGATAGTGCTTCGTAGGCCGTGCGGACGATGTTGTTGTAGGGGTCCTGTTCCTGCAGGGAGACGCCGGAGGTCTGGCAATGGGTGCGCAGCATTAAGGAAGACGGCATTTTGGGCTCGAACTCCGCCATGATCCGCGACCAGAGAAGGCGCGCGGCACGCAGCTTGGCGGCCTCCATGAAGAAATTCATACCGATGGCGAAGAAGAACGACAGCCGTCCGGCAAACGCATCGACATTCAGTCCCTTGGCGAGTGCGGCCCGGACATATTCGCGACCATCGGCCAGCGTGAAAGCCAGTTCCTGCACCAGCGTCGAGCCGGCCTCCTGCATATGGTAGCCGGATATCGAGATGGAATTGAACTTCGGCATCTCCTTCGCCGTGTATTCGATGATGTCGGCGATGATCCGCATCGAGGGTTCCGGCGGATAGATATAGGTGTTGCGGACCATGAACTCCTTGAGGATGTCGTTCTGAATCGTGCCCGACAGTTTTTCGCGCGAGACGCCTTGCTCTTCGCCCGCGACGATGAAGTTGGCAAGGATCGGGATCACGGCGCCATTCATGGTCATCGACACCGACATCTCGTCCAGCGGGATGCCGTCGAACAGGATCTTCATGTCCTCGACGCTGTCGATCGCCACGCCGGCCTTGCCGACATCGCCCTCGACGCGGGGGTGATCGCTGTCATAGCCGCGATGCGTGGCAAGGTCGAAGGCAACGGACAGGCCTTTCTGCCCGGCGGCAAGGTTGCGCTTGTAGAAGGCGTTCGATGCTTCGGCCGTCGAGAAGCCGGCATATTGCCGGATCGTCCAGGGCCGACCAGCATACATCGTCGCGCGTGGCCCGCGGGTAAAAGGTGCGAACCCCGGTAGTGAGTCCAGATGTCCGACATCCTTCAGATCCGCCGCGGTATAGAGCGCCTTGACGTCGATGCCCTCGGGCGTGTGCCACACGAGTGTTTCCGCAGGGGCTTTCAGCTCGCGCTCCGCCAGTTTCTGCCAGTCAGCTTCTGTTTTCGCATCGGACATCACTCGAACTCCATGATCAGTTCATCGACCGCAAGGCTCTGGCCGGCCAATGCGGCAATGCGCTTTACCGTCGCACGTTTTTCGGAGCGCAAGGTATTTTCCATCTTCATCGCCTCGACGATCGCAAGCGCCTGGCCTGCCTCGACCTTCTCACCCTCTTGAACCGCTATCACGGTGATGATGCCCGGCATCGGGCAGAGAAGCATTTTCGAGGTATCGGGCGGCAGTTTGACAGGCATGAGGCGCGCGAGCTGTGCCACCCTCGGCTCTCTCACATGAGCCACCAGATCCATACCCCGCCAGCGAAGACGAATTCCAACACCGGAGTGGGAGATCTTGACGCCGATCCGCTCTCCATCCACCGAGACATGGGCATGGCTTTGCCCCGGCTGCCACCGACCCGAGATCGTCGATACCGTTCCATCGGCAAACTGCACGGTCGTCGCCTCTGCAGAGGAATCCAGCGTCAGCTCGAACGTCTGGTCGGCCACCGTTGCCACCCAGTGTCGCCCGACGACCCGCCGGTGGTTGCCGATCGTTCCGGAGATCTGCGCGGCGCGGTTCTGGAGTGTGTGGTTGATGTGGGTTGCAATCGTTGCCAGTTTCCGGGCTGCCGTCGTGTCCGGCGCAACGCCGTGGAAACCGTCGGGAAACTCCTCAGTGATGAAGGCTGTGGTGATGTTGCCGGACCGAAACCGGTCATGCTGCATCACGGCCGAGAGGAAGGGCAGGTTATGACCGATGCCCTCGACCTCGAAATCGTCCAGCGCAGCGCTCATCGCATCGATGGCCGCAAGCCTGTCCGGCGCCCAGGTGCAGAGCTTGGCGACCATCGGGTCGTAATGCATCGAGATCTCGCCGCCCTCGAAGACGCCTGTGTCGTTGCGCACGACGGTGCCGTCCGGTCTCTCGCCTTCCTGCGGCGGGCGATAGCATGACAGCCGGCCGATCGAGGGCAGGAAATTGCGGTAGGGGTCCTCGGCATAAAGCCGGCTTTCGATCGCCCAGCCGTTCAGTTTAACGTCGTCCTGGTCGAGCGACAGTTTTTCGCCTGCGGCAACCCGGATCATCTGCTCGACGAGGTCGATGCCGGTGATCAGCTCCGTTACCGGGTGCTCGACCTGCAGGCGGGTGTTCATCTCAAGGAAATAGAAGTTTCTGTCGCCGTCAACGATGAATTCGACCGTGCCGGCCGAGTGATAGCCGACGGCCTTCGACAGCGCGACGGCCTGCTCGCCCATGGCGCGCCGGGTCTCCGTGTCGAGGAACGGCGAGGGAGCCTCCTCGATGACCTTCTGGTTGCGCCGCTGGATCGAGCATTCGCGCTCGCCGAGATAGAGCACGGTGCCGTGCTTGTCGCCGAGCACCTGGATTTCGATATGGCGCGGTTGCGTGACGAATTTTTCGATGAAGATGCGGTCGTCGCCGAAGGACGCTTTGGCCTCGTTTTTGGAGGACTGAAAGCCTTCACGGGCTTCGGCATCGTTCCACGCGATGCGCATGCCCTTGCCGCCGCCGCCGGCAGACGCCTTGATCATGACCGGGTAGCCGATTTCGCCAGCGATCTTCACCGCCTCGTCAGCATCGGCGATCAGGCCCATATGGCCGGGAACCGTGGAAACGCCGGCTTCCGCTGCCAGCTTCTTCGAGGTGATCTTGTCACCCATTGCCTGGATGGCTTTGACCGGCGGACCGATGAAGACGACGCCTTCCGTCTCCAGCGCCTCGGCGAAAGCGGCGTTTTCCGAGAGGAAGCCGTAACCCGGATGAACGGCATCGGCGCCCGTCCGGCGGACCGCATCGAGGATCCTGTCGATGACGATATAGGACTGGTTCGATGGCGCCGGCCCGATATGCACGGCTTCGTCCGCCATCTTCACATGCAATGCGTCGGCGTCGGCATCGGAATAGACGGCGACGGTGGCGATACCCATCTTCTTGGCCGTTTTGATCACCCGGCAGGCGATTTCACCGCGGTTCGCAATCAGAATTTTCTTGAACATGGGTTATCCCGCGACTGAAGCGCTGTTGGGGTCTGGCGACCGTTCCCTTGTGATGGCCTTCGCGTTGATCGACGATCCGGCGACCGATGCCGCGCCCCTGCACATCCGGCAGTCCTCCAGCCGCATGGCGAATGCTGTATCGCGCGCAACGGCGTCTCTCATGTCTAGAATGCTCGGCATGGCGCTCACAAGGGTATCGTGTCGTGCTTGCGCCAATGCACATGACTTTGCTTGTTGCGCAGCGAGGCAAAGGCACGGGCAATGCGGCGGCGGGACGAATGCGGCATGATGACCTCATCGATGAAACCGCGCTCTGCGGCAACGAAGGGATTGGCAAACCGTTCTTCGTATTCCCGGGTGCGGGCTGCGATCTTGTCGGGATCGCCAAGCTCCGACCGGTACAGGATTTCGGTGGCGCCTTTGGCGCCCATGACGGCGATCTCGGCTGTCGGCCAGGCGTAATTGACATCGGCGCCAATGTGCTTGGAGGCCATCACGTCATAGGCTCCGCCATAGGCCTTGCGCGTGATCAGGGTGACCATCGGCACTGTCGCCTGACCGTAGGCGAAAAGAAGCTTGGCGCCGTGTTTGATGACGCCCCCATACTCCTGCGACGTTCCGGGAAGGAATCCGGGAACATCGACTAAGGTCAGAATGGGAATATTGAACGCATCGCAGAACCGGACGAACCGGGCCGCCTTACGGGCGGAATCGATATCGAGGCAGCCAGCCAGCACCATCGGCTGATTGGCGACGACGCCGACGGACTGTCCCTCTATGCGGATGAATCCGGTGATGATGTTGCGGGCAAAGGCTCCCTGGATCTCGAAGAAGTCGCCCTCGTCCGCAACCGCCAGGATCAATTCCCGCATGTCGTAGGGCTTGTTCGACGCCGCCGGAACCAGCGTGTCGAGGCGGTGCTCGATCCGTGCGGGATCGTCGAAGAATGGGCGCACGGGCGCCTGTTCGCGGTTGTTGAGAGGCAGGAAGTCGAACAGTAAACGGATCTGCTCGAGTGCTTCCACGTCGTTTTCAAAGGCGCCGTCCGCGACGGATGATTTTGTGGTGTGGGTTCGCGCACCGCCCAGTTCCTCGGCGGTGACGATCTCGTTGGTCACCGTCTTCACGACATCCGGGCCGGTCACGAACATGTAGGAACTGTCGCGAACCATGAAAATGAAGTCAGTCATGGCCGGCGAATAGACCGCCCCGCCGGCACACGGTCCCATAATCACCGAAATCTGGGGGATGACGCCGGAGGCGTCGACATTGCGCTTGAACACGTCGGCATAGCCGGCCAGCGATGCGACCCCCTCCTGAATGCGGGCGCCTCCGCTATCGTTGAGGCCGATCACCGGTGCGCCGACCTTGACCGCGATATCCATGATCTTGCAGATTTTTTGCGCGTGCGTTTCCGACAGGGAACCGCCGAGAACGGTGAAATCCTGGGAGAAGACATAGACCTGCCGGCCGTTGATCGTGCCCCAGCCCGTCACGACCCCGTCGCCGGCAATCTTCTGACCGGCCATTCCGAAATCAACGGCACGGTGGGTCACATACATGTCGTACTCTTCGAACGAGCCCTCATCCAAAAGAACCTCGATCCGCTCGCGTGCCGTAAGTTTGCCTTTGCCGTGCTGGGCATCGATGCGCTTCTGACCGCCCCCGAGCCTTGCTTCGGCCCGTCGTGACTCAAGCTGTTCAAGAACGGATCGCATGTCATTTCCACTTCAAGGCGTTACGGGGTGCGCACATTTGTAACGCAGGGACGGGTTTCACAAAACACTTGATCGTGCATGCGTGTGTAAAATAGGAAAATGCACAATAGATTCTGCGAAGTAGCGGACATGGCCATCGGAAAGCTTTTCATCGGTCGTAGAATCCGGGAACGGAGGGACGCGAACAACGCGACCACGCTTGCCGGTATCGATTCCGTCAGCGCCCCGCAATCTGTTCGCGTGAAGGCCTGGTTGCGTCTGTCCCGCGATTTCGATCTTGCCAAGCTCGCCCGCACGACGAACGTCATCGGGCTGGCCGAGGTGCCCGACATTGCGCGCAGGCTCCTTGAGGGACGGGTTCAGAGTTGCATGGGCGTAGACGTCAATGGATGACCGCTTTTGCGGTCGCCTTGTCAGCTGACGTGCGTCGTCGGCTTGGTCATCCTGCTTGCCTTGAAGAGGAACGATGCCGGCGTCACAGGCGGTAAAATCCTTGTCTCGTATAGCCGCACCATTCTGAGAATGACGTTGGTCGTCGCTCGTGCTTGACTATTATGATGATAGCCATCATCATTAACAATAGTCGGCGGCCTTCCAAGGAGGTTGTCATGGCAAAGGAGAACGTCACGGCACCAAGCCGTTTCGTGGAGGTGGCCCATCGCCTTGCAGCCGCATCGGTCACGTCTTTCCATGGTTCGGATGAAAGAAAATCTTGTGAAGTACACATCGTTCGGAAAAACCGGTCTTCGCGTTTCGCAGATTGCCCTCGGCACGGGCAATTTCGGTACGGGCTGGGGGCATGGCGCCAATGCTGACGATAGTACGGCTGTTTTCAACCATTATGCCGAGGCTGGCGGTAATTTTATCGACACGGCAGATATCTACCAGCTCGGTCAGTCCGACACGGTCAGCAGCCCCGATCCGGATGGGCCAAAGAGAAGAGCTCTGTCCTGGGGCAGCGAGGAGAACCTGCGCAAGATCGTCGCCTGAGAACGTTCCGTCGCCTCGTCCATAACAGGCGCCAGGAAAGGTGTCGCAACCGAATGTGGCGACTGGCTCGACAACGACTGCACCCGTACGCGCGTGGCGCGACACCGGACCTGTTTTGAAACGAGCGGCTGAAAACTGAAATGCTCTCCGGGCCGCTTTCGTCCATCAGACGGAACACAGGTGCGGGCATTTGCGCCCATGGACCATGATGTGGATCAGGTCATGTAGACGCCGCCTGTCACGTTTATGCCCTGGCCCGTCATGAAGCGGGCGCTGTTCGAGCACAGGAAGACCACGACATCTGCGACATCTTCCGGCGTTTCGATGCGCCCCAGCGGCGTCTGCCCGACATACTCGTTAAATACCTGTTCGGCGCTGATGCCGCGCAAACTGGCTTCCCATTCGATTTCCCGGCTCTGCATGCCGGTCTTGACGAAGCCGGGGCATACCGCATTCACGCGAATGCCGTCCGAAGCGAGTTCGCGCGCAAAAGCCTGTGTCCATCCGAGAACCGCGAACTTGCTGGCGGAATAGTGAGCCAGCAGCGGTGCGCCGACTTTTGCGGCGAGAGATGCCGTGTTGACGATGCAGCCGCTTCCCTGCGCCACCAGATGCCGCCCGGCGATCTGGTTTGTCAGAAAAATGCCGCGGGTGTTGACGTCGAAGTTGAAGTCCCATTCCTCATCGGTCAACTCCAGCGCCTTCTGCATTGTGGAAACGCCGGCATTGGCAATGACGATCTCGCAGCCTCCGATCAGGGATATCGCGCGCGCAAAGGCGGTTTCGACCGACGCGCGCCGGCGCACATCGATCTCGACAGCGACCGAACCACCGCCAATGGATTGTGCCGCTCGTTCTGCCGCGGGGACGTCGATATCGGCGATAGCGATGGTGACGCCCTGAGCGGCCAACGCCTTTGCGATGGCAAAACCAATACCGGTGGCGCCGCCGGTCAGAAAGGCACGACGCCCCTTAAGCTCGGGAAAAACGGGTTGCTGCATATCGGCTCCTCTATCGCTTCTCAAAAGCGTATCCAACAAAATCTACCTTCGCAAATGTTTTTTGTGTTTGATTATGTTTGTTTTGCTGTTTATGTTTTTTGAGCAGATGACGGATGCGGCTCTTGGTTGAACCTCTGCCGGTTCGCAGCTCAAGCTCCCGGTCGGGGAGCGTGTCACGGACATAATTGAAGCCGCTCATGGTCATGAAGCGGCAGAACATGGCGATGCCAAAGGATTTAATGATGGTTTTTGAGTGTTTCGGAGATCGCAAGAAGGCTGTTATCGCGATGGCCCATATCGGCGCCCTTCCAGGTTCGCCGCTTTACAACGCCGATGGTGGACTGCAGAAGCTGATCGATGACGTTGCCCGCGACGTCGAGAAGCTTCAGGCCGGTGGTGTCGATGCGATCATGTTCGGAAACGAGAACGATCGGCCTTACGTGTTCAAGGGGTCGCCGGAAAGCATCGCAGCAATGACCGCTGTCGTGCAGGCAACCAAGCCCCTGTTGAGGGTACCATTCGGCGTCAACTATCTCTGGGATCCCCTGTCGAGCGTCGCAATCGGCGCGGTGACAGGTGCAAGTTTTGTCCGCGAAATCTTCACTGGCCTGTTTGCATCCGACATGGGACTGTGGCAGCCGGATTGCGGTGGCGCCGCCCGTCTTCGCGCCAATCTCGGCCGGAGCGATATGAAGATGCTGTTCAATATCAATGCCGAATTCGCTTACTCGCTCGATCAGCGCCCGATCGCATTGCGTGCCAAAAGTGCGGTCTTCTCGTCGGTTGCCGACGCAATTCTGGTGTCCGGCCCCATCACGGGACAGCCCGCCAACGAATCCGACCTCCGGGAGGTGTGCGAAACCGTTCAGGATGTGCCCGTCTTCGCCAATACCGGCGTCAACATCGACAACATCCGCGATGTCTTCTCGATGGCGCAGGGTTGCGTGATTGGCACCCACTTCAAGATCGACGGAAATACATGGAATGCGGTCGACGCAAATCGGGTCAAGCGGTTCATGGACGTCGTGGAAACGCTGCGTTGATACGGAGAGTTCGCATGGCCGCGGTCATCGGGTTGGACATCGGTACGACATCGACGATCGGAATTCTCGTCGGCCTGCCGGATCAGATCCTCGCCACAGCGTCACGGCCGGTCACGCTGTCCTCTCCTCACGTCGGCTGGGCCGAGGAAGATCCTCGGGATTGGTGGCGGAACGCCTGCATCATCATTGCGGAGCTTCTGGAGGTTTCGGGCCTGACTGCGTCGGACATCGCCGGCATCGGCGTGACGGGCATGCTGCCTGCCGTTGTTCTTCTCGATAGCAAAGGAGACGTCCTGCGGCCGAGCATTCAGCAAAGCGACGGCCGCTGCGGCCTGGAGGTCGAGGAATTGCGGGCGGAATGGAACGAAGGGGCGTTTCTGGCCAAGGCAGGGAATGGCATCAACCAGCAACTCGTAACGGCCAAGCTGCGTTGGGTCGAAAGGCACGAGCCGGAGGTGTTTGCTCGGATTGCAACGGTCTTCGGCTCCTATGATTACATCAATTACCGGCTGACCGGTGAGCGTGCGGTGGAGCAGAACTGGGCGCTCGAGGCTGGCTTCGTCAACATCGCGACGGGCGCGATCGACGACGAACTGGTGCGTCTGGCACATATCGATCGGGACGTTGTTCCGCCGAAACGGGCTTCCTCGGACATCATGGGACATGTCGATGCCCGCGGATCGGCCGAGACCGGGCTTGCCGTGGGAACGCCGGTTGTTGGCGGTGCGGCCGACATGATCGCGTCCGCCCTTGGCGCCGGTGTGATCGATGCAGGAGATGTTCTCCTGAAGTTCGGCGGTGCGGTGGACATTCTAACGGCGACCGATATCGTCAAGCCGGATCCAAGGCTCTTTCTCGACTACCACCTTGTTCCCGGGCTTTACATGCCGAACGGCTGCATGTCGACCGGCGGATCCGCGCTCAATTGGTTTGCAGAAACGTTTGCAGGCGGCGAACGAGCGGCCGCGCTGGCCGCCGAACGCAGCATTCACCAGCATCTCGACGTGCTCGCTGACGCCAGGCCGGCCGGCGCCGATGGCCTGACGATTCTACCGTATCTCCTTGGCGAAAAGACGCCGATACATGATCCCGCAGCACGAGGCGTGATCGAAGGCCTGACGTTGTCCCACGACATCGGCCATATGTGGCGGGCGCTGCTCGAGTCCTACGCTTACGCGATCCGCCATCATGTCGAAGTCCTGGTCGATATGGGGCATGAACCGAAGCGTTTCCTGGTGTCGGATGGCGGATCTCAAAGCACCGTCTGGATGCAGATCGTTGCCGACGTGCTGAACGCGCCGCTGCAGCGTCTGTCTGGCCATCCCGGCTCGTGCATCGGCGCCGCATGGGCTGCGGCCATTGGCGTTGGATTGGAAAGCGACTGGCGCACCGTCACCCGCTTCGTGACATTCTCCGATGTTCTGCAACCGAACATGGAAAATATTGCCACGTATGAGGCTGGCTACCACCGGTACCGCGATCTCTACAGGCGCCTCGCGCCGACTTGGAAGCTGTCTTCGTGATGCGGCCACGGTTCTCAGCCGTCGCTTGGGATATAGATGGCACGCTTGTCGACAGCGAGCCTCTCCACCATCGTGCGCTGGTTGCGGCATCCATGGAGTTCGGCACCGATCTTCGAGAACTGCCGGACATGGCATTTCGGGGGATCCATATGGGCGATGTCTGGCGCCTGTTACGCGACAGGCTGCCGCCAGCGCTTCAGGAGGTCGATTGGGCCGCTGCCATCAACCGGCATTATATCGCCAGTCGGCACACTCTCGTCGCTATCCCCGGGGCTGTCGACGCGGTTCGTGAGCTTCATCGTCTTGGAATACCTCAGGTCTGCGTTTCCAATTCATGTCGAGCGATCGTTGATGCCAACATCGATGCACTAGGCTTAAGCCACAGCATTCAATTCTCTATCAGCCTTGATGATGTCAGCGAGGGAAAGCCGTCACCTGTGCCCTATGGCATAGCCGTCGAGCGGCTCGGTCTCGCGCCCGAAACTGTGGTCGCGGTCGAAGACAGCAGTACGGGTATTCGCTCGGCACAGACAGCCGGTCTTTACGCCATGTTATACCTCGCCGGCGAAGACGCCGGCAACGCGGGAGGCTATCCGCTGGATCGTGTTCATGTCATCGACGATTTCCGTCGTCTTCGCACACTATTCCTGGTCGAGCAGGCGCATTCCGAACAGACGTGAGAAATGTGCGTCTGTACATCAAGGCAAGCTGCGGCATATCCTATCCCGGCATTGTATGTTTGATTCGAACAGACCATGTTTGAAGCAGCGGCCATGAGGTATTGCGGTGGCTGGGAACGAGAGCGAGACACAGGGCCAGATGACGAGCGAGCAGTCCGCTACAAAACCCAACGAACGTCCGAAGTTCCTTGCGCAGGTCAGACAAGCGGCGATTGTCAGCGAGATCGGTCGGCTTGGGTCCGTCACGGTCAGTGATCTGGCCCAGCAACTGTCGGTCTCGGAAATGACGGTCAGGCGAGATCTTGTCGAATTGGAGAAGGAGGGGAGGCTGATCCGCACACATGGCGGCGCCGTCAAGCCGGATCGTGTACCCCTAGCCGCAGCAACCGACAATTTTGATGGAGAGGAACCGGCCTTTGACGCCCGCCTCGCCCGCAACGTTTCCCTCAAGCGACGGATTGCCGTGGCTGCGGCAGAGTTGGCAAATGGGTCTCGCAGCATTGCGCTTGATGTGGGCACCACGACCTATTTTGTTGCCGAGGCACTCACGCCGCGCGCCCAGACCAAGATTTTTACGAACAGCATTCGTAGCGGCGGGCAACTCTCTGGCCGTGGCGTGGAAACCTATCTCGCAGGCGGCAAGATCCGCAGCGATGAAATGTCGATCAGCGGGCCTTCCGCGGTCGCTCAGTTCGAAATGCTATGGTTCGACATCGCTTTCGTCGGGGTATCGGGCCTCGCTCCGGAGGGTATCTTCGATTATTCGTTCGAGGATACGGACATGAAACGCGTTTATCTCACACGTGCGTCTCGCAAGATTGTGCTGTGCGATTCAACGAAGTTCAATCGCATGTCGCTCGTGCTGGTGGCCGCTCTCG
Organism: Rhizobium sp. 9140; assembly: GCF_900067135.1. Lineage (NCBI taxonomy): Bacteria > Pseudomonadati > Pseudomonadota > Alphaproteobacteria > Hyphomicrobiales > Rhizobiaceae > Rhizobium > Rhizobium sp. 9140. The sequence continues at coordinate 648,973 of NZ_FJUR01000002.1, read as the reverse complement.
GCGAGTTCGACACCCTGATTTGTGACGAGGCGCCGACGGGGACGCTCGATAGCGCCTTGAAGAAGGCCGGAGTCGAGATCGTCATCGCTCGATAGAAAGCCTGCCTAACGGGTTCACACGGTGTGCTTCGCGGCACCGACGAATGCAGATGGCAAGGCGAGGTCTTGGTTTCCGTGGCTGGCCTGCACGACGAGCCAGACATCGATTGGTATTCGGTTCTTATGTTTGATATTGTTTATATCTCATAAATTCAACCAATGCTGCCTGGTAACGGGCGTTCAGGACAACAGGATGTCGGCAATGCAACAGTTTACGAGCGTTCAAGCGTTCGACGCCGCTGAGACCGGGATGCGTTCGGCTGCCGCCTTGATAGCAGAGATCGGCCGGCGGAGCGGTGAGTTTCCCGTCTGCCTCGCCAATCATCTTCCAATGGTGCTTGAGGCTATGGTGCAGTTGGGCGCGTCATCTGCGCGGTTGGAGGAGTACGCCGATCACTACATCCGCGTTCACGCGGTGCCTTTTCCACCTCCTGCCGTATCGCCGCTCGACGAGGCAAGTTGGGAAAACCATCTCGGCGACCGTGAGCGCGAAGCCGATCTTCGGCTTTTCTTCGCGGGTGTCGTTAGGGAAATCGGCGGGCGGGCCGCGGTCCGACGCTATGTACCCATCCTTGCCCCCGGTGTCGCCGCGTCCGCTACCCATGGTTTGATGCGCCTTGCCTATGCGCTGATGCGTTCCGACGACACGGAAGTCGCGAACGCGCTTGGCTTTTGGGCCGCGACCTATCTTTACTATAACGGTATTCCCGACGATCGTATCGCGACGGAGACCGATCCACTCGCCCATCTCCTGGCGATGCGCGACGAATCTGTGTTTCACAACGTCGAGGCGCCCACGCATCTGCTTTGGAAGTGGATTGAGGCCATGGGCAAAATCCCGGCGTTTCAGGATCGGCTCGGTCGTCTGGTCGATACGCCGGAGTTTCTGGAGCAGATCCGTCCTGCATCGCTTCTGCTCTACTCAAGCTCTATGAGTTTCGAAGCGCTTCATGCGGTGACGGGATGTCATTGGTTGCGGTTGGTCAGCCCGCATCTCGATAAACCGCAGCAGCTTGCCGTGCATTTCTGGGAAGTCGTTCTCGCGCTCTATACCAAGATCGGCATGCCGCTTCCGCCATCGCCTGACGTCATCGCCGCGTGGCGTGTGCTGCCGCTTCCTGATGACCGGGAGATTGCCGCCGCAGCCGTCGCATCGGACGACGAGCACGATCATTCGCTCGTCTTCTCCGCCTTCGAGGAATATCGCCATACGGGCGACAGGCTCTACAAGGTCGTTGCCGCTCGGCGGGTCGGGTTGATCGCCTAGGATTGCGACGTGTTGCCGCTAAACGGGTTCCGGCTGGAAATGCGTCTTGTCGTAGCGATCGAGCGAACGATAGAAATGCTCGATGTCGGACAGGAACAACCCGCGGCAGATGCCGGACACCAGCTTTGGAACACCCGATTTCAGGCCGGTGATGCCGTTGCAGATCGGCCCCAGACTGGGCACCGCAGCGCTATTGAACACGTGAATGTTGGCGAGCATCGGTAAGGCGCCCGGTGTCTTTTCCATCAACTCGAAAGCCGGCCCCAGATAGGGGTACGCCAGAAGATCCGGGTCCTCTTCGCCCGTAGCGGGAACGAAGCGATCCGCCCAGGTCGCGATCTGGTCGACATGGCTTGCAAGTTCCGGGCGGCGCGAGAGATCGACGGAATATCCGGTTCCGAGGAGCAGGTGATCGAAGACAAAATCGCCTTTGGCCGTCGAGATGACGACGGCGTCGTCGGTCATGCCGATCGAGCAGATACGTGCGCCCGTTACCAGTCGGCAATCGGGAAACGCCATGGCACGCCCGTACATCTCATTGGTCGGGGGCGTCTTGAAATCGAACATCCGGCGTGTGAAGCGATAACGCGTCTGATCATCCAGATCCGCGAAATGATTGAGAAAGCCGGGGAAATTCGACCAATCGAGAATTTCCGTGCGGGGAAGCACCGGGGACCGGGCGAGCAAGGTAACGCTGGTGGCGCCAGCTTCCAGCGCCGTCACGGCCCAGTCGAAGCTCGACGCAGCAGCACCGATGACGCCAACGCGTTTTGCCGATAAAATGCCGGGGTCGATCAATTCGCCGCTATGGGTCCATCGCGTGCGGGGCAATGTAGCGACGTCGGGCGGCACGTTGAACCCGCCGGCGCCTTCCAGCCCGGTTGCCAGCACCACTTTGCGGCATGCGATACAGGAACTTTGCCCACCGTTTTCGACTTGGAGACGGAGGTGGTCGTCCACCTGCGAGATCGAGAGAAGGCGAGTATCGTTCTCGACGGGAAGCCCGATCATCGAACGAAACCATGCAAGATAAGCCATCCAGGCCTGTCGATCGATCTTGTCCAGCTGTTCCCAGCTCTCGTGCCCCTCGACGGCTTCATGCCAGGCGCGGTATGTCAGGCTCGGTATGCCGAGATCCGGGCCACTGAGCGTCTTGGGAGAGCGCAGGGTGCGCATCCGCGCGGTGGTCAGCCACGGCCCTTCAAGACCGGCTGGCGCAGCGTCGATCAAACGAACTCGCTCTATGCCCTGCCGCTTCAACCCGAAGGCGAGCGAGAGTCCTGTAAGGCCTGCGCCGACGATGACGACGTCGGAAATCACATTGCCGTAAGCATCACGGCGTTCCGGTACCCAGGCGCGTGGTGACGCCTCGATACTGTCGAGGTCTCGGCGCACCTGTGCCTCAAGGTGCGCGAGATCCGGCACATTCGGCAGGTGATGCTCCAGCGATGCGAGGCTTGGGTTTGGCGGCGTCTGCGACATGGTGACGAGCTTCCGGTGTTTCTTCCAGCCTAGCAAACATCAAAAAGTTGTAAAGTGTTTGAATATGTTATTTTCTAAACTGTGGGCGTTGCTGAGGCAGGAGCTCTTTAGGCATTCGAACAACGCCTATCGCATACTTTCGTCAACGGTATTCTTGGGAATCGCTTAGCGGATACAGCATGATAAGCCATCAATGGCGTCGTGCTAATAAAATCGACAACGATGCGTCTAGCATTTGGGCATTGTGCAAATGGTTTGAGCAGGCTTGAGCAATAAGCTGAGTTAATGTTATTTTTGTGTTTTTTTGTTTGACTTGGATCGGTGTCAGGATAACCTTGCCTTCAATCAACTCCGGAACAGGAAGGGCAGGCAGTATGGCGAAGATTTCTCCATTATTCACGCTGACATCGAAGGGGCATGTGGTGGCTTCGGCGCTCGCCGCGCTGATGGCGACGACGGCCTATGCGCAGGCGAAGTCGCTTGACGGCGTCAGCCTGACAATTGCCTCGATGAACGACGGCTTCTCGAAAGTCCTGACGGAACTCGCACCGGCTTTCAAGGAAGAAACCGGCGCGGATCTTAAAGTCGAGATCATGGACTACGGTACCCTCCTGACCAAGACGACCGCTGACTTCATCGGCGACACCAAGGGTTACGACCTGGTGACCATGGACATCGTCTGGGCCGGCGCATACGCGGAGAACAACTATTCGGTTGATCTGACGGATTGGGTCAAGCGGGATGCCTCAGGCCTCGATCTCGACGACATCTATCCTGTGGCCCTGGAATCGCTCGGGCAATACAAGGGGAAATATGTCGCTTTCCCCTTCGCGCTCTACGCCAACGTGCTGGCATATCGCAAGGATATTCTCGACGCCGCCGGCCTGAAGCCGCCGGCAAGCATGGAGCAACTGGTGGACGACGCCAAGAAGCTCAACGATCCCTCCAAGAAGATCTACGGTTTCGTTGCAAACGGCCAGAAGGGTCCGGCCGTGGCGCAGGACTGGATGCAATACAATAACCAGCTCGGCGGCTCGATCGTTGACAAGGACGGCAAGCCGGCCTTGAACTCCGAAGCGAACATCAAGAGCCTTGCAATCTACAAGGAACTGTTCACGGAAGCCGCCCCGCCCGGCGCCATCGAATATGACTGGGGCGGACGCGAGGAAAGCTTCCGGCAGGGCTTAGCGACATTCATGCAGACGTGGTCGGTGGGCGCTGCCGCCTATTCCGATCCGAAGGTTTCCAACGTCGTGGGCAAGGTGGGCATCGCCGTCGCGCCGGTCGCTGAGGGCATGACGCCACAATATGGCGTCGGTGGCTGGGGCCTTGCGATCAACGCCGATGTCGATACAGCCAAGCAGGAGGCTGCCTGGACCTTCATCAAATGGCTGACCAGCAAGAAGATCCACAAAGAATTCAACATGATGGGTGCGGGCGGCTTTATGCGCAAAAGCCAGATGAGCGATCCGGATCTGCTCGCAAAGTACGACTTCCTGCCGGTGATCGCCGAGACCTACGAACATGGCAACGGCGATTTCCGCCCGCGTATCCCGGAATATTCCGAGATCCAGGACCTGCTGGGAACGGCGGTCAACGCGGTGCTCGCAGGAGCCGCCACGCCCGAGGAAGCGCTCGGAAAGGCACAGGAAGCCGCCAAGGATCTGTTCTGATATCCCCTCGCGCGCCGGAACCGACCAACGGCGCGCGAAAGCCGGCGGACCGTCTCAAGCTATCCGCCAGAGAGCGATCCGATCGGGCCGATGAACGCCGACTATCCGGCCTTTCCTGAATAAGCAGATTACAGCCATGCATCATAGCTTCGCCAACCGTCGCAGGTTCTTCCTGTTCTTCATGACCGTGCCGGCCGTGCTCTATGTCGCCGCCGTCGGCCTCTGGCCACTCGCACAGGGCATTGGCTACAGCTTCTACAAGTACAATCTCCTGCGGCCCGCACGGACGCAATTCGTCGGCTTGCAGAATTACGTCGATATCTTTTCCGATGCGACGACCCGCAAGGCGATCCTGAACACGTTTCAGTTCACCTTCTTCAGCGTCGGGCTGCAACTGGTGTTCGGCTTTGCATTGGCGCTGCTTCTCTGGCGCGACAGCCGGTTCAACCGCATGGTGCTCGCCTTCCTTCTCATCCCCTCCACGATCACGCCGCTCGTTGTCGGGTTGATCTTCAAGGCCATGCTGGGCGCCGATTTTGGCATCATCGGCTTCTTCCTGTCGGAAGCGGGTATCGGTCCCCGGTCGGGCCTGCTGACGGATGCCGGGACGGCGCTCTGGATGCTGATCCTGATCGATTGCTGGGAATGGACGCCCTTGATGACGCTGATCCTGCTTGCCGGACTGAAGGCGCTTCCGGGCGATGTTCTGGAGGCGGGTCTGGTCGATGGTGCGACTGCCTGGCAGCGGTTTACCATGCTCATCCTTCCGCTGATGCTGCCCTCCGTGTTCCTGGCCTTGACGCTGCGCACGATGGACGCGTTTCGCGTTTTCGACTCCGTTTTCGTGACGACGGGGGGTGGTCCCAACGATGCGACCAACACGCTGATGATGCTGGGCGTCAAGGAAGGGCTACAGTTCTTCAATGTCGGGTTTGCTTCGGCGGTCGGCAACGTCACGCTTCTGTTCATCGCGCTGATCGCCACGATATTGCTTCTGGTCGTCCGCCGCGCCGATGTTCGAATCAACGGGAAGTAGTCTGATGGCCAATGTTTCGACGCGTCGCGTCATCCTCGAAAGAACGACCGTCCTCATCATCACGATCGTCTTCCTGCTGCCGGTCTTCTGGCTGATTTCCACGGCCTACAAGCCATCGAACCAGATCTTCTCGGCTCCGCCCCGGCTGTTGTTCGAGCCCACGCTCGACCAGTTCCGACAGGCCTTCGCCATCTTCGACGTGGTTTCTCTCGTGCGCTCGTCGCTGGTGATCAGCATCGGCACCACGGTGTTGTCGCTGATCCTCGGCGTTCCCGCAGGTTATGCGCTGGCGCGCTCGAAGTCCCGCTTCTCGGCCGGGTTCGCCTATTTCTTTCTGGCAATCCGCATGATCCCGGCGATTGCGGCGCTGATTCCGTTCTATCTGCTGATGCGCGACGTAGGGCTGCTGGGCACATGGTGGGCCGTCATCGTTTTCAACACGATGCTCAACTGCGCTTTCGTGACATGGATGATGTTCTCCTACTTCAAGTCCCTGCCGCCGGACATGGAGGAGGCAGCCCTCACCGATGGCTGCACGCAGATGGGGGCTTTCCTCAAGGTCGCGGTGCCCGCCGTTCGCTCCGGCATCATCGCCTGCGCCCTGTTCTGCATGATGTTCTCGTGGAATGACTTCCTGCATCCCATGTTCCTGACCACGCTCGACTCCAAGCCGATATCGGTCGCCTTGCTGACGGCCTACGGCACCAAGGATATCACCTGGGGCACGCTCGGTGCGCTCGCGCATTTTTCAACGATCCCGATTGTCCTGATGGCGCTGTTCATGAACCGCTATTTCGTTCAGGGCGCGACAAACGGCGTACAGTAGGACTGACAGCATGGCGCAAATTTCGTTTGAAAACGTTTCGAAAACCTATCCCGGCGGCAAGGCCGCCGCCCTCGTGAATTTCAATCTGAAGATCAAGGACGGCGAGTTCATCGTGCTTGTGGGGCCTTCGGGTTGTGGCAAGACCACGGCCTTGCGCATGATTGCAGGGCTGGAAGATATTTCCGGCGGCACGCTCAGGATCAACGAGACCGTCGCCAATGATCAGGCGCCACGAGACCGGGATATCGCAATGGTGTTCCAGTCCTATGCGCTCTACCCGCACCTGACAGTCGCCGAAAACATCGCCTTCGGTCTGAGGGTGCGCCGCGTCAACGCCGACGTGATTGCGAAGAAAGTCCGGGAAACCGCTGATCTTCTGGAGTTGACGGAGTTCATGGACCGGAAGCCGGCGCGGCTCTCCGGCGGTCAGCGTCAACGCGTTGCGATGGGGCGTGCCCTGATCCGCTCCCCGAACGCCTTTTTGATGGACGAGCCGCTCTCCAACCTCGATGCCCGTCTGCGGGCTCAGATGCGGGCGGAGATATCGCGTCTGCAGCGGATGACGGCCGTCACCACCGTCTATGTGACGCACGATCAGGTGGAGGCTATGACGATGGGCCACCGCGTCGCCGTCATGAACAAGGGCACGATCCAGCAGCTGGATACGCCACGCCGTCTTTACGACAACCCGGCCAACATGTTTGTCGCGAGCTTCATCGGCTCGCCGCCGATCAACTTCATGGAGGCTGCGGTGGTCTCGCAGGATGGCCATCCCGCAGTCTCTTGCGGTGATTACCTCCTGCCGCTCGGCACTTCCGGCGACCGCCTGTCGCCGCGTATCGGCGGGAAGGTCATTCTTGGAATCAGACCGGAACATCTGAAAATCGTGCCGCAGTCGGATTCGACAGGCATTCTCTCCGCCCAAGCAAGCTTTGTCGAAGATCTCGGCGCGACACTGCTTCTTCATATGGATGGCCACGGCATCGCGATCGGTCACGCCGACATGGTGGAGGACGAGCGCGACCTGATGAAGACCGCGCCCAAGCTGAAGGCAATGGTCGACAGCAGCCACCGCATCTCGCGCGGCGATGCGGTCGCGTTTACCGTCGACCCGTCGCTCGTTCTCTTCTTCGATCCGGAAACCGGAGCAGCCTTATGAGCACGATGGAGAACGGGGATTTCTGGCCGCTCGGTGGTCCGAGCGACAAGGCGCGTATGGCGCTGATCATTATCGACATGCAGATCGATTTCTGCGCCCCCGGAGGCTGGATCGACCAGCTTGGGGAAGATGTTTCCAATACCCGCGCGGTGATCGGCCCGATCGGCGAAGCGCTGGAGGCTGCACGCGCCGCCGGCATCGCCGTCATTCATACGCGCGAGGGCCATGTGGGCGATCTGTCCGATCTGAATGCCAACAAGCAATGGCGCACGCGCGTACACGGTCTTGGCATTGGCGACAGCGGCAGGAACGGGCGCATTCTTGTTCACGACGAACCCGGCTGGCAGATCATCCCGGAACTCGCGCCACAACCGGGCGAATGCATCATCAACAAGCCTGGAAAATCGTCCTTCCACCGTACGGACCTTGCTGCGGAACTGGAGAACCGGGGCATCTCCCGGCTGGTGGTCGCCGGGGTGACGTCCGATTGCTGCGTCCAGTCGACCGTTCGCGATGCTTACGAACACGGCATCGAATGCGTCCTGCTCGAAGATTGCACGGCGGCCGTTGAGGGTCCCAACCACGCGGCGACCCTTGAAATCCTGAAGGCTTACGGCGGGCGATGGGGCGGTGTCTCCAACCGCGTGGCGTTTCGCGATATGCTGGAGAAGGCCGATGGTTGATGTGAGCACGACACGTTTCGACCCGATCCCGGCCAGACCATATTCCTGGCCCTTCGATGGCACATGGTCGGCCAAAGATACCGCATTGTTGCTGCTGGGCTTTCAACAGGCGCCGGTCGATATGCTGGACGCGGAAGCCGAGCTCTCCGTAGCACTGGGCCTGCTCGAGGCCACCTCCGCTGCGGGCCTGACGATCGTCGCCGCCCGTCGTGGCTACGGCCCCGAGGAACGTCCGATCGCCGCTCGCAGGCGCCGTCTCGGCGACCCCATTCCCGAACGCGACAGCGCCGGCTGGGCGCTGAGCGCGCGCATCGGGCTCCCGTCGGAGGCCATTCTTGTCGATTGCGCCGGGGACAATGCCTTCTTCCGCACGGGCCTTGAAGAAACGTTGCGCCAACGTGGCATCCGCAATCTTCTCGTCACGGGGCTGCCCACGGAAGGTCTCGTGCATGCGACCCAGCGCGCGGCGAACGACATGGGTTTCGAATGTCTCGCCGTTGCGGATGCTTGCAAAGGGACGTCCCAGGCGCGTCACGAGGCCCAGCTTCGTATCACGACCTTCGGCAACGGTCTCTTCGGCACCGTCGCCATGTCAGCCGACATTCATTCGGCACTCAGCACGTTTTAGGAGCACAATCATGTCCGCAATGCCTTGGTCCGATGCTACCGGTAGCCTCGATCTCACTGCACTGACGAAGGGTTACGCCAGCGGCGCGTTGACGCCGACCCGCGTGATCAATGCCATCTACGATCGCATCGCCGCCCGCGGCGAAGACCATGTCTGGATTCACCTCGTTTCGCGCGAGAAGGCGCTTGCCGCTGCCAGAGAGCTGGAAGCGCGGGGATATGACGAACGTCCGCTGTGGGGCATTCCTTTCTCGGTGAAGGACTGCAACGACATCGTCGGCCTGCCGACCACCAATGCCCTGAAGGAAGGCGCCTATGTCGCCACCTCCAGCGGCCAGGCGCTCGACCGGATCTTCGATGCCGGCGCGCTCCTGATCGGCAAGACCAACATGGACCAGTTCGGGATCGGTCTCGTCGGCATGCGCTCGCCTTACGGTGCTTGCTCCTCGGTTTTCGACGACCGTTTCATCTCCGGCGGTTCCAGCTCCGGCTCCGGCGTCTCCGTTGCCGCCGGGCTTTGCAGCTTTTCGATCGCCAACGATGCCGCTGGCTCCGGCCGCGTCCCGGCCGGCTTCAACAATATCGTCGGTATCAAGCCGACGCCGGGGCTTGTCAGCAATGCCTGCGTCTCCGGCGGCGGTTGCGTCAAGACCATCGAGACGCTGTCGGTCTTTTCGTTGACGGTCGAAGACGGGATGAAGGTTCTGGATCTCATCGCAGGCTACGATCCATCCTACCCGTTCTCCAAGCCGGAAGCCGACGCGGTGCCGCTGACCCCTGTCGCTCCGCCACCGCATTTCCGCTTCGGCGTGCCTGCCGGTGCGGCACTCCGTTTCTTCGGTGATGCGGAAGCCGAACGTCTGTTCAACGAAGCCATCGCGCGGCTGATCGCCATGGGCGGCGAAAAGGTCGAGATCGACTTTACGCCGTTCGAGGAGACGCAACGCATTCTTTATGAGGGACCATGGATATCCGAGCGCGCGCTGAGCCTTGACAGCGTGCTCGCCACCTATGGCGAGGCGATCCACCCCGTGACACGACAGATCCTGTCGCGCTCCGGCAATTTTTCCGCACGCGACACCTTCGCGGCCATTCATCGCATCGCCGAACTTAAACGCGACACGCGCGCCGTCTGGCAGGATATTGCCGTGATGATGGTGCCGACAACGCCGACGATCTATACGAAGGACGAGATCGCCGCGAACCCGATCCAGCTTAACAGCAACCTTGGCATTTATACCAACTTCGTCAATCTGATGGGCCTGTGCGGCATTGCCGTGCCAAATGGCTTTCGCAAGGATGGTCTGCCGCTGGGCGTTACCTTCCTTGCGCCCGGGTTCGAGGAAGCGCGCGCCGCCGGGATCGCAGCCGCCTTCCACAAGGCAACCGGCCTCACTCTTGCGAAATTTGCAAACCCCTATCCGCATGCCGAGGAGCCGGCATTGCCGGAGGATTATCGGGAGATTGCCGTTGTCGGCGCACATCTCTCCGGCATGCCGCTCAACGGTGAAGTGAAGGAGCGCGGCGGTATCTTCCGGCGTACAGCCGTTACCACGCGGGACTACCGCCTGTTTGCCCTGATGGGCACGGTGCCGCCAAAACCTGGCCTTATCCGCGTCGCCAATGATGGTGTATCCGTTGCCGTCGAGGTCTGGGCGCTTCCGCTATCCGGATTTGGAGATTTCATCGGACGCATTCCTGCACCGCTCGGTGTCGGCAAGCTTTCCCTCGCCGATGGTTCGACGGTCACCGGATTCTTGTGCGAGGCAGCTGCAACCACAGGGCAGCCGGACATTAGTGATTGGGGTGGTTGGCGCAACTATATGGCAGGCGGAGCCAGCGAGCGTAGCTTCGGTGTTGCGCGGTGATGCCGTTAAACCATGGTCGAATGGCTTTTCACGGCTTGCGGCTGACGATCAGCAAGTCACGGGGAGAGGCAGGAATGCTGAACTGCCGACATCCTGTCAAGTCGAGGTGTTCTGAGAAGCTCCGGGCACAGATTATGTGACCTGAGCCCCAACTTCCCTCCAGTTTTTAAGGATCAGAGCAGTTTGAACGCGCAAAACTCCGGTCAGGTTGAGGCCGGCTCTTCCCCATGAAAGCCGCGGGGATTGTCCGGTTTCAGCCTTTTCCCTGGCGGAAGTCTCTGCTTGCGACTCACGTTCGGTAGGGCCGTTTGGGCAATCAAGGCTGACGGAGTTGGAGACGGCGGCATCGTCCGTTCGGCTGCTTTCCTGACGAAGCATATATCGCAGTTATAGGGCTTCCGGCCTCATCAACCCGAAGCCATGTTCCTCGGCGGCGTCGCGCAGACGGTCGTCCTCGTTCGTGGAATTCGAGCTGACGACAGCCCGAACGAGATCGAGGGTTTTCCGCCGAAGCCGGGCATCGTTTGTCTGGGCGACGCTTGGTTCGGCGGGGCAGTCTTTCAAATGCCACCCACTGTTCTTATTCCACCTTGATGACGACCTTGCCCTTGGAGCGCCCCGTCTCGACATAGGCCAGCGCCTCGGGCGTCTGGTTGAAGGGGAATATCCTGTCCACCACAGGACGGATTGCGCCGCTATCGATCAACCCGGCGATCTCTTCCAGTTGCCGCCCATCGGCGCGCATGAACAGGAAGGAGTAGCGCAGGCCCAGGCTCTTTGCTTTGCTGCGTGCGCTGCGGCTGAGCAGGCGAATGACGAGCTTGAGCAGCGGGTTCACGCCGAGAGCGTCGGCAAAGGCCGGGTCCGGCGGGCCAGAAATGGAGATGAGGTGGCCGCCCGGCTTCAGGACGGTCAGGGATTTGGCAAGCGTCTTTGCATCCTGGCTGTTCAGGACGACATCGTAGCCGGAGAGGACCTTTTCGAAGTCCTGGCTCTTGTAGTCGATGACCACATCCGCGCCGAGGCTTTTGACGAGAGCGGCGTTTTTGGCACTCGTGGTCGTGGCGACCGTCGCGCCGAGATGCTTGGCAAGCTGGATCGCGATCGTGCCGACGCCGCCCGAGCCCGCCTGAATGAAGACCTTCTGGCCGGGCTTCACCTTGGCGACATCGACCAGGGCCTGCCACGCCGTCAGCGCGACCAGCGGGATGGACGAGGCGTCTTCCATCGTCAGCGTGCGGGGTTTGAGCGCGACATCGTCCTGATGGATGGCGATGAATTCGGCGAACGTGCCGATGCGGTGATCGCGCGGCCGGGCATAGATCTCGTCGCCGACCTTGACGCGGCTGACGCTTGAGCCGACCTTGACGACGGTCCCGGCGACGTCATGGCCAAGCACGAAGGGCGGACGATACGGCAGGAAGATCTTGAAGGCGCCGTCCCTGAGCTTGGAATCGAGCGGATTGACGGATGTGGCATGGATGCGCACGAGAACGTCGCCGTTTTCAACCTGCGGTTCCGGCCGTTCGGCAAGGCGCAGCGGGCCGTTCTTCTTGTACTTCTCGACGACAAAGGCTTTCACTGGACATCTCCGGTCTGTTGGTTCGCTGCCGGCAAGGTTTCGATGTCGCCGCGCAGCTGCAAAGGTTCACGATGGGTCGAGGGCGATCATGCCGTCATTCGACGGCATGACAACCGCCCGTGTGTGTTTCAAGATGAGGACGCCGGTGCGTGTGGAAGGCCGGCCAAGGCGTGTATGGCGTTCTTTCCGGCCTGCAAAATACGGTCCGAGGTCTCACTATCGACCGCGCGCGCCAGCTGGAGCGTCCCGATCAGAGTGGCAAAAATCGCACTTGCCAGGTCGTATTTCGCCTCGACGTTCGCCGGAAGCGCATCGGCAAGCAGAAGCACGAGCGTGCGGGACTGTTCGGCATACATGCCGCGCGTCTCCTCCAAAATCGAATGCGCGTCAGTGTGCAGAGCCAGCCGCACGCCGCGGGCGTAGAGGGTTGCCCCGAGCCGATTGAGAAAATCGGCGATGACCTTGGCGCGGTCGAAGTCATGGAATTGAACGGGCTCAGCGCCGAGCGTCTGACGCAATGGCGCGCCGATGACCATGATGTCGCTGCCGCACGCCTTGAGAAAATCGGCATATTTCTCCGCCTTGGCGACGATCGCATCCTGCGCGCCAGCCTCGGTAAAATTGCCGGCGGCTTCCAGTTCCGCAAAAAAGCCGCTGCAGAGCGTCAGGTTTCGTTTGGAAAGTTCTCCGGCGAAGGCTTCGACAGAACCGAAGGTCTGAACGGCGTCCTGCCAGTTGAAGGGGGAGAATGTCAGCTCGACGCCGGTTACGCCGGAAGCCTGGGCGCTGTCGAGAATCTTGTTCCAAAGGCGCGCGGTTCGCTGCGTGCGTGCTTGGTAATGTCGTCACAGGTTTCGTCGTTCCAGAAGCCCGGATCAAAGAAGGTCACGAGATCGACGCCGAAGCGGAGTCTTTCTGCAGTCGCCATTGCCAGTCCTCTCTCGACACGGCTTCTGGCTGGCGAGATCGTCGCTCGCATCAGCAGCCATAAAATGTAAACGCCCTTTAAATGGCAAACGTTTGCTATACTGGATTCCGGTTGGGAAATGTCATGCAGTTCGCTGGGTGGAGTGAGGAAAAGTCAATAGAAACAGAGCTATGATCGGAGAGGAGCCGGCTGGCACACTGATGTCCGAGGTGGCGAAGCTTGCCGGGGTCGCTATCTCGACCGTCAGCCGTGCACTCGCCAATCCCGGGCGGGTGAACGAGAAGACGCATGCCAAGATCGATGCCGCCGCCAGGCAGCTGGGCTATCCGCCGAACGCCATGGCGCGCGGTCTCCGTATCGGCAAGTCCAACACCATTATGATCGTCCTGCCGGGCTCGCTCTATTATGGCGCCTCACAGGTCATTCCACAGATATTGCAGAGCATCAACAAGGCGCTTATCCAGAGCGGTTACAATCTCATGATTGCAAACCTTGACCGTGGCGCGGGTTCCGAACGACACATCCTCGATCTGCCCTTCGGCGGTGCGGTCCGCGGGGCGATCATTCTGTCGTCCAAATCGCCCGAAGTGGATGGCCGGTCGCTCGCAAGCGCCGGCCTGCCGATCGTGTCTATGCTCCTCGATATGAGCGATGCCGGTCTGCCGAGCGTCGTAACCAATGACCACGAGGCGGTGAGAGACGTGACAGCTGAACTGATCGGGCTGGGTCACAAGCGGTTTCTGTATCTCGCCAGACCTGAGGGGAGTTATCATGATGTCGAGCGCTTCGGGGGTGTCCTCAAGGCACTCGACGCGGCCGGGATGCCTGAGAATGCGGTCGTCCGCTCCGGTGGAAACCTGGACTATCAGCAGGGCTTTCAGATCGGTCTGGAAGCTGTGAAAGATTTCGTCGAGCTTGCCGAGAAACCGACGGCCGTCATCGCGACCAGTGACGACATGGCCATCTCCTTCATGAGCCGGGTGCAGGGTTTGGGCTTCAGGATTCCGGGCGATCTCTCGATCGTCTCCTTCGACGGTTCGCCCGTCTGCGAATTCTGCTCGCCACCGCTTTCTACGATCGAGCAGCCCGTCACCGAAATGGGCGAAGCCGCGGTAGCGCTGCTGCTCACCTGCATCGAAGGCGCGGAGACGTCGATTGAACGACGTAAGGTCATTCCGAGCAAGCTGATCCTGCGGGAAAGCATGGCCCGCCCGCGTATCGAGCAAGAGTAGCAGCCGCAGTCGCGCCATGGATGTGATTAGGCATGGAACAAAGGGTCTGACTTACATTCCGTGCATATTTGACAAGATCGGCGAATGACGGGTGAAGTCTTGCTGACGCACAGCAAGGAGAAAGGCTGATGGTGGTGAAGGCGTGGGATAGGATACTGTCACGAAAAAGGCAGGCTTCTCCCACCGCTTCGTCAACGCTTCGGGGCGGCCCGTTCGGCTCAGAGCTTGCGCGCTTGAAGGCGCTTTTTGTCGTGTTCGACGTGTTTGTATCCCAGCTCGGACAGGCGGAACTGTCGTTTCTGGTATTCCCCACGAATGTGGATAAAGCCTTGCTCCTCGGCTTCGCTCAACGTCTTCAGGCTTGTCCCTTTTGGGGGAGCCTGCCAATCCAGACCTTCGGCGCTGTGTAGCAAGACCATGATCTTGATCATCTTGTTTGTCCTTGGCTCATGTACGCCGCCACGCATAGCTTTTCGTTCATGCCGCTGCAATGACCGTATTTTCGCGCAAAGCTCGCATCGAAGGCAAACGGAAAGATGCCGTCGTCTATCTCAAAGCCGGTCGCTTTAACTCGGGCCAGACACCCCTCACAAATCCTTCGCGAGCCGCAGCGCATCATAGATCGCCGCATGCGTATTGCGCGCCGCCACGGCGTCGCCGATGCGGAAGAGCTGGTAGGTGCCTGAGGGGTTGCGGGTGACTGTCTGGGGATGGCCGGCAATGAGGGCGTCGTAGGCGACTTCGCCGAGGTTCGTTGAGGCGGGGCGAAGGTCGAAATAGAGGTCGTCAAGCGGGATGGTGCCGTGGTTGACGACGATCTGGTCAACGGTGCGCTCCTTCGCCCCGGGGCTTAGATCACCGCCGTAGTCGCTGCCGACATGAGCGACGATTTCGTTGCCGCGCCGCTCGGCGGATTGCAGCCTGTAGGTGACGGTGAAGGTGGCATCGAGCGCCTGAAGAGAGCGCATGTATGGCACGAGGTTCATCGCCATGACCTCCGGCGCAAAGGCGCGGTCCGGCGTCATGATCTCGACCTTGGCGCCCGTTTTCGCGATGATCTCGGCGGCCTGGAGGCCGGCATGGTCACCGGCGTCGTCGAAGACCAACACGTTGGCGCCCGGCTTCACATCGCCGGAGATGATGTCCCAGGAGGAGACCACGAGATCGTTGCCGGTGGTCAGCACATCCGTGTGCGGCAGGCCGCCGGTGGCGATGATGACGACGTCGGGGTTCTCCGTCGCGATCGTGTCCGCATCCGCCCAGCTGTTGAAATGGAAGGTAACGCCATGCTTTTCGCACTGGCCCATGCGCCAGTCGATGATGCTCATCATCTCGCGGCGGCGCTCGCTCTGCGCGGTCAGGCGGATCTGCCCGCCGGCATGGTTCGCCGCCTCGAAGACGACGACCGAATGGCCGCGCTCGGCCGAGACACGGGCGGCCTCCAGTCCTGCGGGACCGGCGCCGATGATGACGATCCGGCGCTTGGTTTCCGCCTTCGGGATCGCGTGCGGCATGGTCTCCTCACGGCCCGTCGCGGCATTGTGGATGCAGAAGGCCATGCCGCCCTGGTAGATCCTGTCGAGACAGTAATTGGCGCCGACGCAGGGGCGGATATCCTCCTCGCGCTTCTCCATGATCTTGCGCACGATATGGGGATCGGTCATGTGCGCTCGCGTCATGCCGACCATGTCCACCTTGCCGCTTGCGATCGCGTGACGCGCGGTGGCGACGTCCGGGATCTTGGCGGCGTGGAAGGTCGGAAAGTTGGTCGCCGCGCGGATCTCGCCGGCGAAATCGAGATGGGGGGAATTGGCCATGCCTTGTATGGGTATGACGTCGGTGAGGCCCGGATCGGTATCGATATGGCCACGAATGACGTTGAGATAGTCGATGAGGCCGCTGTCGCGCAGGCGGCGGGAGATCTCCATGCCCTCGGCCTGTCCCGTGCCGCCGGGAAGACACTCGTCGGCCGTATAACGTACGCCAAGAATGAAATCGTCGCCCACCCGGTCGCGCATGGCCCTGAACACGTCGAGACAGAAGCGCAGGCGATTGTCGAGCGAGGCGCCGCCATAGGGGCCGTCGAGTTCGTTGGTCACGGGCGAGGTGAACTGGTCGATGAGGTGGCCATAGGCTTCCAGTTCGACGCCATCCATGCCGCCCGCCTTCATGCGCTCGGCCGCATCGGCGAAGTCGGCGATCACGCGGGCGATGTCCCAGTCCTCGAGCTTCTTCGGGAAGGCGCGATGGGCGGCCTCCCGCTGGTGCGACGGGGCGATGACGGGCAGCCAGTCGCCCTTGTCCCAGCGCGTGCGCCGGCCGAGATGGGTGAGTTGGATCATGATGGCCGCACCTTCCTCATGCACGGCATCCGTCATTTCGCGGACGTAGGGCACGATCTCGTCTTTGTAGGCGAGCAGGTTGTTGAACACCGGCGGGCTGTCCTTCGATACGGCCGCAGAGCCCGCCGTCATGGTCAGCGCGACGCCGCCCTTCGCCCGCTCAACCGTATAGGCGCGATAACGTGCCTTCGGCATACCGTCTTCGGGATAGGCCGGCTCGTGCGATGTCACGATGATGCGGTTGCGAAGGGTCAGGTGCTTCAGCCTATAGGGCTGCAGGAGGGGATCGCTGGACATGCCGTAAGCTCCGATAGGTGGGATGCGCGGGAGGCTAACGAGAAATGTACAGGAGTGTCAACATTAAAAACAAGGGTGTACATTCCGCTTGTCTGCTGTGATGGTGTTTGGTAAGACTTAATAGTATGGAGCAGGCGGTGAACGACAGCGGCTGGCGAGGGTCTTACGAGGGGTGGTTCGATGCCGCTTACGCCTCGCTGCTGGAATCTGGCGTGGACTCGGTGAAGATCCTCCCGCTTGCCAAGCGGCTCGGCCTGTCGCGCACCAGCTTCTACTGGTTCTTCAAGGATCGCGAGGCGCTGCTGGATGCGCTGATTGCCCGCTGGCGCGATACGAACACCGGCAACATCGTCCGGCAATCCGAGGCTTACGCGGAGACACTGGTGGAAGCCATGCTGAACGTGTTCGATTGCTGGATCGACACTGTCCTGTTCGATGCCCGGTTCGAGTTCGCCGTGCGCAGCTGGGCGCTGCAATCACCCGAGATCGAGGCAGAGGTGCAGCGCGCGGATGCGGCGCGGATGGACGCGCTCGCCCGGATGTTCCTGCGCTTCGGCCATGACGCGGTCACCGCGGATGTCAGGGCGCGCACGACCTATCTCGTGCAGATCGGCTATATTTCCATGCAGGCCCGGGAGGATGTGGCGCTGCGGATGAAACGGATACCGCATTACATCTCGATCTTTACGGGACAAGACCCGCAGCAACGGGAGCTCGACCGCTTCTATGCCCGCCACGGCTACAGGCAGGAATAGCGGGAATGGCGGCTGTCGCGACATCGACTATCGGCCGGATGGTAAATGCACGGCAACCCTTCGATATCGCGGCACGCGCCAACCCACGCGTCCAGCCTTTGCCGGCGTGCTCGGCCCGTCCTCTCTCGACAGGCCCGTCTAATCGCGCCTTGGAATGGCGCGACAGGGATGTCGATCGTCCAACCCATCCGCCACAATCACACAACCTCCGTAAGGCTCAGCCTATGCGGAGGGCAAGATTTTCGCACCGCAAACGCGGCCTGCAGCCATCATCGAGGATGAGGAGACTGTCCTTCAGAGCCCATGAAGCGGGTATTCGCGGCGCCCCGCTTTTCACGCCTTGCCGCTAAAAACAAAGGGGAACGACAATGAAGAAACTACTTGCTTCGAGCTGCCTGACGATGGGCCTTTTCGCAGGCATATCGGCCGCCAGCGCTGCCGAGTGCGGCACAGTCACCATTGCCAGCATGAACTGGCAGAGCGCGGAGGTGATCTCCAATCTTGACAAGCTGATCCTCAACGAAGGCTATGGCTGTCAGGCTGAGATCACGGTCGGCGACACCGTTCCCACCATCACTTCTATGGCCGAAAAGGGGCAGCCCGATATCGCGCCCGAAGCCTGGGTGGACCTGCTGCCGGACGTCGTCGCCAAGGGCGTGGAAGAGGGCCGCATCGTCAAGGTCGGCTCGCCTCTGCCGGATGGCGGCAACCAGGGCTGGTGGATCCCGAAATATCTTGCCGACAAGCATCCCGATATCAAGACCATTCCCGACCTGCTGAAGCATCCCGAGCTTTTCCCGAACGAGGAAGACCCGAGCAAGGGCGCCGTGCTCAACGGTCCGCAGGGCTGGGGCGGCACCGTTGTGACGACGCAGCTCTTCAAGGCGTATGATGGCGAGAAGGCAAACTTCACGCTGGTCGATACTGGCTCGGCCGCCGGCCTCGACGGCGCGATTGCCAAGGCTTACGAGCGTGAAAAGGGCTTTGCCGCCTACTACTGGGCGCCGACGGCCCTGCTCGGTAAGTATCCGATGGTGAAGCTGGAGGCCGGCGTCGATGCGGATGCGGCCGAATGGAAGCGTTGCAACACGGTTGCCGATTGCCCGGACCCCAAGCCGAACGCTTGGCCGGTAGACACCATCGTCACGCTGGTCGCCAAGCCCTTCTCGGAGAAGGCCGGCCCCGAGGTCATGAGCTATCTCGAAAAGCGCTCTTGGAGCAACGAGACGATCGGCAAGCTGATGGCCTGGATGACCGACAACCAGGCGAGCGGCGAAGATGGTGCCAAGCACTTCCTGAAGGAAAACAAGGAGATCTGGACCAAGTGGGTTTCGGCCGATGCGGCTGCAAAGATCGAAGCGGCGCTCTGAGCCCCGTCCTTTGAGCCTTGTCCTTTAAGGTGGCGCTGGCCGGCACTTCACCTCTTCCGGGTGTTGTGCCGGCCAGCGCCGCCCTCCGCTTGCCGTCAGAAGAAGAAAAAGACGTCGCACGGCTCCTTCCAGAGAAAGGAACCCGCATGGAATGGTTTTACACATTTCCACACATGGATGACGACGCGCTTCGCAACCTGAAAAAAGCCATCGACGAGGGATTCCGGGGCTTCACCCGCACCTATGGCGACGCGATCGAGAGCCTGTTCTCGCCACTGCAAAGCTTCCTGCTCGCCACCGATCGCTTCATGACGCAGACCCCGTGGCCCATCATCACGGCAATCATTCTCGTGATCGCCTGGTTTGCCAGCCGCAACGTGAAGATCGTGCTCGGCTGTCTCGTGACGCTGCTGCTCATCGGCTATTTCGACATGTGGACCGACACGATGCGCACGGTGGCGATGATCTTCGTCTGCACGGTGCTCTCCATTGCGGTCGGCTTGCCGATCGGCATTCTCATGGCGCGCTCCGATACGTTCCGGCGCATCGTCAACCCGATCCTTGACGTAATGCAGACCATGCCGAGCTTCGTCTATCTCATCCCGGTCGTCATGCTGCTCGGCATCGGCCGCGTGCCGGGCCTCATCGCCGTCGTCATCTACGCCATTCCCCCGATGATCCGGCTCACTGATCTCGGCATCCGGCTCGTGGACAAGGACGTGCTGGAGGCGGCCGATGCGTTCGGCACGTCGGAGCGCCAGAAGCTCTTCAAGGTACAGCTGCCGCTCGCTCTGCCCACCATCATGGCCGGCATCAACCAGACGATCATGATGGCGCTCGCCATGGTCGTGGTCGCCTCGATGATCGGCGTGCAGGGACTGGGTCAGCCGGTGCTTAAAGCCATTGCCAACCAGTATTTCACGCTCGGCATGTTCAACGGGCTCGCCATCGTCGGCATCGCCATCATCTTCGACCGCGTCAGCCAGGCCTATGGCAAGCGCCTGCAGAAGCATCGGGAGATCGTCCATGGGTGATCCGGCTTTTGGCGGCATCGCCGTCCGCAATCTCTACAAGATCTTCGGCCCTAACGCTGGCGTCCATATCGACGCCGTGCGCAACGGCATGACGAAGACGGAACTCAACGCCGTGCACGGCCATGTGCTCGGCCTTCGCGACATCAATATCGAGATCGCCTCGGGCTCGATCCAGGTGATCATGGGTCTATCGGGCTCCGGCAAGTCCACGTTGATCCGCCACATCAACCGGCTGATCGACCCGACGGCCGGCGAGGTGCTGGTGGATGGTGTCGACGTCGTGAAGATGGACCCGGCGGAACTGCGCAATTTCCGCCGCCACCAGACGGCCATGGTGTTCCAGAAGTTCGCGCTGCTGCCGCACCGCAGCGTGCTCGACAACACCATGTTCGGCCTGGAGATTCAAGGCATCGAGCGCGCCAAATCCCGCGACATCGCCATGCGCTGGCTGGAGCGGGTGGGGCTGAAGGGCTTCGAGAGCAAGTATCCCAACCAGCTTTCCGGCGGCATGCAGCAGCGCGTGGGGCTGGCCCGCGCGCTGTCCAACGATGCGCCCGTGCTCCTCATGGACGAGGCCTATTCCGCGCTTGACCCGCTGATCCGCATGGACATGCAGTCGGTGCTTCTCGACATCCAGGCAGAGATCCGCAAGACCATCGTCTTCATCACGCACGACCTCGACGAGGCCCTGCGCATTGGCGACCGGATCGCTATCCTGCGCGATGGCGAGGTGATCCAGCAGGGCACGAGCCAGGACATCGTCCTGCGGCCCGCCGACGACTATGTGGCAAGCTTCGTGCGCGAGGTGAACCGCGGCCGCGTGGTGCATGTGGAAGCGGTGATGACGCCGCTGCGGACACTTGCCACAGGGCATGTGCCCGCCGGCCGCACGATTGCCGCCGACGTGACGATCGAGGAGGCGCTCCGCATGCTCGTCGGCACGCCGGATGACGAGGCCATCGTGGTGGATGCGATGGCCAAGCCTGTGGGTACTGTCAGCTTCCGCCAGCTTGCAGGCGCCATGGTCAATGCGCACGACATCGGCCAGCAAGCGGGGGAAAGCCGGGCGAACGTCGCCTGAGGGCTTTATCCCGTTTGCGAAACGTCATCCTTGGCCTTGTGCCGATGGCCTCATGATATCATCGACACAAGGCTGTTGCAGATCCTTGGGATAAGCCTGATCACCCCGCCCGGCCAATGGCATCGAGGCGGGCGAGGACGTCGGCCGGAAGCTTTAGATCGGAGGCTGCGAGGTTTTCGCGCAAGTGCGGGCGCGAGGATGTGCCGGGGATGAGGAGGATGTTGGGCGACCGCGCCAGGAGCCAGGCGAGCGCCACCTGCAGGGGCGTGGCGCCGAGGTCCGCCGCGGCAGTGGTGAGCGCTGCCGACTGCAAGGGCGAGAAGCCGCCGAGGGGGAAGAAGGGCACATAGGCCGTGCCGGCGCCAGCGAGTTCGTCGATCAGGGCGTCGTCGCTGCGATGGGCGAGATTGTACTGGTTCTGCACGCACACGATCTCGGTAATCCCGCGACCTTGCGCGATCTGCGTCGGTGTAACGTTCGACAGGCCGATATGGCGGATGAGGCCTTTGGCCTGCAACTCGGCCAGCGCCGTAAGCGGCGCTTCGATCGACGCCTCGGCCGGGCCGTGCACATCGAACATGGCACGCAGGTTGACGACGGGGAGCGTCTCCAGCCCTAGGTTCTCCAGGTTTTCGTGCACTGCTTTGGTCAGATCGTCTTTAGAGAAAGCCGGTTTCCATGAGGCATCCGTGCCGCGCACGGCGCCGACCTTGGTGACGATGACGAGATGATCCGGATAGGGATACAGCGCCTCGCGGATGATCTGGTTGGTGACATGCGGGCCGTAAAAATCGCTCGTGTCGATGTGATCGACGCCGCTTTCCACGGCCTCCCGCAGCACGGCGATCGCCTCCGTGCGATCCCGCGGCGGGCCGAAGACACCCTTTCCCGCAAGCTGCATGGCGCCGTAACCGAGGCGTTTGACTGTGAAGCTTCCAAACTGAAATGTGCCGGCGTTGCGGATATCGGTCATGGGACCCTCCTATGATGATGAAGCCCAAGATAGAGGTGTATCCGTCGCTTGATAATCCGTGGTAATGCGAACAGCTTGTGCGGACTGGCGGACAGTGAGGAGAGATCGTGCAGGACAGCGCGTTTGAGATGGGCGACGTGAAGGCGTTTCTCGCTGTGGCCACCGCTGGCGGATTTCGCGAGGCGGCTCGGGCGTCGGGCAGCAGCGCCTCGGCCTTGAGCGATGCCGTTCGCCGGCTCGAAGCGCAGCTCGGCATCCGGCTTCTCAACCGGACGACGCGCAGCGTGGTGCCGACGGAGGCCGGGCGGGCGCTGGTGACGCGGGTGAACCCGGCGATGCGGGAAATCGACGCTGCGCTCCGCCATGTCGTCGGCCTCGGCAACCGACCCGCGGGCAGCTTGACGTTGAACGTGCCAATCAGCGCGGCGCGGCTCATCCTGCCACAGATCGTACCGGCCTTCCTCAAAGCCTATCCTGATATCCGGCTGGAAATCATGACGGACGAGACGTTCGTCGACATCAACGCTGCCGGCTGCGATGCCGGCATCCGCTACGACGAGCGGCTGGAGCAGGACATGATCGCCGTGCCCATCGGCCCGCGCCTCCAGCGTTTTGCCAGCGCCGCATCGCCCGCCTATCTCGCGGCCCGGGGCCGGCCGGCGCATCCCAGCGACCTCTTGTCCCATACCTGCATCCGCAGCCGTTTTGCCGGGCGGTCCGTCACACCCTGGGAGTTCGAGCGGGGGCACGAGACTTTGCGGGTCGATCCGACGCCGCAGCTCATCGTGCAGGCCGGCGGCGGGTCGGATCTCGGTGTTGCCGCTGCCATCGAAGGCCTCGGCATCGTCTCGCTGTTCGAAACCTGGCTGCAGCCGCACTTCGAGTCAGGCGCGCTGGAGCCGGTGCTGCAGGACTGGTGGCCAAGCTTTCCCGGCCCATTCCTCTACTACTCTGGCCGCCGCCTCGTGCCCTCACCCCTGCGCGCCTTCATCGACTTCATCAAGGCGCGGCGGGAGGGTGGGTGAGGATCTCTGTCCCCGCTCAGGGAATGCGGGCGATAACCTTGATTTCGAAGTCGAAGCCGGAAAGCCAGGTAACGCCGAGGGCGGTCCATGCCGGGTAGGGCTTGGTGCCGAAATAGCGGTCCTTGATCGTTAGAATGGTTTCGAACTGGCGCTCCGGATCGGTGTGGAATGTCGTCACGTCCAGCACGTCCTCGAACGTGCAGCCGGCTGCGGCCAGCGTTTCCTTCAGATTTTCAAAGGCGCGTTCCACCTGGGCGGCGAAATCCGTCTCGGGCGAGCCATCTATCCGGCTGCCGACCTGACCGGAGACGAACAGGAGGTCGCCGGAGCGGATGGCGGCGGAATAGTGGTGCTTTTCGTAAAGTGCGTGGCGGTATGCGGGGAAGATGGCTTGGCGGTTGGTCATTATGTGATCCTCAAGGTTGGCGATGCCCGGCTTCCGGTCGCGCCGGATTTCAGATACGGTGCGTATACGGAGAGATAATCGCATACGAAGCGTATGTCAAATAAATATACGCAGCGTATGTGAAATGAAGGAATCGAGATGGCGAGAACACGGGCGGAAACGATGGAGGAAAACCGGGCGAGGCTGATCGCGGCCGGGCGCCGCGCCTTTGCCGACAAGGGTTATGCGGCCGCCTCCATGGATGAGCTGACGGCGGAAGTGGGGCTGACGCGGGGTGCGCTCTATCACAATTTTGGCGACAAGAAGGGGCTGCTGGCCGCCGTCGTCGACCAGATCGACGGCGAGATGGCCGCGCGCGCGCAGGCGATCGGCGCTGGAATGGAAGATGCATGGGCCGGTCTTCTGGCGGAAGGGACGGCCTATATCGAGATGTCGCTCGACCCGGACGTGCAGCGCATCGTGCTTCTCGATGGGCCGGCCGTGCTAGGCGACCCCTCGAAATGGCCGAGCCAGGACAGCTGCCTCCAGGTTACGCAGCGCGCGATCGAGCGACTGATCGGGGACGGCATCGTCAAGCCGGTCGATCCGGAGGCCGCCGCCCGGCTTCTCAGCGGCGCCGCCCTGAACGCTGCCCTTTGGGTTGCCGCCAGCGGCGATGCGGCGCGTGTGTTGCCAAAGGCGATCGAGGCGTTTCAGTCGCTGGCGACCGGGCTTCTGGCCGAGCCGCGATAACGCGCACCTGTGCCTACCGCAAACCGACGCGGTGTTCGCGCCAGACGGTAAAGAGCCCGGCACCGACGACGATGAGGGCGCCGACGATCATGTTGACCGTCACGGTTTCGCCGAAGAACAGGACCGCGACGCCGCCGCTGAGCACAAGCTGCAGGTAGGTCAGGGGCTGCACCTCGACGGCCGTCAGCAGGCCATAGGCTTTGATCAGGAAATAATGGCTGGTGGCGCCGCAGATGCAGAGCGCGATCATGGCGGGCCAGTCGGCCGGCGCGATCGGCGTCCAGTAGAACGGGCCGACGAGCGTTGCCGCCAGTGCGCCGAAGACGCCGGCATAGAGAACGCTCGTCACGGCGGAATCGTCCCGGCTCACCGCCCGGGTCGCGATGCTGTAGAAGCCGTACATGAAAGCGGCGACGAGCGGCACGAGCAGGCGAAGATCGAATGCGACCGACAGCGGATTAAGAATGACGAGCACGCCCAAGAGGCCTGCGACCACCGCAAGGCCGCGCCGCCAACCGACTTTCTCGCCCAGAAGCGGCACGGACAGCACGGTCACGATCAGCGGCGTCGCCTGAAGGATGGACTGGCTCATGGCGAGACCGGCGGTGATAAAGGCGAAGACGACGATGACGACCTCGCCGACCAGCAGCACGCCACGGAACACCTGCAAAACCGGCCGCCGCGTCATGAAGGCCCGTCTCAGCCCTCCCGGTGCAAACGCCGCCATGACCATGACGAACACGGCAAAGGCCCAGAAACGCACCATGACGACCATGATGGGCGGGTACTTTTCCCCGAGCAGCTTGGAGAACGCATCCTGCCCCGCAAAGATGGTGATGGCGAGGAGGACATAGAGGTAACCGCGTGTCTTGATTGTCATAATCTTCCGACTGTCGCACCTGCGACGCGATGTGACGGATCGGCTTGGGTTCATCCTGTCTACGCCGCGGGCACGGCGAAAGCCAGTGTGGGCACGACATCTGCGCCGGCAAGCGCGACAGAGGAACCACGACAGGCTCGGTCCCGCGTGCCGAACAGGCGCAACAGCCCCGCCACGGTCGAGAAGAGGACGATGAGCGCGCCATAGACGAGACCGGTAGAGGCAAGGCCGAACGTGCCGATGGCGAGGCCTGCCAGTAGCGTCGGCAGGCCGAAGGCGAGGTAGCTCAAGGTGAAGAGGGCGACGGCGAAGACCGCGGTAAGCGTCATCGATGTGAAGCCGATCTCCTGCTGGAGTGTAGGGTAGAAGGGGGAAGGCGCGCTGGCGCCGGCCATCATCACCGCCATGGCGGCAAGGGTAAGGCGGAAACCGGTGTTCGGGTTTGCCGGCGTCCTGAGCAGCACGTCGGTGAAGGGTCCCCCGACAGTTCGAGATTTTTCGAACTTATCTTTACTGGCAAAGGTGTGTTTGTTCAATTAAATTCGAACCATGACGCCCGATATCGCTCCCATCCCGCATTTGAACCTCCCCCATCCCGAACGGGGTGACCTGAAGCTGACGCAGGTGCTCTTTGCGCTGAGCGATCCGGAGCGACTGGCGATCGTGCGGCAGCTGGCTTCCGGCACGCTCGATATGGCGCAATGCCATCTTTCCGATGCCTCGACGCCGAAATCGACCAAGTCGCATCTTATGAAGGTGCTGCGCGAGGCCGGCATCATCCGCAACGCGGCGTCCGGCCGGGGAAGGCGCCTGACGCTGCGTCGGCAGGATCTCGATGCACGGTTTCCCGGCCTGCTGGCCTGTGTGCTGGCCTCCGGGCTTGTCGACACCGCCGACGGGGCGCCGTGAGGCGGGTCGTTCGCTTTCAACCGTTCTTACCCGACCGCTTCTCCCCGATGAAGGCATGATACCCGAAATGTCGAAACGCAGTTTTCTCACGACGCTGGCCTTCCTCGCCTTCATCAGTCTCGGGCTTCCCGATGGTCTTCTCGGCGTGTCCTGGCCGTCGATCCGCGCGGATTTCACGTTGCCGCTCGACCGGCTCGGGCTTTTGGTCGCGGTCACCACGGCCGGCTATCTCGCGGCGAGTTTCATGAGCGGCGCGGTGCTGCGGCGCGTGCCGGTCGGCATGGTGCTGGCGCTGTCAACGCTCGCCGCCGCCATTGGCCTGCTCGGCTTCGCGCTCACGCCGGCCTGGCCGCTGATGATTGCGCTCGGTTTCCTCGCCGGGCTCGGTGGTGGCGCGGTCGATGCAGGGCTGAACGCTTATGGCGCGCGCCATTTCAGCCCACAGATCCTCAACTGGCTGCATGCTTTCTTCGGCCTCGGCACCACCATCGGGCCGCTGCTCGTCTCCGGCGTGCTCGGATCAGGGCTCGTCTGGCAGGTAAGCTACGCGATTGTCGGAAGCGCGCAGCTGGTCCTGGCCGCCACGTTCTTCCTCACCCGGTCGCGCTGGGAGGAGGTGGCGGAGATCGGCCACGACGTCGCGGAGGAGCTGCCCGCAGCGCCGGTCTCGGAGACCCTGCAAAAGCCGGTCGTCTGGTTCGGCATGCTCGTCTTCTTCGTCTATTGCGGCATCGAGGTGACGGCGGCACAGTGGAGCTACACGCTGCTGACGCTCGGGCGCGGCTTTTCGGAAACCAATGCCGGCCTCGTGATCGGCCTCTTCTGGGGCAGCCTCACCATAGGGCGCATCGGTTTCGGCTTCATCGCCAACCGGGTGCCCCTTCTTAAGACGCTGCGGATCTGCATTCTCGCCGCAGCGCTCGGCGCGCTCCTGTTCTGGCTTGCCCCGATGCCGGCGCTCGGCGTGCTCGGCCTGATGATGATCGGCTTTTTTTTCGCCCCCATCTTCGCCTCGCTGATCAGCCTGACGCCCGGGCGCGTCGGACGCGAGCACGCCAACAGCGCGATCGGCTTTCAGATCGCCGCCGCCGGCCTCGGCGGCGCCGTGGTCACGGCCCTCACGGGCCTGATGACCCGCTCTCTCGGCCTTGAGGTCATCGGCATCGTGGTGTTTGCCGCCACAGTGCTGCTGCTCGTGCTTTATGAGCTCTTCACCCGGGAGAGGCGGCCTTAAAGCCTACTCTGCCTCCGCTTTCAACGCCGCGAACATCTGGTCGGCGGCATCGCCCAGAGGACCCTTCGTGCTCTGGTAGTCGAACCCCTGCACCACGGCCACCGTCGTTGCATCGACCGCGATGCACTGCACGACGAAGGTGCCGCTGCCAGATGTACCACCCTGAACGGTAACGAGCTGGCCCGGGAAGCTCTGGAGAGCGACGCCGAGGACCGCCTTTTCCGCAACGTCGGAGACGATGCTACCACAGGTGTCGATGCTGAGCTTTGCCGCTGGAATGCGCTCGACATGGTAGGTCAACGTAAAATCCTGGTCGGCAGCCTGTGACGCTGCGGGCAGACCGATGAACCCGAGAGCGGCAAGCGACAGGGTGACAGCTTTCATGGGGATCGTCCTCCTGTTGGTCACGTCTTACTAAACGGCCATTCGCAGAGGCTTACGTCCGCATCGTTGGGGGTGAGATCAGGGGATCGCCGAGGCATCAGCGCAAATCGGGCGCGCTCCAGCCCTTGGCCTCGTCGATCCAGGCCTTGCCGGAGGCTTTGTCGAAGATGCAGAGCATCTTGCCATGCGCGCCCTTCAGCGCTTTTTGCGGAAACACACCGCTGACCAGTGTCGCCACTTTGCCGAGCGTATCGTCGAACTGGACGATCTCAGAGACATGCGCATGCTTCAGCCCGCTCGCCGCCGCACAGGTCTTTGCGACCGTCAGGTTGAGCTTCGCCCAGGCGTCGTCGGTGGACGCATCAACGGCGGTCGCCGTCATCAGGATGGTCAGGGTCAGCAGAGACAAGCGCATCATGGGTTCCTTGTTGGGGGACGATCCGTAGTGCTGAGAATGGTCGCTTTTATGGCAGCGGCGGGGGGTGCGGGTTCTCCCGGTCGTCGCGTCACAGGTGGTGCAGCACGAGGGGTTTCCCCCCGATCTGCGTCACCTGCATGCGGTAGCCGAAGATCTCGGCAAGCGTGTCGGGCGTCAGCACGTCCTGCGGCGTGCCGTCCGCGACGACACGGCCGTCCCGCATCGCGATGATCCGGTCGGCATAGGCGGCGGCCTGATTGATGTCGTGGAGGACGATGATGGCCGTGCGCTCTTCCTCGTCCGCCATGCGCCGCAGGCTCTGCATCAGGTGGCGCGCATGGAACATGTCGAGGTTGTTGAGCGGCTCGTCGAGCAGCAGGTAGTCCGTGCCCTGGCAGAAGGTCATGGCGACAAGGGCGCGCTGGCGTTGACCGCCCGACAGCGTCTCGAGAAATCGTTCGGCGAGATCCGCCACGCCGAACTGCGCCAGTGCCTCCTCGACGCGCACCCTGTCCTGCGGCGTCGAGCGGCCCTGATTGTGGGGAAAGCGGCCGAGGCTCACGAGTTCGCGCACGGTCAGGCGGCCGGCGAATATCCCGTCCTGGCGCAGGATTGCCATCCGTCGGGCAAGCTCCCGGCCGGGCGTCGTCGTCACCGAAAGACCGTCGATGACGACGCGGCCGGTCTGTAGAGGGCGCAGGCGCGCGATCAGCGACAGGAGGCTCGACTTTCCCGCACCGTTCGGCCCGACGAGTGCAACGATGCCGCCGCGATCGATCGTCAGGTTGATGTCCCTGAGTATCGGCGTGCTGCCATGGGCAAGGGATAGGTCTTCGATGAGGATCACGTCCGGCTTCCCAGATACAGCAGCAGAAGAAAGGCGATACCGCCGGCGAATTCGATGACGACGCCGAGCGTCGAGGCGCTGCCCAGCAGATGCTGGAAGATCGTCTGGCCACCGACCAGAAGGATGATCGCGACGAGAGCGGCGGCGGGCAGGATGACGGCATGCCGCCTTGTGCCGAGGATACGCTCGGCAAGGGCCGCCACGAGCAGGCCGAAGAAGGCGACCGGCCCGACGAGGGCGGTGGACACCGCGACCAGAAGCGCGACGATGAGGAGCAGGAGCGCGGCTGTCCGCGACCAGTCGATACCGAGCCCGATGGCGGCTTCGCGGCCGAGTGCCACGACATCGAGCCTGTGCCGCTGGTGCCAGCAAAGAGCCGCGGCGGCGAAGGTTACGACACTGCCGATGATGGTGAGGTCGGCGCGCAGGGCATTGAAATTGGCAAAGCTCGCCGCCTGCACCACGGCGAAGGCGTTGGGATCGAGCAGGCGGAACAGGAGCTGCGACAGGCTGCGGAAAAGAAGGCCGATGGTGACGCCTGTCAGAAGCAGGAGGCTCATGTCGAGACGCGCGGTCAGCAGGGGACGCAACAGGACGGCGGCAAGAGCGATCATGATGAGGACTTCGGCCGCAAACTTCCAGCCGCCCCCGATCGCCGCATAGCCGAGGCCACCGAGGAGAAAAACGAGAAGCGCCTGTCCGAAAAGATAGAGCGCATCGAGCCCCATGATGGAGGGCGTGAGGATCCGGTTGGCGGTAACGGTCTGGAACAGGACGGTGGACAGCGCCACGGACACGGCCACCTGCACGAGCGCGAGCAGCTTTACCGCACGGATCTGCAGCACGAAGGCAAGGTTTCCTCGCAGGCCGAGGGTCAGGAAGGCCGCGACCGAGACAACCGCTAGGACGCTCAGAAGAACGAGGCGGCGCTTATGCATGGGACGGACGCAGGCGCATCAGCTTCAGAAACAGGAGCGCGCCGACGACCCCCATGACGGTCGCGACCGGGATCTCGTAGGGGTAGCGGATCAGCCGACCGACGATGTCGCAGCCCAGCACCAGCAAGGCTCCGGACAGCGCCGTCCAGGGAATCGACGCGCGCAGATTGTCGCCGATAACGCGGGAGACGATATTGGGCACAACGAGCCCGACGAAGGGGATGATGCCGACGACGGACACTGTGAGCGCGGCGATGACGGAGACGACGAGAAGGCCGAGACGCAGGGTCCAGGCGTAATCGAGCCCGAGGCCGATGCTGGCTTCCCGGCCGAGCGACAGAACGGTGAGCCTGTCGGCGATCCACCAGGAGAGGACGACCATGATGCCGGCGCCCCAGAGAAACTCGTAGCGACCGCGAACGACGCCGGAGAACTCGCCATTCGTCCAGATGTCGATGAACTGCAGGAGATCCGTCTGCCAGCCGACGAAGGTGACGATGGCGCCGATGACGCCGCCATAGACGAGGCCGAACAGCGGCACGAGATGCGGCTGCGTGACCGGCAGCCGGTCGGCCGTCGCCATGAAGACGGAGGTGCCGAGAAGAGCGAGCGCGGTTGCGCCGATCATCTTGACGCCGAGGGAGGCCGCGGGAAACACGAGCGTCATCAGAAGGATGCCAAGCGCCGCGCTTTGCGCTGTCCCGGCCGTGGAGGGTTCGACGAAACGGTTGCGCACCAGCGCCTGCATGATCAGCCCGGCAATGGCAAGCGCCGAGCCTGTAAGAAGGGCTGCAAGTGTGCGCGGCAGGCGGCTGGCCATCAGCAGTTCCAGCGCTTCAGGATCGCTCGCAAGCTGCGTCGGCGACAGGGTATCTGCGCCGATGAGGAGGCTGAGACAGACCAGCACGACGAGAGCCGCGGCAGCGGCCACTCCGGGCAAGGTGATGCGTTTGCGCCATTCCGCTTTCTTAGGTTCTGGCATCGGTCCTGGCACCGGCTGTGTCATGGGGCCTTCGTAAAGCCCTGTGTGATCGCGTCGAAAACCCGGATCATCGATCGCGTACCGCCGGCGGCGATGTAGAAATCGCCGGCCGGCAGGTAGATGACCTGGCCCTTCGTCCACGCCGTCGTCTTGGCGACAAGCGCATTGTCGAGCGTCGCCCGCGCGTTCTGGTCCTGCGAGCCGATGGCCGCTGCCCGGTCGATCACGAGGAGCCAGTCCGGATTGGCGGCGCGGATGAACTCGAAGGAGACGGCTTCCCCGTGAATGGCGGTATCGACGTCGGCCACCGCCGGGGTGAGGTCGAGCGACCTGTGGAGCCAGCCGAACCGCGAGCCCATGCCATAGGCGGTGACCTTGGGGCCGTTGGTCATGATGATCAGCGCCCGGCCCTTGCCCGCAACGGCCGCTTTCGCCCGCGCCACGGCCGCATCCAGTTCTGCCTCGACCTTGCCGGCTTCCGCCTGCTTGCCGAAAAGAGCGCCATAGGCGGCCAGCCGCCCCTTCGCCTGATCGAGAAGATCGTCGCCGTCCATCGTCATGTCGATGGTCGGCGCGACCTGCTCGGTCGCTGCGCGTTTCGGTGACGAGCGGCCGCCGAGGATGATGAGATCCGGTTGCAGCGCGCTCAGGGCCTCGAGATCGGGCTCGAAGATCGTGCCGACGGAAACGGCCTTTCGTACAAGCGCCTGCAGCTCCGGCAGATAGAGATTGCTCGGAAGGCCGGCGATGTCGACGCCGATGCTGTCGAGCGTATCGACGGCCGCAATGTCGAACACGGCGATTTTGCCGGGACGCTCTGCAACCGGCACAATGCCCGCTGCCGTCTGGATATCGGTCGCCCGGACGAGCCCGGCCGGCAACAGCATCAGGGCGATGGCGATAAGCCAGGAGGTTCTGCGCTGTCGGGGAACGTTCATGCCGCTCATCCTCATTGTCCGGTTCTCACGCTGCGGGTGTCCACAGGAGCGGGCCGGACGGTTCGCGAAAGGCGAAACGCATAAGATGGCTCTCGATCACGGCCTTCGTCTCGCCGAGGCTCCGATCGTCGGGAGAGCGAACGCGGATGTCGAGCCCCTCGTTGCTTGCCGCGAGAAAACCCGTGCCGCAGGAGAACCGCAGTTCGCCCCGGTCGCCCACTTGGTCGACCTCGATCTTGTGGGCGAAATGTTTGCACAACTGCACGAGGTACTTCTGCCCCTCGTTCGTTTCAAACCGGCTTGTTGCTTCGAGCATTGCGAACTCCTGTTTTGGTGGATGCAGCGGCGGAGCATGCCTGCCGCCCATGTCGTCATGTCGGCCTAGAACGTGGCCTTGGCGGTGAGAATCAAGGCTCGGCCCTGTTCGTAGAGGGGGGTTACGGTGTCGAATTCCTGCCCGTAGGTGGCGCGGTCGGCGTATCTCTCGCCGAAGACGTTTTTGATGTCGGCCCGCAGCGTCAGGTTCGGCCGGGTCGGTGGCTTGTATTCGAGGAACGCGTTGAACACCTGATATCCTTCATAAGGCCGGCTTCCGGGTGCGACATTGTCGTCGTCGAGCGCCAATTCCGCATCGGCACCGACGGTCACGCCCAGGTCCACGAAGGTGTGGATGGCCGTGAGGGTGATAATCTGCCCGGCGGGTGCCGCAAGGTAGCTGCCAAGCTCGGAATCCGCCGGCTGGCCGTCGATCTCGACGTCGATATCGGCATATTTGACCTTCACCGAGCTTGCATCCCAGCTGTACCCGGCGCCGATTTCGAAGCCCTTCGATGTCACGTCACGCTGTTGCACGCCGAGCGGCAGGGCGTAGCGAGGGGCTCTGGCATTATCGATAGTCGTGCGGAAGATGCTGCCTTCGATGGTGACATCGTTGAATGTCGCGGCAAGGCCGAGATTGGCATTGTTCGAGCGAACCGGATCGGGACCGTCGCCATAATCCCAGTTGGGATTCATGATGAAGTTCTCGGCAAGGGGAATACCGGCCCAGACGCGGGAATAGCCGGCCTTGGCCGTCAGCACGTCTTCGATCAGGTCGTATTCGCCGGAGATATTGCCGCTGAGACCGGAGCGATCCCATGTCTCGCCCGTCGTGCCGGTAAACCATTGCTGGTCGCCGCGTGCGCCCAGCGAAAGGCGGGTTTTCTCCCACGGCTCGATGCGCGCTTGGGCATAGATGCCGATGTCGCGTGCTTTCTCCGTCGCGGAATCGAAGAGATCATCGAGCTCCCCCTTGTCGTTGTAGACGTCAATGCCGGCGACGATATTGCCGTTGGCGAGCGCGAAGGTGTTCTGGATCTTGCCGTTGAGGCTGCCGGTCTCGCCGACCCCGTCATAGGGCGGAATATTGAGCGTGGGCCGGAGATAAATCTTCGTTTCCACGCTTGTGCGGCTATAGGCCAGAATGACCTTCGGGTCCCACCAGCCTTCCGGCGTGCTGTCGGTATAGGTGAAGACCGTGTTCTGCCGCTCCAGGGCGTAGTCGCGAACCCGCGGCTCCCATGGCGGGCGGCCTTCGATAAAACCTGCATTGGCGCGGAAGGGTCGTTCGGCATCGTCGCGGAGCCGATCATGGCTGATCGAGATCCGGTCACCGCTGTCGAACGTGTAGGCTAGCTTGCCGATGCCGCTGATCAGGTCCGTGCCGGTGCCGAGCACCTCGTCGCCATTCCCGGCATGGAATTCCTTTCCTCTGCCAAAGGTGAACGTGCCGAGCGCCTCCAGCCCATCCTCCATGGCATAGCCCGAGAGCCCCGTGACCACCGTATCGCTGTTGAAATTGTAGCTGGAGCTGACGAAGCCGCCATAACCGCCGCCGCCGAGAAGGTCGCGCGCATCCTTCGTCACATAGGCGATGGCGCCGCCAAGCGCCCCCGGCCCTGCATCGGCCGGCGCAATGCCCGCATCGACGTTGACGGTCTTGAGAAGGCTGGGATCTATGAGGTTGGTGGCCGTGTGATGAAAGACCTTGTTGTTCTGCCGGCTGCCATCGATGGTCACGGCCAGATTGGTTTCCTCGATGCCGTGGACATAAACCTTCTGCGACATGGGAAGCGAGCTGCCGACCGAGACGCCCGGCTCGCCCTTGAAGACATCGGCAATACTGGCCGGGTTCTTCTGTTCCAGCTCCTGGCTCGAAATGATGATCTGGCCAGGGCCGGTCGTGCCGACGCCAAAGACGGTGATTGGCGCAAGGAGCGTCGCACCGTTGCCCGCGACGATGCCGCCATCGGTGTCTGCACCGCGAAGCCTACCCACGGTCGCGGTGCCCTCTGCGATGTCGTAGGAAATGCCGGTGCCGGCAAGCAGCTCGGCCAGCGCCTGCCGCGCGGTTAGCTGTCCGCTGACGGGACGGGCCTCAACGCCACGCGACGTCTCCGCCGCCAGCGTGATCTGCAGGCCAGATTGCCGGGCGAAGGTCTTCAAAGCTTGAGACAGCGGCTGCGCGGCAATGGAAAACGCATGCCTCGCCTCGGCCGTCTGCGCCGCGACCGGCGATCCCTCTGCCGCTGCAAAGGGAACCAGCCCCACCATCGCAGTCGTGGCAAGCAGGCTGAAAAGCCTGAGGCTGCTGACCTTCAGATCTGCGACTTTCTGTCGGCATATCGGCGAACGCATTCTTACTCTCGTCTCTTTGTCAGAGCATGGCCACGGCACGCGCATCCTTTCTAAGACGATCGACGTCCCGTTTTTTCTCACCCCAATCGACGTTTTTCTGACAGTCCTGCCAAAAACGGATCTTTTCTGCGAAAATCGCTCAGTAACGCGAGACGATGCGGGCATAGGGCGTGACGGCCCGCACCTTGCCGCCAAAGGGACGGACCAGCGCATCCAGCGCCCGATCGGGATCGCGCAGATCGTAGAGGCCGGTCACACGGAGAGAGCCGAGCGTACCGTCCGCGATCGTGATCCAGGCCGGGTGATAGCGCTGGATGCGCTCGATGGCGCTGGCGATGGTGACGTTTTCGACGGAGAGCCTGCCGCTTCGCCAGGCACCCATCTCCTCGATGTCGGCCTTTCCCCGGGTCGCCGTTCCGGTCTCACGGTCGATCGCTGCGGTCTCACCGGGGGAGAGTTCGAACATGCTGCGCTGGTTCTGCCCGGCATAGGAGATGGCGACCGATCCGCGCGCAAGCTCCACGGTCGTATCCTGATCCCCGGTCTGCAGATCGAAGGCGGTGCCGAGAACCGCCACGGTGACGCCGTTGGCATCGACGGTGAAAGGCCGGCCCGCATCATGCGTGACGTCGAAGAAGGCCTCGCCCTTCAGCAGTTCGACATGGCGCGCCTGCTGGTCGATCGCTACGGCAAAGGCCGTTCCACCGCTCATATCCACGGTCGTTCCATCGGCAAGCACAACGCGCCGGCTTTCTCCCGACGCCGTCACTTCGTCGGCGCGCAGATGCAGGAGAAGAGCAGGCCCCGCCAGAAATGCCACGGCGCAAGCCGCTGCGGCCGAGAGGGCGGCGCTGGCCAGCCGGTTTCGACGCGGTTCGGACCGGTTCGTGGTGAAAGGCACGACCGCCGCCGTGCCGGTTTCAGCCCTCTCCCAGCCTGCCGCGTGAACCGGGCGAGTTTCGCCGAGCAGAGCCCACGTCTTCTCCACCTGGCGCCAAGCAGCCGCGTTCTCCTCGGACGCCGACAGCCACTGTTGGAAGGCGGCCTGCGTCTCGAGACAATCAGGACAGTTCCGCAGCTCCAGGAACCAGTCCGTGGCTTCGCCGAGCGTTGCTTCCGGAAAAGGTGGGTTCGTTTTCACCGTTGCGAAGTTCCTATGACCGCAGCATCCCGATTGACAGAGACGCGTCCCGTCGCGGGCTGTTGCCTTGTGCAGGATGCACGTCGTCTAGCAAAGACGAGCAGGAGGCAATAATTTTTCATGACTTACGGTTGAATCACACGCTCACGAGGCGAGGCCGGAGGCGAGACGAACCATCCCGTTTCGGACGTGCCGATGCACCGTCGCGACGGATATGCCCAGATGGGCCGCGATATCGCTCAGCGTGTAGCCGCCGAACCGGTGCATTTCGAGCGCGATCCGGGTCTCCAGAGGCAAGTCCTCAAGCAGCCTTTCGATCAGCCGCAATTCGTCCGATGCGGCAACGATATCCTCCGGCGTCGGATGGCGCAACGGCACAGTCCAGTAGGGTGGATCGACGCTTTCCCTTGCTTCGAGCTTCTGCCGTTTCATGACATCGAAAGCGAGGTTGCGGACGATCCGGTAGAGATAGGAGACCAGCTGTCCCGAAGAGGTCTCCTGCGCATTTGCCGGCATGAACCTGAGGAAGGCATCCTGTACGATGTCTTCGGCCGTGTCGCGGGAACCGAGAATGCGCGATGCATACGCAACGAGTGCCGGACGTTGGGCGACATAGACCTGATGGCGGACTTCGATGTTCGTCATTCGCTCTTGCGACCTCGGTTCTACGAACGCACCGGTTCATCGGCCACCGGGCCGATGTCGTCATCGCATTCCAGGCTTGATCATACCTAACTCCTTTACTCATGATATCTCCGACTGTCACGCTCGATTCTTGCGGAAGATGACGGTCGTCGGGGCAAATCGCGACATGGAAACCGGCGAGCCTACCGCAGCACCGCCCCATCCTGCGCGACGAGCCGTCCGGCCTTGAACACGCGACGCCCCTTCGGCACCGAAACGACGGCAAGGGGAATGTGGGCGGCGTCGAGCGTCACGAAATCGGCCTTGGCGTCGATCTCGACGCCGTAGCCCTCCAGACGCAGCGCCTTTGCACCAGCGGTGGTGACCACGTCGAAGGCGGCGGCAAGCTCCGCGTCCGTGTAGAAGCCGGAGCGGTAGCCGATGATCTCGGCACGGCGCAGCATGTCGCCATCGCCATAGGGCCACCAGGAATCGCGGATATTGTCGCTGCCGCTGAAGACCGTAACGCCTTCGCCGCGCAGGAGCGCCACGGGCGGGAAGACATGGTTGCCGGGTGCGTTGGTCATGATGGCCACTCCGGCCTTCGCAATCTTCGCCGCCAGCCTGCGGGCGGGATCAAGCGCGAGATCGCCGAGACCGTAGGCGTGGCTGACGGTGACGTGCCCCTGCATGCCGAGCGCTGCCGTGCGCGCGCAGATCTCCTCGATGGTGAAGGCACCCATCGAGCCCGCATCGTGCAGGTGGATGTCGATATCGACACCGTGCTTCCCGGCAAGATCGAAGACGACGTCGAGATGGCCATTCACATCCCGGTCGAAGCTTGCAGGGTCGAGCCCGCCGATAAGGTCCGCGCCGAGGCCAAGTGCTGCGTCCAGAAGCTCGGGCGTGCCGGGGCTCTTGAGAATGCCGGACTGCGGGAAGGCGACGAGTTGGATGTCGATGAGGTCTTTGTAATCCTCCCGCACGGCAAGGATCGTCTCGAGCGACTTCAGCCCGACCGAACCATCGACCATCACATGGCTGCGCATCTGCAAAGAGCCGTTGGCGATGCAGAGGTCGAGTTGGTCGCGCGCTCGTTTGTCCATCGGCGCGGCCGAGGCCATGTTCTCGGCCTGGAAGGCGACCCGCTCATGCACATCGAATCCATCCGTGCACGGACGATGCGGAATCCACCGGTCGCCGTAGAAGCTGGTATCGAGGTGGATATGCCCCTCGACGAAGGCCGGCACCAGCAGCGCACCGGCGATATCGATGGTGTCGGCAACCCGCGCAAGCGTGCCGACAGCGGAAATCGCGGTGATGCGCCCGTCGGCGACGGCAATGTCGCACAGCGTGTCATCCATCAGCCTGGCATGGGTGAAGAGTGTTTCGGAGCGTGTCATGGGGTCTCCCGGTTGCGGATACGGTCAGAGGGCGCGCTGTTCGGGGCTCAGCTGCGGAAAGTGGCAGGCGACGCGACCGCCATCGGCACGTTTGACAGGCTCCGGCGCTTCCCGGCTGCAAAGCTCGGTCGCGATCGGACACCGCGGGTGGAAGGTGCAGCCCTTTGGCGGATCGAGCGGGCTCGGCGGCTCGCCGCCCATCAGCGCCCGGTCGCGGTTTGGCGCGCGGACATCCGGGATCGTCTGCAAGAGCAGCCGCGTATAGGGATGCTGCGGGTTGGCAAACAGCGCTTCCGTATCGGCCTCCTCGATGATCCGGCCAAGATACATCACGGCGATCTTATCCGCCATATGGCGTACGACGGCGAGGTTGTGGCTGATGAAGAGGTAGGTGAGGCCGAGCCTGTCCTGCAGCCCGCGCATCAGATTGAGGATCTGGGCCTGTACCGAGACGTCGAGCGCCGAGGTCGGCTCGTCGCAGACGAGGAATTCAGGCTCGCTGGCCAGAGCGCGGGCAATCGAGATGCGCTGCCGCTGACCGCCGGAAAATTCGTGCGGGAAGCGGCTTGCATCGTCGGGCGAGAGGCCGACCGTGCGCAGAAGCTCTGCGACCCGCTCGGCGGTCTCTTCTTCGCTGTCGCGCAGCTTGAACTCGCGGATCGGCTCGGCGATGACGTCGCCGACGCGCCAGCGGGGATTGAGGCTTGCATGCGGATCCTGAAAGATCATCTGCGCCTCTGTTCGCTTGCCGTTACGGCCGGGCGCAAACAGGATGGCGCCTTCCGTCGGAGCGTAGAGGCCCGTGACCAGCCGCGCCACGGTCGATTTGCCGCAGCCGGATTCACCGACGAGCGCCAGACACTTGCCTTTGCCGACCGTGAAGGTCACGTCCTGCACGGCCCGCAGATAGCGCTTCGGCTTGCGCTCGATCACCCGGTTCAGCCAGGGCGCGGAAACGTCGAAGACGCGGGTGAGCTGGTCCACTTCCAGAATGTTGTTCCGGCTTCTCATTGCACACCTCCATCATGAAGCAGACAGGCGGCCGCACCATCGCCGACCGTTACAAGCGCGGGCCGCACCGCCCGGCAACGCGGTCCGACCTGCGGACAGCGCGGATGAAAGGCGCATCCGGACGGGATGGCATTGAGCCGCGGCATGGCGCCATCGATCTGCGCAAGCCGTTCGACGCGCGCACCGAGCGCCGGGATCGACCCCATCAGGCCGCGCGTATAGGGATGTCTCGGCCGGTTGATGACCGCGTCGACCGGGCCGATCTCCACCACGCGGCCGGCATACATGACGGCCACACGGTCGGCCGTCTCGGCGATCACGCCCATGTCATGGGTTACCAGCATGACGCCGGCACCATGGTCGCGGCAGAGTTTCCGGAGCAAGGTGGTAATCTGCGCCTGGATGGACACATCGAGCGCCGTCGTCGGTTCGTCCGCGATGATCAACCGAGGATTTCCAGCCAGCGCCAGCGCGATTACCACGCGCTGGCGCATGCCGCCGGAAAACTGGTGCGGATAATGATCGATCCGTTCTTCCGCCCCGGGAATGCCGACCTGCTTCAGAAGATCGATCGCGCGGATGCGGGCGGCCTGCCGCTTGAGGTCCGAGTGGAGCCGGATGGTCTCGATCAGCTGCTGCCCGATGGAAAACAGCGGATTGAGCGAGGTCAGCGGATCCTGGAAAATCGCGCCGACCATGCTGCCGCGCACATGCGACATCTCGGCCTCGCTGAGCCTGTCCGTGCGCTGTCCGGCAATGCGGATCTCTCCGGCGGAAATGCGGCCGGGCGGCTCCAGAAGGCCGAGAACCGACATGCCGGTCATCGATTTCCCGGCACCGGATTCGCCGACGACGCCGAGGATTTCGCCTTGCCGGATGGTCAGGGAAATCTCGCACAGGGCTGTCAGCGTGCCCCGTCTGGACGGGAACTCGACCGACAGGCCGTTGACCTCGAGCGCAAGCGTCTGGCTGTCCTGATACATCATGGCTGCTCCGGATGAGGGTAGCTCGGCGGGAAGATCGCCGCGACGGGCGGATGGAGGTAGGTGCGCTCGGGATAGAGCGAGACGAGACGATCGAACTGCGCCTGAGCCTGCGCGCGCGCTGCCTTCAGGTTGATGCCCGCGACCTCACCATCGCGCATCGCCAGCCTGCCATCGACGATCGTTGCGCGGGTGACGCGCCCGGTGGCACCGTAGAGAAGCGTCTGGACGGGATCGATCCGCGGCGCGATCCTGCTGTCGGCCATGTCGAACACGGCGATATCCGCCTTGGCGCCGATGGCGATGCGGCCGAGATCTGGCCGGCAGAGCGCGTCGGCGCCGGCAATCGTCGCAGCGTCGTAGAAGTCGGCGGCCGACCCT
This sequence comes from Rhizobium sp. 9140, assembly GCF_900067135.1. NCBI lineage: Bacteria > Pseudomonadati > Pseudomonadota > Alphaproteobacteria > Hyphomicrobiales > Rhizobiaceae > Rhizobium > Rhizobium sp. 9140. The sequence continues at coordinate 608,748 of NZ_FJUR01000002.1, read as the reverse complement.
GCCGTGCCGGAGCCGGACACGACACGGTTGATCATCATGCCGACCGACAGGTTGAGCACCATGTCCGGCGGCGCGGTGTCGGTGCCCATGCCGATGCGGATGCCCATCGCCTTCAGCCGCGAAAAAGACCGAAGTGCGGAGCCGTGGCGGGCGGAGACCAGGGGGCAGTGGACGACGGTGACGCCCCGCGCGGCGTAGCGGTCGAGATCGTCGTCTGTCGCAACCGTCGCATGCGGCGCGATCAGGCGCGGCGACAGGAGGCCGAGACCGTCGAGCCATTCCGGTGCGGTCATGCCATGGAGCCGCCGCACCGTCTCGAGCTCCATCTCGCCCTGTGCCATGTGCAGGCGCACGGGGATGTCGAGGGCCTCGGCACGGGCGAAGGTTTTGCGCAGCAGGGTTTCGGTGCAGGTTTCCACGCGGTCGGGCGCAAACAGTCCGGAAATGAGCCCGCCGGCCGTGCCGTGAATGCGCTCGACAAAGTCGGCGGCGTCCGCAAGTCCGGCCAGCCCGCGGGGCTCGTCCAGAAACGGCTGCATGGTGCCGGCCTCGTTGAGGATCACGCCGCCGGTGCGGTAGGCCGGTCCGAGCCAGACGCGAAGGCCAAGGTCCTCAGCGGCCTGCGCGGACGCCTCGAACTCGGAAACCGTTTCGCCCCAGGCGCGATAGAACAGGGAGGCGATGGGCAGTGCGGAGGTTATGCCGTTGAGGAGCAGCTGTGCGAAGGCATAACGTTTCTGGAAGGCCAACTCGTCGGGCGTCAGCATTTCATAGGCACGGGCAGCGTAGTCCACTGGCCAGACGCGGCCCTTCTTCCAGCCAGGCTGGTTGTCCATGGCCAGGATAGTGGTATCGAGATCCGACAGGGCGTCGAGGTCGACGAAGCCCGGGCCGATCAACGCCTCGCCCATATCATAGCGCGCAGCCGTCTCGCCTTGAAAGCTCTGGCCGACCCAGACGATCCGGTCGTCCTCGATGACGACCTCGCCGTTTTCGATCAGACGACGTCCTTCGGGCAGGTCGGCGACGACGAAGCGGGCGGCAAGGACCCAACGACCGTGCGGGCGTTGGCCGAGCGGAAGGCGGGACCAGCTCACGGGCGCACCATCAGGCTTGCGCCGTCGCGCGCGGCGACATTGCCGGCGGTAACCACCAGTCGGCGTGGCAAATGCGTGACGATCGCCTCGCCCAGCGTTTCGCCCTCGACGAGGACGACATCGCCGCGCCCGCCGGGAACGAGTGCATGGTCGGGCCGGTCCATGACGAGGGCACCGCCCGTGGTGGTCACATGCAGAGCATCGGCCAGCTCGTCGTCGCGGCGCAGATTGTTCTTCATGCCGAGAAGCATGGTGCGCTCCAGCATGTCGCCATTGCCGTAGGGACCCCATGTGTCGCGAAATCCGTCGACGCCGGCGCCGAACCGTACGCCGGCGGCCTTCAGCCGCTGCAGCGACGGCACCTCGCGCGAGGGCGGGGCGGTGGTGAGGATGGGGATGTCGAGGTCTGCGCAGGTGTCGATCATCGCCTGTGTTGCCTTCCAGTCGGAATGGCCGAGGCAGAAGGCGTGGCTGACGGCGACCTTGCCCTGAAGCCCGAGGGCACGGATACGCTCGAAGATCAGCTCCATCGAAAAGGCACCCAGTTCCGCCATCTCATGCAGGTGGATATCGATGCCCTTGCCGTGCTTCTGCGAGAGCGCGAAGATCGTGTCGAGATGGCCCTTCGGGTCGCGATCCATGCCGCAAGGGTCGAGGCCGCCGACGAGATCGGCACCCATGGCCATGGCCTGATCCAGGAGGTCTGCCGTTCCCGTCCGGCGCATCAGCCCGGACTGCGGAAAGGCGACGATCTCGATCTCCACGATGCCCGCCAGCTGCCGCCGCGTTTCCATGACGCCTTCGAGCGCGATCAGCCCCTGGTCGGTGTCGATATCGACATGGCTGCGGATGAGCGTGGTGCCGTAGGAAGCCGACTGCAGGGACTGGCGCATCGACTGGATGTGCGCGTCCAGGCCGTATTCGCGCTTGACGCTGCGCTCGTTGTCGATCTTGTCGATAAGACGCGGGCCGACCTCGTTCTTGTACCAGGGATAGCCGAGCAGGGACTTGTCGAGATGGGTATGGGCATCCACCAGGCCGGGAATGGCGATCCGGCCGCCGGCATCTTCGACCCTTATCCCCACCGCTGCGAGATCCGTGCCGATGGCGTCGATCCGCCCGTTGCGGATCAGGATGTCGGCGGGGTCGCTGCCCATCGGCCGCGTGTTCTTGATGAGAAGGTCGGACATCGGGATACCTCAGCGAAGTCTAGGATTGAGCGCGTCGCGCAGCCAGTCGCCAAGCACGTTGATCGACACGACGAGAAGGCAGAGTTGCAAAGCGGGGAAGAGCACGATCCACCAGAGCCCGGAGAACAGGTACTGGTTGCCGATGCGGATGAGCGTGCCGAGGGAGGGCTGCTCCAGCGGCATGCCGACGCCGAGGAAGGACAGCGTCGCCTCGATAAGAATACCGAGGCCGAAATTCAGCGTGGCCGTGACGAGCAGCGGCGTCGTGGTGTTCGGCAGAATGTGCTTCAGAAGAATGCGGCGGGCCGGCACGCGGATCAGCCGGGCCGCCTGCACATATTCCTTGTTGCGCTCCACCATGGTCGAGGCGCGCACGGTGCGGGCATATTGGACCCAGGCCGAAAGCGAGATGGCGAGCACGATGACGGCGGAGGCTCCGGTTTCCCGCAGGTTCGGCGGCAGTAGTTCGCGGGCGACGGCCGAGACGAGAATGGCGATCAGCATGGTCGGCATGGACAGGAGCACGTCGCCGACGCGCATCAGCAGACCATCCGCCCATTTGCCGTAGTAGCCGGCTACGAGCCCGAGCGATGCACCGATGGTCAGCGATACCGCGACCGACGCTGCCCCGATGATGATGGACGCCCGCGACCCGTAGAGGATAGCCGAGAGCATGTCGCGGCCCTGAAGGTCGGTGCCGAGCAGGAACGGCCACTGCCCGTCGGCATGCCAGATCGGCGGGATCTCGGCATTGAGCAGATCCAGCGCAGCGAGATCGTACGGGTTCTGTGGCACGAACAGGGGGGCCAGGAACGCCGAAAAGACCAGCAATATCAGCAGGATGGCCGCGACCACGGCGGAGGGGTGGTGGGTGAAGCTGTACCAGAGATCCGACTGGCGCAGGCGGGCAAGGCGGGTGCGCTTCGCGGGTGCCGGGGGCGAGGGCACGGTCGGCGAGGCGGCGGGTTCCAGGATGGTCATGAAGGGTTCCTCTGCCTCAGGCTTTGCGCAGGCGTGGATCGATGATCGCATAGGCGATATCGACGACGGTGTTGAGCGCGACGAAGATGAAGGAAACGATGCAGAGATAGGCGGCCATGACCGGGATATCGACGAAGGTTACGGCCTGCATGAACAGCATGCCCATACCGGGCCACTGGAACACGGTTTCGGTTACGAGGGCGAAGGCGATCAGGTTTCCGATCTGCATGGCCGTCAGCGTGATCACCGGCATCAGACAGTTCTTCAGCGCGTGGCGGAACCACAGGGAGCGGCGGGGAACACCGCGCGCCTTGGCGAACTTGATGAAATCCGTACGCAGCGTCTCCAGCATCTCGGCCCGCACCAGCCGCATGACGAGCGTGATCTGGAACAGGGAAAGCGACAGCGCAGGAAGCACGAGAGCCGCGCGGCCCGACGGTGTGAGAAGTCCCGTCGACCACCAGCCGATCCGCACGACATCGCCGCGGCCGTAACCGGGCAACCAGCCGAGCGAGACGGAAAAGACGAGAATGAGCAGGATGCCAACGAGGAAGCTCGGCAGGGAAACCCCGACGACGGAGGTAAATTGCAGGCCCTCCGCCCACCAGCGTCCGCGTCCGATGGCCGTGAACACGCCGAGGGGAATGCCGATGACGAGCGAGATCAGCGTGGCGATGATGACGAGTTCGAAGGTTGCGGGAAAACGTTCGGCGATCAGCCCGACCACGGCCTGCTGATTGCGCCAGGACAGGCCGAATTCGCCCTGTGCCGCGTTGAAGACGAAGCGACCATATTGGGTCAGAAAGCCGTCATTGAGGCCGAGGCGGCCCCGCAATTCATCGCGCTCCACCTGGGTGGCACTCTCGTTCATCATCATCTCCACGGGATCGCCGAGGAAGCGGAAGATGAGGAAGGCGAGAAACGCGACGGCGAGCATGACAAGGGCGGCGTTGCCGATACGCTTGACGAGAAAGACGATCATGGCGTTCGAAATCCTTGCGGACGGAAACCGCGTTTCGGAAAAAAGCCCGTGAGCCTGTGATCCTGTGATCCCCGTGGCATTGCAGACACGGGGGTCGGAAGCTGGCCGTTACTTCTTCACCAGCCACAGCCGGGGCAGGTTGTCGGAGAACAGCGGCAGGTCTGCGACCTTGTCCGTCGTTGCCCAGGTCAGCGGCTGCTGGTGCAGCGGGATCATCAGGGCGTGCTCCTTGGCGACCTTGAGGGACTGCGCTTCGAGCGCGAGACGCTTGGTCGTATCGAGTTCCACCGCGGAGGCTTCCGTCAGCGCATCGAATTCCTTGTCCGACCAGCCGCCCCAGTTGAAGATGCCGAACGTGTCCTCCTTGGTGTGGAGCACCTGAGAGGTAAGGCTGTAGGCATCGAGCATCGGCAAGGTGGCCCAGCCGAGCGTGTACACGTCGACCTTGCCGGCGGATCGCTTCGGAGTCTGTACGGCGCGCGGCGCCTGATCGAGCTTCGGCTTCAGGCCGATGCGCGACCACATGGAGGCGATGGCCTGGCAGATCTGCTCCTCGTTGACGAGCGTGTCGGTGCAGTTGAAATCGAACTCGAAACCTTCGGCACCCGCTTCCGCCAGCAACGCCTTTGCCTTTTCGGGATCCGCCTTCACCGGCGTGTCGAGGCTTACGTCGTAGCCGGGAATGGCGGGCGCGACGAGCGCTCCGGCATTGCGCGATTTGCCGCGCATCACCCGCTTCTGGATGAGATCGAGATCGATCGCCAGCTGCAGGGCCTGACGGACGCGCAGATCCTTCATCGGATTGGCTGTGCCAGACAGAAGCTGATCCCGCTGGCTGAAGCCGATCATGACGGTTCGCAGGTCCGTTCCTTCGAGAAGCTTGACGGTGGGGGAGGCTGCAAGACGCGGAATATCCTGCACCGGCGCCTTGTCGGTAAAGTCGATGTCGCCGGCGAGAAGCGCCGCCACGCGCGTGGCATCGGAGGCGATCGGCGTGAACTCGATCCGGTCGATATTATGCGCCGGCTTGTCCCACCAGCCGTCGAACTTGACGAAGACCGACTTCGCATCGGGCTGCCGGCTTTCGACCTTGAAAGGCCCCGTGCCGTTGGCGTTGTAGGTCGCATAGCCCTCGACGCCGGAGCCGACATCGGTCGGAGCTTCCGCCTTGTTCGTCTTCAGCCAGTCGGCGTCGAAGATGTAGATCGTTGTGAGGTCATTGAGGAGAAGCGGATAGTTCTCGGTCACGTCGATCTCGATGGTGTGCGCATCGATCACGCGAGATCCCTTGTAGGCGGGGATATTGCCCTTCAGCGGTGATTTCGGATCCGAGGCGCGCTTGAGGGACGCCTGAACGTCGTCAGCGGTGAAATCCGCACCGTTCTGGAATTTCACGCCTTCACGGAGCTTGAATCGCCAGGTCTTCGGCGAGACCACGTCCCAGGAGACCGCCAGGGCCGGCTCTATCTTCAGGTTGCGATCGTAGCGGGCAAGTCCTTCATAAACATGGTTCAGGACGCCGAGCGTAAAGCTGTCACCATAGGAATAGGGATCGAGGGAGCCGATGTCGCGGGATGCGCCCCAGCGAAAGGTTTCGGCTGTAGCCGGTAGCGCAAGCGCGAGAATGGCCGCACTGGCAAGACAGAATTTTGAGATCGTGTTCATCATGTTCCCCAGTGAACTGCATGCAATGATCAGAAATGACATGAGACGATCGTATGTCCGGGCGCGCAAACCGCTGAAATCTGGTGGTTGAGCTGCCTCTCGCATGGTGGCTTGTTATCGATCGTTCGCTAAGGCTAATCTGAATTGCATGCAATCGCAAGATATTTTTGAATACGAAAATAGCACAAGAAAAAATGCAAAGACTGGTTTATAACCACAGCCGAACCAACGGCCTGAATTCTGCGGAGGCAATCAATGTCCACTCAGCAAAGCCGCAGCGACGCGATCTATGCGTCCCTGCGCCGCGCTATCCTCGAGCAGGCGCTGAAACCCGGCGTCAAATTGCCGGAGGATTCCATCGGCGACACGTTCGGCGTCAGCCGGACAAGTGCGCGCAATGCGCTTTTGCGTCTTTCAGCGGACGGATTGGTCGACATCAAGCCGAACCGCGGCGCGTCGGTGGCCATGCCGACGCTGGAGGAAGCTGTGGAGGTGTTTTCTCTACGGCGTTGCCTGGAAAGAGAAGTGGTTGACCGGCTGTGCAAACGCATGCCGAAAGACGGCATCGACACGCTTGTCTCGCATGTTCGCGAGGAAGAACGCGCGTTGCGGGCGTCCCTGCCGCGGTCGATCCGCCTGGCTGGAGAATTTCATATTCTGCTGGCAGAATTGACGAATTCGAAGCTTCTGATCGAATTCGTGACGCAGGTCGTCTCTCGCTCGTCCTTGATCCTTGCACGCTTCGGCCGCCCACACTCGGCCGAATGCGGGATCGACGAGCATGTTCAGCTGATCGAAGCCCTGAAGAATCAGGATCAGGCCGCTGCCTGCAGGATCATGGACCATCATCTTCACGCCGTTGAAGACCGGGCGAAGGTCGATGACCGCGAGGAAGATACCGACATTTCGGAAATTCTCAGCCGCTACATGTCGGTATCGCAGTAGAAAGCGCGCTTGCGCTTTTCACCGAACGCGGCGTAGGCCGTTATCGCAAATGCGACCCATCGCCGGCGTATAGACCGGCAGAACGACGCGCCAATATCCGCTCAGACTGCGACCCGGCGGCCTTCTTTGTCTGCGAGTTTCTTGTTGCCGTCAGCCTGCTTCAGGATGGCGGTGGCGTCTTCCACGGAAATCCGGTGCTTTTTGGCAAATGAAACGGGCTCGTACGGTTTTTCGATATTGGTCATGAAATGTCCTTTGAGAACGATGCGCACAGGCCATGGCGTCGCAAAGCGAGCATAAGCCTTGAGCTTTTTTGTATAGGGATGAAATAGAGAGCGATCTGGTCGAACGCAAGGCGTTCTGACGACAATACGCAACGCCGCACCGGCCTGTCGCTCTTCCACCGACGGATATATCTTTGGTCCGCACAGCGAAAGGGCCGGATTGCTCCGGCCCTTTGCATATCCTCTGTCGCCGATCGTTACAGCGTGCGACGCGGATAGCGTGCGCGCTCTTCTTCGACTTCGGTCGCTCCATAAGGTGCAGCGGTGTCGTCGAACTTCGTCCAGCCCTGCTGGGTATAGGCATTGCGTCGCTCGACGGGATCGACCCAGTTCGACTTTTGGAGGATCGCTTCGGCTTCCGACTGCATGTGGTCATCAACCTTGGCGGTCACGAGCGTGCCGCCGCGACGAACACCCTCGGCATAGACATGCGCATGGTCTTCATCCACACCCGACGATGTGAGAGCGCCTATCAACCCACCTGTCGCGCCACCGGCGGCAGCACCGGCAACCGCACCGAGGGCGGTAGCCGCGAGCCATCCGGCCGCGACGACCGGGCCTACGCCCGGGATCGCCATGATGCCGAGGCCCGTCAAGAGCCCGCCCGCACCACCGACAACGGCACCGATCCCGGCGCCGGTTCCGGCACCTTCGGCAGCGTTGCTGTCATGGTCGCCATCCTTGTAGCGGCCGTCCGCATTGTTGGACACGATGCTGATGTTGTCGGAATGGATACCGCGTGCTTCCAGAGCGCTTACGGCAGCGCTTGCATCGCTATAGTCGTCGAACAGTCCTGTAACGGTCTTCATGATCATACTTTCCAGCGCAAGAGCGCTTATTATTTCGAAACGATGTTGCCCTGATAGTCCATGGAGACCGCTGCCGATTTCCCGTCCTTCATGGCCTTGGCCTGCCAGATCCCCTTGTCGTCGAGCATCAGACCATCGAGTTCCGTATAACCTGCTGCCTCGATGCGCTCCTTCGCCTGGGCTTCGGTGAACGAGTTCGCGCCTTCGACGGGCGCCGTCGCATTGCCCGAATCCGGTGTCGCAACGGCTGGCGTGTCACCATTTGCCGATGGTGCCGGTGTTGTCTGGGCGTTCACGCCGAATGCAGAAACGGCAAGAATAGCCGTAGCCAAAAAAAGCTTCTTCATGTGTGGGTCCTCTATTCCAGACCATGTTTCAGGTCTCGAATAGGAAACACTTACCCATACCGAATGTTCCGGCACTTCCGTACGTTTCAGTACTGAAAGGGTTGCCTAATAAAACATGGAGCCATGTTTGAGTTTGCAGCTATGACGTCGTTCGGATCATGCATCGGACCGTTGTCGGTGGGGTATTATTTCGCAGCCATGCAAGACAAAACGGGAGGCGCCCAAAACCGATCACGGACGTCGCAAAAAAGTGGAACGTTTTGTTGCCCCCGAGATTCCGGTGATGGACGAAACCAAGGTCACCTATGGCGCGCTTCAATACTCTCCCCTCATGGTCCTTTCCATGCATCGTTACGATGTGGTTCGCTCTCATGGCGCTCCATGCGGGAGCGGAGGTGTTACCGTCCACCAGCGAGCCTTTGATATGGTCCACTGTCGGGAAGACATCCTCTCCCATGAGCATCTTCGTCAGCAAGACTATGCCGGAAGCCGGCGCTGCACGCCGTTCCACTGCAACATCGCGCCATCTCGTCATCTTCCTGCACGGCATAAGAGGCTCGGGGCGAGTCATGGCGCAGATCGGAAACGCCTGGAAGGCCCGCCTGCCGGACACACGGTTTGTCGCGCCCAACGCGCCTTTTCCCAACAGATCCCAGGGGTACCAATGGTTCGCGGTCGATGATCAGGTCATGCGGCCCGACCGTATCATGGCTGCCCGCAGCGCCTTCGATACGCTTGTCGGCGGCATCATCGACAAGGCGGGATTTGAGAACGACCTCGACAAGGTGGCGTTTGTCGGCGTGTCGCAGGGCGCTATCATGGCGCTCGATGCCGTTGCCACCGGGCGCTGGAAGGTCGGCGCACTCGTCACCTTTGCAGGGTTCATGCCATTCCCGCCGGTCAACCGCTCCGGAACGGATACCGCTGTCTACCTCATGCATGGCGGAAACGACCGGACGATACCACCGGCAGCGTCCGTTGCTGCCGCAAGCCAGCTCAAGGCGGCAGGCTTTACCGTGACATCACGCATATTCCCCGGTGTCGGCCATACGATCTCGGCGGAAGAGGCAGAGGAGGCGCTGACGTTCCTCCGCCAGCGTTTCGGTGACTGACGGACGGCGTTCTGCCAAGACGGGCGCAGACGCTTCGTGTCCCCGCCGAACGGTTTCAGTCATGGCTTGCGGAAAACCGCTCCGACCAGCGCTTGCGCTCGCAGGCCGGCGCCCGGCTTTTAGCACCTTCGCGGATCTACCCTCGGAACCACAGCAGCACCATTCCGTTTCCCGTGACGCAACAGGAGACGATGCATGTCCAGCGACAATGTGAAAACCCTTACCGCCACCTTCGACACGCGCGAGGCTGCCGACCTCGCCATCGAGCACCTCGTTCAGCAATATGGCATCGATCGGTCGGATGTGTTCGTCGAGGCAAAAGGGTCGGAGAACACCGCAGGCACGAAGCCGTCGGGGGGAGATGTCGAGAACCGCGAAGGGGACGGCGTTCGACCGGATGCGGCGCTGGTTGGTCAGCTTCAGGTCTCCGTCGATCTCTCCCTTGACGATATCGACAAGGCGCAGGCCGCATTTCGGGAGGCAGGTGCCCGCGATATGACGAGCTGTTAGCCGGATCTTGTCTCGCGGCGCGTGATAAGGCCATGCCAGTGATCGCGACTGCAGCCTGGTCGATCCCGAGGGGCGTTGCCGAGCATTTTGCGGCCGAAGGTTCCGGATTGACCCGCTATGCCTCTGTGTTCAAGGGCGTCGAGGTCAATTCGACGTTCTACAAGCCGCACAGGGCGTCCACCTATGTCCGCTGGGCGGATAGCGTGCCGGACGACTTCCGTTTTGCGCTGAAGCTTCCCAAGGCCATCACCCACGAGCAACGGCTGATCGACATAGGGCCGTTGTTCGATGACTTCCTGGAGGAGATCGAGCCGCTTGCCGACAAGATCGGACCGCTCCTCTGCCAGCTGCCGCCAAGCCTTGTCTACGACCCTGTCGTCGTGGAGCCCGCTCTTTTCGCGCTGCGTCAAAGGTTCAAGAGGCAGATCGTCATCGAGACGCGCCACAAGAGCTGGCAGTCCCCGGAAGTTCTGTCCCTGCTGGAACGTCACGCTGTCGATCGTGTCCTTGCGGACCCGGCGCCGGTCTGGCCCGCCGATACGTTCCCAATGCCACCGGTCTACGTCCGGCTCCACGGGGCACCCAAAATCTACTATTCCACCTATGAAGATCCGGAGATCGATCGATTCCGCCGCTTGCTCGCAGCCGACAGCTGGTGTGTGTTCGACAATACGGCCTCGGGTGCAGCCATCCGGAATGCACTGACCATGATCGGCCGCTCGGTATAAGCGAATGAGGTTGTGACTGTATCTTGCCACATGCCGTTCCGGCTTCGTGGTCCAGCCCGGTAGCATCCGCGCCGAGCGCTCCACGACATAAACGAACCGAGGAACCGACATGAAGAAGCTGATCAATGACCCGTCCGACGTCGTCAGGGAGATGCTGGAAGGCGTTGTCGCTCTCAGCCCGGCGACCGTTCTCCTCGCCGAGGAAAACGTGGTCATCCGGTCGAGTCTCCACGAGGCTTCGAACCGGAAGGTCGCGGTCCTCTCCGGGGACGGCAGCGGTCATGAGCCGGCCCATGCCGGCTATGTCGGCGCGGGCATGCTGACGGCGGCGGTCGCCGGCGATGTATTCACGTCCCAAGCACGGACGCCGTCCTCGCCGGTATTCGCGCCTCTGCCGGTCCCGCCGGCGCCGTGGTCATCGCCAAGAACTACACAGGCGACCGTCTGAATTTCGGTCTGGCCGCCGAACTGGCCCGCGCCGAGGGCATACCGGTCGAAATCATTGTTGTGGCCGACGATGTCGCTCTGAGGGAGACCGTTCCCGGCGAGCGCCGCCGTGGCATTGCCGGCACCGTCCTCGTCCATAAGCTCGCAGGCGCCGCCGGCGAGCAGGGGCTGCCACTGGCGGATGTCGCCCGTATCGCGCGCGCAGCGGCCGGCAATCTGTCGTCCATGGGCGTCTCGCTCGGCTCCTGCACGCTACCTTCGGTCGGGAAACCCGGTTTCGTGCTGGGGGATGGCGAGATCGAGGTCGGTCTTGGCATACATGGCGAACAGGGTGTGCACCGAATGCGGATCGCGCCCGCCGATAGGCTCGCCTCCATCGTGCTCGAAGCCATTGAGGCAGACGGCAGGCTCAAGATCGGTGATCGTATCGCGCTTCTGGTCAACGGGCTCGGCTCGACCCCGCCCATGGAGCTTTCCATCGTTGCACGCGCCGCCATCCGGTGGCTGGAGGAGAGAGACATAACGGTCGAGCGGGCCTGGGCCGGCACGTTTCTCTCGGCGCTCGACATGCCGGGCTTTTCCCTCTCGGTGCTCCATGTCGACGACGAAAGCCTTGCTGCCATTGACGCTCCGACGGATGCCGTGGCCTGGCCGCGTGGCGGCGCGGTAAACAGGTCGCGCGTCCTGCCGTCGGTAGCCGCTGTGGAAACGCTGGCTCCAGCTATCTGGGAGATCGCGCGCTCGGACACCCCGACGCCGGCGCTGTTGCCGTGACGGTGTGGCTCAAGGCGATCGACGCCGTATAAGGCCGCAAGCTACGCTGTAAGCGTATCCGGACCCGGACCGGCAGTTCCAAGCTGGATAGAATGGCCGGTTCCTTGATGATATACACCGGCTCGGCAATTCCGCCGGATCACGGGGTAACGTCATGCTGACGGTGACATCGGCACTGCGATTAACGACGGCGTGCGGTGCGTGCATCGCCTGCGACGTTCGCACCATGGCCGTCTGCGCGGCGCTGGCGGATGACGAGGTGGAAGCGCTCGAGCGCATCATGACCTCGCGTCATCTTTCCCATGACGAGATGCTGGTGAGCGAGGGCGACGCGCTGACGCGGGTCTTCAGCCTGACGGCAGGCATGTTGCGCCTGTCCATCGCCCTGCCGGATGGACGACGGCAGATCACGGGTTTCCTGATGCCCGGCGATTATCTCGGCCTTGCCGACGAGGACCTTCATTCGGCAACGGCCGAAGCCATCGGCGATGTTCGCCTCTGCTCGTTCCCGGTGCGCGACATGGATGCGCTGATGGAGCGGTTCCCGCTGCTCAAGGACCGGCTGCATGCAATGACGCGCTCGGCGCTCCGTCAGGCGTTGGACAACCAGATGGTTCTCGGGCGTCTCGCGCCGGTGGAGAAGCTCGCGACCTTCCTCGTCACGCTGTCGCAGCGCGCATCCGAGCGCAAGCTTTCGGCCCATCCGCTGGCGCTTCCCATGTCGCGCACCGATATCGCGGATTATCTCGGTCTGACGATCGAGACGGTCAGCCGTTCCTTCACCAAGCTGCGCAATCAGGGCCTGATCCACCTTCCCGAGCCGCAACGGGTCGAGGTGGCGGATATGGCGGCACTTCAGGCCGTGGCCGGGATCGAGCTGCACGGATCGTCGAGCCGACCGTCGCGCAGATGAAACACGCGATCGACGACGCCTGAGGGCAGGGTGGCATGGGTGATGAGGATCACCGTGCGGCCGGCCGTCGCCTTGCCGAGGTCGTCGAGAAAGGCAAGCTCGGTCGCGCGGTCGAGACCGCTCGTCGGTTCGTCCAGCACCAGAATGCCGGCGCCCGAGAGAAGCGTGCGGGCAAGGCACAGACGCCGTGCCTGACCGGCCGATAGCGTCAGCCCGGCTTCACTGTGCGGTGTCGCAAGCCCCATCGGCATGGCGCGCACCGTGCTTTCCAGCCGCGCCTTTGCAAGCACTGCCCAGCACGCGGCATCGTCGGCATCGTCCAGCGCGATCCGAAGATTGTCGCGGATCGTGCCGATGAAGACGGGCGCATCCTGCTCGAGAAGGGCGATCCGCCTGTGAAGCGCGGCTTGCGAAACATCGCGCAGATCGACACCGCCTACGCGGATGCGTCCGGCATCCGGGTCGCGCAGTCGCAGGAGAAGTGAGGCAAGTGTGGACTTGCCGCCGCCGCTCGGGCCGTGGATCGCGATGCGGGAACCGGCTTCGACAGCGAGATCGAGCGATGTCAGCACCGGGCGGGCGGCATCGTGACCGAAGGTGACGTTTTCCAGCACGAGCGATGCGCCAAGGCCGAGCGGGAGCGGGTTCTGCGGATCCGTGACCGGTGCCGGCAGGTCGGCAAGCGCCTTCAGGCGTTCGGCTGCCGCCAGCGCATTGCCGAACTTCGCGACCTGCCGGACGACGGCGGCGGTCGCCTCGAAGCTTCCGAGCGTTGCCAGCAGCAGGCCGACGAGGAGAGGGCCGCTCAAGGCCCGAGCCTCGATCGCTGCGAGGCCGAAGGCGAGAACGGCGATGATCGCGACGCCCGCGAGAAGAGCGATGGCGGACGTAGCCATAGCCGCGGTGCGGGCGAGGTGCTCCCGCGCGGTTGCAAGGTCTGCGGCGATCGCGCCGGACCTTGCGCGCATGGCATCCGTCGCACCGAACGCAATCAGATCCGCATGTCCGTCGATGAGGTCGAACGCGGCGATCCTGAGATCGGCGGAGAGGCGGACGATCGATCCCCCCGTGCGGCGGGTGAGGGCGGACAGGATGCCGGGAACGACGAGAAGCGCTAATGTCATCGCCACGGCATAGACCGCGCCGGCGGCGGGCAGCAGAACCAGCAGGACCGCTGACATGCCAAGGGCGACCACGATGCCGGTCGCAAGCGGCCCCGCCGCAACGATGAAGATGCTGTCGAGCGTGTCGACATCCGCTGTCAGGCGCGAGACCGTATCGCCTCGCCGCAGAGCAAGGTGGGGGGCGGCGGCGGCGAGGCCGACGCGGCGAAAGAGCCAGTTGCGGATGTCGGCCAGCACCCGCAGCGTTGCATCGTGCCCGGAAAGCTTCTCCCCGTAGCGCGACAGGATGCGCAGGAGCGACAGGCCGCGCACGGCCGCAGAGGGTCCGAACAGGTTGAAGCTCATGGCGGCTGTCGTCAGGAAAGCGGCCGTGAGGAACCAGCCGGAAAGGCCGAGAAGCACGATGCCGGCCGTCAGCGTCAGAAGCGACAGGAGCAGGGCCGTGAGGAAACCGCCGCGATGCCGGGCAAAGAGGGGGCGAAACGAGAGAAGAGCGTTCATGCGGCGTGATCCCGGACGAGAAGGGCAGGGCGGCAGGCGGCGGTCGTCAGGCGTGCATCGCGGATGGTGAGGACCATGTCCATGCGGTCGGCCACGGCTGCGGCATGGGTGGCGACGACGAGCGTGCGGCCGGCGGCAAAAGCGAGGATGCCATCGAGCACGCGCGCTTGCATGTCGGGATCGAGATGGGCCGTCGGCTCGTCGAGAAGGATGATGGAGGGGTCTGTGAGATAGAGTCGGGCAAGCGCCACGCGCTGCGCCTCGCCGCCGGAGAGCCCGAGACCGTTCTCGCCGACGGGGGTCTGAAGACCGGCGGGCAGGCGGTCGCTGAAGGCGGTGACGCAGGCGATATCGGCCGCATGACGCACCGCCGCATCGTCGGCATTGCGGCAACCAAGGCGGATATTGTCGGCAATCGTGCCGTGGAAGAGGCGCGGCCGCTGGCCGACGATGGCAAGCTTTCGCCTGAGGTCCGCCTCTGGAATATCCTCCAGCCGGTCTTCGCCGAAGTGGAGCGAGCCTTCGAAAGGACGAAGCCTTGCCAGCGCGTTCAGCAGCGTCGATTTGCCGATGCCGCTCGTGCCGAGAAGGGCGACGTGCCGGCCGGCGGGGATGACCAGATCCGTCGGAAGCAGCAGTGTGGTCCGGCGGTTCGGGGTCTGGCCGTCCGGGGTCTGGCCGTCCGGGGTCTGGAGGGAGAGGCCGCGGACGGTGATGCCGAGCGGCCCCGGACGTCCCGTAAAGGATGCCGGCGCGCCGGTCGCTGCAACAGGCATGACGTCGGGCGGGATCTCCTCGAACTGGCGGGTGATCTCGGCCAATGCGGCCCTGGCGTGGGCGCGATCGTGATAATGCGTCGCAAGCTGTCGCAACGGCTGGTACACGTCCGGCGCCATGATCAGGCAGAAGAGGCCGGCCTGAAGCGACAGGCTCGTGAACCGCACGTCCACCATGTCGAGAAATGTGAGCCCGACATAGAGCGCCACGCCGGCAACGCCGAGGGCGGCGAAGAATTCCAGCACGGCGGATGACAGGAACGCGATGCGCAGCACGCGCAGGGTTCGCCGGCGCAGCTCGTCCGTGGCGCTCCGCATCGCTTCGGCCTCCGCCTCCATGCGGCCGAACAGCATCAGCGTCTGCAGGCCGCGCAACCGATCGGCAAAGAGGCCCGAAAGCCGCGAGAGCGCATCCGCCTGCGCATCGCTCGCCGCCTGCGCACCCCAGCCGACCAGCGCCATGAACAGCGGGATCATCGGCACGGTCAGCAGGAAAAGAAGACAGACCACCCCGTCGAACGGCAGGACGGCGGCGGCGAAGAGGAGGGGTAGCAGGCCGGCCTGGATGGTGGCGGGCAGGAAGCGCGAGAAAAAGCCGTCGAGCGCCTCGACCTGATCGACGATCGCGCCGGCGAGCGCGCCGGAGGGGCGGGCGTGCACCCAGTCCGGTTGCTTTTCGATCAGGCGGGCGGTCAGCGCGTTGCGGAGCCGACGCTTGATGCGCTCGGAAGCTCTGGCGGCGGCGCATTCGCCGAGAAACACCAGCGCGATCCGCAGGAGAAGAAGCGCGGCAAAGGCGGCGATATCGGGGGCGAGATCATCAAGCGGTCGCCCACCGGAGATGGCGTCGCCCAAAATGCGCGACAGGAGGAAGGCCTGCCCGACGAGCACGAGCCCGGCGGCCAGCGGCAGGGCGATGGCGGTGGCGAGCGCGATGCCGCCATGACGGCGCAGGCCGGCAAGCTGCGCCCGCTGCGACGCTGATGCTGGCGCCGGGTCCGCTGGATGTTCCACTGTCTTCGTCATATCCGCTCACCGCTTCCTGTTCCTCCTTTTCTATCCGGCCGAAATGCGAGGCCGCATTGATTCAAATCAAGGCGGCGTTGCGAACCCGGCGCTAGAGATCGTTTCGAGCCGGCAGTTCGACCGGTCTTTCTGAGAACAGGCGGGTAGAGCCATGATCGACTTCACGGTCGTCGACCTGTCGCGACTGCAATTTGCGGCGACGGCGATGTATCACTTCCTTTTCGTTCCCCTGACCCTGGGGCTGTCCTTCCTGATGGCCATCATGGAAAGCGTCTACGTGATGACGGGACGAGAGATCTGGCGGCGCATGACGCTGTTCTGGGGTACGCTGTTCGGCATCAATTTCGCCATGGGCGTCGCCACCGGCATCGTCATGGAGTTCCAGTTCGGCATGAACTGGAGCTATTACAGCCATTATGTCGGCGATATCTTCGGTGCGCCGCTCGCCATCGAGGGGCTGATGGCCTTCTTCCTGGAGGCGACCTTCATCGGCATCTTCTTCTTCGGCTGGGACCGGCTGTCGAAGGTCGGGCATCTCGCCGTCACCTGGCTCGTTGCGCTCGGCGCGAACTTCTCCGCGCTGTGGATCCTCATCGCCAATGGCTGGATGCAGAACCCCGTCGGCTCCACGTTCAATCCCGACACGATGCGCATGGAGATCACCGATTTCGCATCGGTCATCTTCAATCCGGTGGCGCAGGCGAAGTTCGTCCACACGGTTAGCGCGGGCTATGTCACGGGCGCCATGTTCGTCATGGCGATCAGTGCCTGGTTCCTGCTTTCGGGGCGCCATATCGAGCTTGCCAAGCGGTCGATGGCCGTTGCCGCGAGCTTCGGTCTCGCCTCCGCCCTTTCCGTCGTCGTGCTGGGCGACGAGAGCGGCTATGTCGCGACCGAACACCAGAAGATGAAGATCGCGGCGATGGAAGGCATGTGGGAGACCGAAGCCGCGCCCGCCGGCCTCAACCTCTTCGCCATACCGGGCGTGCGCCAGAACACCTACGAGGTGAAGGTGCCTTACGTGCTCGGCCTCATCACCACCCGCTCGCTCTCGACCGAGGTCCCCGGCATCCTGCCGCTCGTGGAAAGGGCGGGCGAGCGTATCCGCAACGGCATGACGGCCTATGCCGCGCTCGACCGCATCCGCGCCGACCGCGCCGACATGGCGGCCCGCCAGACCTTTGCCGATAGCTGGCACGATCTCGGCTATGCCCTGCTTCTCAAGCGCTACCGCGACGATGTGCCGAACGCGACGCCGGAAGAGATCGAAAAGGCCGCCTGGGACACCGTGCCGGATGTGCCGGTCCTCTTCTGGAGCTTCCGCCTGATGGTGGCGGTCGGTCTCTATCTCATCGTCTTCTTCGGCACTGCCTTCTACCTCGCCTCGCGCCACAGGCTCGGCGACAGCCGCACGCTGCTCTGGATCGCGCTGTTCAGCCTGCCGCTGCCCTGGGTCGCCATCGAACTCGGCTGGCTCGTGGCGGAATACGGCCGCCAGCCCTGGGTGGTGGAAGGCGTGCTGCCGACCTTCTACGCCGCATCCGGCCTGACCCTCGTCGATCTCGCCATCAGCCTCGGCTTCTTCCTCACCGTCTACACGACGCTCGCCGTCATCATGGTCATGCTGATGCTGAAGGTAATCAAGGCGGGACCGAGCGCTCGTAACGTGCTGATCGACGGCATCGGCGGTTCGCCTGCCATCCCGCAGGGTGCGGCCGCCGTGCCCGATCGCTGACCTCTCCTTTCTCGAAAGTCAAAGACATGACCCACATACCTCTCGACTATGAGACGCTCAGGATCGTCTGGTGGCTGCTGCTCGGCATCCTCCTCATCGGCTTTGCCCTCACCGACGGCTACGACCTCGGCGTCGGCGTGCTCCTGCCGTTTGCCGCGCGCACAGATGCGGAGCGGCGCGTGATGATCAACCTCATCGGGCCGACCTGGGAAGGCAACCAGGTCTGGCTGGTGCTCGGCGGCGGCGCGATCTTCGCCGCCTGGCCGGCGCTCTACGCCGTGTCCTTCTCGGGCTTCTACCTTGCGATGATCGCGATCCTTCTCGCGCTCATCCTCCGGCCGGTCGCCTTCAAGTTTCGCGGCAAGATCGAGGATCCGCGCTGGCGCAGCACCTGGGACTGGGCGCTCTTCATCGGCGGCTTCGTGCCGGTGCTGATCTTCGGCGTCGCCGTCGGCAACGTGCTGCTCGGCGTTCCCTTCGGTCTCGATGCAACGCTGCGCCCGCATTACACCGGCAATGTCTTCGGCCTGCTGCGCCCCTTCGCGCTGCTCTCCGGCCTCGTCAGCCTGTCCATGCTCGTCACGCACGGCGCGGTGGTCACGGCCATGCGATGCAGCGAACCGGTGGCGACACGCGCCCGCATCTACGGCGGCATCGCCGCCATCGCCACCACCGCTCTCTTCGCGCTCGCCGGCCTCTGGGTGGCGCTCGGCATGGACGGCTATGTCGTCACCAGTCTTCAGGACATGGCCGGCCCTTCCGATCCGCTGGCAAAGACCGTGGTGACGCAAAGCGGCGCCTGGCTGCGCAACTACCACGCCCATGGCTGGATGCTCGCCGCACCCGCTCTCGGCCTCGTCGCGCCGCTCGTCACGCTTCTCTGCCTGTCGCTGCGCCACTTCAAAATGGCGCTCATCGGTTCCGGCCTCGCCATCTTCGGCATCATCTCCACGGCGGGGCTCTCGCTCTTCCCGTTCCTGCTGCCGTCCTCGCTCGATCCCGCCGTCAGCCTCACGGTCTGGGATGCATCCTCCAGCCACCTCACCCTGTTCATCATGCTTCTGGCAACCGTGGTCTTCCTGCCGCTGGTTCTCGCCTACACCGCCTGGGTCTACCGCGTCATGCGCGGCCCCGTGAACGCGACCTCCATCGGTCGAAACCCCAACGCCTACTGACCCGCTGACTGAAAGGACGCTGTCGCATGTGGTATTTTTCCTGGGTTCTCGGCGTCGGCCTTGCCTGCGTCTTCGCCATCCTCAACGCCATGTGGTTCGAGATGCGGGAGGACCGGCGCCTGTCGGCGCTCCCGGCGGCGCCTCCCGCGCCCGATCATCAAACACGCGGAGATCCGGCTGCATGAGCACGGATCTGCTTGGGCGCCTCGCCCGCGTACAGGTGCCACGCTACACCTCCTACCCGACCGCGGCCGACTTCACCCCGGCGGTCGGCCCCGCCGAGCAGGCGTCCTGGCTGCGGCAATTGCCGGAAGAGGAGGAGGCAGTGTCGGTCTATCTGCACGTGCCCTATTGCCGGGAGATCTGCTATTATTGCGGCTGCCACGCAAAGGCGGTCCGCAAGGAGCAGCCGGTCGAGGATTATCGGCGGGCGCTGGAGGCCGAGATCGCGCTCGTCGCTACGCATCTTCCCGCGCGGCGGAAGATCGCCCGCATCGCCTGGGGCGGCGGAACGCCGTCGATCCTCGAGCTTGCCGGGCTCTCTTCGGTGATCGACGTACTGAAAACGCATTTCGATCTCGAACCCGGCCACGAACATGCGATCGAGCTCGATCCCCGCGTCATCGACGAGACCTTCGTGGAGGGGCTCGCCCGGCTCGGGGTCAACCGCGCCAGCCTCGGAGTGCAGGATCTCGATCCCGATGTGCAGGCGGCCATCGGCCGGGTGCAGCCCGGAGAGACGGTTGCCGCAGCCGTCCGCCATCTGAGAAACGCCGGCATCGGCTCGATCAATTTCGACCTGATCTACGGCCTGCCGCACCAGACGGAAGAGAGCCTGCGCGCGACCTGCCACGCCGTCTCGGCGCTCCGGCCCGACCGCATCGCCGTTTACGGCTATGCCCATATGCCGGCGCGGCGCGGCAATCAAAGGCTGATCGACGCCGCGAGCCTGCCCGACCCCGAGGCGCGGTTGCGCCAGGCCGGCGTCGTCGCGCAGGTGTTTCTGGACGCGGGCTATGTGCCGATCGGTATCGATCATTTCGCCCGTCCCGACGACAGCCTCGCCATCGCGGCAGGCGAGAAGCGCCTTCACCGGAATTTTCAAGGCTATACCGATGACGACAGGCAGACGCTGCTCGGCTTCGGCTGCTCGTCTATCAGCCGCTTCTCGCAAGGCTATGTCCAGTCGGTGACCGGTATTGCCCCCTACAAGCGCGCCATTGCCGACGGACGCCTGCCGGCCGCACGCGGTCACGCTTTTGCCGACGAGGATTGCGCGCGTGCCGACATCATCGAGGCCCTGATGTGCGCGTTCCGCGTCGATCTCGGCTCGGCTGCGCGCTATGCGGACGAACTCGCGCTGCTGCGACCCTATGCCGCGCAGGGTCTGATCCAGATGAGCTCCAACGTCATCGCCATGACGGACAAGGGCCGCCCCTTCGTCCGCCTGATCGCCGCCGTCTTCGACAGCTTCCGGGACGCCGGCCCGGACGGGTTCAGCCCGTCCGTCTAATCCCGGCCTCCCGGCGGACGCGGGCCGTCTCATATGGGTTTCCGGCTGATCGACCGGAGCCGTATCAGGCGCCGAAGCGCTCCGGCCGGAAGGTTTCGAGCAGCGGGTGGCGCTGGCCGGTTGCCATTTCATAGGCGGTGAGTTCGCCGACGATGAGGCCGAGCGTCGCGCCGCTGTGGCTGAAGGCGACGTGGCAGCCCGGGAGGTTCGGCAGCATGCCCAGCACCGGATCGCCATCGTGCGGGATAGGCTTGCGCCCGGCGGCAAAGGAGGCGAGTTCCAGCCTGGGATGGCCGGCAAGGACGCTGGACGCCTCGGCCAGAAGGCCCGATATCGTCGCGTCTTTCACCGCGTAGGAGCCGTCCGCATGCGAGACGACCTCGTCTGCGGCCCAGTCCGCATCGATAACGAAGGCGCCGCCCGGTGCGGGACGCACGGCGACGCGAGGCGTGTTGAGCACGGCCTTCAGCGGATGGTCGAGCGGCTTCGTCGTGACCAGAAGGGCGATGGGGGTGCCATCGAGGATCGTCGCGCCGAGGTCGGCAGCCATGGCCGGCACGGCAGGGCCGGTGGCGATCAGCACGGCATCCGCCATATGCCGCATGCCGGCTTTCGTTTGCACGCCCGTCGCGCGGTCGTTCTCGACGATGACGCTGGCGCTGCCCTCGGTGGTGACGAGCGTGCCGCCGAGAGCGGTGAAATCGGCGAGCAGCAATGCAATGAGCGATGGCAGATCGACCCAGCCTTCGCCGGGATTGAAGATCGCCGCATTGCCGGTGATGGCGGAGGCATCGACGCCGGGCGTCACCGTGGCAACGTCGCCGGGCGCCAGATGCTGCGCGTCGTAGGCAAGCGACACTTCATGGGCATAGGCCGCGGCGATCTCGTTGGTCTCGTCATCGGCGTCCCAGGTCAGTCCGCCATCGAAGTGGAGCCAGTCGACAGGGCCGATGCGGCTCGCCAGCGTCCTGTATCGGTCGATGCCGGCCATGCGCAGCAGATGATAGGGGTTGGAGCGCATGCGGGCGGAGTTCAGCCAGGACAGGGAGCGGCCGGAAGCGCCGTTGGCGACCGGGCCGTCATTCACGAGGGTGACGGAAACGCCGCGCCGCAGAAGCTGCACGGCTGTCGAGACGCCGAAGATGCCGGCACCGATGATGACGGCGGAAGAGATGGTGTTGTCGGGCATGGGAGGTCTTTCGGTGTTGACGATAAAAGGAGAGCGGACGTCAGGCTGCCGGGCGGCAGAATTAAAAGGGGCGTGTCACAGCACTTCGGCGAGGAAGCGGCGCAGGCGCGGGCTTTGCGGATCGTCGAAGATCTGCGCCGGCGTGCCGGCTTCCACCACCCGGCCCTCGTCCATGAACACGACCTGATCGGCCACCCGCCGGGCAAAGCCCATTTCGTGGGTGACGACGACCATGGTCATGCCGCGTCCCCCGAGGTCTGCCATCAGGTTCAGGACGCCCTTGACCAGTTCGGGATCCAGCGCGCTCGTGACCTCATCGAACAGGATCACCTCCGGCTCCATGGCCAGCGCCCGGGCGATGGCGACGCGCTGCTGCTGGCCGCCGGACAGTCCGCCGGGGCGGTGATGCTGGCGGCTGGCAAGGCCGACATCGGCAAGCCGGGCCATGGCGATCCGCTCGGCCTGATCGCGCGGCATGTGCTTGATCTTCGTGAGCGACAGCATGACGTTGTCGAGCGCGGTGTGATCTGGAAAGAGGTTGAAGTGCTGGAACACCATGCCGACGCGCCGGCGCAGCTTTTCCGGCTTCATCGCGAGAATGCTGTCGCCATCCAGAAGCAGCGTTCCGCCTTTCGGCTCGACAAGGCGGTTGAGGCAACGCAGCAGCGTCGACTTGCCGGAGCCGGACGGGCCGATGATGCAGGTCACGCTGCCCGGCTTGACGGTGAGATCGACGCCCTTCAGCACGTCGAGCTCGCCATAGGCCATGGTCAGGTCGCGCACCTCGAGGCTGCCGCCCTTGAAGGCGGCGCTGGTGTCCTTGGTCTGTTGCGCGCGGTCGAGTTCGGAGACTTCCTCCAGGCCGCTCGTGACGGTGATCGTCTTCTGCTTGCCGATCCGCAGGCGCGTGTCGATGGTGTTGACCACATGCGTCAGAGGCACGGTGATGACCAGATAGAAGACGCCGGCCAGAAGCAGCGGAGAAAGGTTGCCCGTGACCACGGCCTGATCCTGCCCCACGCGGAAGATTTCGCGCTCGGAGGCGAGAAGGCCGAGGAAGTAGACGAGGCTCGAATCCTTCACATTGCCGATGAACTGGTTGACCAGTGCCGGCAGCACCCGGCGCACGCCCTGCGGCACGACGATGATCCGCATGCCTTGGGAATAGCTCATGCTGAGCGCCCGCGACGCTTCCATCTGCCCGCGATCCACGCTCTGGATGCCCGAGCGGAAGATCTCGCCGATATAGGCGCCGGCGATGAGGCTGAGCGCGAGAATGCCGAGCGGATAGGGCGAGGGGCCGAAGAGGTCCCGCCCGATCCGTGCAAAACCCTGGCCGATCAGCAGGATGGTGACGATGGCGGGAAGTCCCCGGAAGATATCGGTGTAGAGCCGGGCGGGAATGCGCAGCCATGCAGAGCGGGATATGCCCATGATGGCGAGGATCATGCCGATGACGACGCCGAAAACCGTGGAGGCGAAGGCGAGAATGAGGGTATTCTTGAGCCCGACCGTGATCATCGCCGGCAGAACTTCGGCCATCGCGTTCCAGTCGAAGAAGCTCCGGCTGATATTATCGAACCAGTTCATGCGGTCTTCCTTCAAAGTGTCTCCAGCGGCCGCCGGCACAGGCGATGCCGGGCGGCAGCGGACGAATACCCGGCCGCGACATGCGCCCGGCTCTCGTCACGTGTCTTGCCGCATTGTCCGAAGCCGAAGCGATTCCGCTTCGGCCGGACATGCTCGGTGGCGTCACTTCTTGGGGAGGTAGGCATCCGGCATCGGCGAGCCGGGGAACCACTTCTCATAGAGCGTCTTCCAGGTGCCGTCCTGCATGGCCTCATGGAGAGCCTTGTTGAACGCTGTCCGCAGGGCGTCGTTGCCCTTGCGGATGACGAAGCCGGCCGGCGCGTCGAAGCTCGGGATATTGATGGCGACCTTCAGCGCGGGATAGCGTGTCGTGTAGTCCTTCGCGGCCTCGTAATCGAGGAAATGCGCATCGACGGTGCCGTTGTTGAGGCCCGAAATCGCGGAATTATTGTCCGGGAACTTGACGAGATCGGTGCCGGTGAACGTCTTTTCCGCATAGATCTCCTGCAAGGTTCCCTGCACCACGCCGAGGCGCTTGCCCTTGAGGGAGGCTGCATCGGTGATCGCGGCCTCCGGCGTGACGACGGAGAGGTAACCGGCGAGATAGCCGTCCGAGAAATCGACCGTCTGCTTGCGCTTGTCTGTCGTGCCGATGGCGGCAACGGCAACGTCGAACCGGCCGTTGGCAACGGATGGCATCAAAGCGGAGAATTCCTGGCCCGTGAAGATGACCTGATCCTTCGTGAAGCCCATGCGCTTGGCGATATCGAGGAACAGCTCGATATCGAAACCGGTGAAGCCGCCATCGACCGTGGTGAAGGTATAGGGCTTGGCGTCGCCCATCGTGCCGACGCTGATGGTTTGCGGGTCGATCAGGCCGTAGGGGTTCTCGGCGGCCAGCGCCGACGTGGCCACATTGCCCGAAAACACGAGGCCGCCGGAAAGAGCGAGCGTCACGGCAAGGGCTGCCGTTCGCAGGCGTGCGGGGAGCGAGATTTTCGGCGAAGCTGCAGGGGTCATGATGGTTCTCCGTCTCTGGGGTTGGGGCGGATCGGCTTTGCAGGACATGATGAGGCCTTGCCGGACAGAGGATCTCCCTCCGGCGTGATCACGATGTCATGAGCCGATCTCGTTATGATAATGCCTGAGACCGGTTTCTTCTAAAATGAGACCGGTCTCTTATGAGCTTTACGATTGATATATACGCGTTGACCCGTCGTCAACATCTCTTGTAAAGCTGGTGCATGAAAGAACCTCAGCCGAAAACGACCGCTGCAACGGTGGCAGACGTGGCGCGACTGTCAGGCGTATCGAAAGCCACCGCTGCGCGCGTGCTTGGCGGCTACGGAACCGTCAGCGACAAGGCGCGGGATGCGGTGATGCTGGCTGCGCAGGAGCTCGATTATCGGCCCAACGAATTGGCCCGCAGCATGACCACCGGCCGCTCGGGAACGATCGGCGTCGTCGTCGGCGATATTGAGAACCCGTTTTTCGGGTCGGCCGTGCGGGGCATTTCGGATGCGGCCCGGGCGAGCGGCTTCAATGTCGTCCTTGCCAATTCCGGTGAGGATGTTGCGGCCGAGCGCGCGGCGATCGAGACCTTGGTGGCCAAGCGGGTCGATGGCCTGATCGTGTCGCCGGCGCAGGACAGTGCGATCGGCCATCTCGAAGAGATCGGGCAGGCGGGCCGGCCGCTGGTCCTGCTGGATCGCGCCATCGCCGCGCTGGCGGTCGACAGCGTCACGGCGGACGACCGGCAGGCCGCGGAAGCCGTAACGCGCCTGCTGGTCGAGCGTGGCCACCGCGAGATCGCCTATGTCACGGCCTGCGATACGCCGACGCACCACTATCGCGACACGAGCGACATCCTGACGGCATCCGTGCGCGAACGCATCGAGGGGTTCCTTGAGGTCGGCGCGCAGGCCGGCATCGCCGAGATGCCGCGATGGGTGCGGCTGGGTGCCAACACGCCGGAGGCGACGCGCCGGTTGACGATCGACCTGCTGCGCGAGGGCACGCCCCCCAGCGCCATCATCGCGTCTGACAGCCTCATCGCACTGGAGATCTTCAAGGTGGGGCGCCAGCTAGGCATCGAAATGCCGGAGGCCCTGTCGCTCGTCACCTTCCACGACGCGGCATGGACGGCGGTGACGACGCCACCGGTCACGGTCGTCCGCCAGCCTGTCTACGAAATGGGAGAGGCGGCCGCGAAAATGCTGATCGAAAGGCTGAGCGGTGAGCCGTGTGCGCCGCGACATCTGGTCCTTCCGACCCTGCTGGTGGAACGCGGGTCCGTCGCGGTCCGGGGCAACCAATCCGCCGGTCCCCGCATCCGGAGCTTGTAAACGACGAAGACGCGGACAAGGGCACAGAGGTGCGGCCGCGCACCAGCACGGCCGCACAGGTCTGGCGACGATTACATCGCCGGCAGGATCGCGATATCGCGCAGATCATTGTCGAGACCTGTGATCGCACCGACTTCGGTGGCGGCGCCGGTCTCAAGGTTCACCGTGTAGAGCGTCTTGCCGGCGGCGAGATAAGCGGCGTTGCCACCGCTTTCCATGCCCTGAATGTCGAAGGCATAGGTGGCCGGCTTGTCCTTCAGGCCGAGCTTGCCGATGGCTTTCAAGGTGCCGTCATTCGGCTTCGTCTGCTGGATCAGGGCGCCGATCGTCGCGTCGATGTTGTACATCGCCGTCTTCTCCGGCTTGCCGATCGAGTTCGTGTAGGCCGCAGCGACGATCTCGGGCGTCTCGCCCTTGTGCATGTCGCCGTCCTCGTATGCGAGCGCGCCATCGACCGTGACGGCGCCGGTATCCGGGTGGACGCGGTGGTTGGTGGTGCCGGTCATGAAGCGCAGACGGTCGGCCATCGGGTTGAAATCGATCACCACGGGCGCGGCCGTCATCGTCAGCATCTTGTCCATCTTGGCGACCGACGTCGCAGCACCCGTCTCGAGGTTGATCGAGACGATCTCGTTCTCCGGGGTGACGCCGATGACGGTCTTGTTTCCGGGGCGGAAGTCGATGCCGACGAGCTTGTCGACGCCCGTAACATCCATGCTCTTTGTGACGGCGGGCTTCTCCGTGTCGAACATGACGAGGGTCTTGTCGCCGGTGAGGCCGAGGACGGGCGCGGCAAGAAGGCTGCTGGTGCCGGCAACGAGAAGGGTGGAGGCGATCAAGGCGAAACGAACGGTCTTCATGGAAATTCTCCCGTGTGTTGATCCATTTTCGGAAGGCATCTGCGCGTGGACGGCGATGCTTCCTGTCTTGAAGACACGGGAGCTGACCCGTCTGGATGCAGCAGGTTGAAAAATATTTTTAGCACGCATCCATTTTTGCCGATCGGCGGGTAGAGTATGTAAGATCGCGCCGAAGGCGCGGTGCGATATGAAAGGTCTCGAATGTCGATGGGCGCAGCGCCGGACGATCTGACGACGGCACTGGCCGCCTGCGCCAAGGGTGATCGCACAGCATTGCGCGCCATCTTCGATCGGGAGGCCGGCCGTCTGGTGACGATTGCCGAGCGTATCGTGCGGCGGCGTGATCTTGCCGAAGAGGTGGTTCAGGAAAGCTTCATCCGCATC
This sequence comes from Rhizobium sp. 9140, assembly GCF_900067135.1. Lineage (NCBI taxonomy): Bacteria > Pseudomonadati > Pseudomonadota > Alphaproteobacteria > Hyphomicrobiales > Rhizobiaceae > Rhizobium > Rhizobium sp. 9140. The sequence goes on along the minus strand of NZ_FJUR01000002.1, from coordinate 581,746 downwards.
TGGACGCAGGCCCATCAGTATCAGCCGGATCGCGGCTCTGCCCGCGGCTGGATCTACGCCATCGTTCGCAACCGCGCCCTCAACCTGCTGCGCGACGGAAAGCGGGAATATACCGTCGAAGATGTCGAGGTCCTGCGCGAGCGCGATCAGGTGGATCACGTCATGGCGGCCTGGCACCAGCTCGATCGAACCTCCCGGCTTCACGATTGCCTGGGTGCTCTCGACGACACCAAAAGGCGCGGCATTCTCATGGCCTATATCGGCGGATATTCCCATGGCGAGATCGCCGGCCGGCTGCGTATTCCACTCGGCACGACGAAGTCCTGGATCCGGCGCGGTCTTTCCGCATTGCGGGAGTGCATGACATGAGCGAAGACCGGACCGATATCGGCATCATTGCCGACGAATATGTGCTGGGCTTGCTGGATGCGATGCAGGCGCGACAGGTCGAGGCCGATATCGAGCGCGATCCTGACCTCAAGGCCGCGATCGCCGCCAGCCGGGAGCGTTTTCTGCCGCTGGACGACACGGCGGAGCCAACCGTTCTCGGTGACGATCTCTGGAGCCGCATCGATGCCGCGCTGCCGGCGCAGGATTCGCGGACTGAGGCCGTACACAAGCCGACGGCAAACGACAACAGGCCTGGCGGCTGGCGGGCGACGGCGCTCGCGGCCATGGCCGCGGCCGTCATTCTTGCCGTGGCACTTTCGTTCAACCTCATGCGCACCGTCGAACCGCTCGTCGTCGCGGTGCTCGTCAACGAGGCCGGCGATGTGAAGGCGATCGTGGAGGATTTCGGCAACGAGAATGCCGCCGTGCGGCTGCTGGCGGACTTTACGGTTCCCGAGGGCAAGACGATCGAGGTCTGGACCCTGCCGTCGGCCGAACGCGGCCCGGTCTCGCTCGGTCTGATCGATGACGCCCGCTCTGTGCGCCTGAACGGGCCTTCCTTGCCCGAGCCGCATGACAGCCAGCTCTACGAGCTCACGCTGGAGCAGGCTGGCGGCTCCCCGACCGGCAGGCCGACCGGCCTGATCCTCGCAAAGGGATTTGCCAAGATCGCGCGGTAACAGGCGGTTCGATTTGTGAAGGCGTTCGACGTCGGCCCGACCGCTATTCCTTGATCTCGATGCCGGCTTCATGGGCGGCGGCAATGAAGGACAACCGCGCGGCTTCCGCCGACTTCTTGCCCTTCATTGCGGCCTCCAGCGTCAGAAGCGCCGCATCCAGCGCTTCGCCGTCTTCGAGCGGCCAGTCTTCGATCAGCGCCCAGGAGGCCTGCTGATTGTTGGTGATCGTGGTGAACGTTCCCGGCCCTTCCAGCGCAAGCGTTACACCCTTGTTCCAGTCATTGCTCAATTCATGGTCTCCAAATACCGTTTTGCCGTCTCTTAAGGCATAACGCCTTCGACCGACATCGATTTAAGCACGACACAAACGCAAACGGGCGCCACGAAGGCGCCCGCAGCGGATCGGCGATGGCTCGATTACTCGGCGGCGACGGTCTTGCCGCCTTCCCACTTGTACACGGAGAAGCTCTGCGAGGTGAGGTCGCCGGTTTCGCCGTAGGTCAGATCGCCGATGGCGGTCTTGATGGGGGTCCCGTCCTTCAGGGCCTGCGCGACGGCTTCGGCATCGTCCTTGCTGCCCGCTTTGGTGATGCCGGCGGCGATGACTTCGACGGCGGCATAGGCATTGAGCGTGAAGGCTTCGACCGGAATGTTCTTCGCCGTCAGCGCGTCGGCTGCGGCCTTGCTGTCGGCGCTCTTCAGCGCGTCGGCGGCATTGGTATAGATGGTGCCGTTGGCGTCATCGCCGCCGGTGGCGATGAACTCGCTGTTCGACAGGCCATCGCCGGCGATCAGCTGCACGGTCATGCCGGCATCCTTCATCTGGCGCACCAGAAGGCCCGCTTCCGGGTGGTAACCGCCGAAGTAGAGAACCTCGACGCCTTCCGCCTTCATGCGTGTCACGAGCGCACTGAAATCCTTGTCGCCGGCCGTCAGCGCATCGTTGAAGATCTCCGTGATGCCGGCGGCGTTCAGCGAGGTCTTGAAGGCATCGGCAAGGCCCTTGCCGTACTGACCCTTGTCGTTGAGGATCGCGATCTTCTTGCCCTTGAAGTTCTCGACGACATACTTCGCGGCAACGTCCGCCTGCTGGTCGTCCCGGCCGCAGGTGCGAAAGACGGTGGTGAGGCCGCGCGCGGTCAGTTCCGGCGACGTCGCGGTGGGGGTGACCATCAGCGTGCCGTTCTCGGCAAAGGCGACGGAGGCGGGGATCGAAACGCCCGACGTGACCGGGCCGACCACGAAGCGGATGTCCTCGGCGATCAGCTGGTTGGCAGCGGAGACGCCCTGCTTCGGCTCGCCGGCATCGTCGGCAATCTTGAGAACGAGCTTTTCGCCATTGACGCCGCCCTTCTTGTTCAGCTCCTCGACGGCTGTTTCCGCGCCGTTCTTGATCTGAGCGCCGATGGCGGCAACCGGACCCGTCAGCGGTGCGACGAGGCCGATGGTGATATCGGCATGGGCGGCCGTTGCCGCAAGCGGCGAAAAGGCAAGCGTTGCCGCCAACGCCGCGGTGATTGTCTTCAATGTCATATCCGTCTCCTTGGGACGCAGGGGGGAGGGAACGCGAGGGAACGCGAGCCTCCCGACCCGCTGGTCATTCTGCTCGGGGTCTTCCCGCCGTCCGACGCCGTTTTCTGTAGTTGTCGTCGGAGGAAAGCCGAGGGCAGGCCCTCGACCCCGCGATGCGGCCATGTTTGGCTCCCATCGTAAGCGACGGATTTGTAAAAATAATCGAGCATTTACGCAAGAAGATGACCGATATCTCCAACGTTTCGGCATATGATTTCGCGTGTAATCGCGAAGATGTGAAGACCTTGCGCCTCCGGCGGCCCTCGCGTCACGCCGGAAGAGCGGTCAGCCTTGCGGCAACCATTTCCTGAAGGCGCCAGAGATTGCGGTCGAGAATGTTGCGTTTTGCAAGATCGCAGACAGTGCGGTGCAGGTATTCCGCACAGGATCCGGCGGGGCCGCAGGCCTGGGCGATGAGCACGGCGGCTTCTTCGAGGCGGATGCTTTCCGTCAGGGGACACTGCCGCGCACTGGCCCAGAAGGTGAGAACCCTGCGCGTGCCGGAAGACGTTCTGACGGTGACCCAGCGCACCATGTCGGAGACTTCGGCATAGCGAATTTCGCGAGCGAGAAGCGTGCGGAGATCTGCCCGCTGCGTCTCGGACGGCAGCTTCAGAATGCGGCCGGCGCAGCTTCCGCCCTGTCTTAACGCGAGCATCAGGCCCGGTGCCGCCGACGTCGCCCGCAGGCGCTCGATACGCAACGAGAAGGCCCGGTGCCATCCGTAAGCTAAGGCAGGCTCGCTGGCCGAGACCGCAAAGCCCGGGTTCCACATCAGGGAGCCATAGGCGAAGACCCAGATGTCACCGTCCGCTTCCGCCTCGATGCGGGAAACGAGGGCGTCCAGTTGCGCCGGCGAGATAGGCGTCCGGTTCGGCTCCGGTCCCTGATCCTCGACCACCCGCAACGTCTTTGCGACGAGCTCCGGGGTAAGCTTCAGGGCTGTGGCGTTGCGGGTCATATCATCACCGTCTCGTTGTCGGCACGTTCGTTGTCGGCACGGGCGACGGATGCGGGAGTGCACCCGTCGCCGTGGCCATTATCAGGCTTCTACGAAGGTCAGGAGGTCGGCGTTGAGCACGTCGGCATTGACGGTAAGCATGCCGTGCGAGAAGCCGGGATAGGTCTTCAGCGTGCCGTTTACGAGCAGCTTCACGGATTTATGGGCCGAAGCGCCGATCGGAACGATTTGGTCGTCCTCGCCGTGCAGCACCAGCGTGGGAACCGTGATGGCCTTGAGGTCTTCGATCTGGTCGGTTTCGGAGAAAGCCTTGATGCCATCATAATGGGCCTTCGCGCCGCCCATCATGCCCTGACGCCACCAATTCTGGATCACGCCTTCGTGCACCGTGGCGCCGTCACGATTGAAGCCGTAGAACGGACCTGCCGGGACATCGCGGAAGAACTGGGCACGGTTGGCAGCCAGCGCCGAGCGGAAACCGTCGAACACCTCCATCGACAGGCCGTCCGGGTTGCCTTCGGTCTTCAGCATCAGCGGCGGCACGGCGGAAACGAGCACGGCCTTGGCCACGCGGCCGGCCGGCTGGCCGTGTCTGGCGACGTAGCGCGCAACTTCGCCGCCGCCTGTGGAGTGACCGATATGAACCGCATTCTTAAGATCGAGATGTTCGGCGACCGCAAAGGCATCGGCGGCATAATGATCCATGTCGTGGCCATCCGCGACCTGGGCCGAACGTCCGTGGCCGCGCCGGTCATGGGCGACGACGCGGTAGCCCCTGGAGACGAAGAACAGCATCTGGGCATCCCAGTCGTCGGATGACAGCGGCCAGCCATGGTGGAAAACGATCGGCTGCGCGTCCTTGCTTCCCCAATCCTTGAAGAAGATCTCGACGCCGTCCTGTGTGGTGATGGTGCTCATGGTGCTGGTTTCCTGTGTCTGGGTTGGGCTCTGTCTGATGAAGCGATTTTGTCGGAAAGCGCCGGCTCACACAATTGCCGCAAGACTGTCGAGTTAATTGCCGTTTTCGCAATGATCGGGAGGCATTCGTTACGCTGTCCGTCATCTTCAGGCATGCAGACGCTTGCTTAAGCAGCGCCGGGACGGTTGATCGTCAGGAAGTGACGGACGACCGGTTTTTCCGGGCCGCGATGGTAGGTGAGAGCGGCGGTGCAAAATTAGACCACGGTAGCGGCGGGATTGTCCCGCTTCGGGCGGCGTAAAAGTCGGCCACCTATTTCTCTTCTGCAATGAGCGCAGGAGGGCCTGGGGATCTATACCGTGGAATTATATCTGAAGGTTCGACTGGCTTGCTCGGAAGGCATGAGCCGGCGTCAGGCTGCAAAGCATTTCAACATATCGCGCGACAGCGTTTCCAAGATGCTGTCCTATTCGACGCCACCTGGCTATCAGCGACAATCACCGATCCGGCGGCCCAAGCTGGATGCGTTTGTCTCGACGATCGATCACTGGCTGGACGAAGACAGACAAGTGCCGCGCAAGCAGCGCCATACGGCCAAGCGGGTGTTTGACCGGCTTCGAGACGAATGCGGGTTCACTGGCGGCTATACGATCATCAAGGATTACATGCGCGAGCGGGATCAGCGCCGCCAGGAAGTGTTCGTGCCGCTGTCGCATCCGCCCGGCCATGCGCAGGCCGATTTCGGTGAGGCGATGGTGGTCATCGGCGGTGTCGAGCAGAAGGCGCATTTCTTCGTGCTCGACCTTCCGCACAGCGACGGCTGCTACGTGCGGGCCTATCCGGCGGCAGTGGCCGAGGCCTGGGTCGATGGCCATGTCCATGCGTTCGCTTTCTTCGGCGCCGTGCCGCAATCGATCGTCTACGACAACGACCGTTGCCTGGTGGCGAAGATTTTGCCTGACGGCACCCGCAAGCGCGCGACGTTGTTCAGCGGCTTCCTGTCCCACTACCTTATCCGGGATCGCTATGGCCGTCCCGGCAAGGGCAACGACAAGGGGAACGTCGAGGGTCTCGTCGGCTATGCCCGGCGCAACTTCATGGTACCGATCCCGCAGTTTGCGACATGGGAGGCGTTCAACACCTTTCTGGAGGAGCAGTGCCGGAAGCGCCAGCGCGACAGGCTGCGCGGCGAGAGCGAGACGATCGGCGAGCGCTTGCGGCGCGATCTGGCTGCCATGCGCGCCTTGCCAGCCTCGCCATTTGATGCCTGCGACCAGGCAAGTGCCAAGGTGACGGCGCAGTCGCTGGTGCGCTACAAGACCAACGACTATTCCGTCCCGGTCGCCTATGGCCATCAGGATGTGTGGGTGCGCGGCTATGTCAACGAAGTGGTCATTGGTGGCCGTGGCGAGATCATCGCCCGCCATCCTCGGTGCTGGGAACGGGAAGACGTCGTCTTCGATCCTGTCCATTACCTGCCGCTGATCGAGCAGAAGATCAATTCGCTGGATCAGGCAGCGCCCCTCCAGGGCTGGGACTTGCCGCAAGAGTTCGCTACGCTGCGCCGGTTGATGGAAGGCCGCATGGCCAAACACGGCCGGCGTGAGTACGTGCAGGTCCTCCGCCTGCTGGAGAGCTTCGAACTCGCCGATCTGCATGCGGCGGTGAAGCAGGCGATCCAGCTTGGCGCCATTGGCTTTGACGCCGTCAAGCATCTGATCCTGTGCCGGGTGGAACGCCGGCCGCCCAGACTGGACCTGTCCATCTACCCGTATTTGCCGAGGGCGACGGTCGAGACGACATCGGCGAAGGCGTATATGCGTCTCCTGTCGTCGGATGCGGGAGAAGTCGCATGAACACCCAAGCACCCGAGATCCTTCTCACCCATTATCTCAAAACCCTGAAGCTGCCGAGTTTCCAGCGCGAGTACCAGAAGCTGGCCCGGCTGTGCGCCACCGAAGGCGTCGATCATGTCGGATACCTCACCCGGCTTGCCGAGCGGGAGATGATCGAACGGGACCGTCGCAAGGTCGAGCGTCGCATCAAGGCGGCCAGGTTCCCGGTCGTCAAAAGCCTCGACAGTTTCGACTTCGCCGCCATCCCAAAGCTGAACAGGATGCAGGTGCTGGAACTGGCGCGCTGCGAATGGATCGAGCGCAGGGAGAACGTTATCGCTCTCGGCCCCAGCGGCACGGGCAAGACCCATGTGGCGCTCGGCCTCGGCCTGGCCGCCTGCCAGAAGGGCCTGTCCGTTGGGTTCACGACAGCGGCCGCACTGGTCAGCGAGATGATGGAGGCGCGCGACGAGCGGCGTCTCATCCGGTTCCAGAAGCAGATGGCCGCCTACCAGCTGTTGATCATCGATGAACTGGGCTTCGTGCCGCTGTCAAAGACCGGCGCGGAATTGCTGTTCGAGCTGATCTCGCAACGATACGAGCGAGGCGCGACCCTGATCACCAGCAACCTTCCTTTTGACGAATGGACGGAAACCTTGGGGTCCGAGCGCCTGACCGGCGCTTTGCTCGACCGCATCACCCATCACGTCAGCATCCTCGAGATGAACGGCGACAGCTATCGTCTCGCCCAAAGCCGCGCCCGAAAGGCCGGCTGACGCCCTTCGAAAATCGCAACGCGCGCATGAGACCCCCGCTCGGGCCTAAGCCCTCCCGGCGGTCTCATGCGCGCGCCACAAGTGGCCGACTTTTGCGCCGCCGCGTGGCAGGATTTTACTCCGCCGTTGACAAGCCAAACCGACGGTTTGATCGTCTTCTTCGGTTGATTGCCAATCGGGAATGGCTTGCCGAGGCCGCTCGGATGGTTCTGGCGTCAAGCGGCGCACGAACGCCGGGTATCGACGGAATGGACAAGCAAAAACTGCAGGTCAAACTGGATCAGCATCTGGACGACCTGCGGGCAAGCCTGCTGGAGGAGACTTATTGCCCCCAGCCGGTCAAGCGCATCTATATCCCGAAACCCAACGGCAAGCTAAGACCACTGGGTATTCCGACCCTGACGGATCGCATTGTCCAACGCGCCATGCTGATGGCCATGGAGCCAATCTGGGAGAGCGATTTCCATCGTTTATCCTATGGCTTCCGGCCGGAACGGAGCGTGCATCATGCCGTCCGCACCGTGAGGATACAGCTTCAGGATGGTGCCGACACGACGAGGGGCCGCTGGATCATCGAAGGTGATCTGGCCAGCTACTTCGACACGGTCCATCACCGGCTGCTTCTGAAATGCGTGCGGCGAAGGGTGCTGGACGGACGGTTCGTTGATCTTCTCTATCGGTTCCTAAAGGCAGGCCACATCGACCGTGGCCTGTTTACGGCCTCAAGCGAGGGTGTCCCGCAAGGCGGCGTTCTGTCACCGCTCCTGTCCAACATCATGCTCCACGAGTTTGATGCCTGGTTGGAGGCGAAATATTTGAGCGACAAGGCTCGCAAGGACCGATGGGCATGGAACTTCGGCATCAAGCAGGGCCGCCCCATCACGGTTCGCGAGAACCGGCAATGGAAACCGGCCGTTGCCTATTGCCGATACGCTGACGACTTCGTCGTGATCGTAAAAGGAACCAGGGCTCAGGCAGAGGAAATCCGCGAGGAATGCCGGGCGTTTCTGGAAGGTGAGTTGAAGTTGGCGCTGAACATGGAAAAGACCCATGTGACACACGTCAATGACGGCTTCGTCTTTCTGGGACACCGGATCATTCGCAAGCGAGGGGCACACGGACGGATGTCCGTCGTCACGACGATACCCAAGGAAAAGGCCAAGGGGTTTGTTCGCAGACTTACCGAAACCCTTTCCGGCAATCATAGTGTCAGCACGGTCGACATGATCTCCAGCCTGAACCGCCAATTGGTGGGATGGGCGGCGTTCTACAAGTTCACCGACTTCACGGCGTACGTCTTCCGGCGCATCGACCATGTTGTGTTCTGGAAAATGGCGCATTGGCTGGGACACAAGTACCGATCCCGCATCAAACCCTTGATGCGGAAATGGGTCAGGGTCCCGGAACCGGGCAAGGCGAAAACCTGGCTCATGTTTGGTCGAAATGAACGCGGTAAACCCGTCGGAAAAGCGCTACACCGGCTTATCTCAAGCCCCAAGGCGCAATTCCGGTGGCGCAATCCGGAGGAAAACCCATACATCTTCCGGATCGAGAACCGCAGTACCGTCACGTCTCACTACCATGACGTTGCTATGGCCATGGGCCAAGCTTGAACGGAGAGCCGTATGCGCTGAAAGGTGCACGTACGGTTCGGGGAGGAGAAGCGCATCTGCGCTTCTTACTCCACTCTGGACCGCAGAAGGCTGGCTGTATGTCGCCGCTGTTATTGACCTGTTCTCACGCCGTGTCGTCGGCTGGTCGATGAATGCCAACATGACGGCCCAGCTCGTCACAGATGCGCTGATCATGGCGATCTGGCGTCGAGGAAAACCAGATGCGCTCCTGCATCATTCCGATCAGGGAAGCCAATATACAAGCGAGCAGTTCCAACGCCTCATGCGCGATCATGGCATCACCTGCTCGATGAGCCGCTCTGGAAATGTCTGGGACAACGCAGCGATGGAGAGCTTCTTCTCGTCACTGAAAACGGAGAGAACAGCTCGCAAGGTCTACAGGAGCAGGAACGACGCTAGAGCAGATGTGTTCGATTACATCGAGCGCTTCTACAATCCGAAGCGCCGCCACTCGACACTGGGCTATCTCAGCCCAAATGATTTTGAAACCAAGGTCGGATTAGCTTAACCTCGTGTCCGAAAAACCGGCCGCAGGCCATGGCCAAGGACTTCGAAAACCTATCGAGAGACGCTCTCGCATTCCTGAAACTGGCATCCATCAGAATCATGCTGCGAAAGCTATGCAAAAATTGAACATTTTTTCGGACGGTCTCCAAAGACTGCGATCGTCACCCAGCAATATTCTCCTCAAACCCTGTCAGCTGGCAAGGTTTGCATGAGCTTGGCGAGCCAATCGACGAATACACGGACTTTATTGCTCAAATGCCGCCGTTGCGGATAGACGATGTAGAGCGGAACCGGTTCGATAGACCAGCCCGGGAGAACCTCGACCAGCGTGCCATTTTCAAGAGCGCCGTTGATCATGAACCCGGGTGCGACGGCGATTCCGAGACCGCCGATTGCAGCATTCACATAAGAGCGGGCATCATTCACGGACAGAATGTAGTTGGGGATGATCTCGATGGTGCGTTCGTCACCGATAAACTCAAGATCGAGAACGCGACCAGACTGTGCCATCAGATAACCAACAGCGACGTGATCACGGGCAAGATCCTCGGGCTCACTCGGCCTACCAAACTTTTGGAGGTAGAATGGAGCAGCGCAAGCCTTCATAGACATCTCACCAACCTTGCGGGCGATGAGAGACTGATCGGTCGGCGTTCCCCCGCGGAGGGCGCAATCGACATTTTCGGCAACGTAATCCACAAGCCTGTCGCCAACACCGATATCGAGCTTGATCTGGGGATAACGTTGGTAAAAGTCGCAAAGGGCAGGGATGACGACGAGATCGGCGAAGGCACCCGCCATCTCAACACGCAACCTTCCACTGGGCTGAGATTGGGAGTTGCTCAGACTGTTGTCCAACTCATCCAGCTCGGACAGAATCTGGATTGCGCGCTCGTAATAGAGTGCCCCATCCGTGGTCACGATCACACGTCGCGTCGTTCGGTTCAAAAGCGTGGTTTTCAACCGGGCTTCCAGGCTCTGGACCAAATTCGTGACTGTCGTCTTCGGCATGCCCAACGTAGCGGCAGCACGGGTGAAGTTGCCAGTCTCCACGACACGAATAAAAACACGCATGGCAGACAGCTGATCCATTTGAGCGTTTCCTGTGCTTGCACTGCGATTGTTCGGATTTTCGGAACATTGATATCGAATGACGGCAGCTTGTGAAGCTGACAGGAACAATACTAGATATGGCCAACGACGAGCAAGATGCTCGTACATGGAACGATCGACATGAATGCGCCTTGGCATACAATCGATATAGCAACAGAGGTCGGTCAAACCTTGGGTGCGCGCGTCTACAAAGGCAAGCATTCGCAGAAGCCTCTTCCGCTTGTTCTCTACTTTCATGGAGGGGCGTTTCTCGGTGGGGAGCGTCCAGAAACGGAGCGGCCGATTCCAAGGGTGATTGCCGACACCGGTGCGGTCGTGGTGGAGGCCGAATACGGCGAAGCGTCGGATTTCTGCTTTCCTCAGGTTTTGGACCATGCCTGTTCGGCACTTCGCTTCGTAGACGAGCAGCGCAAACACCTGGGCGGAACGGCGAAATCACCGATTTTTGTGGTGGGCAACGAAGCTGGGGGCAATATTGCGGCAGGCGTCGCACTCAAGGCCCGAGACCGGTTTCCCGGGCGTCTGGCTGGACAAATGCTTCTCTCACCGCTGATCGACCCGCGGATGACGTCTATCTCGATGCGCGAAGCCGACATCAGTCTGCGCGAGCGATGGGCAGACGGTTGGCGGCACTATATGCGCGCCGTCTGCGGCGGGCAGCATCCCTATGCCGCCCCTTGCGAATGCTCTCGCCTCACCGGCGTGGCCCCTGCTCTTCTGGTGACGTCGGAGGACGATCCCTTGCGTGATGAGGCCAAGTCCTATGCAGAACGGCTGAGAGGCGCGGGCGTTCGTGTCCGGGAGCAGGTCTTGCCCGCGAACTTCGGGTGGACGGGGATTTACAGAGAACACATGGGTCCTTGGATCGAGGCGGTAGGCGCCGGGTTCTCGGCCTTTGTCGATGAACTCCGATCAGGAGATCGGGCAAGAGTTTAAAGCGGCTCGCTGAGAGCCAAGGAGTGACCATGACAGCAAAGAACAACCGCTGGGCCCTGATGGGCGCCGGCCTGACCGTTGCTGCGTCCGTTGCGGGGGCAGCGTTCTACTTCGAAAGGATGGAAGGGGCTGTGGCCGCGGAACCGGCCGCCGCGGCAGCGCCGCAAGCCATTCCTGTAACCGTTGCAGCCGTCGAGACGCGAAACGTCGCGACCTGGCAGGAATTTTCCGGTCGTCTTGAGGCCGTCGGCCGGGTTCAGATCCGTCCGCGTGTGGCCGGAGCGATCCAGTCGATCGAATTTCGTGAGGGCACACTGGTCAAGGCCGGGGATCTTCTTCTCACGATCGATCCCGAACCCTACAAGGCAGCCGTGGCGCAGGCAGAGGGGCAGGTTGCATCGGCCGAAGCGCGGCTGGATTACGCCACCACCGAGCTTGAGCGCGGCGAGCGACTGACGTCGAAGAACGTGCTCTCCGACAGCGATCTCGCACAGCGTCGCAGCGCCAAGGCCGAAGCTGTCGCTGCGGTGCAATCCGCCAAAGCTGCCCTGCGCGTTGCCGGATTGGAACTCGGCTATACCGAGGTTCGTGCGCCGATTTCGGGACGGGTGGGTCGCCGGGAGATCACTGAGGGTAATCTCGTGGCTGCAGGATCCGGCTCGCCTGTTTTGACGACTTTGGTATCGGTCGATCCAATCTATGCCAGCTTCGACGTCAACGAGGATCTCATCGGCCGTACGCTCGCGCAACTCGGCGGCAACGCCGCGGAAACACCGGATCTCGCCGTGATACCTGTCGAACTGGCCACCGGGGCAGGGGAGGGGACGGCGATCCGTGGAAAGCTGCAGTTGATCGACAACGAAGTCAACACGCAGAGCGGTACGGTTCGGCTTCGCGCCATCTTCGACAATCCGGGCGGCCAATTGCTGCCGGGCCAGTTCGTGCGTATCCGCATGGGCGAGCCCACGCCTGAAAATCACCTGATGATCAGCGAAAAGGCCGTCGGGACCGATCAGGACAAGAAGTTCGTCTTCGTCGTCGATCCCCAGAACACGGTTGCCTATCGTCAGATCGAGCTCGGCAGTGCCGTTGATGGTCAGAGGATCGTCGAGAAGGGCTTGAATGCCGGCGATCGCATCGTGGTCAATGGATTGCAGCGCATCCGTCCCGGCGCGCTGGTCGATCCGCAGACGGAAGCCAAGGTCGCGCAGCAGTAACGATCGGACAGGAACCGGCATTTTGCAGGTTGCCGGACGAGGCAGAGGCACACGATCCGTGTGCTTTCAGCCTCAGAGCGTCGGTCCGAGCCCGGATCGACGCCGCCATACCATTCTTCCATACGCCTGAACTCGCGGTCGCAAAGCCGCGAGCGGGGCCTTTTGTCTTCTGATCATTCCCGGAGAGGGGTTATGACATGAATATTTCCCGATTCTTCATCGACAGGCCGGTCTTTGCTGGTGTTCTGTCGGTTCTTATCGTCGTCGCAGGCCTGATCGGCATGCGCGCACTGCCGATTTCCGAGTATCCGGACGTCGTTCCGCCATCCATCGTCGTGCGCGGCACCTACCCGGGTGCCAACCCGAAAGTCATCGCGGAAACGGTGGCAACGCCGCTCGAAGAGTCCATCAACGGCGTCGAGGACATGCTCTACATGTCGAGCCAAGCCACGGCCGACGGGGTTCTTACGCTGACGGTGACCTTCAAGCTGGGCACGGATCCAGACAAGGCCCAGCAGCTGGTTCAGAACCGCGTATCTCAGGCGGAACCGCGTCTGCCGGCAGAGGTGCGGGCGCTCGGTGTCACTACGGTCAAAAGCTCGCCCGACCTGATGATGGTCGTCAACCTCGTTTCCGCCGGCGGGCGCTACGATCTCACCTATCTTCGCAACTACGCCGTTCTGAACATCAAGGACCGGCTGGCCCGCATCGAAGGTGTCGGGCAGGTGCAGGTCTTCGGCGCGGGGGATTACTCCATGCGCGTCTGGATCGATCCGCAGAAGGCCGCCGAATACTCCCTTGCTGCGAGCGATATCACCACAGCCATTCGCCAGCAAAACGTCCAGGCGGCCGCTGGCATCATCGGAGCATCGCCCACGCTGCCCGGCGTCGATCTGCAGCTTTCGGTCAACGCACAAGGCCGCCTGCAGACGCCGGAACAGTTCGGTAATATCATCGTCAAAAGCGGCGCCAATGGCGAAATAACCCGGCTCCGCGACGTTGCCCGTATCGAGATGGGTGCTGCCGACTACACGCTCCGCTCCTTGCTGGATGGCGAGCCGGCCGTGGCTGTGCCCGTGTTCCAGGCACCGGGCTCCAATGCCATCGCCATATCTGACGATGTCCGCGCAACCATGGCGGAACTGTCCAAAGCCATGCCGGAAGGCGTCACGTTCGAGATCGTCTATGACACGACGGAATTCGTTCGTGCGTCGATCGAGAAGGTCATCGATACGTTGCTTGAAGCAATTGCGCTCGTCGTGGTCGTGGTTATCGTCTTTCTCCAGACATGGCGGGCGTCGATCATTCCCTTGATCGCGGTTCCCGTCTCGATCATCGGCACCTTCGCGGTCATGTATGTCTTCGGCTTCTCGGTGAACGCGCTGACGCTGTTCGGTCTCGTGCTTGCCATCGGTATCGTCGTCGACGACGCGATCGTCGTCGTGGAAAATGTTGAGCGCAACATTGAGAACGGGCTTGCGCCGCGCGAGGCAACCTATCGTGCGATGCAGGAAGTCTCCGGGCCGATCATCGCGATCGCGCTGGTTCTGGTCGCGGTTTTTGTGCCGTTGGCATTCATCACAGGGCTTTCCGGGCAGTTTTATCGTCAGTTCGCCCTGACCATCGCGATTTCCACTGTCATTTCCGCCATCAACTCGCTCACCCTGTCGCCGGCGCTCGCAGCCCTGCTTCTGAAAGGCCACGACGCCAAAAAGGACAAGCTGACGATCGTCATGGACAAGGCGTTCGGCTGGTTCTTCCGCGGGTTCAACCGTGCCTTCGGCGCCGCATCCAACGGTTACGGTCGCAGCGTCGGCGGGCTCCTGTCGCGCAAGAGCGTGGTCATGGTCATCTATCTCGCGCTTGCCGGCGCCACCTACGGTATGTTCAACGCGGTGCCGGGCGGCTTCGTGCCGGCGCAGGATAAACAGTATCTCATTGGTTTCGCACAGCTTCCCGATGGAGCAACGCTCGACAGAACAGAGAGCGTCATCAAGAAGATGAGCGATATCGCCCTGCAACAGCCGGGCGTGAAGAACGCGATCGCCTTCCCCGGACTGTCGATCAACGGCTTCACGATAGGCTCGAATGCCGGCATCGTCTTCGCCATCCTCGACGACTTCGAGAAGCGCACGACGCCGGAGCTTTCGGGTGGGGCCATCGCCATGCAGCTGAACCAGAAATATGCCGGCATCCAGGATGCCTTCATCGCCATGTTCCCGCCGCCGCCGGTCAACGGTCTGGGCTCCACGGGTGGCTTCAAGTTGCAGATCGAGGATCGCGCCGGCTTCGGCTATCAGGCGCTGGACGAGGCGACGAAGGCGTTCATCGCCAAGGCCTACCAGACGCCGGAACTCGCAGGCATCTTCTCGAGCTTCCAGATCAACGTGCCGCAGCTTTTCGCGGATCTCGACCGCACGAAAGCCGAACAGCTCGGCGTGTCCGTCACCGACGTCTTTGATGCGTTGCAGATCTATCTTGGCTCGCTCTATGTCAACGATTTCAATGCCTTTGGCCGAACCTACAGCGTTCGGGTTCAGGCGGATGCGAAATATCGGGCAAAGCCGGAGGATATCGGACAGCTGAAGGTCCGCTCGCAGACGGGCCAGATGATCCCGCTCTCGGCGCTTCTGAAGGTGGATGCGACCACAGGGCCGGAGCGTACGACACGCTACAACGGCTTCCTTGCTGCCGATGTGAATGGCGCGCCGGCACCGGGCTTCTCGTCCGGTCAGGCCCAGGCGGCTATCGAGCAGATCGCCCGGGAAACGTTGCCGCCGGGTATCGACTTCGAGTGGACGGATCTGACCTATCAGCAGATCCTGGCGGGAAGCTCCGGCTTCCTCGTCTTCCCGCTCGCTTTGCTGCTGGTCTATCTGGTCCTCGCGGCACAGTATGAGAGCCTGACGCTACCGGTCGCCATCGTCATGATCGTCCCGATGGGCGTGCTCGCAGCGCTGACCGGGGTCTGGTTGACGGGGGGAGACAACAACATCTTTACCCAGATCGGGCTCGTGGTCCTTGTGGGCTTGTCGGCGAAGAACGCGATCCTGATCGTGGAATTCGCCCGGGAACTCGAGTTCGAAGGACGAACGCCGGTTCAGGCGGCTGTCGAGGCGAGCCGGCTGCGATTGCGGCCGATCCTGATGACCTCGATGGCATTCATCATGGGTGTTGTCCCTCTGGTGATCTCGACCGGGGCAGGGGCCGAGATGCGCGCCGCCATGGGTATCGCCGTCTTCTCCGGCATGATCGGCGTGACCTTCTTCGGCATCTTCATGACGCCGGTCTTCTATGTGTTGGTGCGCAAGCTTGCCGGAAACCGCCCGCTGAAGATCTCGACGGACGCGCACGACACACATCTTGTTCCGGCCGAGTAACGGATCAAGGAACGTCACAGACGACATGCCGCCGAGCCTATGGTTCGGCGGCATTTTGCATGTGGAGTTCGCCAACTTGGATGACAAACCGCAAGAAACGGTGTTAGATCCGCCAGAGAACTGAACAAACGGAATGCCGCGCTGTGAAATATACCCGAAACGCGACATCCGCGACCTATGTCCCTGACGACCTCGACAGGCGCATCATCGCCCATCTCAGGGTCGATGGTCGGGCGTCGCTGTCGAAGCTTTCGGACGCACTCGGTGTTGCCCGCGGCACCGTTCAGAACCGGCTGGATCGCCTTCTGGAGACGGGAACGCTGCTTGGCTTTACCGTGCGGGTGCGCGAGGATTTCGATGCGCAGACCATCCATGCGGTCATGATGATCGAGGTGGTTGGGAAAGCGACGACGCAGGTCATTCGCCGTTTGCGCACCATTCCGGAGATCTACGCGCTCCACACGACCAACGGAAATTGGGATCTCGTTGCCAATATGCGGTCCGCGACCTTGTCGGATTTCGACCGGGTTCTGCGCGAGGTGCGGATGATCGAAGGCGTGTCCAACAGCGAGACAAGCTTGCTTTTAAGCAGTGTCTGAGAAGGGGAGGGGCGGCTATGAGCGTCTATCGGCGGCTTGAGGAATTGGGGTTGGTCTTGCCGGTGCCGCTGGCACCCGGCGGCAATTATGTGCCGGCTAAGAGAGCCGGTGACATGCTTTATCTGGCAGGGCAGGGTGCCGCGCGTGTGGAGGGGGGATGGCACACCGGCAAGGTCGGTCGCGATGTTTCGATCGAGGAGGCCCGCGGCCATGCCCGCATCGTTGCGCTGCAGGTTCTGTCGACCGTGCAGCATGCGGTTGGCGATCTCGACGCGGTGGAGGTCGTCAAGGTTTTCGGCATGGTCAATGCCGTGCCGGAATTCACCGAGCACCCCTTTGTCATCAATGGCTTTTCGGACCTCCTGATCGAGGTCATGGGCGAAGACGGCCGCCACGCGCGGTCCGCCATCGGCATGGGCTCGCTTCCCAACGGCATGACGGTCGAAATCGAGACGATTCTGCGGATCAAGCGCTGATGGGCTGAGGCCATAGGCTTACGGCTGGCAGACGAGCCTTGCAATCTCGGTTGCCAGTTGATCCTGCGAATATGGCTTGCCAAGCCTTGGAATGTTCAACTCGGTGCCGGCCGGCAGCTCGGCATAGCCGGTCGCGATCAGGATCTTCAGGTCGGGCCGCAGGGCAAGTGCCTGGCGGGCAAGTTCTGCACCGTTCATGCCCGGCATCGAGAAGTCCGTGATCATCAGATCGAAGGCATCCCCGCTTTCCAGCACGCCCAAGGCTTGGCGTCCGGAATTGGCCTCCACGACGCTGTGACCGAGATCTTCCAGCATATCTACCGTGCTCATCGCGATCAGAGCGTCGTCATCGACCATGAGAATACGAAGGGCTTCCGATCTCTCTGACTTTTCCATCGGTGGAACCTCCGGCGGCAACGCCTTTTCGCTAAGATCGCCTGCGCGCGCGACGGGCAGGCGCAGCACGGCCGTCGTGCCTTCTCCGGGGCGGCTCGACAGCTGCAGTTCGCCTTTCAGCTGAATGGCGAGCCCGTGGATCATGGACAGTCCGAGCCCGGTGCCCTTGCCCAGCTCCTTGGTCGAAAAGAAAGGGTCGATCGCCTTCCGAAGCGTTTCCGGGTTCATACCGACACCCGTATCGGTAACGGACAGCGTAAGATAACGCCCGGCCGAAAGAACGTCCGTGGCTGTCGGGCGATCCTCCACATCAAGGCGAATGGTGATGGTTCCGCCGTCCGGCATCGCGTCGCGCGCGTTGACGACGAGGTTGAGGAGGGCAAGTTCCAGCTGGTTGCCGTCCGCTTCGGCCGGTGGCAGATCGTCCGCGATCTCGCTCTGCAGGGTGATGGCGGAGCCGACCGAGCGGCGCAGCAGGTCCTCCATTTCGCCTATAAGCTTTCGCAGGTCGACAGGCCCGACCTGAAGATCCTGCCGGCGGGCAAAGGCAAGCAGGCGCTGGGTCAGCGAGGCGCCGCGGCGCGCGCCCTGAACGGCGCCGTCGATCAGCCGAACCGCCTTGGCATCGCCATCGACATGTTTGCGCAGCAGTTCGAGATTACCAAGCACGGCCATCAGCAGGTTGTTGAAATCGTGCGCGACACCGCCCGTCAGCTGCCCGATAGCCTCCATTTTCAGGGCCTGTCGCAGCTGCTCCTCCGCTTTCTCGCGTTGGGCCACCTCGCTCATGACGACGGCGTGGGCTTCCTCAAGCTCCGCCGTCCGCTTCGTCACACGTTCTTCCAGCGTTTCGTTGAGCTGCCGCTGCTGATCCTCCACCCGGCGGCGCTCGGTGATATCAGCGGAAACACCGACAAGCTTTGCCGGGCGTCCGCTCCGGTCCCGGTAGACCTGCGCGCGGATTTCGGCCCAGTGCAGCGAGCCATCCGGCCAGATGACCTTGGACTCGATCGAATAGTCCTGCCCCGTCTCAACGGTCTTGCTGACGGCCGCAATCATGCGCGCCCGGTCCTCCGGGTGAATACTGGAGATCAGCTCCTCATAGCTCAGCGTTTCCGAAGCACTCCGCCCGAATGTGGATCGGCACATGACCGAGGTCGTCAGCGTTTGCGTTGCGAGGTCGAGCTCCCATGCGCCCAGCCGTCCTGCTTCGAGCGCCGTTGCCAGCCGCCTTTCGCCATCGTCCAGCGCCTGCATGCGCAGCCGCGCCTCGAACTGGCGGCGTCGGCCGCGCATGGCCGTGCGCGCGACGCTGATGAAGGTCGTTGCATGGAAGGGCCGCTCGATGAAGCTGACGTTTCCAAGCACCTCCGACAGACGAGCCGCCGCAGGATTGCGCTCAGGTCCGCCGCCGCGTTGTGTCAGCACGATAAAGGGCAGGTCGGACCAGCTCGGCTGTGCCGAAATCCATCCTGAGAGCGATTTCAGATCGGCGGAGCGGAGCGTCTCTTCGGTGATGACGCCGAAAGCCACATCGTCGCCCAGTCCCTCGACGAATTGCCCCATGGTCGCCGCAGGCCTGGATGCCATCCCGGCTTCGGCAAGCAGGGATGCGGCAATCTGGGCATCGCGCCCGGCCGGCGCCAGAACGAGAACGGTCGCAACGCGATCAGAAATTGTCGCCACTCCCACCGGCAAGCGGCATCATCGTCTGGCCATCGCTGGTCAGCACCGGTACGCCGCGAAGCACGCCCTGGAAGCCGGAAAGCGGCTCGCCGAGGCGGAGGCCGTCGGAGCCGATGCGGTACTCGCGGATCGTATCCTCATGCTGCCCGGTCCGTTTCTTGATGACGGAGACGGCTCGGCGCACGGTTCCCATGGCCTCGAAATAGCGCAGCAGAATGACCGTGTCGGCGAGATAGGTGACGTCGACGGGTGATTTCATATCGCCGACCAGCCCGTGCTGGGCAACCGTCAGGAAGGTGTTGGCGCCTTGGCGGTTGAGGTATTGCAGCAGTTCGTGGATATGAAGGATCAGCGCGTTTTCTTCAGGCATCGCGGCCTGATAGCCGTTGACGCTGTCGATCAGAACCGTCTTCGCGTTGAAGCGGGTGACGCTCTCGCGGACGCGCTGGGCGAATTCCCCCGGAGACAGTTCTGCCGCATCCAGTTGCTCGATGTAAAGGCTCCCGGCGTCGCGCATGGCTTCCAGATCCAGTCCCATGCTGCGGGTACGGGAGAAGAGAAGGCCCAGTTCCTCGTCGAAAACGAAGATGGCGGCGGTCTCACCCCGCTTGATGGCGGCATCGACGAACTGAATCCCGAACAGGCTTTTGCCCGTGCCGGCCGGCCCGATCAAAAGCGTGCTCGATCCGCGCGAGATGCCGCCCCCGAGAAGACCGTCGAGTGCTGGAATACCACTGCTCAGCACCGTTCGTTCGAAGTCCGTGCGATGTTCGGTGGCGCGCAGGCGCGGGAAGACCACGACGCCGCCGGTCTCGATGATGTAGTCGTGATACCCGCCGCGATAGGCCTTGCCGCGATACTTGATGACGCGCATGCGGCGGCGTTCTGCACCATAGTTCGGCGCCAGTTCCTCCAGATGGATGACACCGTGGACGACGCTATGGACGGTCTTGTCGAGCGTATCGGCGGTCAGATCGTCAAGGAGAAGAACGGTCGCGCCGGATTTCGAGAAATAGTGCTTCAGCGCAAGGATCTGACGCCGATAGCGCAGCGAACTTTGCGCGAGCAGGCGGATTTCCGACAGGCTGTCGATGACGACGCGGCTCGGGCGCATGCGCTCGAACGCCTCGAAGATCAGCTTGGTGGTTTCGCCCAGTTCAAGGTCGGACGAATAGAGCAGGCTCTGCTGCTGATCAGCATCCAGCAGGCTTTCCGGCGGCACCAACTCGAAGATGGTGATGTTCTCACCGAGCTCCATGCCGTGCGACGCGGCGCTTTTGCGCAGTTCGTCTTCCGTTTCGGAAAGGGTGATGTAGAGGCAGCGTTCGCCATGCGCTGCACCCTCGAGCAGAAATTGCAAGGAGATGGTCGTCTTGCCGGTACCGGGGGACCCTTCCAGCAGAAAGACGTGGCGGCGGGACAATCCACCGGCAAGCACGTCATCGAGGCCTTTTACGCCGATCAGGGCCATCGAACCCAAATCTATCGTCATCGTCTTTTCCATCCCTCGGCGGCGCACGCACCGACGTCTATTTTATCTGCCGCGTCCTGAGAGCGAGACTCCGGCTCGGCTCTGTTTTCGAGTGAAAACGCTGCGTTCGTTGTCTGTAAATTTATCTCTTACGTTTTAAAACGTCTAATCCTATTCGCGGGACGATGCGGTCAATTCAGCGTTAGTACCGCTCTGGGCGATGCTCTGTTGTCGCCGTCACTTCATCCGCGCATCAATACCCCGTCATTTCGAGATATCCACGTCCGGTATGGCTTCCGTCAAAGGTGATTGGCCCCTCCCAATAGGGGGTGCGGGTCGCCATCCACGCCTGCGGGTTGATGGCCGTCGTGGTGATGTCGAGACCGCGGGCGGGAATGGTCAGGTGCCAGCCGACGGCCACCGTTCGTCCGGCGACCTCTGCTGTACTCACCGGTGATACGGAAAGCGCGCCGGGCGGAAGCGGGGAGGGGATGCCGTTGGCTGCAATCCAGGTGGCCGAGGTGTAGCCAGAACCGCTGTCGCGCAGACGAAAGCCCATCAGCTTCTCGCCACTGTCGAGATGAAGGGAAAACCAGTCCCAGCCGGTCTGGTCGGCAGCCAGCGGTTGCGAGGACCATTCGCGATCGAGCCAGGCCTGTCCGGTGACGGCAACATCGCCGCTTGGGAGGGAGAGCGTGCCACGCACGTCATAAAAGGGTTGGGAGTAATAATAGCTCGCCTGCCCGGCCGCCGATTTGACCGAGTAGCCCCCTTGCCCCTGACGGACGATCGGGCCTTTCGCCGTGAGGTCGAGCGCGTAGCTGAAATCCTGTCCCGCAGCCTTGAGCGTCACATCCGCTACGGCATCGCGTCCGGCCGCCGGAGCCGTCGCCTGCATCTGCCAGTCGTCGATCCAGGCATCGAATGGTTCTGCCGTCACACCGGCCTGCCCGATGCCGCCACGGGCGAGGCGCTCGGACACGAAATGCCGCTCCGGCGTCGTCACCGCCGCATGTCCCATCCAGATCTGCGGGCTGCTCCAGCCTTCGCGCTCTCCTGGCTGCAGAGCCGAGCGGAAGAGTGTCCACTGCACGCCATAGGCCTTGCCGTCGGCGCCGGTCAGGTTGCCGGTGATGTACCACCACTCGATGCGGAAGTTGGGATGTGCGGCATGATCGCGCGGAAAGATAAAGGCCTTGCCGGGCTGTGGCACGGCAAAGCCTTCCGCGGTCGTGCCGAGCCCCGCGAATCCCTGAGCCGTTGCCGCAAGCGGCGGGCAAAGGCCGAGCAGAAGAGACATCAGGAACGAGATGACAGTTCGAGCGGTCATGGGCCTACCGTTCATTGGCAAAAACTTTCAGAAGATCCGAAGGCGACACCGCTGCAAGCTGGCGCAGGGGGATGAAGGCCGAAAGCAGGCTCGCGGCGAGCGCGAGCGCGGCGAGACGCACCCAATCGGCGGGAAAGATGTGCATCGGAAGCTGCCAGCCGAAAGCCTCGACATTGACAACGGACAGCAACACCCAGGCGAGCCCGAGCCCGACGGGAAGGGCCGCCAGAAGCGTGATCGCGGCGAGGACGAGGGTTCGGGCAAGCTCCAGAAGGACGAGTTGCCGACGCGTCAGACCCATGGCCCAGATGGGCGCGAGCTGCGGCAGGCGCATGGTCGAGAGCGTCATGAGGCTCGCAAACATGGCGAGGCCAGCGACGCCAAGGGTGAGGATGTTGAGCGCGGCGGTGACTGAAAAGGTCTGTTCGAAGATGTCGAGCGAGCGCCGCTTGAGGCTCGCCTGATCGACGAGATTCTCCGGTGGCAAGTCGAACCGCTCGCGCAGTGCTTCGGAAAGCACACCGACATTGTCGACCGGCAGGCGCAGACCGTAGCGCAGGCGCGCAACGTCGGGATAGTGCGTCGTCAGCGTGTCGATGCCGATCATCACCTGGGGGAGGGGGTTGCCATAGTCGGAGTAGATGCCGGCGACCGTCGTCGTCCAGCCGCCGGGAAGGACCAGACTGTCGCCGATCACCAAGTCATCGCGGCGCGACAATTGCTCGTTAACCAGTGCACCCGTCCCCGCCGCCACGCGATCCCACGTGTCCGGAACGCGTGCGAGAAGGGGCCAGTTGTCGCGGTAGGTCGGTTCGTTGGCAACACCGAAGATCTCCGCAGGCGCGCCGCGCACCTCGCCGGAAACGCTCCAGATCGGCAGAACCGCATCGACCCGGCCGGCGAGCCAGGTGCGCAGATCCGCCGCCTGCGCCTCGTCGCGGGCGGTCACGTAAAGTTCAGCGGCGAGCCTTTGGTCGAGCCAGCCAGTAAAGGTCAGCCGGAAGCTCGAAACCATCGTTCCCACGCCGATATTGGCGGAAAGCGCGAGGAGCAGCGCCATCAGGGCGAGCGACAGGCCCGGCAGCTGCTGGCGCGTATCTGCCCAGAACCATTCGGCGATCGGCCGCCTGCTCAGTCGCTGCATGAGGGCGAGGAACAGGGCAAGGAGCACCGGCAGCAGCAGTGCGGCACCGAGAAGCAAGCCGCCGAGCACAGAAAAGCCGGCCACAAGCCCCGAGCCGAAAACTGCAAGAGCAATTGTCGCCGCAAACAGCGCAATGGCCGCTGCCGCCTGCAGGCGAAGCCCGGACTCCGAGGCGCGGACCCAGGCCCGCGGCTGGGCCGGTGCCAGAAGCGGCATGCGCCAGACCCGCCAGAGGCTCTGCGCGGCCGCAGCCAGCGTTCCGAAAAGCGCGATTGCGAGCCCGGACGCCCACCATTGCGGCCGCAGCGTCAGGGTGCCGGGAACGCTGGCGCCGTAGAGTCCCTGCAGGGTTGCGGCGACACCGGGCAGAAGGACTGACCCCACGAGATAGCCGAGCAGGACGCCTGCGATACCGGCCACAATCGCGAAGCCGACCAGTTCTGCCAGAAGCAGGCCCGTTAGCGTCGTCGCGGGCAGGCCGAGAGAGCGGAGCGTGCGAAAGGTCGCGCGGCGCTGCTCGAAGGCGAGCCCGATGGCGGAATAAACGATGAAGAGGCCAACGGCGAAGGCGAGAAACCCGAAGGCGGTGAGGTTGAGGTGAAAGCTGTCGGTCAGGCGTGCAAGATCGCCCTGTGCGTCCGGTGCCTTGACAACCAGGCCCGGAGCGATCTGCTCGACTGGGCGCAGGCCCTGCCGCTGCCCGGGCGCCACGATCAGCTGGCTGATCTCCCCCGGCTTGCCGAGAAGCTGCTGCGCGGTGCCGATATCGGTCATGCCGACGCCAGCAAGAGGCGACGCGGAGACCTTCAGCGGTGGCAGGGATTGTCCGGAAAGTCTCTCAGCCGTCTCCGCGGAAACATAGAGCAGGCCGGGTGGCGTGAGGAAGGCGAGGAGATCGGTTGTTGCACCAATATCTCCCGTCATCCCCTCGGCCGGCAGGGTCAGAGGATCGATGCCGATGAGGTGCAGGCGTGTCGGCCCGAGACGGAGCGTTCCCTCGATCACAGGGGAGACGAGCCAGCCGGCGCGGCGAAGTGCGATAAACTCGGATTGCGCGATCGACGCACCGGTGCCGCTGACGATCCGGTCAAGACGGTCCTGCCCGAGCGTTGCGGCAGCGCGATCATAGCTTGCGCGCGCCTCCGTGTTGATCGCCTGCACGCCGGACCAGAGGGCTGTCGCCAGTGACAGGCCGAGGAGCAGCATGACCAGCTGAAGGGGCCGTCTGCGCCAGTGAGACAGGAGCGCGCTCATCGCCGTGCGGCGCATCATACGGGCCGTTCCACGGTCTTGTCGATGCGGCCTGAGCGCAAATGGATGCGGCGATCGAGTTGTCCTGCGAGGCGATGGGAGTGTGTGACCATCAGCAGCGACGATCCGGTTTCTACGACGAGCGACAGCATCAGCGTCATCACGGCGTCCCCCGTGGCCTCATCGAGATTGCCGGTCGGCTCGTCCGCCAGAACCAGTTTCGGCCGCGCGGCCAGGGTCCGCCCGATGGCAACGCGTTGCTGCTGGCCGCCGGACAATTGCTCGGGGTAGCGGGCCAGCAACGGCTCGAGCCCGAGCCTCGCGGTCAACGCCTGCTGCCAGGCCGCATCGAAACGCCCGGCGAGGCGCGCGTGAAAGGCCAGGTTCGCTGCAACGGTCAGCGAGGGTATGAGGTTGAACTGCTGAAAGACCAGCCCCACCGTCGATCGGCGGAGAGCGGCACGCCCGTTGTCGTCGAGCCCGCCGATCTCGTGCCCAGCGATAATGATTCGACCATGGTCGGGATGATCGAGGCCGGCGACCAGATGGAGGAGCGTGCTCTTGCCGCTGCCGGATTCGCCGGTCAGCGCCAAGCTTTGACCGGCATCAAGCGAGAGGTCGATGCCCTGCAAGACGGGAAGCGGTCCTTCCGCCGTCCGATAGCTCTTCGACACATCTTCTAGAACGACGAGCATGAATATCCGATCAAGGGGCTTGCTACGGCTCTGTTCATGCGAGGCTCGTTTCTTCTCTCGCGGTACGCCGGGCCGTGATCCGCGCGGTCATGATGACGAGCAGGCCGGCAACGGTCAGGCATGCCGTCGAGAAAAATATCGGTGCGATGGCGCTGAAGTAGGCAAGCGCTACCGACCATTCCCCAAGTGAAGAGGATGCGGGCGAACAACGTTCGCGCGCCGAGCGCTCCGACCATGTCGAGCTTGGCATAGCTGACGTTCTGACGGTCGATATAGGCGATCAGGTACAGGATGCCGAGAAACGGCATCAGTTTCCAGGTGATCTTCGAGATCACGGTCTTTTCCACAATCAGTTCTCCCTCGTCGTCGTGTGTGGCCTTCTCCGGCTTTCGCCCATGCGTTTCCCGTACCAACTAGAAGCGGCCACAATCTTGTCCATGTCGCCGACGGTTTTCGCAGGAGCCGTGCCTCTAGGCGATCCTCGCAGACGCTGATTTTTAATATTGACACAAATACTCATGTTTAATAGCTGTCGGATCGGGGGCAGGCATCCGTCTGTCAGTTCACTTGTCGGCCACGTCATGTCATCTCCGCAGAACCCTGCGGCGAAAGGCTTTCGTGTGCCCGCTGAAAGGAAACAACATGGTATCCCGGGGCTTGCGGTCACTACTCCTTGCCTGCTCATCTCTCGTGGTCGTCAGCGCGTTTGCGTCCATGACGTCGCCGGTCTTCGCCCAGAATGCGCCTCCGGCGCAGGGCACGGCCGCTTCGCAGGAGCAGACGGCGCTGCCGACGATCATCGTCAAGGGCAAGCGCGTGCGGCAGGGCGCCCCGGAAGATTCCCCGCTCGCGACCCGCACCACGGCCGAACAGATCGCCGAGAAGGATATCGACGATCTCGACGACCTCGGCGATACCACGGAGCCGGGCGTCAGCTTCGTTTCGGCAACGAAAAGCGTCAATATCCGCGGCCTGGAAGCCGACCGCGTCCTGACGACGATCGACGGCATTCCGGTGCCGTATTTGTCGGACGGCGTGCGCAACTCACAGGGCGGTGTCGATACCTACGACTTCGCGTCACTCGGCACCGTCGATATCCTGCGAGGTGCCGATTCCAGCCGTGCGGGCTCGGGGGCTCTCGGCGGTGCCGTCATCCTGCGCACGCTGGAGCCGGAAGACCTGATTGCGGACGGAGCCACCGTCGGTGGCGTCGCCAAGCTCGGCTATGACGGCTCAGACCGTTCGCTGATCGGCGCCGCAGCCGTCGCCAAGCGCTTCGACAATACCTCCGTGCTCTTCCAGACCTCCTACAAGTATGGACGCGAAGAGGAGACGGGCGGGGATGTCGGCGGTTACGGTGCGACCCGCACCGAGGCAGATCCGATGGATCTCAACCGTCGCAACATTCTCTTCAAGGTCCGTCAGTCGCTGGAAGGCGGCCACACGATCGGCATGACGGCCGAGCACTACGACCAGAACACGACCACGAACCTGCGTCAGACGCAGGGTGGGACCTACCAGGCCGATGACTATGACCGCGATTCTGACAAGAAGCGCGATCGCCTGTCGCTCGACTATTTCTTCGACGCAACGAGCGGCGACAGCTGGATCGACAGCGCTTTTGCCACCGTCTATTTTCAGAGGGCGGAGCGCATCGAAGGCACGCACGGCACGCGCCTGACAGGCCCGATCGGCACCTATATGCGTTCCAGCGATAACGAAGCACGCTCCTACGGCGCAAGCGGTTATGCCAATTCCAGCTTCGATACCGGCCTGCTCGATCATCAGGTCACCTTCGGCGGCAATATCGACTTTACCCGGACAAGCCAGTACCAGAAGGGCGACGACACCTGCGACGTCGTTTTCGCGCCGGCCTGCGCCAACTATCACAACAACCGCTCGGATATGCCCGACACCGACAGCCTGATGGTAGGCCTCTTTGCGGAAGACAAGATCGGCCTCGGCAATAGCGGGGTGTCTCTGACCCCCGGCCTGCGCCTCGACTGGTATCGCCACGATCCGCAGGAAACCTCGACCTATACCAGCATCGGCAACAGCCCGGATCTTCCCGAGGGCCAGAGCGATTTCCGGCTTTCTCCGAAGCTCCGCGCCGCCTGGCAGGTACGCCCGGATGTCGAACTGTTCGCGCAGGTCACCACGGGTTTCAAGGCGCCGAACGTCTCGCAACTCTACAGCAACTATGACAATGCACCGCTCTACAGGCAGATCGGCAATCCGGATCTCGACCCCGAAACGAGCTACGGCTTCGAAGCAGGCGCGAACTTCGGCGATGAGGATTTCGGCGGGCGGATTGCGGCCTACACCACGCGCTACAAGAACTTCATCGACACGGAAACGACGCCCGAGGCAGGGTATCGCGTCGGAAGCATCGAATACTTCAACCGCGCCCGTGTCCGGATTTCCGGCGTCGAGGCCCGCGCGCAGAAGACCTTCTCGTCCGGTATCGACCTCCACGGATCGCTCGCCTATGCCCGCGGGACCGATCTCGACACGGACGAACTGCTCGCCTCGGTCGCGCCGCTGAAGGCGATCGTCGGCGTCGGTTACAATACCGCGTTCTGGGGAACGGATCTCAGCCTCGTCACCGCCGCTGCCGTGGACGACGATTCCATTGCCGCAACCAAGCCGGGCGGCTACGGCATCGTCAACCTGACCGGCTGGTGGGAGCCTGAGCAGACCAAGGGCCTGCGCATTCAGGGCGGCGTCTACAATCTGTTCGACAAGACCTATTTCGACGCTCTCGAAGTCAAGGAAATCGCCAACGCATCCGAGTTTTATTCGGAAGCCGGACGCTATTTCAAGATTTCCCTGACGCAGAAGTTCTGAGCCGACGGAGAGAGCCCATATTCTCCTCTGCGTGACCTCGAGGACACAATCGCGAGGTTAAGATGCGGGCAAGCCACCAGCTTGCCCGCATATCGTTTTCAGTCCGTTGGGTCTTTGCTCTACATCTTCCGCCGGACGCATGTTCGGCTCCCGAACCGCTGCATACTTTCGGGCAACATGCGTTAGAAGGCTGCATCGGCTTTCTGCGGAGCGGCCACACGCGTATCAAGAGCCACGGCATGAATGATCTTATCAGGCAGTTTGCCACCTATTATCGGCCGCACCGCAATCTCTTCCTGCTGGATTTCTCCTGCGCGATCTCGGCGGGTCTGCTTGAACTGGTCTTCCCGCTTGCCGTCAAGCTCTTCGTCGACCGGCTGCTGCCGACCAACCAGTTCAGCCTGATCGGTCTTGCCGGTCTCGGCCTGCTCGTCATCTATGTCGTGAATGCCGGCCTTCAGGTCGTGGTCACCTATTGGGGGCACATGCTCGGTATCCGCATCGAGACGGAGATGCGGCGCAAGGCCTTTGACCATCTTCAGAAACTCTCTTTCGGCTATTTCGACAACCACAAGACCGGCCATCTCGTCGCGCGGCTGACGAAGGACCTCGACGAAATCGGCGAGGTGGCCCATCACGGACCCGAGGATGTCTTCATCGCGGTCATGACGCTCGTCGGCGCCTTCATCCTGATGATGTTCGTGCATGTGCCCCTCGCGCTGATCACGGCGCTCATCGTACCGCTCGCCGCCTTCGTCACCACGCGCTATGGAACGCGGATGACGGTCAATTCGCATGCGCTCTACGGCAAGGTCGCCGAGTTCAACGCGCGCATCGAGGAGAATGTCGGCGGCATTCGCGTCGTTCAGGCCTTTGCGAACGAGGATCATGAGCGCGCGTTGTTCGCGCAGAACAATGCCGGTTACCAGCGCACCAAGCTCGAAGCCTACAAGTTCATGGCGGCATCGACCTCGCTCTCCTATCTCTCGATGCGCCTCGTGCAGGTGGCGGTGATGCTGGCGGGTGCATGGTTCGTGGTTCGTGGCGAACTTACCGCAGGCGGCTTCGTCGGCTTCCTGCTCCTCGTCGGCGTGTTCTTCCGTCCGATCGACAAGATCAACTCCGTCATCGAGACCTATCCGAAGGGCATTGCCGGGTTCCAGCGCTACCAGCAGTTTCTGCAGACCGAACCAGACATCGCCGATCGCGCCGATGCGGTGCCGGTCGATCGTCTGAGAGGCGATATTGTCTATCGCGGTGCCGGCTTCGGCTACCAGGGCGGACGCTCGATCCTGCGCGATCTCGACCTTTCTGTGCGCGCAGGCGAGACCGTCGCCTTCGTCGGGCCATCAGGCGCTGGCAAGACCACCATCTGCTCGCTGCTTCCGCGGTTTTACGACATCACCGAGGGGACAATCACCATCGACGGCATCGACATTCGCGACATGACGCTGAGATCGCTGCGCTCCAACATCGGCATCGTCCAGCAGGACGTCTTCCTCTTCGCCGGAACGATCCGTGAGAATATCGCCTATGGGCGCCTGGGCGCATCCGAAGCCGATATTCTCGAGGCCGCCAAACGCGCACGTCTCGACGCCGTCATCGCGGCGCTGCCGGAGGGGCTGGAAACGGTGATCGGCGAACGCGGTGTCAAGCTGTCCGGCGGGCAGAAGCAGAGGCTGGCGATCGCGCGCATCTTTCTCAAGAATCCGCCGATCCTCATTCTGGACGAAGCGACCTCGGCACTCGATACGGAAACCGAGCGCGCCATCCAGCAGTCCCTGAGCGAGCTTGCGGAAGGGCGCACCACCCTCGTGATCGCTCATCGGCTGGCGACGATCGCCAATGCCGACCGCATCATGGTGGTGGAGGATGGACGGATTGCCGAACAGGGCACGCATGCCGATCTGCTCGCTATGCCCGACAGTCGCTACCGCCGTCTTCAGGCGCCGCTTGCCGAGGGCGTCTGAGGATCGGCATCGCTGTAAGAGCTTGTCTGGCCGCTCGGCGCCCTATGCCAGATACCGATTGAACCAGGCGATCGTCCGGTCCCAGGCAAGCTCGGCCGCAGCCTCGTCATAGCGTGGCGTCGAGTCATTGTGGAATCCGTGGTTGGCGCCGGAATAAATATAGGCCTCATAGGTCGTGCCCGCCGCTTTCAGGGCTGCCTCGTAAGGTGGCCAGCCCTCGTTGACGCCTTTGTCCAACTCGCCGTAATGCAGAAGCAAGGGCGCCTTGATGCGCGGCACGTCCTCGGCTTTCGGCTGACGGCCATAGAACGGCACGGCGGCGGCCAGTTCCGGATAGGCAACGGCCGTTGCATTGGAAACGCCACCGCCATAGCAGAAACCGGTCATGCCGACTTTTCCGGTCGCGGCGTCGTGCGTCATCATGAACTCGACGGCGGCAAAGAAATCGTTCATCAGCTTCGTCGGATCGACGCTCTTTTGAAGTTCGCGCCCTTTTTCGTCATTGCCGGGATAGCCGCCGACGGAGCTTAAGCCATCGGGCGCCAAGGCGATGAAGCCAGCCTTCGCCGCACGCCGTGCGACGTCTTCGATGTAGGGGTTGAGGCCGCGGTTCTCATGCACAATCACGACGGCTGGAACCTTACCCTGCGCCTTGACCGGCCGCACGAGATAGCCTCGAACCTCGCCATGCCCCCTGGGGGAGGGATAAGTGATATACTCTGCAGCGATGTCGGGATCGGCAAAGGCGACCTGCTGCGCCAGTGCGTAGTCGGGGCTCATGGAGGAGAGAATGGCCGCGGCCGTCAGTCCGCCGATTGCAAACTTGGCTGCGCGGTCGAGGAACTCGCGCTTGGAGATCTTCCCATGCGCATAGTAGTCGTAAAGTTCCAGCAGTTCCGGATCGAAATCTCTGGCCGTCAGACGCGTCATCGAAAAGTCTCCCTCTCATCCCGTTGCCGCTGAAGGTAAAGCGGAACAGGACCTACGTCGCTTCACAAGTTCGGCAACGACGGGCTCAGCGCTTACGTATGGGCCTTCGCCTTGTTGACGAAATGGGCGTTGCCGAGGCCGGTACCAATGGTCAGCACGGCCCATTTGGAGACGTCGTGCATGAAAGGGATCTGCGACAGCCCCTGAACGACGGCATCGTTGTGCATCATTACGAAGGTCTCGTGTCCGTCGATCTCGGGAATGGCCTTCTTGATCGCGGCGGGCAGGTTGAAGATGTCGCTCTCCCAATTTCCGCCTGGGAGATTCTGCCCGCCGCGCTCGATCGATCCGTCCGCTTGGATGATGCCTGGGCAACCGATACCGATCAGCGGCGCCGGCGCCAGCTTCTCCTTCTCGGCGCGTGCGATCAGGTCCTTTAGCATCGCGATCAGACGCTCGACGGCCACACTACGGCTTGGACGATCAGCCGAATGCCGCCAGATCTCCGATTGCCAGACAGCCGCTTCTTCCAGATAGTGCTTGTCGTCGCTCTTCGCCTTGCCGAGGTCGACAACACCGGCGCGAATATTCGTGCCGCCGATATCGACGGCGAAGATCGCCTTGTGCCCCTTTAGCATCCATGCGGGCATCAGGTGAACCGAACCGATCAGCCCGGCATCGTCAGGGTGATGAACCACCGGGACCAGATGGACGTTCACGTCGCGCTCGGCAAGCAGCATCTCCGTGCGTGCAATGGCAAGTTCGCCGGAGCGGCTCTGACGAAAGCCGCCCCCGACCACGATCCGTTCGGTGCCAGCCCAATGCTTCTGCTTCAGGAAGCACGCAACGACATCGGCAAATTCCTGTGAGAAATCCTCGATCGCACTCCACACCAACGCTGCCGCCTGCGCGTCCTTACCCTTGAGCAGTGCATCGATGTCGCGCTTGGGAAGATCGGCTGTCGCAACCTTCCCGATCGGGTCGATGCCCACCTCACGCATCACCTTTCGCCAGCGATGCAGCTTCTCGCGAAACTTACCCTTCGTCGCCTTGTCGCCGATGAAGCCTTGCCTGTCGCGAACCTCGATGTTGTAATCGTCGATGTTGAGGGCTGGTAAGTCGAGGGCTCCATTCGTCAGGGGTCCGGCGGCCTGATCCTGTGTCGCAGTCTTTGACGTACCCATCAATCATCGATCCCTTCATCTGCAAGTGCGCTCGCAACGTACCGCTGCAGCGGATGTTCCCGTGAGGCTCCGCCCGGCATCGCCGAAACCCCTAAAATGGGATGGAAACAGCCGCTTACGACCATTTCGCAAGCCTTGGGCAAGGCCGTTCCTGTTAACCTTTCGTTAACCGTCCTAGCGATACATATTGTAAACGAATCCTTAACCTAGATGAACAAAGTGCCAACAGACGCCCGCTCGATCCGTATCAAGGGCCGCTCCTTTCTCGCGGTCGTTCTCTCCCCGGACCTGCCGCTCGATGCGTGGCTGATCCGGCTGGACGACCTCGCCGCGCGTTCTGCCGGCTTCTTCTTCGGCCGCCCAGCCGTTCTGGATGTCGCCGATCTGAAGCTTGACCGGACCCAGTTGAGAGAGCTGGTCGATGAACTGACCAGCCGCAATGTCAGCATCATGGGCATCGAAGGCGCGCGTCCCTCCGCGATCGCGCCCGGAATGCCCCCGGCGTTGAAGGGTGGACGTCCGGCCTCCGACTTCGAGGTGACGACCAGCGATCCGGCCGAAACCGGGACGACGAACGATAGGGAACCCGAGACCGGTGAGGTCCGTGCAGAAGAACCCCGCCCGGCGCTCCAGTCGCTCGTCATCCGCGAACCGGTCAGGTCCGGGCAATCCGTCGTCTTTACGGAAGGCGATGTCACCGTCGTCGGTTCGGTGGCCTCGGGCGCCGAGATCATCGCGGGTGGGTCGATCCATATCTACGGCGCGCTGCGCGGCCGCGCCATGGCGGGCGCCGTCGGCAACGCCACCGCACGAATCTTCTGCCGGAAGCTCGAGGCCGAACTGGTCGCGATCGATGGCGTCTACAAAATGGCCGAAGACATGGCCCCTGGTCTCCGCGGACAACCCGTCCAGCTGTGGCTAGAGGACGATGCGATCATGGCAGAGAAACTCAAGTGAGCCGGATACGGCCAAAACAGGAGAGCAAGATGGGGAAAGTCATCGTCGTTACGTCAGGCAAGGGTGGGGTCGGCAAGACCACGTCCACGGCCGCCCTCGGTGCCGCCCTGGCTCAGAGGAATGAAAAGGTCGTCGTGGTCGATTTCGATGTCGGGCTGCGCAACCTCGATCTGGTGATGGGTGCGGAACGCCGCGTCGTCTACGATCTGATCAACGTCATCCAGGGCGACGCCAAACTGCCGCAGGCGCTGATCCGCGACAAGCGGTTGGAAACCCTGTTCCTGCTGCCGGCATCGCAGACGCGCGACAAGGACAATCTCACGGAAGAGGGCGTCGAACGCGTCATCGCCGAGCTGAAGCAGCATTTCGACTGGATTATTTGCGACAGCCCAGCCGGTATCGAGCGCGGGGCAACGCTGGCCATGCGCCATGCGGATGTCGCCGTCGTCGTCACCAATCCGGAAGTCTCGTCCGTCCGCGACAGCGATCGCATCATCGGCCTGCTGGATTCCAAGACGCTGAAGGCCGAAAACGGCGAGCGTATGGAAAAGCACTTGCTCCTCACCCGCTACGATCCGGTCCGCGCGGAGCGTGGTGACATGCTGAAGGTGGAGGACGTGCTCGAAATCCTGTCCATCCCGCTGCTCGGCATCATCCCGGAAAGCATGGATGTGCTTCGCGCTTCCAACATCGGCGCACCGGTCACGCTCGCAGACGTGCGTTGCCCCCCTGCGATGGCCTATTTCGACGCCGCACGCCGTCTTGCAGGCGAAACCCTGCCGGTCACGATCCCCGGCGAAAAGCGCAGCCTGTTCGGCAAGATCTTCGCACGGAGGGCTGCATGAGCATTTTCCGCCTTTTCACCAAACAGAGGTCCGCGCCGATGGCGCGCGAGCGGCTGCAGGTTCTGCTTGCGCATGAACGCGGTGCCGCCGGTTCCGACCTCGTCGCCATCCTGCGCGAGGAAATCCTCGCTGTCATCGCCAAGCATGTGCAGATCGACAGCGACAAGGTTCATGTGAAGATGGACCGGGACGAACATATGTCGATCCTGGAGATCGACGTCGAGATCCCGCTGGACGCCACCAAGCAGGCGGCCTGATACCAGCAACGCTCCCCATCGGCGCGGCCGCGACAAGATCGCAGCCGCGCCGATGTCGTTTCCGGAGCCTCTACCCGATCCCGCTACTGATACGTCTTCCAAACGACGCCCGAGCTTTCTGCTCCGGGCGTCGTTTTCGTTGGTGGAACCGGGCGGGAATGGTTCCGGCTGGAATTCGCCAGACATTACAATGGCTTGTCACTTTTATGAAGTTTTTCGGACTGAGACTGTTGACGAAACGTCATCGCCGGATCTATAAACCGCACACCAACGAGGGCGGCGGCGCTG